>JAKFVU010000015.1 GCA_021732025.1 Candidatus Obscuribacterales bacterium | reverse complement strand
AAACCTTGCAAGTTCATTTGAAATCGCGGGCTTATCAAAGCTGCATACAGACCAGATTTTACATTCTGCGAGTTGGTAAACATGGCATGATTCAGCTTCACGGCTGGTGCCGATAGTATTACCCGATCAACCAGCTCTGGATGTTCTGCAGCAATTTGTAGTGCCAGGGTTGAACCCAAACTCTCACCTATAACTGTAAGCTTTAAACCAGGATGTTTTTTTCGCATTTTTTGAGCAAGACAAACAATGTCTGTGTAGCTCTTGACGTAATCTACTTTCCACTTGCAATCATAGTTTTTGCACCATTCGTGTTTGGCTGAGAAGTGCGGCTGGCAAAGCCCAAATCCACGCATATCGGAGGAGACAAAGTAAAAGCCACCAGCGGCAAACGCTTTACCCAAAAGACTGTAACTTCTGCCATGCAAAGTCAGACCGTGAATAGCCAGAATCATCTCGGTGGGTTCAGCATCACTAGGCTGCCACTCGTATACAGGAAACTCTAACTCAGAGGCAAGAGCACCATTTTCAGTAAACGTGATTGGATGATCGCGAATTTCATCAGCAAAAACAACTGCCTGGGCAAATGAAAATGTGCAAAGCAAAGTGACAAAGGCTTTGGCTAACGATAGCTTCAATTTATTCTCCCCAAAGCACGCTTACGCAATATCCAACCAGATGAACCCAATCTATTGAGTTAAATCATTTGACGTTACTTTACGACAGAGCCTTAGTGTATCCGCTGGCGAGCAGTTAGTGTGCAATTTGCCTGCATCGCTGATTGGTTAAATGCAAAGCAATAACGGCACATCGGTTGCAATTAGAAGATAGCTTATGGCATTATATGCATATACATATTAAACCGAAATCTGCGGTAGGGGTGCCCATATGACAAATCTTCCAACAAGCGGAGAAAGCAAAGCTCAGGCAGCTTATGACATTCGAGATGCCGAAGAAAACGAGCGAGAAGCTATGCTCAATGTCACATTGGCAGCTTACCGAGAATTTGAAGCCAATGCCGATGCAAACTTTTGGCAAATATACGAGAAAAATATAGCGCAGGCGATAAATGAAGGGTCAGACATAGAACGGGTCGTCTATCTAATTGACGAAAAGATAGTGGGTAGCGTACTTCTGTGCAAACAAAGCTTCAACTCACCAGAGCCAGAGATTAGACTACTTGCAGTCGATCCAGCCTATCGTCAAAAAGGAATTGCCAAGGCACTGATGAACGAATGCGAAAGGCGCCTTGCCGAACGCGGACACAAGCAAGTTGTACTTCACACAACATCATTGATGCAAACAGCCAGAGAGATGTACGAGCGCAACGGCTACACCCGCTATGAAAAAATCGACTTCAGTCCGGTACCCGAATTCATAGTAATGGGCTTCATCAAAGACTTGGTTTAAGCAATCCCTTTATTCGATCCGGTATGCTTATATCGACACGCTTGGTGAAGATAATGGTAAATCAGCCTAAGGCAAAAACGAAACAATTAGACGGCCTAACAATTCACGTGCTCGATTTGCTTGCACCGTGGCAGTACGTCGATGCGAAACGAATGTTCGGGGGCATCGGGCTTTTTGCAGGTGGCACCATGTTTGCCATAATCATCGATGAAATTCTCTATCTCAAAGAAACCTTAGACGCCAAAGGCAAGCCGGTTCCGTGCAACGCAGAGCGAACCTACTTTGAATATGATCGCAATGGAAAAACTGTGGCGCTGTTCTATTACCAAGTGCCAGAGCAAGCGTTGGACGATAGCCAACTAATGATTGAGCTTGCGTCTGAGAGTTATCGCAGTGCATGCTCTCAACCGAAGAAGAGTAAGAAGAAACCAACTCCAGCAACAACGAGGATTTAGACGAGTGGGACATTTCTTAGCTGTAACGGCTTTCCGAACAGAGTCCGTACACTCAGTAACAGAAGCAATTAGTAACTATGTCAAACATCGAGAAGTTTCCATAGAAATTCTGCCAAGCACAGCCGAAGTTGACGAATCAACCGATGTCACAGTCTATTTACCACAAGACGGCTGGTGCGTTGTTCTCTGGCCAATGTACTTCAACATCCACGATTTTGCTTTTGTGCGCGAAATTACCGGTACAGAACTAGCAACTGGAAGTTCAACTGTGACTAACTTATCCCAGTCATTTTCAACTGTTTCCACGATCCACGTTTACGATGGAGACTACTGGGAGCATCTTTTCTGCGCCAACGGAGAAGAACTACACCTATTTTGTTCAAATCCAGACTATTGGGGAGATGAAGGAGAAGATGGTGGGCAACAAGTGTATAAAATAGATCCAGAGAAAATGTGCGCTTGTCTAAAAGTCGACCCCGCCAAAATACGCCCATACCTAGTAAATGCAGGTGAACTTGACGGCAAAGAGAAGGCCTTCGAACAAGACGAATTTGAACTTGTCGACATCTGGGTCATCACAGACTTCTGGAGGCAGCTTGGCATAACCTATCCCGATCCACCCGACTCTAATGTCGCAGCTGTCCTAAGATTGGCTAGCGATTTCTCCAGCAGACTTCCCAATTAACAAAAGCCTTTTTGGGATCACTAATAGGTCATCGCAAGCTCAAAGACCGAGCACTGCGCCAACCGTCATTCTGACCGCCCCACCAATTGTTGACATAAAAGCGATCGGTTTTAGGATCGTAGTCATCAATAGCCATGCAATGTCCAGGCACGATGTAAGCGACGCTGCCTCTCTTTTTCAGCGAGTCTATAATGTCGCTCTTGCGAGCTCCACGGCCAGTCCAGTTGTCTAAGAAGCCCATATTCTTACCGCTTGCTAGACGACTAACATAATCAAGATTCTGGTTGGTTGTGCCACCATAATCGCGACCGTTTGAACGGTATCCCAATGCAGCTATTGAGGCCAGTTGGAAGATTTGGTTGGAATAAGATCTGTTCCAGCTAGGCTCATAGTTCAGCTGATTTTCGCTCATCTGAATTTTGATATGTTGACCCTTGTTGTTCACACCCCTTGAAGTCACGTAGCCGAGAGTAGACGCTTCTCTGAGCCATCGGGTCAACTCTTGCGGTCGACGATTTGCTAGGTTGCTCTCGAGAGAATTGAGCGAACAGGTGCCAATGCTACCTTGATTGATATAGCGACTAGGCTCAGCAAGCTCTTTCAAAGCAGATTCGACCAATAGCCTTCGTTCATCAGGGCCAACTACACGAGCACGACCAGCAACAGAATCAGTGAAAATTCTACCTAAGTTGGTATAGCTATCGGCTAAATCTAACTCAGTTGGTGCAAACCAACCCTTGTCGCTAAAGTAGTCGCCTCTCTTCTCAAACCGATTCATCCACTGCAGTGTAGTGTTCTCGTTGCCTTGAAAAACTTTATTCTGCACAGCAATACGAAGAAAATCTTCTCTTGCAGTTTGCAGGTCAAAGGCATTACCATCACCCTGGTTGCGAGGTCCAACAAAGAATTTCTCGTTCAGCTCACGAAAAGCTAGCTCACCATCACTTTTAGCAGTGACATCGGTACGCCAAGTCGGAGCAGTTTTGTCACTCAGACCTTCAGTGTGGGTTACAAACTTTTCAGTATCACCAATTCGATCACTATATTGAGTGACTGCAGTGCCCATCGAAGTTGTGTATCGCTCGGTGACCTGAGTCATCCTCAAGGGCTTAGTTGGGTCGCCATAGGTATAGTCTACGCGAGCACCATTCGGTCTGAATATTGCAGTTACTCGCTCTTGCTCAGCGGCACTGGCGCTGGCACCAACGCCCGGAGGAGCCACACTAACCTTTTCGCGTTCTACCCGACAAAAATCGGTGCGCAGGGTAGACGAGGTACGACCATCCTCAGAAGTAATAACAATCGAACCAACTCCTTCACCTTTCTGCACCACTCTAACTCGACCCGCAGAGGCACCAAGAGCAGCAGCATCAATCTCAGAAATATTGTTACCAACATTGGCTACAATCTTTGCTACTTGTGGCTCTCCATCACTGTTGTAAACAATCTTTCCGTCACGTTTCTGATACTCGACAGCCAGTTCATTAGCACCATTTTTGACGGTGCAAACTAGGCCATCGTGCATCTCGAGCATGGCACCGTTGATCTTTTTAATTTCAACGGCACCATTAAAGCTCTCAGGTAGTTTGCCAGCTTGCTCTATGCGCTCAAGTCGATTAAGCAGGTTTACTCCAGCTTGATCAACATGTACAAGAGGGCGAACCTCTCCTTCGGAGGCACGTTCATTACCCTCAAGAGTAGGTCGCTTCATAAATCCCGGGGTATCCATTTGACTATCCACCTACTTGACTTGCGGCACAACTGAGAACGGCTCAAGCGGATTAACCTTTGATACTGGTGCACGCTGTAGCTCAGCAATCAGGGCAGCGGCTTTCTCAGCATTGAGCTTGGTTAGATCAGCTTCGCCACCGAGACTGGTGTCGTACTTCTTCGCCCCTTCAAGCATTTGCGAGCGACGAATGGCACCTTCTAGCCCTGTATTGTTATCGAACATAGCGTGCACATCGCTAGGATTGGCTGAGCCGTTGCTAGCTCTTTCAGTGAACTCAGACATTGACGAAGCAAATTTGTCGAGACGAGCTGGGTCTTGGGTCACTTTCTCGAAATTGTCGGCAAAGTCATTGATTGCCTTGGCGCCTTCTTTATCGCCCTGCTTGTCTAAGGCAGAAGCTTTTTTACCCATTTTGTCCTTGATGTCTTTAGAATGCTTCGACAAGTAAGCAGCTAGTTTTTTAGGATCCCATGGTGGCGGTCCAAGCTCTTCCATAAAGCCTTCAGGCATGCTGCTAGAGAGCCAGTTGCCATAGTTAACTGCATTCATATCGGTGAGCTTTCCGGCCAGTTCATTGAAGGCACGAGTGCCAGAAGTAGATGTATCGCTGCCGTTGTCTACCCGAGTATCAGTGGTGTCGGTATTCGTGTCGGTCTCCGGCA
>JAKFVU010000038.1 GCA_021732025.1 Candidatus Obscuribacterales bacterium | reverse complement strand
ATGCGCGCCATCATGGTGGCATTTAGCGACCGTATATGCAGGCGAAGAGAAGCGGGTGGCAAAACAGCGCTAATGGTTGGCGGCCGCGGTGTCAAACTTTCAACCGATTCGGCAGTGACCGATGCCGAACTCTTTGTGGCGGTTGAATTAATTGAAACTGGCCAGTCAGATGCAACCGTTAGACTAGCATCGGCCATAGACAAAAATTGGCTGCCCAAGTCGCACATCACAACCTCAATAGATGTCACCTACGATAGCGTGCGAGAAAAAGTAGTGGCATCAAAATGCACTCGTTTCTGCGACCTTAAAATTGAAGAAAAAGTTTCAGCTCTACCATCAGACGTTGACCCAGGAGAAATTCTAGCTCAGGCTCTGAGTGCAGCAAATATTGATCTCGCAGCTCTCGTCGACGATCACGCCAAACAATATCTTGCTCGCCTAAGCTGCTTGCGTGAAAATATGCCAGAGCTTGAGCTGCCTCAATTTTCTAGCGAACCATGGCGCGACCTGTTGCCACTCTGGTGCATGGGCTCGGGCAGTCTTGCTGAGCTAAAGTCACAGTCGTTTATCTCTATATTACAATCGCAACTTAGCCACGAACAGCTTTCAGCAATAGAACAGGAAGCACCAGCACAAATACCCGTGCCGAGTGGCAATCAAATAAAATTGCATTATGAAGAGGGAAAGGCACCAGTGCTTGCTGTGCGCATCCAGGAGCTTTTCGGTATGACTGAAACACCACGAATTGCACGGTCGAGACAACCAGTGCTCATGCATTTATTGGCACCAAATTATCGAGTGCAACAAATCACACCTGATCTTGCAAGTTTTTGGAAGAATACCTACGGCGAAGTGAAGAAAGACCTAAAAGCCCGCTATCCAAAACATTCATGGCCAGACAATCCTCTCACAGCTCAAGCCGAGAGCAGGCCAAAGCGGAAAACCTAAAAACCTAAGAACCTAAAACCTGAAAGATGGTATCACTTGCTATGTTATAGATTTCGTCGTGGTGCCCGCGAAGTGACAGAAATAATACGCACCAGTTGCTCATCAGAAAAATAGCAACAGCCACTTTGAAGTTGCTGAAAATCCTGCACCGGCTCAGCCGCTTCGTATGACGTAATTACCATGAGAGCTAGAACATCCGCCAAGCCCTCTTGCGCAATATCGAACTCTGGAAATCGCCCAACTAAGCGATCGTAAAAACTTTGCCAGTCTTTGATCGGAGACTCAAGCAAAGCGTCGATAGCTTTATCTTTAAGATGACTGTACTTAATTGGATCTGTACGCATTGGGCCCGTAGGCTCAAGTGGTTCAAGAGGAATGGGACCACCGTCACCAAAATCACTGAAGCCCAGTGCGGTCTTAATCTTGCGGCCACCACCAGCCCCAGACCCCTCTGTCTGAAGCTTTGGCTCAGGTGCTTTGTCTTCGTCGTCACTCATTGTTCCAGATCCAAGGTTCGCACTAAACAAATCGAGTCTGACATAAATACATACAAAATCAAGGAAGCAACTAACTTTTTTGCCGCGAAACGAAAATTCAAAATGGCTATTGCGTTTTCATTCGCTCGTGGTATATTGAAAAAACGGTCGTGCAATTCGTTGCACATTTTTCTGCCTGCGGGATTGGCACATTGGTTGTGCTCTAGCCTTCCAAGCTAGCTAAAAGAGTTCGATTCTCTTATTCCGCTCCATTTTCAGGTGAATAAAGTGAACTCGATGGTAGGGATTATGAAACGAAATAGTGATAGAGGCAATTGCTCTATCGTTCGTTTTGTCACACCTATTATGAGATCAAATCACCATGTTATTTTTACAACCAGCACTGCCCGAGCAACGTCCACCAGCGCCTAATGCCTGGGGTCTTAGTTTAGTCAGAAAAACTCTCGGTTTGCACCCGAAAGTGAAGGGTGCAAAGCCCTTAGACTCCACCATTTTAAAAATACACGTTTGCCCATGTAGCTCAAAAGCAGAGCGGTCGCCTTGTAAGCGACAGGTAGCGGGTGCAATACCACGCCTTGGGCTCCATTTCCCTGCTGCACCAGCAGAGGCTATTGCTGCGCTAATCGCAGCGATATACGCGCACGTGGTCTACTGGATGGGCAACGTTCTTCTAAAGCGTTCAAAGCAAGTTCGATTCTTGCCGTGCGTATGGTGCGCTATAGCTCAGTTGGTAGAGCGTCCACCTGTTAAGTGGATTGTCCCTGGTTCGAGCCCAGGTAGCGCAGCCATTTTCCACTATCGTCTAACAGTAAGACATTCAGCTCATGACTGGACTGATGTTGGTGCAAATCCAGCTAGTGGAACCAATTTTCAACACCAAAATTTTCATGCCCTTGGAGTACATCAAAATGAAAAATCAAAATATTTTAGTCCACGAATTAGACAGCCTTACTTCTCAATGGCCGTGTAGTTTAGTGGTAAAACAAGCTCCCGATAAGAGTTTTAGCGATTGTTCGATTCAATCCTCGGCCACCACTTTTTATAGTTTCACACACTTCGATTAAAGACCACGTGTACTTAGCCAAGATAGCAAGGCAACTGATTGCAAACCAGTCATGCGATGGTGCAAATCCATCAGTACACTATTTATATACCGGTGTCGTCTAACGGTTTAGGACGCTCCCTTGTCACGGGAGTAATGCGGATTCGAATTCCGTCACTGGTGCCATTTTTACGGAGACGATCCGGCTAGATGAGGAGCTTGTTTTGAAAACAAGTGCCCCAAAAGGGTTGTAGGTGCAAGTCCATACCGTCTCCTCATTTGGAACAGTGGCCCATGGGGGCAAACTCTTTGCTAGAGAGTCAGGCGTGTACGCCTAGTGGGTTCGATTCCTACCTGTTCCGATTTTCACAAACACTCTAAAACAGAGGAATGAAAAACAAGAAAACAAGAAAACATAAAAACTCAAATTAGAAAAAATGCTAAATCGCAGACAGCAACTGTCTTGCGCGAGGGTGAACTTGTTCATTTTCTTTCTGAACATGAACTTTCAAATCAGCAATGACAATGGCAAGGCCAGCAACAAATTGATGACAAATGGTGTCAGCACTTTCTTCTGCCGAAGCCACCGCATTCACCACATTTAGTATCGCCTCAAAAGCCTTACCAGAATTCTCATGTTCGTTTTCCATCTCCACTATGCGCTCAAGCAGATTAGGTCCGGATGATACTTCGGCAATCACATGATTAGCCTCGGCGCCACTTTCAAGCTTAAGGCATGCGGGAAACAGAAACTGCTCCTCATCGCCTAAATGAATCTCAATCTTAGCCTTTACTTTCTTGAAAGTTTCAAATGCTTCTTGCAATTTATGATTCTGGCTACCATGTTGAGCAGTAATCTCGCTCAACAAAATCTCCAGGCGTGGAAGTTCTCTTCGCAGCAGAACATGATGCTCTGTCAGAATATTCTGAATCAGATCTTTTAGACTTGAGGTCACTGTAAGATTCTCCCAAATGCGAAATTGCAGGTGAGCGCTAGTTTAGCACTACGAGATAAAAATCGGCGGAGTAGGATTTGAACCTACGTGCTTGTTACAGTCCTGCTTTACAGGCAGGCGCAATCGACCTCTCTGCCATCCGCCGATGGACTTCAACTATGTAAGCGTCGGCAATCACGAACTAAACAATCGTCGTAAGCAGATATTCTAGAATTACAAATTATTTGACTAGCAAATCATTGAACTACAAACGCACGACGACCAGCGCCTAGCCTCGATATGAGCGGCGCCGATAAGTGCTTAGTAGTGTCAACTGCTTGTTCATATCACGACCTTACCATGACATGAAATAGATGGCAATAGTTCACGCCTGGCAAGTCTCTATAATTTCTCTTCCCGGTAAGAGGAGGAAGAGGAACGTTTCGCTGACTCAAACTGCAGCTCATTATCCAATTTCAATGCAGCTTCCTCCCCAACTAGGGAAACTAACTTCACTCTTAATTGTTCGTGTTTACCCTGTAAGTTCTTCAGACGCTCAAACTGACTTACTGTCAATTTTCCTCTCCTGTTACTCGAGCTTTTCTTTACCACTCGAAGTGACTGAAGTGTTTGGATTTCACGGGAATTCTGCAAGTAGCTAGCGAAAAACTCGGCTTCAGGCCGGAGCCGTTGACACAACAAATTGACGATAGCCTGAGCCGCTGAAGCGGCCAACTGCTCGGTTTTGTCTAGCGACCTAACTGGCGCAAAAATATTGACAGAATTAATAGTGAGAGTTTTGGCACGCCCAACTCTAAGATAGCTTGGCTCACTTTCCGACATTACAGGGTATAAGGGTTCAAAGTTCGGATCTGTAAGAGCCAGCAATGGTTGAACAGAGACCGAACTTGGCTGTCCAGCTGCACGGGTAGAAAACGGATTAGCGAGATATCCAGCAAGAGCTTCACAGCTCAAGCCAGATTGTCTCTGACTCGCGACGACGGACAAGAGATCGGGCGACTTTTCAATGTAAGCAAGCCAGAGATTAGTAAGTAGTTTCTGGTCGCGTCCTGAACACTCAGCATTCGTTTCCCGAGCACCGACAGGCTGCTCACTGGGAGATGCTGAGGTAGTCTCCGCAAGGGAACTCTCGCAAGAGATACAAAGGACAAAGACTAAGCTTAGACCGGCAGACTGAAACAATCTACGAAATCTCTTAAGATCAATCAACAGATAACGACTAAGCATCTGACCATCCGACAACGCATAAATATATCTTAGTCTCGACTCATCCAGCGCACTTCACTTGCTCAGCTAATGCTTCAAGCGCCTGATTAAATCCTTCGAAAACAATCGTACTAGACTTAGCTGCAGGGTCGATCTTCCTAACCCGTTTCAACGCCTCTTCATGATTATCATCAGGTCGTGGTGCGAGGTCCACCGCTAGAAAGGAACCATCAGGAAAATCAAAGAAGGCGAGCCATTGCCGGGTATCGGTGAAGCGAATCTCACGGCCAGCCAGGCTCTCGGCTTCCATATAGGCTTCAAGAGTGAGGCCCATGTCACGGCCTTTCTGCTTTACAACATTCAGTTCGTCGTTGTAATAATCAACTTCATCAGGCAAGCAAACTCGCTCTAACTTCGCCATTGGGCGAAAACTACCTATTGTCGAATCAGGAAAAACTATACCGTCGCATTTGCGATAAAACGCAGCTACTTCACCAGGCAATGGCATGCCCCCAAATCTAGTCTCATTATCGAGCCTCACAAAATGCTCATGAAATTCCGCATAATGAAGAGCAGGAACAATCTTACAGTGCTTACTGAAAGTGTCGAATAGACTCTCCGAAGTGCCCGCTTTGCGCACGGCCCAGCCAAGCTTTGGTCGAATCGATTGGGTCTCTTCGACCTGCTCAATCCCTACAAAGCCACCAATTAGTTGCATTCCTACAGTTTCAGTGGCACTCTTAAATTTAAATGGAACAAGCGACAAGCCCGAGGGAAGATCCTTCGCCACTATTCCAGGGACATGTTCAAAGAAACTTGGCACCGCCATCGGTGCATCGTCAGGCTCAATGACAAAGGGGTAAGCTAACAATGGATTGACGACGTTATACTCACCTG
>JAKFVU010000067.1:3474-5751 GCA_021732025.1 Candidatus Obscuribacterales bacterium | reverse complement strand
GCAAAGCTAGCAGTCTGTTCTATGGTGCTCTCGAACACTTTCTGCAACGATACTCTTTCCTTCCTGATTTCCATCATGCCAGACTTTACTTTCTCAATATCAAGAAGATCGCCTATTAGACTCATCATTCGTTCGCTGCTACGAAGTGCACCCGCCAAGTACTTCTTCGCCATCTCACCAGGGTCTCCATAGCTTCCATCACTTAGAAAACCTAAGTAATTTTGCACTGTGGTTAGTGGCGTGCGTAAATCGTGAGTGACCATAGCTACAACTTCTTGCTTCAATCGTTCAGCTGCTTGCTGTTCAGTGACGTCGTGGAAGATACAGATTAAGATACCGTCTTTGCTCGGACCTTCGCGTCCTTCAACTCGGGCCCACTGGGCAGACCAGAGTACTTCTTTCTGCTCGCCTCTCGCGCTATTAATAGTGATGGTGACAGCTTTTTCGGTGGCACCCTCTTTCACCCTATCTAGATATGCCTTGGCAGATTCTTTGCTTGATTGATTAATATAGTCAAAAAGATTGGTGTAGATAATCTCATCGGCAGTAAGAGCAAACAAGTCCTCGCATGCTGGGTTGGCACTGGCAAATTTGAGCCGAGAATCAAATGAACAAATGCAATCACTGGCATTCTCAAGAATTGCGCTCTCTTTACTAACAGCCTCTCTCAGTTGATTGGCCATGCTATGAAACACTTTGTCTAGTCTGGTTATTTCGTCGGCACCTGATACAAGTTTATTCAAAGGCTTGTTGCTAGCCAACCTGTAACTATTGTCATTCATAATATTCAATCGACTAACAATGCTGCGCGTTAAAATAAAACCGAGAATGAGAGTAAGAAATATGTTTGCCACACCACCAATCATCAAGACTTGCTGCACTTGTGCACGAAACTGTCTTTGCTTTTCAGGGCTGGCATCTGCTACTGCCTTTCCGGCATCACCGAGGCTAAGCATCTGATGTGTGAGGTCCTGCGATACACTGCGCAGCTTGAGCCAAAGTGCCATGCGATCAACACTGTCTTCACGTTTGGCGGCCCTATACTTACGACGGATCTGAGTCATGATCGTTTCTGTCTGACGCAGCTTGTACAATGCTGCGTCCATCGAGCTAGAGAGGGCCGGTTGATCTCTAGTCATCTCTTTTATATTGAGTATGTGCCTGTCGATATTCGCAGCAAGCTTCTTGTATTCAGATCCAAGGTCTGGATTCTTTACAAGAGAATCTTCGTCACCGAATTCGATTCTTACAGAAATAATGTCGCGGGTTAACTCAATAACCTCATCAGCTACTTTTCTTGAGTACTCGGCCCGCTTTGCTTCATCTTCTGCTTGATTTTGGAGGTGCGCAACAATGCCGAGCAAAGCCAACTGTAGAATCAGCGGCACAGAAATCAGTATGAGAATCTTTGACTTTAACGAGGCCGGTCTGAGCATAGAATAATTATCCCCAACAGCATGCAGGGCAAAACTGTCTCTTCTCAATAGCGCTCATTTTCCGCCCAGTTGACCACCCGAAATGCGTTTATCGGACGCCATTCAGCGGTTAGCTCGCTGGCTGCATAATTTTGGCTTCAATACTTGCTCTCAAACCAGAATCTGAGATGCCCGCCAATAGACTTTCAGCATTTTCAGCTGTAAGAAACTGATAGCCAGATCTCAAACCAGCCATATTCGTGTCGGCAGGGTTTTCTTGGCGATACTGTGTTTGCATTGCGCGCATTAAGGCGGTCACTTCGGCATTGCTAGCAGCACTTCCGCCTGAAGCGAGAATTCGTGCAGCAACTTGATACGGGCCCTCACCACTGCGAACTTGAGACAGCTCGGCGGCTTCGTCTGTGAGTGCAGTAGCAGGTACTGACACGTCTAAACCTGATTCAGCTTGACTCGCTTCTGCCTGATTAGCCTCAATGTGTTCAGAAATGGCATCATTTGCAACAGCGTCATCGGAAATCGGATTGGCATCTACTACTGGCTCAGCTGTAGGGTCGACAGCAACCTCAGCCGTAGCAGTCTCAGCGGTAGTAGTCTCAGGTAGCGCTTCGGCAGGGGAAACAGCTTCAGCTGGTTGCAATAATTTGGCAGCGATGCTCTCTCTCAGTGCAGGGTCAGGGATTGACTCTAGGAGCGCATCTACTTTGTCGGCAGTAATGAACTGATGGTTCACTTTCAGACTAGCCAGATTTGGATCTTCTGGATACTCTTCGCGATACTGAGCCTGCATGGCACGCATAAGGGCTTTGATTTCATCGTTACTGGCTGGCTCGCCAGCAGAAAG
>JAKFVU010000067.1:0-3181 GCA_021732025.1 Candidatus Obscuribacterales bacterium | reverse complement strand
CGGCGACTGTCTCCGCGGGCACATCCTCCGAACCAGTCTCTGAAATACTAGCTGAATTGTCACCAGAAACCGCACTAGGCAATGTGGTTTGATGAGATGCAAGGCTCTCCAGTCCAGCGGCAAACGATTCTCGCGTCATAGTGTCTGCGGTGTCTTTATATGGCGCCATTTCCGGATTGTCCCAATTTTGCGAAATCTCTCTTAGGGCATCAACATATTGGTCTTTCACTGGGCTGCTAGAACGCCTCGGAGCATATGCATCGGCGTCGGCAATGAAGCTATCAATGCCACTCTTGGTAATGGCACCATCTTCACCGTTCCAAAAAATTCCTGGATCATCTAAGCCATCAACTTGAGCAAAAAAGTCTGGCACGCCTCGACCCGGTTGGTTGACGATAGTAAGACCTTCAGTTGAAATCATGGCATTGAAAGAGCCATTGCTATACAAGCTGGTATCAGAAGAAATCTCGAGAGCCGGGATCTGACCAGTTGAGACCAGATCACGCGAAGCCTGACTAAGATCGACAGGGCTTCCATCGCTTCCAGACAGCGTTTCTTCGAATAGCCGATCTGCACCCGGGTTTGCCAATTCAGAACCTGCATCCACCTTATCAGTAGCGTTTGAGCTTTCTAACATTTGATATAACCCTCAAAGAATGAATAAATCTAAGAATGTATGCAACAAGATGATTTGAACTGGCTTAGTAATTGATTAAAGTGATTGAGGTAGCCCTCAGTCATGCAACAACAATAGCGGCGCCCTAAAACTAATCGGTGACTGTTCAGTGACCAAACTGTGACCACCTGTATAGCTAGCGGGTGCTTGACTACGCCCGGTTCCAACTTCGGTCTATAATTTGTACTGACGCAAAGGAAGTCATTGCCAAACAAGAGGCCCCCAGTTGAAAACAAGTCACAAGAATCAATTAATAGCTTCGGCTGTTCTTCCGTCGCTACTGCTATCAAGTGCAATAACTTTTCTAGCTTCGCAGCCAAGTGCAGCAGCTAGCGATGGCGAATATGCAGCAGGAGTAAAAGACTACAGTGCCAAGAATTTCAAAGGAGCTTCAGAGCACTTCGGTAAGTCAATCCAGGGCGGCAACAAATCGGCCTCAGTATGGCTGTATAGCGCCCATTGCTTTGTGGCCATGGGCCAGTACAAAAGGGCCCTACAAACATATGAAATAATTGCCCAATCATTTAAGGGAACAGGCGAAGCTGCCACCGCCGCCAAATCTATAGATCAGTTGCGCACACGTTTAGGCATGCCACCAGTAGCCGCTGCTGCGGCCGAGAGTGCCCCTACAGGTGGTGCACCTGCTGTTAGCACTGCTGCTCCGGGAGACGAGGGCTTAATGGCTCGCATAGAGGTGATTTCGCCGAAGTTCGGACACCAACCGGTAAGCGCCGCATCAATTAAAGCCGTCAAAGATGCTGTAGCAGCCCTACCAGCACCTCTAAGAAAAAAACTCGACGCTATCCCAGATGCAAGAATAACTCTTTCACCCAACCTTGTTGATCGCTGGCCTGAAACTGCTAAAGAAGCGCCAGACGAATCAGGGGTTGACCTAGCTGCTCTTCCGGGCCGCATCTATGGCAAAGATATGAGCATTTATGAGCGTGCCAAAGTAAGTGGCAGCACTGCGCTCAAAGAGGCCAGGCCGCCTAAACATCTTCGGCAAACAACTCTAAATATGTGTTTTCAGTTGTTGGACGACAACATGGTTATTTCAAAAGACCCCGAGCTGAGAAAGGAATGGGAAGCCGACAAAGCTTCTATTTCTTCGCCAATGTCTGAAACTCTTGCTACTTTTATGAAAGAGGATGACTGGGGACCGCGTGAAACTTGCTCTGAGTTATTTGGTTTTATGCTTGGTGGATACAACGACATGACCGAGAACGTTCTACGTTGTTTTCCTCGTAGCAAGAAGTGGCTGGCTGCCAAAATGGGTATTAAATAGTACGGGGCTAACCTAACTGATAACTTAGTTGAGGCAAATCGGTGCGATCAAGTATAGTCTCACTTTCGACTGCACTTCTCCTAACCTGCACTCAGCAGGCATTTGCCGGCTCCGCTACTGTTGCGCCAAATCTAAAAAGCAATAAGCCAGAGGCTCAAGCCAAAATAACAAAGGTGCCGCCTGGAAAACTACTGGCACTTCACCAAAGTAGTCTAATCCTTGGCGATTTTGACGTTTTGATAGGCACCGAAGGCCTCAAGGCAAGCTGCAAGCGGTCAGGAATTACCTTTGTATCACGGCCGCCAGCGTGGAATCCGGTAGGCTACTCCTCATTTTCACGAGCTGTCTGGAAGCCTCCACGGACCAATTTCTCTCCCATCAACGACATGTGCAAATCGCTGCCAATGCTAGGCTTACCTAATACTTGGTCAATTCCTGTTGTACGCACCGGGCAAAAAGATGTATCTGGTTTTACTTGCGAAAGCTTTAGCACCACTCAAGCTTGGACCAAGGAGCAGGTCAAACAGTACAACCAAGGTCTAATTCAACGAACATCGCCCCGCAGCGCAGACTACAATGGTGCCAACCTAGGATTACCGGCGGCGGCTTGCCAGATTCTAGAGCGCATCTATGGAGTGCCATCCTGCTCACTTTTACCTATTCATTTTACCTATGATAAATTACGGCGTTCGATTGGAGTTGGCCTCAAGACTGAGTCTTACCATATTGTTATTCCTCCGAAAAACTGGCTTGATATACCAGCAGAATACAAAACAGTTAAGACTTTCAATGAACTTAACATGGACAAAGGCGCACAAGCTGGTGCAGAAGACTTGTTTGGGCATTGAGCTTTACGAGAAGACAGAGAGTAAAGAATGGATAGCAAAAACTGCCAGAAGTGCAAAAGTGAACTAAATCCTGCCTGGTTCTTTTGCCCTATGTGCGGATCGTCTGTGCAAGCTGGTTCTGTCATGCAAGAGTATTCAAAGAGTGCAGAGGCTCATGGTCCAGTTTTTTCTATGGACGGCAGCAAGTATGGAGCCGGGGTGCGCTCCCAAGTCTTAGAGGTGATCGTCTTGCAAGCACAGAAAGGCGCACCATGGAAAGAAATCTGCGCTGGACCTATGGCAGTTAATAACATAACTATCGCGGACGTAGAAGCAGAACTGAAGAGACGAGGCGACGGAGGCTCCCCCGCGCTCGTGCGCAAGCCAAAGCCA
>JAKFVU010000054.1 GCA_021732025.1 Candidatus Obscuribacterales bacterium | reverse complement strand
AGCTGCGGTGGGCTCGACCTCACGGTTTTAGGAATTGGCGGCAATGGCCACATAGCCTTCAACGAGCCTGGCACAATGGCCCTTAGCTACACCCACTGCATCTGGCTTGCAGAATCGACCAGAGTGGCGAATCAGGAAGCCTTTGGCAATCTTGAAAGTACTCCGCACACAGGTATTACAATGGGGCTTCAGACCATTCTTAACAGCGCTAGAATAATACTGATGGCCAGTTCTGAAGCCAAACGAAAAATTGTCGAGCGCGCTTTTGACGAACCAGTTACTCTAGATTTACCGGCATCTCTCCTGCAAACTCATAGCCATACAGACGTTTGGACCGATTTCGGCTATGAAAAAAGCTTCGGCAATACCATCTAAAGGGTACAAAATTGATGCTAAGTCAAGTTGCCATTCACTCAATTAGACTAATGAGCCTGGCTCTAGTGGCCCTACTCGCTGGCAACCAAGCGGCTCTTGCGGGCCAGACCGATCCCGACTTTGTTCCTCCAGAAATTACCCTGCCCATGCCCGCCCGCTACAACGCTGCACCGGTGGCCGCGGCAGCTGCCAGCGCGTTGCCAGGCAACACTCCAGCACCGGGCATGGCCAATATGGGTTCAGCAGCTGCTGGCTTCGCCCAGGGGTCAGGTTCGATACCGGGAATGAACAACCCAAACCAGCCCAACCCATTTATGATGAAAGCGGCCGACCGTCTGCGCATACCACCGGGAACGAGTATTCCTGGTCGGGGCTCAGGCGCACCGGGTGGACCTGGCTCTATTCCTGGTTATCCCCAAGCGGGAGCTGGCCAACAAGTAAATAATCAGCCCATGGGCGGCCCACCGCAAGGATCTTCTGCTTTCCTGCAACCGGGTCAACAACCTCCAGCTCCGGCCACTCCACTGCAAAAACAACTGGCAGCCCAAGGGCAAAACCAGGGTGATGGACAAATGGATCCGGTGGTAACCATCCAAACCAACAAAGGCACAATCACAATGCGCCTGTTTAGGCAGCATGCGCCAATCACCGTCAAAGCTTTCTTGCAAATGGTCAAATCGGGCTTCTACAACGGCCTCACTTTCCACCGAGTAGAGCCTGGTTTTGTCGTGCAAGGTGGCTGTCCGAACGGCAACGGCACCGGTGATTACATTCCGCCCGGTCAAACAGTGCCTCGCTACTTACCCCTTGAGACCTCGCCTTTTGCTCGCCACAACGCAGCAGGTGTGGTGGCTATGGCAAGGAAACCCAACAACCGCGATTCGTCTAGCTGTCAGTTCTATATAACCCTTGGACCCAAGCAACAGCTAGACAATCAGTACACCGTATTTGGTGGCGTGATTCAGGGCCTTGATGTGGTGCAGAGAATTGCCATTGGCGATCGCATACTAGCCATGACGGCTTCTGAATAATCAGCCTGACTCTATATCTTCATCGTCTTTAGTGTTAAAAAACATAATCACTGAAAGTACTATGGTGATACAGCCACCGGCTCCAAATATTATGTTTGTCAGGGCTGCGATCGGTCCACTCTCATGTTCTGACGTAGCCAAATAATTGGCGACAAAGAAGAAAGATATGCCAACAAAAAAGAGAATAATAGAAGGAATTTTTTTCTTCATTACTTGCTCAAATAGCTACGAATGGCCGGTAATATTCCACCAATCAACTTAGAGCCACCGATATGGTTCATATGTACAGTATCCCAGAAGTCGCTTTCAGCAAACTGACTTTGATTGGTCATATCTACCAGAGTAACATCTTTGCCATGGGCGCTAGCTAAAGCCTTCACCTGCGCATTGAAGCGTTGATAAAATCCAGCAGCCATCAAATCTTGATTAAGCTTGGTCAGTGGCATGTTGACGAGAACTACTTTAATGCCGCGCTCCTGGCAGACTTTAAGGGTATTTTCGAGGCACGACATTTGTACGCTTAAATCACGCTCGGCAATATTCTTATATCGGCCGCGATATTCTTTTGTGCTCGTCTCCCAGCGTTGTTCGGCCGTACCTGCCAGTAAAGATGACATGGCCAGGTCAGCACCAGCTGATGATTTCGAAACTAAATTGGCCGCACCCGGGTTGGCAGCAGCCAAACCAGCACCACCAGCAGTGGCACCGCCCGAGGGCTTCACAAATACACGAGAAATTGCCGCACTGATTTTCTCTAGAGTACGCTCGGCTTCTTTCTGAAAACGCCAGCGGCGACCGTAAAGAAAACAACTGTGATTAGCTATGAATTCGGCCTTGTCTTCAAAGCGCGGTAAAAAAGTTTTGGCGTAGCTTGAGAAATTATGCAGATCAACAATCTGCTTGAAAGACACAGTGGCCATTGGGCTTTTGACATTGTCATCGGCAAAGTCACGAGGAGCAATACCCCAGACCACAACTTCTGGCTTATTTTCACCTTTTAGAAATTCATTGGCATAAAGATAGGCATCAGAACTCATTTGCCCAGCACTTGCCAGGGAGAATACAGAACTATTATTGACGCCGCTTTTTTCTAGAACGGCCTGCAGAGCCACTGATTTATGGTAGTGAGCGATATCGGGAATTTTGGGATCAAACGATGCATCCATCGCCCAAAAGGGAAACATCATCAAAGAAGAGCCCAAAAGCACAACATTGGCCGATGGCTTCTGCTCTTTGTACTCTTTAATAGCTAAATCGATTAAGGCTGGATTAGTCCAGAAATCGCCGCCGGTTGAGCGAGCCGAGCGTTCTTGCTGAATATGTGAAAGCTGCGCCAGGCCAATATTAGCTAGCGAAAAAATGACAACGGCCCAAGTGATTGGTCGCTTCCAGCCCGACTTAGACCCCTTGTTCTTCTGCTCTGACACATGTTGCCCAGGCAGGGCTTCAGGATGAGGCTTGTTTGCCGCTATCCCTGCTTGGCTGGACGATTTTGTAGGAGTAACTAACGGGGCAGGCAACTAAAGTAGGTCTCCAAATAGCACTTGACTATTTTAGTCAACTTTACACCCTTGAATGTTAGCCATTTCTAAGATCGAGGTCAAATCGAGTTGGGATCAGAGTAAGGAGGTAGCTCCTCGCGGGGTACGGGCTTTTTATTTAAATTTGGCAAATTGTCAATTTGTGGAGCCAGGCCCAAACGCTTGAGGAATTCAAACATCGGCTTCTGCAACTGCTCAAAAATATTATCAGACGGTCCAAAGCTATTGGTTGAACCGGTCGTTCCGTCTGGTCCGAAGTTACGAACCGAACTGGTTGTACCATCGGGGCCAATGTGAATTTGAATTTCTTGACCAGAAAATGATCCGCCACCGGACCTTCCTGCAAATTCGCGAAGTTTACCGATATCGGTGAAGTTTTCCATGGCTGGCATCTCGGGCAAAAGTCTATCGGTGGCCGAGCCTTCATCAAAATCACTGTCGGCAAATGGAGAACCAGAAAAAGGAGAACCAGAAAAAGGGGAGCTGGCAAAGGGCTGGCCATTTTCGGTCAGACTTCCAAACAGCGAGCCCTGGCCTCGACCATAGTCTGAGCCAAAGTTAGAGCCAAAGTTAGAGCCAAAATCAGATCCAGACCCAGCTCGAGGCATTGGGTCTTTGCGAATGGCAGTGAAAGGTCCCGCTGTGCCCAGTCCAGAGCCCAGTCCAGAGCCTAGCCCAGACCCGGATCTTGAGCCTAGTCCAGAACTAGGGCCAAATCTTGAGGCGGTGAATGACTCCACTCCCACACCAGCGGTCTTCTTCAAGCGTTCGATACGATCGACATAAGACATTGCTTGGGCTGGAACACCGAATAGCTGCCCTTCTAGACGATCTAAGCGCTGATCGATAGATTCACTAGCATAGGTCTTTTTCAAGATACGCCACTCAAGGGTAGAAAGAATTGGATAACTGGTTTCACCTTTTAAGGCAGCTTTACCAGAACCAGCCTTGCCTTGCTCGACTTTGTGGTCGGCCATAATTTGGGCAGCTTGCTTATCTCTCTGCACAATTGCCGACTTCAAGTGGCTCAAGCGCTCGCTATTGGTTCCAAATTGAGAAGTACCAAGAGTGAGAAGCTCAAGGCGCTCGAGCCTTTTCTCAATAGGGTCGTGGCCGTAATGATGGAAGAAAAAGCGATTCTCTAAAATCAAAATATCTTTGTCGAGGGCTTGGTCGCCCAACGAGACAGCCTTATTGGCCCCGCTGTCAGGAGAGGCACCGCTGGTTTTGACCTTAAGGGCTACAGCTCCGCTCTGTATAAATAGAGTGCAAGCTAAAGCAACAACCCAAGGGCGAGTAAATTGTCGTAACTTCATCTCATATAGTCCCTTGCTTACTTATTCAGCATAGCAGAGATGTCAACTTGCGCTTGCTAAAATGGCGCTGAGCCGCATCTCTATAAAAAAACCGCCCCTTGAATTAACGAGGAGCGGTTTTCGATTCTTAGAGTTCGAAGTTATGAATTAGTCTTCGGAAGCGCGGAACTCAGCGTCGACGACATCATCGCCAGAGCCTTGGTATCCGCCACCTTCGTAACCGGCTCCGCCGCCATTGCCGCCGTTACCTTCGTAACCGCCGCCTTCGAAACCTTCACCACCGCCCTCGGTACCATCACCACCACCATCACGCTGGTGAGCGGCTTGTTGCAAGAGAACGAGAGCTCCTCTGAGTTCGTTCATGATGCTCTTGATTGTTTCGAGATCGGCTTCTTCTTTGAGTTTGTCGCGCAGATCGCCAACGAGCATTTCGCAACGCGATTTTTCGCCCGGAGTAACACGATCGCCGAGTTCTTTGACTTGTCTTTCAACGGCATAACAGATGCTGTCTGCTTCGTTTCTGACGTCGGCTTCTTCCTTGCGCTTTCTGTCGTCCTGTGCATAAGACTCGGCTTCGCGAATAGCGCGTTCGATGTCTTCTTTGCCCAAGTTGGTAGAAGCGGTAATCGTGATGCGTTGCTCTTTACCAGTAGATTGGTCGCGAGCAGTGACGTTCATAATACCGTTGGCGTCAATGTCGAAAGTAACTTCTACTTTGGGAACGCCGCGCTGTGATGGCGGAATACCATCTAGACGGAAGTTACCTAGCAGTTTGTTATCGCGAGCCATTGGGCGCTCACCTTGGAAGACGTAGATGTCTACAGCTGTTTGGTTATCATCAGCAGTTGAGAACACTTCAGTTTTGCGAGTTGGAATTGTGGTGTTGCGATCGACCAGTTTGGTCATGACACCACCCATGGTCTCAATACCGAGCGACAGTGGGGTAACGTCGAGGAGCACTACGCCCTTAACTTCACCACCAAGTACGCCGGCTTGAATAGCGGCACCAACTGCAACCACTTCATCAGGGTTAACGCTCTGGTTTGGTTCTTTGCCGCCAGTTACTTGCTTAACAAGCTCTTGAACAGCTGGAATACGGGTAGAACCACCAACCAACACAACTTCATCGAGGTTGTCATAAGTTAGTTTGGCATCTTTGAGAGATTGTTCCATCGGGAAGCGGCAACGTTCAACCAAATGTCTGGTTAATTCGTTGAAGCGCGAGCGAGAAAGCTTCATCTCAAGGTGCTTAGGACCTGAAGCGTCAGCGGTGATAAACGGTAGAGAAATATTGGTTTCAGTAACCGATGAGCACTCAATCTTGGCTTTTTCAGCTGCTTCAGTCAGACGCTGTAGAGCTTGTCTGTCTTTGCGAAGGTCAATACCTTCCAAGTTCATGAACTCGTCAGCGACCCAGGTCACTACACAGTGGTCGAAGTCATCTCCGCCCAGGTGAGTATCGCCTGATGTTGACTTAACTTCGAAGACGCCATCGCCCACTTCTAGAATAGAAACGTCGAAAGTACCGCCGCCTAAGTCGAATACGAGAATGGTTTCGTTGTCTTTCTTATCTAGACCGTAGGCAAGAGCGGCTGCCGTAGGCTCGTTGATAATACGGAGAACTTCTAAGCCAGCAATGGTGCCAGCGTTCTTGGTTGATTGACGTTGAGAGTCGTTGAAATAAGCAGGAACCGTAATCACGGCCGATGTCACTTTTTCACCCAGATACTTTTCAGCATCTTCTTTCAACTTGCGCAAAATCATCGCTGAAATTTCTTCTGGCGAATATTCTTTGCCTTGAATGGAAACCTTACATCCGCCGTCAGCGCCTTCCTTAACTTTGTAGGAAACAATCTTCTTCTCAGATTCAACTTCAGAGAAGCGACGTCCGACGAAACGTTTAATTGAATAAACGGTGTTCTCTGGATTGAGCACCGCCTGACGACGGGCAAGCTGTCCAACAAGACGCTCACCAGACTTGGTGAAGGCGACGACCGATGGAGTGGTTCGACCCCCTTCGGCGTTGGAAACTACGGTCGGCTGACCACCTTCCATAACCGCGACGACTGAGTTGGTTGTTCCCAAATCAATGCCTACTGACTTACCCATATACTTTGAAACTCCCTTCGGACCTACTTGAAAGCTCAGGCTGGAGACCCCAAGAAATTATACTTGGGATAGCCTCTTGAACTGAGTACCAAAACTACAGTTTTCCGCACGTTGAATTTTTAACAACCAAAAAAATGGTGATTTAGCCAACGTAACTCTGGTAATAGTCCCATGATGCCAATTCGGCGGGGCTGTGAACTGAAACTTATACAAAGATTCATATTCGCTAATTC
>JAKFVU010000052.1 GCA_021732025.1 Candidatus Obscuribacterales bacterium | reverse complement strand
GGATGATAACTCATACGCCAGTTATTGCCTTTGCCACCAAATTCTTGTTCACCTTGAACGAATTCGGGCGGCAACAGCAGCTCTTTGATCACGCCTATTTTCTTGAGTAACATTCACGCCTTACTTTCAGCTATGGCTCAGGTATTGAGAATTTCTCACCACGAGCTTCAGCGGCTATTTTAGCTTGAGTCCAAGCGGCATGGGCATCAGACTTTTCGCGGTCTTTAGCTTGTTTGTCTTGAAGCTCTTTCTGTTTCGCTTCATCGGCCTTTTGTTGCTCTTGCAAGCGCTGATTCCATTGATCGACAGTCTCGTTCGGGTTGCGGCCCGAGCCAGGTTTGATTTCGGTGCGATCGGTCGGACGATCTGGATGATTTGGATCGATTCCATCGCTAGGACGTGGACGATCGCTAGGAATACGAGAGCCTTCAGGATTAGTAGCCCGAGCCACCACAGCGGCATCTACCGCACCGACGTCATAGTTCGAAGCCCAGTTGTTGTCGAGCTTGAACTTGCCATTTTCTAGAGCTGAAATATTCATGGCGTGAAGACCATGCCCGCTTTGCCCACCACCAGGGAGATATGGAGCATCTACAAGTATTTGAGCTGACTGACCGGTGCGGTTCTGGAAGTCAGTTAGTTTGGAATGCAACTCATTAGTGTCGGCGAAACTAGTCACTCTTAAGCCTTCAGGATAGTTGCCATTCTTTGGCGGCACACCATCGCCAACGACAGTTGAACTCGCGAACATAGAACCAGGTTCACCACCCATGGCCATGTTTAAGTGGGCGCTCTGCCAGATATCGGCACCGGGCGAGTTGGTGACAAAGTTGTAAGAGCCGTCGCCATTGCGAGCCATGAGGGCCTCGTTGTTGCTGGTTTGACCAGGCTTGGCGCCGAGTTGATCGGCGTGAGAGGTCATATAAACATAGCTGGCTTTATCAATGCCCTGAGCCGAACTTGGCTTGCCTTCACGTTCAGAGCGCAAATCGGCCACTGTCTGACCGGCAAGAGCATCATAAACTTGCCCGGCCACGCCGCGCTTGCCTTGGTCGCCGTGAACAGCTGTACTAAACTCTCTGGAAGATTCAGCGTCAGGAGCGAAACTGCGCGAATCGACGTTAACAGTACGGGTGGTGCCGTCTTTCTGCACTATTTCAGCAGAACCTTTGTTGACGACTGAAGCGATTTGTTCAGCCACTTTGGCAGGGTCACCAGCTTCTAATCTTTGTTTTTGGTTCGACTCAAGCACGCAGGTCATGTGATCGCCTTGATTGACGAACTTATCAGGATTAGCCTGGCGTGCAGCCATGTCTTTGACGAGGTTGGCGCGATCACGGTCGCTTAGGTGATCGGTTTGGCCATTCTCTAACTTACCATCAGGACGCTTGCCAGTTTTGTCGAGAACGTCGGTCATCGCCTTGTTTAAGCGATTCAATTGTTCTTCAGGCGTACCTTCTAACTTGCCGCCATCGGCAGCCTTTTGCAGGCGATCAGCGGTCTGCCGCGCAAACTCTTTCGCTTGTTCAGGAGAAAGATTGGCTCTCTCCAATGTCTCGGTGTATGCCTTCGTGGCATCGTCTAACTTTTGGTTGGCCGGATCTCGCCTGTCACTGCCATCTTTCGGTCTGGCCGCTTCATCAGTTGTTTTTGTAGCACCGGCACTGTCTGCACCAATTTTGTTGCCGTAAGCCCAATAATCAGTCATGGTCTTGTCTGAAGCGGGCGGTGCTGTGCCCATCGAGCCGTCTTTAATTGGAGTTTCAACACCAGCACCAATGGCTGGAGTCTTTCTATCTAATAGGGCAACGGCCTCCGAACTGGCATGACTACCGTCACCACCGTCTTTTCCCGGAGTTACTTTATCTACTGGCCGAGCTACATCGGCTTCTTTAGTATCGTTTGCCACTATTGATCACTGCCGTTGCTAAAAATAAGTTCTGATCTTCATCATAGACCAAACAGGCTCTTTATTGTGGGGGGAAACCCCCACCCTGTCTGTAAGCCAGCGAACATTTGTCCAAGCTTAATCACTAAGGTAATTGTGAAGACGTGAAAAAGCCGTGAAATTCTAAGGATTTAACCCGGTTGAAGGGTCGACGCAATATAACTCGAGCAATTCGCCGTAATATCTGTCTGTTTGCCCTAAATGAGTCATGCCAAGGCGTTCGACCACTCTGCGCGAAGCAATATTGGCGCTATCAACCACAGCAAATATTTGAGGCAGCGAAAGAATCTTGAGCCCATACTCAAGGGCCGCGGCACCGGCTTCACTGGCATAACCCGCCCCCCAGGCCGAGCGTCGCAGGTGCCAGCCGACCTCCCAATCACTTGTTGGCTCAAAATTTTGGTCAGGCAAACGCTTCAATAAAATAGTACCGACTAATTGATTGTCTTCCTGCCGCAATAGAGCCATAATGCCACGACCACCTTCACAAGCGGCATAGCGAGCCAATCTTTGCTCAGTTTCGTCAATACAACTATCGTAAGTAGCCTTACTGTCTGCGACTGACCCAAGAAATCGCGTAACCTCCACATCGCCGTACAGCAAGAATGCCTCAGGGGCATCTTGCTGCGGCATGTAGGTTCTGGCATATAGACGAGAAGATTGAAAGATAATACTTGCAGTCATGCCCATACTATAAATCATGAGGCCTTATTAGGGCGTAGCAGGTACCGGCGTAACGACAGGCTTGGCGCCTTTCTGCCAATCTACAGTGTAATCACCCTTATTCTGTGTATCTATTGTCGATGTAGCGCCAGATCCTTTGGTGTAGCTTGTGCTGCCGTCATAGCCATAAGACTGACCAGAGGCTGTATTAAAGTCCTTGCCACTATTGCGAGTACCAGTGCCGGTCTGAGCGTTGTAAACATTGTTGCTATAACCAGAAGCCGATCCACCATTAGGCCCCTGGCTGGTAAATTGACTAGCACGTGCGCCTCCTACGCCTTTCTTGAAAGCACCAGCATTGGCTCCCTGAAAAGTTCCACCATTCGGTCCAGCAAAGCTACCAGCGCGAAAACCCGCTGCACCACTGCCATAGCGCACAGCCCGGCCGCCGGCGCTGCTGCCATACTGGCCTTGTCTAGCGTACCCACCCACGGCCCCATTGGCTCCTCGCGCGAAGCCCCGTCTTGCCTCTGCGTCATTAGTCGTAGCCACCGTCAAGGCCACAACTACCATGGCCATACTGGCCGCCCTAAATACTGCGTTCATAGTTGAACCTCCATTGGTCTATGAAAACCTATACGCAGCAATGGCAAAAAAGTTTCACTAAAGAATTCACACCAAAATTCGCTATAACTTTCTCCAAGTTTCACGAACTTTTCATGGCTGTCGCCGTAAGCTCATAGCATCAGGGGCAGACAAAAAGGACTTTACTAAATGGCGAATATAGAGAGTTTGTTGCTAGCAATTGAAAACGGTGACGGCAAATCAGTGCGCGATTTCTTGATCGCTTTTTCCTTTGAAACACAACTGAATATCGCTCGTAGACTGCAAACACTAAATACGCGCAGGCGCAATCAAAAAGCTGTCGATTCAAGCGCGATACCGCCCACCATTTACGCCCAATTTGAAATGGTCGAAAGCAGCGGTTGCACCCAAGAGCGGCTCACCGTCAGAGTCGTGCAAGGCGGCCGTGCCAAAGACATTTATAGTATTCAAAAGAACAACAGAACTGGGCGACTACTTGTGCGCTTTCAGTTTCAGGGCTCGCCCATTCGCGCTCACGGCACCTTAACACTGTCAAAAGTAGAGACTCACCAGAGCGAAAACTTTGCACCAGATTCAGCCACCAAAGCCGATGAACAATTCAATCAAGCCTACAGCTTGGCTTATAATCCTGGCCCCGATGGCTTCAGCGCTCTCAATCCACTCAATATGGCGGGATAAATTCCCATTATCGATTAGCTGCTTACCACCAACGGCGGTGATGATGGTGCCAATTGCTCGGTGGGCAATAGACTCGATTGTAGCCTCCGTTATACGAGTTATAGTTGTAGTTGCCGCGGTATGAGCCGATCGGCAAGATATAGCGCAAGGCATTTAGACCACCATAGCCGTAGCTATAGCCATTGCCAAAAGTGTTATATCCGCCCCAGCGGTAACTCCAAGCTGGAGATGCACTAACGAAAATGGCGGCCAGCGCCAATACAAGATACTTAGCTTTCATGGTTTCAACCTCCCAGTGTCCTGGCAAGGTCTATTGAAGCGCTTGTCTGTGAGGCTGGCGTGAATGCTACTCGGATGTAATCAGTTGGCTACAACAGTTAGGACATCGCCTACTTGCGTGGCACTAGCAGCAATCACACCGGCGGGTAACTCTAAGCATTGCTTGGCCTGACCAAACACTCGCGACATTTTACCTGGGGCAATGTTTTCGACCAGACCAACTACTTTGTAGTCGCCATCAAGAAAGACGCAGTCAATGGCGTACTTCATGCCGAACATATGAATACTGTTACAGGGTGCAATTAGAAGCCCAGCACCGGCTGCCAATGAAGTTGTGCCAAGCAACCCTTTTAAACGAGTGAAGAAAGTCTTTGCGATCAGTGCTCTTTCTGCCAAAACAGTACCTCTACCGGCATTAGAAAAATGCAGGAAGGAAGCTTGTTTATGAGCGGTTGCAGTCACTTCTGAACTTATTTCAGGCCAGACATAATCGGACCGATGGCGTTAAGAATGGTGACCACGGCTGGTCCAAGCATCGGACAAAGAATCAGAGGCATAACGAAGACCATGATTACAGGAACCATCTTAACTGGAACCTTACCGGCTTCTTCTTCTTTCTTACGCTTCAATCTGTCTCTCAAGGCTGCAGCTTGCTGACGCAGTGGATAAGACATGTCAGCACCCTTCGCTTCAGCAGCGATCAGAGCTGATGCCATGTTAATCAGTTCGTCTACACCGCATCTTTCACCCATCTCACGCATAGCGTAAGGAACAGACTTAGCGAACACCTTAACGTCTGAAATCAGCTGTTGCATCTCAATACTGAGAATTGGGCAGGATAGAACGACTTCTTTAGATACTTTATCGATAGCAAGCATCATACCGAGACCGGCTTGGGCGCATACGATAAGCAAGTCGATGATGACTGGCAACTCTTTCAAAATCTGATCTTGACGCTTTTTCACTCGGCTGCCGAGGAAGAAGTTAGGCATGATCCAGGTAGGGATAGCACCAATCAAGCCACCAAGTAGCATGATTGGGTTGGTGATAGCAGAGAAGAAGGTCATCACTAGAACCGATCCAGTGAGTAGCACTTTAATACCAATAAAAATTGCCATGTGCTGAGGAGTACGGTAATTAGCCATGTTGAGCAGAACCACAGTACGTTTGTCAGCAAGAGCAGGCATTAGAGATAGAGCAAACTGACCAACGAACTCCGCCAATTTTAAAATGACAGAATCTTTTGGCTTCTCAGCTGAGCTTTCGTCGGTTTGTTTGCGCGGACGAATACGCACGCCATAGTTGTCTACCTGCATGCCGAATACCGGCCTGAGTACCAGTAAGCAGCTTGCTACTACACAGGTAAAGACTAGTATGGCTAAAACAGGCATTGGCATGGTGAAAACTATTCCTTTAGAAAAAAACGAATATAGAAGAAATTAGACCTCGAAGGTCACCATTTTCTGGAGAATCCAGAAGCCGAATAATTCCCAGCAGACCAAAGCTACCATTACTAGTCTAGCAATAGGGTGGTTCAAAAAGGGTGTCATGTATGCAGGTGTCAAGAAGTAAGTTCCAACGGTAATCAAATAAGGCAGGCAACCAATGAAGGTAGCTGTTGCTTTACCTTGCGAAGTTAGAGCGTTGAGGAAGTCGCGTAGTTTGAATCTTTCACGAATAGCATCGGCAATGGTGGCAACAACGTCGGCTAAGTTACCGCCCACGTCCTGCGAGATGAAGATGGCCTGTGTCAGAAGCTTAAAGTCGGGTGCCTTAATGCGAAAAGACATCTCAAGCATAACGTCACGGAACGGCTTACCTAATTGAAGTGAAATCAAACCGCGCTTGAACTCACTCTTAATGGGGTCAACCCCAGTATCAGAGATAACTTTGAAAACTTCCATAACAGGCGAACCGGCTCTCAGTGCCGACACCATTGTTTCTAGAATCTGCGGCAATTGCTCTGTCATACGAGCTTGTCTTTTCTTAGCGGCTTCGCCCAAGTAATAGACGAAACCAGCTGCACCAACAGGCAAGCCAACAAAGAAACCAACAGGTGAAAGCTCAGCCATACCGCCAACAACAAAGCCGATAGCAAAGAGAACACCGGTACCAATGGCGGCACAAATCCAATAAGTTCGATATTTGTCGTACTCAGCTTCTTTACCAGCCAAGGCTAGCAAGCGCGCCAAATAATCAGCTCGCTGAGTGACGAAAATGCTCTCAGGATCAGCTCTGTCGTTGAGCTTCTCGGCCATACGACGAGAGTGTTTAGCGAGCCTGGAGAGCTGGTCAACACTATCGCGGCGGAGAAGGACCATCAAAAGAAGGCCGACCACCAAAATTGAGACGAATAATACTGGGCCGTTCATGATTTCAAATCTCTATAGTTAGCGGGGAATTCAAAATTTAAAAGACCGCTCCCATTTTTGCAACGGGAGCAGCCTTTAGTATTTCTTCGATTTACCGGAGCCACTCGAGCTTGAATGGAACCGCTTCTTGTTCCAACTGCTCCAAGAATTTCGGAGGTAGACCTGAACCCATGTGGCGACATTTGAAGAAGCCTCTGGCATCGCGGCCTTCCCGCTCAAGGACGAACATACTCGAAATGGCGATGGTATCACCTTCCATACCGGTGATCTCAGCGATTTCGGTAACCCGTCTTGTACCGTCTTCTAGTCGGCTAATCTGTACGATCAGCTGAATGGCAGAAGCGATTAGTTCGCGGGCTGCTTTCTGAGGCATTTCCATACCGCACATCAGAATCATGTTTTCTAGACGCTTTGTGCAGTCTCTAGGATTGTTCGAGTGAAT
>JAKFVU010000085.1 GCA_021732025.1 Candidatus Obscuribacterales bacterium | reverse complement strand
GCCGCGTGGCAAGAATTTTTCGTTTGAATTTGACGAAGCGGCTTGGTTGGCGAGCAAAGGAATATTTGCCAGGCTCAGTGTGAAACCTGATGACTTGCACTTTCTCGAACCAGATTTCGATGAACAATTGAATAAAACTAGTCTGCCTTCTTCTTTTTCTATTGATTGCACCCGTTCTATTGAGGCTTTGCGCAAAGTAATTGTAACGGCCCATAGCCAGCACCTCGGTACTGTTTCTGGTGGACTTTTTTCGTCAATGGTATTAGGTGATCGCGTGGTTAGTATCGACCAAGATTTAAAGCAACAGTTTTCGCTAGTTGGCCTATCCCATCTACTCGCTGCTTCTGGTCTCAACTTAACCATTATTGTCACTACAGCTTTGGTGCTGTGTCGTTTCTTGCAAACCCCTAAGGGGCCAGGCCAAAGTAATAGCACAATCAGACGAGCTAACTATCTAAGCACCTATGTTCCCTTCATATGCGTGGTTTTGTTTACAGCCTTTGCTGGTGCTGGGCCTTCGGTAAGTCGAGCGGCCATAATGTGTTTGGTCGCTCTTTGGGCCCGGCTTGCCTTCGTCCGCCTAGCCCACGGCGCCAGTTTGGCCCTTGCTTTGCTATTTGCTTTAACTATTGATCCTGTCAGCATTTTAGATGTTGGCTTGCAGCTTTCTTATGGTGCCACATTTGGTATCGTCTATATCTATCCGTTGGTTGAATTGGCCTGGCTCAAAGACCTTGCCAATGTCTGGTTGCGCGCTCTTTTCTCTCTGGTGGCAGTGGTTGTTACTGCACAAATTGCAGTGCTACCGATACAACTGCAGGTCTTTCAGCAGTTATCTATCTTGGTGGTGCCCGCTAATTTGTTAGCCGAGCCGGTGGTCGTGCCCCTGACGATTATGGGTTTCGTCTCTTCCATTTTGGCCGTGGTGGCCTCAAGTCAGCTGCCTCAGTGGCTTTCTTGTTGCCAGCCCTTGCTCGATGGTGCCGGCTATTTATGCTGGGCAATAGATTGGTTGGCGAAGTTTCCACTTGATTGGCTCACCTATATTGTTGCAGCACTAGCTCGCCTGCCGCTTGTTTCGCTGTCGGTAGCAAAGCCCCAAGTGGCTCATATTTTTGTCTACTATTTAGCTCTTGCTGCTGTGCTTATTTGGGGGCGCTGTCGGCCTAGACTTGCCTGCATGCTGCTTTCCTTCTCGTTCGTTCTTTTTGCCGCCGTTTCTTATATTGAAAGTCCTTTACTGCAGCTGCTTTGCACCAAGAGCGAGTTAATTGTTAACCGCGGAAATTGCGATTATTTCGTTTGCCCCGTCAATTTGCAGACTAATGAAACACTTTCAGCTCAGTCAGCGATTGGCAAGAGCTTTGTCCGCTATTTAAATGCTCGGGGCATACATCCTATTAAGGCTCCCCTAGTCGGCAAGACCTTGCTATTGTCTGAGGAGGCCTTGCAAATTCAGATTGAAGGCGGCCAATCTGGCTTATCGGGTTTGCAAATAGTCTCGTCTGCGGTTAGAGGGTCAGCCGATAGCATGCTCAAGCCGCGTTATCGCATGCAGGTAATTCCATCTTGCTCAGGACCCCCGTATTGCCGGATTATTGGTGAGGTGGTCACGCCCTTGTTCATCCCTTATTGCCGCACGGCTATGCCCGTGAGCTTTCCCCTGGTCGCTCAGATAGAAGCTGTAAAGTCTGCATACCTAATCACCTTAAGGCTTTGACCGGTTGTCAGAATCTTTTAAACCTGATTGGCAAGCCCTGCATGATATGGTAGCTAGCGTTTTCTCAAATTCAGCCTAATGTTAGTGACACTTAAATGTCGATTGAACAAACTATTGCTGCGCCGGTAGAGGGTTCCTTAAACCACTCTTCAAGCAAGACTGCCAGTCCTCATTCTAAGGCCGCTGTGGCAGCTTATTGGCCGCAATTAGACGGATTGCGCTCGCTTGCCTTCATGCTTGTATTTCTGCATCATCTAGGGCGTGTGGCCGATGCCGAACGATCTGCTGTTGGCCCTCTGGCCCCAGCATTGCCCTTTCTCGACTCTATCTGTGCTTGGGGTTGGGTTGGTGTTGATGTCTTCTTCTCGCTCAGTGGTTTTCTTATTACCCATCTGCTAATAGCCGAGAAAAGCCGCTTCAAGAGCATTTCGTTTAAACTCTTCTTTGCTCGCCGAGCCTTGCGCATTTGGCCTGTTTACTATCTTGTGCTGCTATTCGCTTGTGTGGTCGTGCCACTGATGCAATGGCAAACCCTCAACTGGCCATTGTTCTATGAGTTTTTAGCAAAGCAAGGGTTGCCACTGACATTTTTTGCCGGCAACTATAGTTTGACCTTTGCCACCAATATCTTGCTCAAGTTCACCAGTGCCCTGGCCTGGCCTGTAGTCTTTCTCTTCTTGCCTCTCTGGTCATTGGCTGTAGAGGAACAGTTCTATCTCACCTGGCCCTTCTTACTCAAAGTCTTGCCGACTGCCAAAGCCATCTACCGCGCAATTGCAGCACTGGCCGTTTTTTCGCTGGTAGCCCGAGCAATTCTTTGGTATGTATCGCGCTACCAGTACCATATTGCCTTTCCCGTTAATCTCTATTACCAGACTACATTCGCTCACCTAGAGCCCCTTATGGCTGGTGCAGCCTGTGCTGTTACTGTGTTTTATTTCCCTGAAATAATGACTCGTCTAAAGCGGTTTGCCCCGCTGTTAGCTACTGCACTAGTGGCTCTAGTGGTTCCTAGTGCAATGTTTCTGCCAGATATTGTCTATAACAGCTATTACAACATCGCTACTTTTAGTGTAGTAGCACTTGGTTGTCTCTTACTTCTAGCCACTACTTTGGTCTCTCCAGCTTTCGCTAAGTTCTTCAGTAACAAGGCTCTCTCTGCCTTTGGGCGCTTAACATATGCCATGTACTTAGTGCATTATTTTGCCATTGCCATGGCCGAGAAAATCTGGCAAGGTAACGCTGCGTTAGCTTCTAGCTGGCAGCTGCAGCACTGGCCCACAAAATTTGTGCTGGCCCTATCAATGACATATCTATTTGCCTTCGTTAGCTGGCATTTGCTTGAGCGCCATTTCTTGAAGATGCGCAAACTGTTCAGTCGTTAGTTCAGTGGTCATCTGACACTGGGTTACTAGCGCACGTATCTTTTCGTATCTAGATTCCATTGCTCACGGGCATTCAAAATAGCTTTGCCGCTTGCATCATGGCGAATGCTGCGATCACTGGCATTGAGATCGTCGCGGTTAGCAGGCCTGGTGCCATGATTATCGCGTGAATCTAGTAGCATAAATTTGTTCCCGTCGCGGGTGACAGAAAACACTGTGTGGAAGAGTTCTTTATTCATATAGCTCAGTAGCTTGTCTACTGTAGCGTGGTCATTCTTGCCGCCCTTGGCGTGCAATTTGTCGTTGTCGTTTGCTTCTTCTAGGGCGTGTTTAACTGCTAAATTGATGTTTCCGTTAATGGCGATAAAGGCGGCACCATCTTTGGCAATCTGGCGATAGTGCTCGTTTGTCTTAGCATCGCCAACGATATGTAAGTCTTGAAGTTTGGGACCGTCTATTTGTTTCGATTTACCCTCGTACTCCATGTGATTGAACACGGGGCTTCGCATGTCAATATTGTTATGAAGCCTATCCTGCACGTCGCGATTGATTGCAGCTTGCGTCGGCTCACTTCTCTCAACTTTTTCGCCAGCCATGATACCTGCCTAGTTATGTCTATTAATAATTGGACCAAATCGAAGCTGCCAGTTGGCACTATGCTTTTTATACCCGTTTGGCAGAGGCTTAATATTAGTTTTTTAGCTCGTCAATTTGGTTGAAGCGATAGTTGAAGGTGTATTGCACATCGAGATGGGGTGCTTTTATCTCGGCTGGTAGTGGAAGAAAAGGAAAGGCTTTGTTTATCGCCGCCATAGCAGCTGCTTCTGCTTCGCTATCAGACCCTCGGGAGTCGTCTGTATGAGCTAAAGCCTTGCACGAGATGAGCTTGCCGCTAGCATTTATTCGAAACTCTATAACGGCTATGCGATCTATTCCTCGAGGTGGAATCCACAAACGTTTTACTCGACTGTTCAGCAGTTTTAAATATTGGTGCAGATTAGACGCAGCTCCGGCTCCATCTTTTGATCGGCCGCCTGTCTGTATCGTCAAGGGCGACAACTGTCCGTCGCTATCGATTGATTCAATCATGTTGGCCGGCTCTACTTCGCTTAGAAACTTTTGTGAGTCAGCTCTTGCATTTGTTTTTGGGCGGTCTATGGTTACTGAGCGAGCTGCTGCACTTGCCGAATAAGTTGAGAAATCAACAGAGTTGTCTTTTTCTTTTGCGACAACAATGGTCTTCCAATTGTTTGGTGCCTTAAAGGTCAGAGGCATCGGTGATACTGGTGCTTCTTTGACTAGTTCATGCGCTGAAGCTAGTTTTTGCTGAGTCTTTGGCTCTGTGGCTGCTGGCTTCTGTTGAAATTCAGGTTTAGACAGGGGTACGCTAGCGCCACGAAGAGCTGAGCTTGCCACCGTATACAATGCCCCTTTCTGCGCTTTGCTTACGACTTCTTTGCTTGTCGCTGGCAAAATCTCTTGGCGATCTATGGTATCGCTCGGAGCCACCAGCTCAATTTCAACCACTTGTCGTTGTTTGATTGGTTTGCGAAGTTGCGTCAAGTCAATATGAAGTACGAGATATGAAGTGAGAAGCACCGCTGGTAGTGCAATAGAAATAAGGGCAACGATTGGTGCCGTTATTTCGGCAAGTGAACGATCGTCCTCTCGATGATTGGTCGCAGTCTGCTCTTGAGCTAAAAGATCCAGAGCGAGAGCAGAATTAGGCTCTGAGGCAAGACTGCCCTCAATAGAGAACTGCAGTTCTTGTCTAACTCTTAGCCAACCAGTCAGGGATGAAAACAGCAAACCGCCTAGTAAGAATACCCAAGGGATGGCCTGACAAACATGATCAGCTACCACCAGGTAGCTTAACCAGATGGCGCAGCTAGAGCCCGTTAACAGGTGGCTTCTCGCCTGCTGCTGTAGGCGGCTATAAGATTGCAGCGCAAAATAACTAGCCAGCGCACCACTAGTAGTGCGCTGGCTAGTTAGAGTTTTATTGCCGCTTAGAACGGCGGACTTTTCTAGCGTCTTCGTTTATTTGCCCATTGCTGCGAAGTACACAGCGCAAGCGTGGTCTAGATACTCTCTTGAGAGTCTAGGGTCTGTTTGCAAGAAGGCGCAGAGGTTGATGACCTGGTCGACAATGTCTCTAGGATGGCAGCAACGCATCATGCGCTTACCACTGCGATATTGTGATTCGATCAGGTAGTTCACTGCTTCTTCGTTGTAAGGAACGCCGGTGCGTTGGCAATATTGCAGGAAGATCCATTTGAACTCGTCTTCAGTTGGATTGGTGATATTGATTTTGTACGGAATCCGTCTTAAGAAGGCTTCGTCTACAAGATCGGCTGGGTTTAGGTTTGTCGAGAAAACAATCAACTGTTCAAACGGCACTTCTAGTTTTTTACCAGTGTGCAAGGTCAAATAGTCGACTCGTTTTTCTAAAGGTACAATCCATCTGTTCAAGAGAGATTTGTGGTCAATTCTTTGACGACCAAAGTCATCGATTAGTAGTAGGCCGCAATTACTCTTAAGTTGAATTGGAGCTTCGTAGAGCTTGGTACCGTAGTCGAACTGCAGTTCGAGCATATCGATCGTCAACTCACCGCCAACCACAACGCATGGGCGTTGAATGCGAACCCATCTGTGGTCGTAGTCTCTTGGATAGTTTGCTGCTGAAACTTGTTCGTGGTTGTGGTTGTCGTACAAACGAATGATTTGACCATCAATTTCGACTGCATACGGAATGAAAATGTGGCCTTTGAACGAACGTACAATTCTTTCTGCAATTGAGGTTTTGCCATTGCCGGCTTCGCCGAACAAGAACATCCCTCTGCCTGAGTTAATGGCTGGACCCACGGCGTTGATGGTGCGGCGGTTGACCATGATGTCAGAGAAAGCAACTTCTAAGTCGCGCGGTGTAACGTGCTCACGACGAATTGTTTGATACTTCAACGAGTCAATGTAGCGGCTCCATGGCACTGGACATGCACCGACATAGGCATTGTGGTCAAAGTAGGCACGAGCCCGGTCACGCCCTTTTTCTGTGGGCGAATATTCATAGTCGGCTAGACCGCCAGAACTTTTTACTTCAATCAGAAGTTGTTTCTTTAGAACTTCTAGAATTTCTTCGATAATTTTGAATGGAAGCATTGTTCTCGACGCGATTTCGCGACCGAGGGCAAAGTTGACCATGTAAATATCTTTGAGAATCAATTCTTCTAAGAAGCCTTCTTTCATCCCGGTTTCGAGAATCGTTGAAGGGTATGGAGGAACGAACTCCTGTTGCTGCTGTGCTCCGGTTCTAACCTGTTGCATATCTTTTTTTAGCCTCATAGAGCCGCTTATGACGGGCAATCTTATCGATTGTGGTCTCAGCTGCTCAGCATTCCAATTGTCTGACAAACCTAAAAACTTGACTTCTTATCCACTCTCTTTGAAACTCAATGAGAGAGCCAAGTCATGCAAGTATATTCACTTTAGCGCGTTGTGCCAGTTTCTACTAGCTCTTAGGAGCTTTTCTTGGCTTTGTCGGCAGAAAGGTAAACAACTTCTTATTTGCGGCCCTTAGATTGCACTAGCGTTCTGATTTTTCCTGACATGGTTGTCAACTCATCAAGCTTGTCGGCTCCGCCAAATCGATCCTCGCTGTAGATTTCCATGAATGTGCTCACCATGGCGGGCAATTCATCAGGAATATAGCGGCCGCTTTGGGCAAGCTCACTAATGCGATCACCGAGGCGCAGTGAAAGTTCATCAGCTGTCTCTGTAGGGCCTTTTAAAAACTCGTAGCGCTTCAGGTCTGAAAGGACATCCAGAAATACCAGCGTAGATGGCTTGTGAGTCTGAAGATACTCTTTGATCTTGGTTGCTTTGCGTTGTTTTAGGTAAACGTACAAAATGACAATTAGAGCGATCAGAGCAAATACAACTATTGAGTACTTGAGGATTTGCTGCATCAAGCCTTGATCGACGCTGCCGACTAAGGGGAGTTGAACCTTCGGCTGCTTGCCTTTTTGCACACCGAAGTCAAAGAAGCCGGGTTTGCCGTTCTTTGGGTCATTGCCGTTATCTTTGTTCTCGCCGTGACGCCGTTCTTTTTGATGTCTCGGCTTGCGTGAAGGCGAGTAGCTTTGACCAAATGGATTGGCCAATCCACTCTTAACAAATCGAGTCAGGGCATTTCCACCCTCTTCGTGGGCCGGTAGTTGGCCAGTTGGTGTGGCATCAAAT
>JAKFVU010000068.1 GCA_021732025.1 Candidatus Obscuribacterales bacterium | reverse complement strand
GGTATTGCGCAGCTCCGACTTGGCTGGGCAGGAAGGCTTGCTCACCGCTAAGCTACCCGGTGGGTGGAAGCAACGTTTGTCTTTTGGTGCAGCTGTTCTACACCAGCCGCAAGTTCTATTTCTGGATGAGCCGACATCGGGTGTTGATCCATTGGCAAGGCGCGAAATGTGGAAATTGATTCGCGATTTTTCCCGACATGGAACGGCCGTCCTTGTGACAACACACTTTTTAGAAGAAGCAGAGTACTGCAATAATCTTGGCTTTATGGTGGCTGGATCACTTGTGGCTGAAGGCTCTCCCTCGCAGATTAAGGCCAGTCAACCGGGCAAACTTGTGGAGATGCGATTTGCCAATCCGCAGGCTGCCTACGCCTTCTTGAAGCAGAAATTTGTTTCTTGGCGAGTGTCAATGTTTGCTGATAGTTTGCACGTGGTTTTCGACGATCCAGATCGGGAATTGCCGCTTCTCACTGCGGAAATGACTGCTAGCGGATTAGTGCCGCAGTCAACCCGACAAATTGCCTTCAGCTTGGAAGATTCATTTATTTCGATTGTGCAACGCGCTTCAGGAGTGGTTTAAGGCCGATGCGTCGAATATTTTCACAAGCAGGAAAAGAAATTGCTCAGTTTAGAAGAGATAAACTCACTCTCGCCTTGGCCTTTTTGCTGCCATCAGTAGCGATGCTTCTTTACGGCTATGCCACTCGATTGGAGTCGAAAAATATTCCGGTTGCCGTTCGTAATTTTGATAGTGGTGCTTTGAGCCGCAAGTATATCGATACCATTTTTGCCAATGGACAGTTGGTAAATGCTCCATGGCATGACCCTGTGCACAACAAATTTACTGCTTCGAGCGTTGTGTCGAGTAGCGCTATGGGACCACTTGATTTGGGGGAAGCGAAAGCAACTATTACTATCCCACCTGAATTCTCGCGGAAAATTAGACAAGGGCAAGCATCGGATGTTCAAGTGATTATCGATGCCACCGACGTCAATAATGCTCGTGTAATTAAGAACAGCATAATTGCCACCACCGGATATTTCTTGCGCAGTCAAAAGCTGAGCCAAGTAAAAAATCTGGTGACCACGAAGGTGCGCTTGTGGTTCAATCCCGGTCGTGAAGAGGCTCTTTATGTGGCACCTGGCGCCACAGCCGTTATTCTCTGGATTTTTCCTTGCCTCTTGTCGGCGCTTGCCATGTCACGAGAAAAAGAGCAAGGCACCATTTTGCAGCTTTATGCATCCAGTATTACTTCTGTTGAACTCGTGGTAGGAAAGGCCCTTGCCTACACGGCCATAGCATTTGTTCAAGCTCTAATTGTCATTTCGATGGCCATGGCCCTGTTTGGTATCAGATTAGTGGGCGACCCATTTATTTATCTGATTTCGACAACGGTCTTCCTTGCTAGCTCGGTTTTGTTTGGACTCTTTGTTGGCACCCGCGCCAATAGTCAGAGTGCTGCAGTGCAGATGGTTGCCACTACTGGTTTTACTACGGCCCTGCTGCTTTCGGGATTTCTTTATCCTTTGCGCAATATCACCTATCCCTTGTCGTTGATTTGCAATATCTTGCCCGCTCGCTATTTTGTAGAAGCCTCCCGCAATGCATTTGTACGTGGCAGTGATTTCTCCAGTCAGATTCACTTGCCCGTCGCACTGGCCATTTGTGCTGCAGTCTTATTAGTAGGTGCCTCCCGAATCATGCGGCGCATGCAACTTTCTGGTGGGGGCTAACCGTTCGAATATGGAAATCAATATGTCCAGTTACAGACGTAATTATCGCCACCAGATACGAGCTTTGATTGTCAAAGAGCTGCGTCAGATTATGCGCGACAAACAGCTGATATTTTTGCTTTTCTTTATGCCCGTTTTGCAACTATTTCTCTACGGATTTGCCCTGAGCCCCGACGTCGATCACTTGCGACTTGGTGTTATTGATCATGCTGCCTCCCCTACCAGCCGCGAGGCGATTGCCGCATTGGTAGAGAATGGTGTTTTCGATTTGACGGCAGCCGGAGGCACAGAAGCCACCTTGGCGAAGAATGTTCGTGACGGTAATCTTGAAGCTGGCCTGATCGTTCCGCCAGAGTTCGAGCGCGAGATTAAACATGGAACCACCACTTCAATGCAGGTCATGCTCGATGGTGTGGATGCAAATACCGCTGGTATCGCCAATGGTTACATTAGTCAAATTATTTCCACTTTCAACCGGCAACTGGTAACCGGTTCGCAAATCTCTCGTGAACTTATTAGTCCGCAGATTAGTTTTGCCTACAACCCGGGTCTTATTAGTAGTTGGTTCTTTGTGCCGGGCGTAATCGCTCTGGTTCTTAATCTCGTCAGCACACTGGTTTCAAGTGCTGCGGTAATCAGAGAGAAAGATTCAGGAACCCTTGAGCAATTGCTAATGACACCAGTTAACTCTTTGCAAATTTTGCTAGCGAAAATTATTCCGCTGTCAATGTTGCTCATGATTACAGTCTTAGTTTGTCTATTGATAAGCTCTCTAGTTTTTCATGTACCATTTAGGGGCAATATTTTTCTGTTTCTCTTCGTTTCGTTCCTCGCTATTCTGGTGGGGATCGCGATAGGAATAGCTCTGGCTGCCTTTTCGCAGAATCAGAGACAGTCGTTGCTTACTTCGTTTTTTGTCAACTTGCCCGTGATTCAGCTTTCTGGTGCCGTGGCACCACTTGAGAGTATTCCGGAGTTTTTCCAGTTCTTGTCGCTCTTTGACCCGTTGCGTTATTACGTCACTTGCGTGCGGGCAATTATTCTCAAAGGTGCTGGCTTGGAGGCAATTTGGCCTGATGTCCTAGCTCTGGCGGCCTTTGCAGTAATTCTTCTAGCACTAAGTACATCTAAATTCGGGAGGCAGTTGGCATAATGTTCCGCAAAGTTTCTATCTCGCTTTCATTGCTTTGCTCGATCGCTAGCTCCATCTCGCTCCCGCTTGGTCTGGCACTTCCGGCGCAAGCTCAAGCCCAAGACCAAGCTCAAGCCCAAGACCAAGCTCAAGCCCAAGACCAAACACAAGCTCGAAACCAAACACAAGCTCGAAACCAAACACAAGCTCGAAATCAAGTTCAAGCTCAAGACATTGTGCCAGACCAGAAACTTCCTCTGCGCGGCCTCAACAATGGTCCGCTTGAAGAGGTTGTGCCAGTTGATGACATGTCTGGAAGCGACGTCGATCCCCAACGCATTCAGATTGTTCGGCCACCGCTTAGCGCCTTAATTTCAATCGATAAGAAAGTAGATTCGTCATTACTCGATGCCGCTTCAACGGTTCCGATGAGCTTAGATGATGTGGTGCAAGCGGCCCTCAAGAACAATCTTGATATTGGCATATCGTCTTTCAACGAGCGTGCCCGCAAAGCCAATATGGTTTCATCGATGGGTAAATTTTTGCCCGATATTTCCCTGTCGTATCAATGGAATTATTTAAAGGGTAAGGCCAATGTGCCTTTCGGCCAATCACTTGAGCCATTGAGCTTTAACAATCCATTTATCTTAACTTCAGCTGGATTCAAATATTACGGTTACCGCGGTGGTAGTGTCTTATTTGGTGCCCTGCAAAATCGCAATAATTTTCGTGCCGCTCGTCATTCCAAACATGCAACTGTTAGTGATACTTTGCAGACAGCCGGAAAAAGATACTACGATTTGCTCTTACAAGAGGCCCTCCTGCAAATCAGGGTAAAGGCAGTAGAGACCTCTGAAGGTCAACTTTCTCTCAATAAAGATTTAAAACAAGGTGGCTTGGCCACCAATCTTGAAGTGTTGCAAGCTGAAACCCAGTTGTCGCAGGATCGCCAGAACCTCATTGATCAGCAGGTGGCTCGCCGCGAGGCAGCCATTTTATTGGCTGAATATCTCAATGCCAATCAAGGCCTTGATATTGTGCCCAATGATTTGCTCTTGCAAAAGATTCGCATAGTTTCAGACCAGACCAATGCCGCTAGACTCCTACAACTTGCTATCGATAATCGTCCAGAGCTAAAGCAATATGAAGAGCTTCGCCTCGCTGCAAAAAAGCAGATTGTGATCAATGCTGCCAAACTGCAACCAAATTTCGCATTTAGTGGAAATGTTCTGGGCATCGGTGAGACCTTGAGTAAGCAGTACGAATTGGCACCGATCACATTGGCTGGTGCTGGTGTCGGTAGTGGTGGCGTGGGCGTGCGCAATAGGCAGATTACCGCTCTGTATACTCTGGGGTTTAATGTCAATTGGAATTTTGAAGGATTGGGCGCCGTTGATCTTGCCAACACCTATGCCGCAAAAATGACTGCTCGCCAAGCCGGTCTACAGCAACAGCAAGTACTGAACAAGGTCACTTCTGAAGTGCGGCGTTCGTATTTACAGACTCTCAAGACTGACAGAAAGATTGAAGAGGCCGTGGCTCAGGTCCGCTCATCAAATGAGGAGTTACGTTTAGCTCAATTGCGCTTTCAGAACGGAGTGGGACGCAATATTGACGTGCTCAAGGCCCAGCAAGACTACACATCTTCTTTGATCGAGAAAGCGCGAGCTATTGTCAACTTCAATAATGCTCAGATCGATCTTCTTCACGATACTGGCCTAATTTCTAGCAGCACCATTCTCTCTCGCGCAGCAGTCATTCGCTAAATGCTCTTGGAAAGCTGTCATTCACAGTCGCATTCGCTTCTGCTGCTGCTGAGACTTAAGCTTTAGGGCCAGTCAACGTGATAAACTCCCATTCTTAAAGCACTGGCGTCCCTAATTAATTGTTGGGTAGTAGTAGTACATGCACACTAAGGCATGCTAGCTGAGATATTTTCCAAGGAGAGAGCAATGGGCACTATGCGCGCGCACGAAATCGACTACACCATTATCGGTGATGACATGCAGCTTGTAGAAATTGAGCTAGATCCTGGCGAAACTGTTATCGCCGAAGCCGGCGCCATGAACTACATGGAAGAAGGTATTGTCTTCGAGTCAAAAATGGGCGATGGCACCGACGCTGATCAAGGCATGATGAAAAAGCTTTTTGGTGCTGGTAAGCGCATGCTGGCTGGTGAGTCTATGATGATTACTCATTTCACCAATGGTGGAACAGGTAAGCAGAAAGTGGCTTTTGCCGCTCCTTATCCAGGCAAAATTATCCCTCTCGATTTGGCTCAGCTCGGTGGTCAAGTGACTTGCCAACGGGATGGTTTTCTCTGTGCTGCATTAGGAACAAAGCTTGATGTAGCCTTTACTCAGAAGTTGGGAACAGGTTTCTTCGGCGGCGAAGGATTTGTGCTGCAAAGCTTGAGTGGCGACGGTCTGGCCTTTGTTCACGCATGCGGCACCATTGTCAAAAGAGAATTGAAAGGGGAGACTCTGCGAGTTGATACAGGTTGCTTGGTTGGCTTTACACCAGGTGTTGACTATTCGATTGCTCGAGCCGGTAATTTGAAGTCAATGGTATTTGGTGGCGAAGGATTGTTTCTTGCAACACTAAGTGGTCATGGTACCGTTTGGTTGCAGAGCTTACCGTTCTCTAGATTGGCCAATCGTATTCTTGAGCACGCACCTCGTGCCGGCGGTAGCCCATCAGAATCTGGTGGTGGTGGCATCATCGGTGGAATTGGTTCGCTCTTCCAAGATTCATAGAGTACTCGACTAGCAGCATAGGGTCTTTTCTTTTACTGTGGCAAGAGCTGCATCGGCGGCGCTTACTGCACTGCGCATGGCGGCATCTAGTAGTAGGTGCCCACTGCCGACCCAGTCTCCACAAACAAAGAAACGTTCTGAAGGAGATTTGCTTTCTCCCGCTGGTGTTGCAGAAATTGCAGATAATGTAGATATTGCCGGTACTGTAGATATTGCAGATAATTTAGAAATTTCAGATACTACAGGTAGTGCCACGTCGGCAAAGCCGTTAGAGCCGTTTTCACTAGCCAGTGCCGTACCGAAACTCGCTACCATGTTGGGCAAGAAACGCTTGTAGACAAGTTCTTCGGTCCAGCCTGGTTGTAGTTTATCCAGTAGCTGTAAGAGTATTTTTTCGTGTTTTTCTGTCCCTTTTTCTCCTTCGGGTAAATACACTGCTAAATGCACGAGAGCCTGATTACCTTCGGCGACTTTGGCTGTAGTGGAATGTACAGAATAATAGAGAGGCTGATCAATGCCGAGGGCAAAGGTGTGATCGCTTATTGATAGTTTCTTCAAGCAAACATCAAGACAGGCTGCATGGCTGGGTAAGACGGCGTCGAGTTTGGCTTGCAGTGCAGCATTTGGTCCTGATCTATTTGGATCTGATTTATCTGGTTCTGATCTATCTGGATCTGATCTATTTGCTTCTGCGCTATTTTGTGCTGTTTCATTGGTCAATAACTTACTTACCTGCTTGGGTGGAAGAGCCAAGATAGCAGCATCGAAATATTGTTTGCTGCCGTTGATTGTGATTTCCACTCCCTCTTCTCGCCTGTGTAGATTGCCTAAAGCGGCACTGCTAACTGCGGGGCTGCTAACAGTGGCACTGCTCACCGCGGCACTGCTCACCGCTGCAATGGCTGTCACTTCCGCACCATAGATTTGAGAAAAGCTGCTGTCTGTTCTTAGAATCAGTGTTTGCTCAATTGACTGCACCATACTCTCAACTAGGCTTTGCCAGCCGTGGTCAAGGTAGAGAACGCCGTCGCGCAGAGCAATAATTAGTTGCTGTATCGCTGCTGCTGCTGAGATTTTCTCTGGGCTATTGCTATAGGTGCCAAGTCGCACCATGGTTTTGAAGACATCTTTCACCCGTTCACTTTTTACAGTACTGTCTAGCCATGCCGTTACAGAGACATTTTGCAACTTGCTTAAATCGACCTTCGCTAGATTGCCCATGAGCATTCCCCATTCGACTTTCTCGACTATTGATAGAAGTTTGGTCGATAAGATTGAGGAGGCGTCGACTGGCAGGTCTAGAATTTCGCCATTTAATATGGCCAGAGAGCGCTTGGGAGCCGGAGCGGCGCCGGCTGGAACGATGTTTAAATTGGTGAGAATTTCATAGGCTGCTCCGCCTTTATATAGAGCATGGGGGCCTTGATTTAAGTAAAAGCTATCGCGCTCCAGTGTGCTGGCTCGGCCGCCTGGTCCGTGCGCTTTTTCTATGAGCGTAACGTGCGCTCCCCCGGCAACTAGTCTTTGAGCGGCGGTGAGCCCGGCCATTCCCGCTCCGATTACGGCAACTCTTGCTGCTTTACTAGAATTCATGGCTAAGCCTCTCTATTAGTATGTTGCTGGAACGGAACTGCAGTATCAAAGGTGCTTTGATAATTGTGGATATTTATTGTCCGTAATTCATGCTATCATTTAATCATGGATAGAAGTTGTCTACAATACCCCTGCTAGCTTTTTAATCTTGGATATAATATGTCCAAGTAGCTGGCCTTAAAGGGCTACCAGAGAATCACTTTTGACTTTGTGAGTGCTGTGAAACTAGGAAATGGTGTCGAGTGGTCAATACATTGCCTGGCTCTGTTGGGGGCTCTACCGTCGGGGCGCAGTCTTAAGCTTGAGAAATTGGCAGAGTTCCACAATTTGAAAGTAGCCTACCTGCGCAAGCACTTCCAGGCTCTTTCTAAGGCCGGCTTGGTCAGTACAGTAACCGGCCCACAGGGCGGTTATCGCCTGGCTCGTGCCAGCGACAAAATTAGTTTGCTAGACATCTATATAGCGTTAGAAGGTGATGATCCGTGCTTCCGCTGTACTGAGATTCGCCAAGACGG
>JAKFVU010000004.1 GCA_021732025.1 Candidatus Obscuribacterales bacterium | reverse complement strand
TAGCGTGTAGGATATAACGCATTGGTTTGCCTCTCCTCTTCCTTTCTTATTAATTCGGCTCGGTCCGAAAATGCATCTGCATCCATCTTGTCCACTTCATCTTGCTTATTCACCGCCTGCAGAACTTTGCGGTAGTTGCCATCTGACTTATAGAGCCATTCCCCGTGTTTAACTAACACTGGTTTAGCCTCGCGATATAGCGCCTCTGCTCTTGTGTTGTCGCCAGCGTCGGCGTAACAGCGCGCTAGAATTTCTATGGTAACTGCTGTGCGATAGTCTCCAGGCGGAAATTGTTTGCGCTCGGCTGCGATAAGCTTTTCTGCTACAAGGTTTCCGAGGGCAAAATCCTTGCGCTTGAAGCAATCAGAAATAGCTATGTTGATTATGCTTATTGCTTCGGAGCTTGATTCTATTGGAATCGGTCCAAGCCCGAATCGGCATATGAACTCCCCCGGATGGGGTGGTCTGAATGTACCCCGATTTAAGTCTGTGGCGAGTAGTTCGTCGAGTGCTTTTAAAGCGGTGACATTGTCGTCGCCAATGCTGAAAATGAAATATTGCGCCAATTGCATTTGAGCAGCATGGCTATATTGACCTTGTACCTCTTGAACCCTTTTGATTGCTTCTCTGAATATTTCAGCAGCTTTTTCTCTGGACCCGTATATAGCTAGATATCGGCTTATTCCCGCATTTCCGATTATTTGTTCACTGGTAGTTGCTCTTGGGTCAGTCTTTGAGTATGCTGCAATTGAGAGTCTTGCGTGAGCGCAAGCATCATCAATATTGTGCGCCTGTGTTTCAGCTATGGCGAGGGCCATCCAATAATCACCAGTATCAGTCAGTTTCATTTTTGCGGCCAGCTGAGCGGCCTTTAGAAGGCTTTCTCGTTCAGTAGTTGTTGGTTCCAGTTGTTTAACTAACCGCACTTGAATATCGTCGCTCTCTTTCACAATCATTACTTTTTTCTGTGCCGCAGGTAACGCCTCATTGCGAGCTGCTTGGCGAAGATATGTTGTGTACCTCAGTACCTCAGGCTTCTTTGGGTTTGTATCACTCATAAGAGTCAGAGCTTTTTCTCTTAACTGAAAATTCTCAGGTGTGAGGTAGTCTGTTCTGTTTGCCAAATCTAGATAGTAGGTTGCTAAAGCATCTGAATCAATGTTCTTCGCTTTTTCAGCGCAATCTACTGCTTTGCGCAAAAAAGACTGTGCCAGCATTGCCGTATTTTGTGAGGTACACTCCTTAGCTGCAAGGCTAAAATATTTGGCAGCTTCAGTATAGTTTTCTTTAGTTAGAGCTACCTTAGCTGCTCTCTCGTAGTTGGATGTTACTAGTCTTAAGCCAATCGCATTGTCGGTAGGAGCTGCAAGTTGAGTTGCCTCAACATTCGCATCTTTCTGGAATAAAAGAGCTGCCAGCTTTGCTTTCAGTGCAGTGGCTGAATAGTATTGATCTACTGCTGGAATGGCAAGTATTTTCTTAAGTAGACTAATCGACCTGTCGTTTTGTCCGCAACGAGCAAGCATGTCAGCAGTCTTCGCCAATGAGCCGACTACGTCTATATTTGTCATTGGATCTTGGGACATTGCCAGTTCAATATATTTGTTGGCTCCGGAGTAGTCACCTTTTTTTGCAAGAAACATGGCTATATTTATTCTGAGTAAAAAGCGCTCATTGGGTTGTTTATCGATGCGCCTCGAAACTTCTTCGTTTGTAATTAAGGCTGGCTCTACGAGCAGTGCCCGATCAAAGAATATTTTCGCGCGCTTGAGGTCATCGGCAAACGAATAGTTCATCGCAAGCAGTCTAATGCACTTGCATTTTTCGTAGTCAAAGCTTATGCGTTTAGCAGTAGCGTCTGAGCCCACAGCCTTGATATTTAAGTAGTTATTCTCAAAAGCTTGCCAAGCTTGATTAGCAATTTTTTTGTCTAAGTGCTTGCTCGCAACTGAATTTAACAGACGCTCGGCTTCTATCATTGAGATCGCCATTTTCGACCAATCGGCATTGAGGTTTTTACTCTTAACTGTTGCCGAAAGTTCCTTAAGTAAGCGCTCAGAATCGACCGGCCAATTTTTGTCGGCCAGCGCTCTGGCAATTCTCAGGTTGGTGCAAAATAGATTTTGGCGACTGATCGCTTCGTTATCTTCAAGCTGCTCGTTCTTATATGCAGATAGCACGTGATTTGCTAATTTGATCGCCCCATTTCTATTGCCAATTTTTATTGCTTCAAAACATGCTTGAACTGTAGGAAATTGTAGCGTTTGCTTGGAGAGCTCTTCTCCAGAGACCCCGTATGCGATGCACTCATACCATGGTTCGCAATTTATAGAAGGATGTGGTGGAATGAGTCCTGCTTTCTTCAGCGAAGTCTTTGCCGCAGCTATATCGGCAGGAGTTGGAAAGAACAGCGGGAGTTGATTGAGACTTGTTAGTTGTTTATCTTTTAGATGTACATTGCAATGAATCTCTATGTCATGCAGATTCAAGGCCGCTTCGTCGCCACGGCCAAGCTTAGACGCTGCTTGTGCCATCAGGTAGTAACATGCCGCTAGCTTTTGATACGAATCTAACGATGGGTTCTTTATGGCGTTTTCGTTCAACCGGTCTTTTTGATTTTTATATATCTGCAGAGCCCGCTCTGGTGTTTTGTCTCTCTTTTCAAGAAACTGGCCGAACCAAAGCTGGTTGTCGTTGTTTAGCGTCTGGCCTGTTAAAGGAGACTTGTAGAGTCTTTCAATTAGTTCAGCTTGAACATTGCGAGACTCGACTGAATCTATCGTCGAGAGACATTCCAGAATTTTGAATGGCTCGATATGCTCTCCAACAGCTTGGTATTCAGGAGAGGCTAACTTCTTGCAGATTTCTACTGCTTGTTTTTCCTTCTGAAGGGCTACAAGATTTTTGATGATGCTGGCAAATGGAAACTGTAAGGTTTGTAAGTGATTATGATTTCGGTTTAGTTCTTCTAGGGCTAACTGAAGATAGTGATCCGTCGAAGAAAGATCACCAATTGCTTGTGAGATAAAGAGAGATTGAAAAATAGTGCTTAGAGAATTAGTTTCACTTTCTTGTGTTTCTGTGCGCCGCTTGACTAAGTCAGCGCAAAAGCTTCTTGCTAATAAATCGTTATTAGTTGCAACTATATTTAGGAGATTTGGGTGTATTTCTTCTGTGTTAAATCGCTCTATAGAGCCATAAATATCGGTAGGAGAAAATAGGGTTTCGGTTGTTCGATGTGCTGGTATCACCAAATCAATATCTTCAATTTTGTCGTCATAGTTCAGTACACTGATGCGCACTACAGAACCGGGTTGGCCTTGCAAAAGCTGTTTCACTTCTTGTGGCGTCTTATTTTTGAGACTATGTCCCTGAACGCTTAGCAGAAAAGGTTGGCCACGGCGCTGGCTGTAAGGATGACCAAAGCTGACTATGTATCCTAAATTGTGGGCTGCCCGCACAGAAATAGGTGCACTCACAAGCTCTTGCGTTGTCGATTTTGCAATAGTTTTGGCAGGAGTTAACTTTTGGGTTGCTGCTAATTGTGCCGGGGCTATAATAGCTCGGGTCTTAGTTTGCTTAGCGTTGGCTGGCCCGATAAGAATAGAGGCTGCTAAGGAGGCGAGGATTAGAGCCCCTGGTTGAAAGTTTGATATCTTAGACTTCATCCATTCATTATAGCTGTAATGTTTCTAGCTAAGGCGCTCCAATCTGCTTTTGCAAGTCAATCATTGGTTGCTGACTGGCGTTGATGAAGCCCTCATATGGTCGGTCTAAATCTGCAACTAACAACATAACCAATGCAAATGTAAGGATGAGCACCATGGTCTCGGCCCAGCTTCTATTGCCAGATAGACCAAAATAAAATCCGACACTAAGCATTGCTAGTGCTGATACTGCAAATAGTACTAGCCAAACAGAGATTGGAACTCGCGAGTGTAGCTCAAGGGTAATGCGCTTGGCGTGCATATCAATTACTTCATTGAGCGAATTTATGTATAGTGCCGCAATAGGAGATTGGTGTTCTTTTCCAAATTTTACTGCTGTTCCCCACAAAAGATTTTGCAGTTCTTCGGTTCTTGTGAGTGCGGGCCTAAACTCGGGGGTTGCTAATATTCCATTCATTCGCAACTGTACATATTCACGCAATTGCTTTCTTGTTTGTTCTTTGGTTTCGCCCTCAAAGAAATCAGCGCGTAAATAGGTGGTGCCTATGGCATTGGCTTCGCTTAGTACCGCTTCTCTTCGATCGTCAAAGCGGTCGAGGGCAACGTTGAAAGTAAAGCCAAGAATGAAGGCAAGAAGGCTGAGAGTTGCTGCCACCACCGTGCCTATTGGTGCATCTGGTTCTCTAGTGTCTGATTTTCTGCGGCGAGCACCAGAGCGATAACCACATTCAGTCCAGAATAACGACACTAAAAATACGATCAAGAAGAACGCCCAGAGCGGCAAGCTGTCGAATGAGTTCATTGAATACCTTTGAGGATGCTTGTTTTAGCAATCGGCTTACTTGAGAGTACGTGCAATGTGTATACCCTCTGGGCGCGGGGGAATGATTAAACTGCAATTTAGAGGCCCGAATTTTCAGTTTAATTTTTGCCTTTCAGTTTTTAGTGCCTTAACAAACTATTGCCTTTTTTAGAAAACAAGGTAATGTAGAGGCATGAGATACTAACTCACTACCAATGGTCTGCGACAACTTGCCCTACGGGCTCGGCGCACGCTGTTGGTTTTTTTGTGCCCATTTTCACAAGAGATGGGTTCGATTTTGTTTCTTAGTGTTCAGTTCTCATGGAAAGAACCTATTGGCGCATGCGCCATTGAAGAGGAAAAATGAACGTACATATAGATGAAATCAACGTTGATGTTGATGTTGGTCTAAAGCAAGAAATTGCAAACGATAAATTGCCAATGAAGGGCGATGAGGCGATCACCAAAGGCTCTCTATGGAAAGCCATTTGGACACTGTCGTGGCCACTGTTCTTGAACATGGTGACGATTGCATTCGCCAGCTTTGCTGACATTTGGGTAGCAGGAAAATTGGGCTCGCAGGCTCAAGCAGCTGTTGGTGTCAGTGGGCAAATATCAATTTTCATGATATTGCTAGCGGTGGCGCTATCGTCTGGTACCAACGCGCTCGTTAGCCGCTTTTGGGGTGAAGGAGACAAAGAGAAGACAATCGTGGCTGCTCGGCAGGCGCTATTATTCTCTGTCATTTTCGGCGCCTGCTCTGCCGGTCTTGGTCTGATTTTGTGTCGGCCGCTATTGCAGTTGCTTGGTGCTTCACCAGAAGTAGAGAAGCTAGGATGGGACTATCTGAAATTTGATCTATTGGCCCAACTGCCGTTCACGGTGCTGTGGGTAAGTAATTCGATTTTTAGAGCACGTGGTAATACTCGTGTGCCGATGGTTGTTATGGTGCTGATTACAGCTCAAGTAATTGCCTTAGATTATTTGCTTTGCATCAAGCCATTCCACTTAGGGGTAGCGGGTATCGGGATGTCTTGGGGCATTGCCAGTATCTTGGGACTGACTTTGTCGCTTGTTTTATTGAAGCGATCTGATTTGGGCGATTGCTTGAACTTGAAAAAGATGATTAGTGAAGCATCGTTTGATTGGTTCAAGAGACTGATGAAGATTGGCATACCTGCTTGTGTGCAAGATTTAGCTTGGGTGGGCGGCAACGGCGTACTCTTAGTTATATTCGCGCATACTCTGCATCCTACTGCTACTGAAGCAGCGTGGGAAATTGGTTGGCGTCTAGAAGAGATGCTTGGTGGTTTTCCCGTCTACGCTTTGAGTATGGCTGTGGCCACAATTGTTGGTCAAAATCTTGGTGCTAAACAACCAGACAGAGCCGCTTTAGCTGGTTGGAAGGTTGCCATTGTCGGTGCCGGACTAAACGGAATTATTGCTGCGGTGCTTTTCTTTGGAGCAAGACCGTTGGCTTCTGTTATGACTAGTGACCCACTGGTGCTTGAATATACAGTGCAGTATCTTCAGGTAGTTGGCCTAGCTCAACCGTTCGTGGCCATTTGGCTGATTCTAATGGGTGCTATGAATGGTGCCGGTTATACGTCATGGCCGATGTGGGCCTCGGTCATTTGTTTGGCTGTCATTCGTCTGCCACTGGCGTGGTTGCTCACCATTACCTTTGGCATGGGGCCGATTGGCTGCTGGTATGCGATAGCTATTCCGGCTGTGCTGCTGGGGCTCTTGATGCTTTGGCAATTCAAAGGTGGCAAATGGAAATTGCAGCAGGTCTAAGACCGCGCCCTTGACAAGGCGGCGGTTTGGTAATAGATTTGACGAGTCAGAAACTTATTCTGACTCGTCCGCCTTTACTAGTTCGACAATAGATTCGGTTTAGCCGTCAATCATGGTTGCTTTGCTTTTGGGGGCCTCCTCCTCCTAATGCAGGCTGTTGATTGCACAATTTTGTGCAATCGATTTGCAGTGGCAACTATGCCACCGCATTTACTACCATTATTTCCCGAGGATTTGTCATGGAAATTCTTTCTCATAGACGCATCAGAATGCTAATTGCCAGTGTTGCTTTAATAACTTCGTTTATCGCTGCATTACTTGGAACTTTCACAATTGCCAGAGCTTGTGCCTCGCATTTTGCTTCTGAGACTGTTTTGACGCAGGCTTCACCGAAGATAAATGTTGAATCTGGCAAGAGAGAATGTGTGGTGGTGGTGGAAATTTGCGGCTCGGGCAATGTGCGCATCAATAAGTTAGCCGGTCTTGAGAGTCTGGCGAATATTTTCGCTAATGGGATGGAAATTTTAGGAATAGGAGGAGGAATTGCTGTAATTCTAAGTTGTTTAATCCGAGGTACGGCTTTTAAGTTTGAAGGAAGAACCCGCATAACCTTTGCTGTGATTGCCATTATCTATGGTCTTGCTACTCCGGGCTGCATCAATTGGTTCTTTTCCACATTACGAGATCATGTTGGCTTCAGCTAAGAATTAGTTGGATATTGCCCCCGTCGTGGCATAAAGCATTGGGATCTTGGTATAGCATCTTCCTGCAAGGTAGAAAAATGATAACTAACCGAGTAAGCGACCGCTCTATTACTTTTCCAGTTCACGATGTTTCGCCTGTCACAAATCTAAAGGCGACTTGGAAAACCCATGAGGGTGTCAATGCTTTGTTACAAGCTGCTGAGGAAAAGGGCTTCCATCCTATTCTCAGCTGTTCTGGTTACAACTCTAATACTATTCGCCAGATTTCCTATCATGGTGTAATGGCAGCCGTGCATACTGCATTTGCAGAGCACAGGCCGCTTTCGCTGTCACCAGATATGATTTGGATAACAATTATGCAAGGCGTCGCTCGCCATGTTCATAATAATCCTGAGCAGTTGCGTCGCAGACTCGTTTCGCATGCAGGTAAGCAAGAAGTTGCCTTTGTGGTTGACGGTTTCAATGGTGATTCGCCTGAGAGTGATTGGCAATTATTGATTGATGGTTTGGGTGATTCGCTAAGGATGACCATTGGTGAGACTTATGACCAACTTATGGTCGATTTTAGTACCACTGGACCCCTTGAGAAAACTGTTTGCGCCATAACAATTTTGGACGCTTACGAACCGTTTTTTGAGTATGTCGTTTACTGCATTTGTGGCATTCCATCAATTACTTTAGAGGGGTCTGTCGGCGATTGGCGACAGCTGAGAGAGAAGATTGAGATTTTGGCGCACTTTGAGATGGATTGGTGGCTTTCTAGTTTGCGGCCAATACTTGACCATTTTGTGCGAGCTGCTGATGGTGACATTGATAGAGAGTACTGGCAGAATATTTACAAACTAAAGAAGGCCTACGGTTGGGAGCGCATAAACGGATGGATTGGACGGCTCATTCCTTATCTGCGCCATGGTGAGACAGGTGAGTATAACGTCGTCAATCCATTGTTAGCTTACCCCTTTGTCATTGAGCCTGACGATGCACCGATGGCGGTGCCAAGTTTCTTTGAACATGTCCCTGGAATAGTGGCGAAGGATCTTCCCTC
>JAKFVU010000043.1:2585-8086 GCA_021732025.1 Candidatus Obscuribacterales bacterium | reverse complement strand
CACTTAGCCAATTATTTGCTTGTGGCTTCAACTTAAACTCCTAATAGTCTTGAAAAGTAAGATCTACTCTAGTTCTATGTGACCATTGTATTTGAGCCAGAAGAGCAGGCTGCCAGAGACACAGAACATTGAAAATAGACAGAAGTAATAACCAAAGGCAGCGTGAACTTCTGGTATGGCGAAATTCATGCCATAGATTCCTGCTATCAAGCTTGGTGGCAGAAATAGTGTGGCGATCATTGTCAAAATAGTGGTGGTCTTGTTGGTCCGCAGACTCAAGCCTGAGACATATACGTCCATGAGGTTGTATGACATCGCCCTGTAAGTCTCAAAAAGGCGAATGACGGCTGCAGCTTCGTCTTTTCTGTAGGCAATTTGAATCTTACCTTGTTCTGTCATGAGAGGGCTTTGCGAGCGTTCCAGAGCCAGTAAAACAGTTTCAATTGGCCAGACTTGGTTGAGGAAAATCCAGATTAGCTGTTGAGCTGTGTTAATCAGTTCTAGCTCTTGCTTGCCCGGTTTTAGTATGATTTTGTTCTGAATTTCTTCTAGTCTGGTGCCACCGAGTTTGAGTAAGACTACATAGCTGTTAATGACGTCTTCAATCAATTTGGCAGCCAACACATCAACTGTTGCATCAGCAAAATATTGACCTTTTTCTTGCAGTTTATGGCTCACCATGGTGAAGGCACTGTCATGGCTAAATTGTCTTGTCACCAAGACTTTGTCGGTCATAAAGAAGTTGATGCTTTCGATAGCGTCAACTCGCTCAGTAATTGAAGGGCGAGCTAGTGACCAAAATATGCCATTGTGAAACTCTTCTTGAAAAGAGTCTTTGTGCGGACCGCGTAAAAGCTTCTTTTGCTCATCGGTGAGGTCGAGAAAATCGCTCAAGTGTTTCCAGAACTCGTCGCCCAATGAGCCTGCTAGGTGCAGCCAGACGATGTCTTTTTCGGCGCGTTTTACCGCCAAATCTTCAAAGTCAAAAAAGCCGGCTTCTGCTAAACCATCACTATCAAGACAGTGAAGCTTGGTGCGCAGTTCTAGTGTGTCTGGAAGGCAAGGCTCTAGGGCTAGGGTACCTTGGGAGAATGCCAATCTTCCATGGTTAAACGACAATTCTTTCACTGAAATTCTCAACAAAGGAGCAAAGTGAAAATATAATGGCAGAAAAATGCTACTGACAATTGTTGATTACTGATTGAAGTTATTACCAGGTGGCGACGAAGCCATCCCGGCGGCTCATCATTCTTTGCAGATATTGTTGCGATACTGGCTTGAAGTGCTGAGTGTTCTTTCTGTCTGGGTCGCCTAAAATATATTGGCCGTTGGCATCGCGTCCGGCAATGTATATGTAGTGTGGATTGCCTGTATGAGGGTTAATAACCTTGGCTACAGCAGAGTGACCTTTTGCTAGTTCACGGTTGAGGTCTTGCATGGCTTGTTCTCCGACATTGCCCATGCCGTAGCTGTAAGGTTTTGCTTCTAGACCGGTTTGTCTCATTTGCCCGGCTAGAGTCTCGAGGGTACCGCGGTAGCCAATGCCGTTTGTTTTGGTGAGATCTTTCAGAGCTTGAGACTCGCTGCCGTGACGAATAGGACGTCCTAGGCGGTGATCGGCTTTGGCCATGCCAACAGCAAAAGCTGAGCAGCTGTAAGCATCATCTTGGCGAGTGTAGAACTTAGATAATTCGCTGATTGAGCGAACCGCACCTGGGTTAGTGTCCTGCCCGTCTCTTTCTTTATTCTTCCAAGGAATGATTATCTCTTCTCTGCGCCTGCGCTCAGGCTGAGGCTCTTGTTTCTCTGCTTCTGGCTTGAAGTCAGGACGATTTCTAGGTATTGGCGCGAATTCGGGTAAGACAGTTCTGTCCTCAACGATAGGAGCTGTTTTGCCCTTATCGGTCTCGACTGGTGCAGGCTTTTCGTCTTGTTTAGGTTTCTCTTCTAGTTTAGGCTTATCTTCGAGTTTAGGCTGCAATTCTTGATTGGGAAGCTTTGTCTCCTGACTAAATTTTGACACGGTGCTGTCTTTGGAGTTAGCTGTCCACCAGTCTCCACGGTAGTCAGCTTTGCTGCCGTCCTTATTGCGCTGTTGCTCGATTTCACCGTTGCGCTCCACGCCACGCAGCACTGGATGCGACTTGCCTTGAGCATCTCTGGTCGAGAGCTGAAGCAAGTGCACGTCTTTAGCAGCAGCTAGGCTGTTAATCTCAAAAATGCGCTCTTTGCCGCCGTCATTAAGAGTGACTTGAACTCGCCCATCTTTGCCCTTCTCAGAGTCTTTATAGATGGTCGTCATGGCATCCATCTTTTGTTTGATGGTGGCATCTGGAGATTCGAGTGCCTTTTTGGCGTTATCGATTCTTTGCTCTTTGCTCAGTTCTGTTGGCTTTTGTTGGTCTGTTGCGGCTGAGACCTTATCGGTTTGAGGAGCTGCGTCTAACTTGGCCACCTTGAAATCTTGCCAGCCCTGAAGTGTCAGGCCGGGCATGTCGAGACTCAATTTGCCGGGATCAGCTGGCTGGTACTGTTTTAGTAAATCAACTCTGTCAACATTCGCTAGAGTGCTGTCGACGGTAGTTTTATTGGCGTCCAGCTTGTCTTCTGGGGCCTGTGCTGGCTGATCGATGGGTTTTACACTCATTGGCTGCCTCGGACATATTAAAGAGTATGGGGTGGGTAACGATGCGATAGTATGACTTTGAGCGTGAAAAAGACGTGAAAGATTGACCCGCTTTAGGTTTTAAGCTTCTTTATTGGCGATTTAACAATTTTCTGGCCTATCGAGTAAGCTAACGTCAGTAATTTATTCAATTGGGGATGTCATGTCGCTTCAGAAAATCAAAGACGCCATAGCTAATCAGAAGATGATTTGTCCCGAGTGCAAGAAACCAATTCAGAAGTGGGAAAAATATGCTGAAACAATCGACGCCGTGCGCGATGGCTTCAACATAATCGAGATAGATTCAAACGCCTCGCGCGTAACACTCACCTGCGGCAATGCCCCCTGCGCCTGGAAAGAGCGTTCGGAATATTGGATTGAATATATAGTCGACTAAGCGACTACGAAATCTTCTACTGTTTATGCTTAACAGAAGCGTCAGAGCCAAATTTTTGGGGCCGTTGGTCATAAAAGGCAATTTCGATAGCTAAGGCTATTCCACCGCCAGCAGCTGCAATAAAGCAGAGAATTGCTAGGCCGGGATAGCCAAAAATAGTGAAACTGGTTGAAACCTGCATGAGCAGTGCAGCTCCGACTATGAGTGCGGCGAGAATTAGAGACAAGCTAATGCGATTGGCCAATTTCTGAAAACCATCGACGAGAAGCGGTTCATCTATAACCTTGACTGAAAGCTTATTGTTTGCAGCCAGGTCTAATATTTTGTTGATGTGCGAAGGAAATTTTTCAGCAAAGTTTTTAGCTTCTAAGATGCTGGTGAACATGTGGCCAGGCGAGATGTCTTTGAACATTCGCTGCTGCATTATATGGGCTGCGTGGCGGCGTACAGAAGCATTGGGATCGAAAGCTGGATAGAGAGTACGCCCTACTTGGTCTAAATTTAGGAGAGTCTTGCCCAGCATTGTCAGCTCGGAGGGTACGCGAATACCGCAGTCTCCTGCCGATCTTGTGATGTTGAGCACGACAATTCCTATTTGCATTTGGTCAATGTTTGAACCGACATGAGCTTGCACAAGAGCGGCGATTTGCTTGCGACAAGCTGCTTCGTCAAAGTTGCTTCTGCGTGTGCCAATGTCTATGGCTGTGTCAGCGACAGCGTCAGATCTGCCCTCGCTAATTGCCAGAATAAGTTGCAATAACTTACCTTGCATTGAAGGAGTTAGATGAGCAACCATGCCTAGATCAAGCAAGCCAATTTTCTTATCGTTGGTGAGCAGAACATTTCCCGGATGTGGGTCGGCGTGGAAGAAGCCATCTACTAAAATTTGTTTCAAGTACGCTTCAAAAGCCTGTTCTGCTAATGCTTCTCCATTAATTTCGAGAAGCTCCAAAGCGGTGACATTAGTGATTTTCTTACCCTGAATAAATTCCATGGTGAGAACTTTTGAAGTCGTAAAATCGTTAATAGGAGCCGGCACCACTATTAGTTCGAAAGAACTTAGATTGTGCTTCATGGTCTCAAGGTTATGCGCTTCTTTGCGATAATCTAGTTCGGCGAGAATGCTCTTGCTAAATTCTTCTAGCATCAAACCGTATTCGTAGCGCTTTCCTGCCTCAGTATGCGCGTCATAAAAATCAGCAATATCAGCCAATATTTGCAAGTCTTGAATGATACTTTCTCTGATGCCTGGTCGCTGTACCTTTACTGCAACCTCTCTTCCATCTCTCATCACAGCGTGGTGAATTTGACCCAGTGAAGCCGCTGCCACCGGCACTTGATTGAACTGAGAAAAGGCCTTGGAGAGCCTCACGCCTAGCTCGTTGACGATGGTTTTTTCTACTTCGACAAATGAGAAAGGCTCACAGTGATCTTGCAATCGTGAAAGTGCTTCAATATATATGGGTGGTAAAAAGTCTGGTCGAGTGGAAAGTAGTTGACCTAATTTGACGAAAGCAGGCCCTAATTTCTCCAGATCTGCAGCTAATTCAGTTGCTTTGGCAGGGGCTTCAGGTGCCAATACAGCAGAATCTCCAAGCATCGCTTGATCAATGCCGGCATACTTAACCAAGTCAGAGTTACCGTACTTCAACAACAGCCAAGCAATATCTTTGTACCGCTTTAGATTGTCCGGGCTAATCTTAATGCCCATTGATTGACTGCCTTGCTTCATCTCTTCACCCTTACTAATTTCAGTTAGTTTCAGTGAAAGACTGGAAAACAGTTAGATCGTTCCCTTTTTCAGTGCTAGATTAATTTGCTGCGTAATCACCACACTGACAGGGCATGTCGCCCGTTGTCAGGAGGCCTCCCCTGTTCTAACATTCTGTTCAGCTAATCTTGCTTTAAATGTGTAATTTGCTGAAGGAGGCACTTCTTGGCAGTATCCGACGAACCAAAACAAGTATTTCTCGGTGGCGCTTGCGGACTGACTACTTGGCGGACAGACATAACAATTCCTTTGATGGAAGCCGCTGGGGTCACTTATCACAACCCACAAATGCCACTGGGGGCATGGAAAGAAGACGACCAGTTCGACGAGATGCGGCGTAAAGACGAGTGTCTTGTACAGTTATTTGTCATCAATGGCGATACCAGAGGGGTTGCGTCTGTAGCAGAAGTAGCCTATTTGATCGGTGCGCGCAAGCCAGTCGCTATCGTAATGGAAGACATTAAAGCCGATGCCAATGTTTATGGGTCAGTGATTGATTCAGTACAGGCAGATGACCTCAATCGCGGTCGCATCTATGTTAGAGCCATGGCCGATCGCCATAATGTACCAATTTTTACTGATATTGCCGAAGGCACCAAGCATTGTATTGCTTTAGTGAAGAGTCTCGTGGGTTCACTCACCCTGACCCAGGTAAACAATGCTCTAAG
>JAKFVU010000043.1:0-2017 GCA_021732025.1 Candidatus Obscuribacterales bacterium | reverse complement strand
AAAGTGATGCAAAAGACCGCATGGTTCTTTGCCAGTGACCAAGGCGACAAAGATGCTATTTCAATTAAGAAGTCACCGCAATTTCGTGGATATGGACTGCTCAAGAATTACCGCGATTGGCGTGAGCAAATTCATATTGGTGTAGAAAGCTCGCTGCTCGAAATTGCTGCTAGCGACTCAGGCCTGGCAAAGACAGACCACTACTGGCAGCTCTGGGGTAAGAACCAATGGCCCAGCACAACTGGCAGTGATGAATTTAAAAACTGTGTGTTAGATTATTTTGCTGCTGTCGAAGCACTTGCTAGAGATATTTTAACTCTGTTGGCTCAAGCTTTAGACAAACCGAGCAACTTTTTTACCGAGCGCATGAAAAACAGACCCTATCTCTTGATGAAGGCCATGTCTTATTTGCCGCAAGAGAAAAGAGGCGAAGATTCTGCCCAAATGGGGGTGACAGCTCATTGTGACTGGAGCTGGTTGACATTTTTGGTACAAGATCAAGTAGGTGGATTGGAAGCCCAGGATATTGAAGGAAATTGGCGCAAGGTTACTCCATTGCCAAATTCTATTGTGGTAAACACTGGCGAGTTGCTTGAAATTGAGACTGGTGGCTATCTTCGTGCTAGTCCGCACCGTGTGATCAATGAGCGCATTGATCGTCAAAGATTTTCAGTACCTGTGTTTATCAACCCAGCTTTGGATGCTCGAATTTTACCGGGCTCCGCCGATGGTGCCTCAGTTTGCTCGAGCACAAGTGACGATGAAGCACACGTACACAAAGTTATAAAGCCAGGCACATCTCTTGATAGCTTTGTCTTTGGCGAGAGTGAATATGAGCGCAAAGCAAAAGGTGTTTGGTGTTATTCACAGCAATGTGTCACTGCTTTGTGATTGCTAATCTTTTAACGGGCGACCAGGGTATGAATGTACGGTTGGTGTGAGGCTCGAGTCGAGAGCTACTCGCTCGTCAAAGACGAAACACTCGCCCTGCCAGTGGGCACCGCCAACTTTTTCAAAATAGCCCAAGATACCACCTTGCAGTTGGTAGACGTGCGGCAGATCAATTTCAGCCATGTATAGAGCTGCTTTTTCGCAACGGATACCGCCTGTGCAGAACGAGACAATGGTTTTGTCTTTCAAATCAGATTGCTCAGACAGAGTTTTGACAGCTTGCGGAAATTGGCTAAAGCGTTCTATGTCAAATGCCAGGGCATTGTCAAAGGTGCCCATCTCTACTTCAAAACCATTGCGAGTATCCATCATTACTACCGCTCTGCCCTCGTCGTCAAAGCCTTGGTCAAGCCATGCTTTGAGCTTTGCTGGTTCAACGTGTGGTGCGCGAGATGCTTCGGGCACAATGGTGGGGTGGCGCATAGTAATAATTTCTTTGGCAATGCGCACAATCATGCGGCCAAAGGGTTGGCTTTCAGAAATGCTTTCTTTTATTTCTAGCTCAGCAAAGCGATTATCAAAAGATGGCTCGTTTTGAAGAAAGTCTAGGAACTTTGCTATTCCTTCTTTGCTACCAGCCAGAAACAAGTTGATGCCTTCAGTGGCGAGCAAAACTGTGCCCTTGAGGGCGAGACTGTTGCAGCGATCCTTTATCAGGGACTGGAAAACAGCGGGCTCAGGAATACCCACGAATTTATAGGCGGCGATGTTGACAATCTCCATGGGCATATTATACCCCTGTCGGCAATTAGGGGAACTTTTGGGGGCTTATCCAGTCTCACATTTCGTCAACATATTGAATGTTCAATTTTATCGGGGCTTGCAAAAATGCAAAAAATCTTGGTGCACCTTAAGTCTGCTTTTTCGGTTATAGCTGTCGTTTGTCTCACTGGTTGCGCTGCTCAGAGTGGAACACCAACAGTCGGCACAGATACTTACAAAGAACAGACAACTACTACTGTTTCGGTTGACAGAGCAACTGGTGCGGAAAGTAGAAGTACCACTACTCAGATAGTTACACCCGGTGATGAACATCGAGCCCAGGTAAATATTGATACCGATAGAC
>JAKFVU010000024.1 GCA_021732025.1 Candidatus Obscuribacterales bacterium | reverse complement strand
TTATTCAATTCACTAATTTTCTCAGGCACATTATTCAAAGTCATAATGTACTCGTAGGGGCCAAGCTTGGCAGTGCCAGAGGGGGCAATGATGCTTTGAGAATTGATGGCCTTGGTGACGTCGTTGGCTGATACTCCGCAGGCAACCATCGCCTGTGGATTTAGATCAATCATTACTTGGCGATATTTGCCGCCATAAGGAAAGGGGATAGTGGCCCCTTGCACTGTGGCTAACTGGTTGCGGACAAAGTTATTGGCTATGTCAAATAGCTCTGCTTCAGTCATGGTTTTGCTGTTAATACCAAGTTGCAAAACCGGCACATCGGTGGCACTCGATACAGTGACAAATGGTGGTGTCATGCCTGCGGGCAAATATTCGAGCACAGCGTTACCCATGGCTGTCACCATGGCCACTGCCTCACCAATGTCGGTGCCCTTGTGCAAATAGACTTTGATAATCGACATACCAGAAAGCGAGGTCGACTCAATGTGTTCGATACCGTTAACGGTAGAAGTGAGCCAGCGCTCTGTCACAGTTGTGATTAAGTTCTCGACGTTATAAGGCGACATGCCCGTATATGTCCAGACACAGCTGACGATTGGAATATCGATCGAAGGAAAAATATCGACTGCCATTTGCTTAATTGACATTACGCCAAACAGAGCAATTGCCAGTGCCATAACTATGAAGGTATGGGGCCGCTTAAGAGCTAGCTCAACTATCCACATGGGTTAACCCCGTGGCTTTTTTAGTTTTTTCTTTTCTCGCTAAACTAAAGATCAATGGCACGAAAATCAGAGTCGATAGAGTCGCCACAAGCAGCCCGCCGATAACAGCGCGTCCGATTGGGGCATTTTGAGAACCGCCCTGACCACCACCAATCGCCATTGGAATCATGCCGATAATCATGGCAGTCGCTGTCATGATAACAGGTCTGAAGCGCTGATATCCGGCACTAAGTGCCGCTCCCTTGGCATCTAGATCGCTATGCTCAGCGAGCTGCTCTTTGGCGAAGGTAATCATCAATATAGAATTGGCCGAGGCAACGCCCATCGTCATGATGGTGCCCATGAGGGCGGGAATTGAGAAGGTCGTTTGTGTCACAAACAGACTCCAAATAATGCCTGATAGTGCTCCTGGGATGGCCATTAGAATAATTAGCGGATCACTCCAAGATTGGAAGTTCATAACTAATAAGAAATAGACCAGCAATAGGGCAAAGGCTAAGCCAGCAATTAGGGCAATAAAAGCGAGTTGCATACTCATGACTTGTCCGCCCACGAAAATAAATGTGCCGCTGTGTTCGGGTAAGTCGGCCTTGGCCTTGTCTACAATGACTTTTATATCTTTAGCTACACCGCCTAAATCACGACCTTGACATGCGGCGTAAATATCAAATACTGGTTGTACATTGAGATGATTAGCCACTGCTGCGGTTTGTGCCCTTGTAACGGTGGCCAAATTCATTAGTAGTTGCGGCTCTCTAGGAGTTTCTTCAGCGCCAGTTAGGGCTGGAGTTATAGTCGTCAGGTTGATGTCGTTCATATTAGCCAGCGAACGCTGCGGGGTTTGAGCGGCCAAGTTGTAAGCTATGCCATTTTTTGAGTTGAGCCAGAAATTGGGATTGGTCTGAAAGCTCGAACTTAGACTGGTAGTGAAGGCCTCTGATATATCCTCTTGAGTGACACCAACTTCGTCAGCACGCACTCTGTCTACTTGCCATTTTAAGTGTGGTGCATCCACCACCTGGTGCAAGCAAACGTCTACTGCACCAGGAATGCGCTCAACTTCTCTTTTGATACGCTTAGCAATCTCATAGTTTCTATCGCGGTGCATGCCGAGCACGCGAATGTCTATTGGTGCTGGTAGGCCAGCGTTGAGTATTTGGGTAACGATGTCGCCCGGCTGAAAATAGCAGGCGAGAGTGCGAAATTGCTCTTGCATCATCTTGCGCACTTTGCGCTGATAATAGTCAGTATTGTGACTGCGTTTTTCTTTGAGAGTGACTATGATTTCACCGTCAGCCTCACTGACTGTCTGGCTGTCTGAATAAGCGTAGTTTATGCCGCTCATGGGCAAACCAATATTTTGTGAAATTGATTCAATTTCCTCTTTGGGAATAGTCTGACGAATCGCTTTTTCTACTTTATTGAAAATGCGTTCGGTCTCTTCTACTCTAGTTCCAGAATGGGCACTGACATGCAGGCGTAGCGCCCCTCCATCAATGGTCGGGAAGTAATCTTCACCAATCAGAGGCAGCATTGAAAGCGATAGGGCGTAAAATCCTAAGAATGCAAACAGTGTTAGCATTGGACGATCGAGAGCGGCACTGAGCAGCTTTTGATATTGCTCGCGCACAGCTTCAAAATTATTGTCTATAAATTTATGGATGGCGATAAAAGGGCTGAGCCAAGTTTTGCTTGCAACCTCACCCTTGTTTTCGTGCTCATGGGCCAACAGATGCTTTGACATGAGTGGCACTATTGTGCGCGATAAACCATATGAGGCCAACATGGCAAAGGTAACGGCCATGCCTAAAGGTACAAACAGTGATTTAGATGGCTCTGTCAAAAAGAGCAGAGGTACAAAGACAATACAAATAGAAAGAGTTGATACTAGGGCTGGCAGTGCCACTTGTTCGGCTCCGTCTAGTATGGCTTTTTCAATATCTTTGCCCATGGCCATATTGCGGTGCACGTTTTCGACTTCAACTGTGGCGTCGTCAACTAGCATTCCTACTGCCAAGGCTAAGCCGCCTAGCGTCATTGAATTGATTGTTTGACCAGCCAGATTCAAGCCAATGATTGAAGCTAATATTGCTAGCGGAATAGAAGTGGCGACTATTAAAGTACTGCGCCAGCTGCCCAACAATGCCAGCATCATAAGGGCTGTGAGAAGGCCTGCCGTGAGTGCCTCTTTGAATACTTCTGAAACACATTCGCGCACGAAAAGTGATTGATCTACCAATATGTCTATCTGGCAGGCGGGCGGAACTATTGACTTGATGCGCGGTAAAATTTCTTTTACACCTTGCACCACTGATAGTGTTGACGCATCGCCACTCTTAAGTACATTGAATAGCAAGCCGCGTTTGCCGTCTAAGTTGACTATATTGAGCTGGGGCTGATAGCCGTCGTGTACCTGGGCTACGTCTTTGAGAAAAACCACAGCGCCTTTGACGGTTTTAATTGGCACTTCGTTTAGCAATGCCAAAGTTTTTGGCATGTTATTGAGCACCATGATGTATTCAAAGCTACCTAATTTGGCAGTGCCGTCAGGAGAGACAATATTTTGATCGTTGATAGCTTGAATGACATCGTGAGCAGAAAGTCCGGTGGCTCTGAGCATCTGCGGGTCGAGGTCGACCATTACTTGGCGATATTTTCCACCATACGGAAAGGGTATTAGCGCACCCTTTACTGTTGCTAACTGAGTGCGAATGAGATTATTGGCGATGTCGAAAAGCTCGGCTTCTGACATAGTCTTGCTCTGTATCGAGAGCTGTATCACCGGTACATCGGTGGCCGACGAGCGCGTTACAAAAGGTGGGCTGATACCACGAGGTAATTGCCTGAGAATGGCTGTTCCCACCGACGAGACCATGGCCACCGACTCGCCTACAGGTGTACCTTTCTGTAAATATATTTTGATGATACTCATGCCCGACAGCGAGCTAGATTCCATGCGCTGAATACCATTAATGGTAGAAGTAAGCGCTCTTTCGGTGACTGTTGTCACCAAGTTTTCCATATAGTATGGAGACATGCCGGTATAGGTCCAGACGCAACTGACCACTGGTGTGTCAATGGTCGGAAAGATGTCGATAGCCATCTTATATATCGACAGGCTGCCAAAGATAATGATCGATATTGCCAGTACTATAAAGGTATAACCCTGGCGCAGAGCCAGTCTAACAATCCACATCTGCTATCTCATCATTTTGATGAATTTAGTTTACCATTGCAGGTTGTGGCTTTAGGCTTGTGCTTTTTGCTGTTTACTCTTAGGGTAGACATCGCCTTTAATGGCTATTTACTCCCATTTACTTCTCATGCGACCCTTGACTACATTGCGCCTTCGACGTTTCGCGACTTACTCACAATATTTACTGGTTTTTGCCGCTCTGACGTCAAGTAGCTCTGCTTTTGCTCAACCAGGCGGAAGTCAGGAGGCCCCGGCGTTGCGTGGGTCACCAGTGCCATCTGTTAAACCCCCGGGCATTGGCGAGCGCTCTTCTGAAGAATTGCCAAAACTTCGTGGTCTGGGGCCTGAAAATGCTGCGGCGCGAGAGAGTATAGATTCACTTGCCAATGAAGTTAGCAACAGTAATGGCAGCATTTTTGTTGATGCCGAGAGGGTTTTTGTTAAACCACCGATTTTGAAGTCGCTGATTACACTGAACGAGGGCTCTCCCCTTAGTATTGATGCCAATCAATCGATTGATGTTACTTTGCGCGATGTGCTCAATTCGGCCCTGTCAAATAATTTGCCCATCAAGATTTCGCAGACCAATAACCAAGAAAAGAAGTGGAATTATATTCAAGCTCTTTCTGGTTTTCTGCCGTCTTTGACAAACGATATTAGCTATCAAAGACTGGACGGTAACTATGTTAGTCCAGCAGGCTTAGCCATTGGTATTCACAACCCCTATCTAACTATGGCCAGTGGCTTTCAGCAGTATCTTTTTAAGGGTGGTGGCATTCTCTACACTGCCAAGCAAAATCAGGCTCGCTACCGCGCTTCTAAGTTTGAACTCAGTGGCACTATCAACGATATGCTTCTTGATTCAGCTGAGCGCTACTATGACTTAGTGCGCAACGATGTTCTATTGCAGATAAGAGTTAAAGCTGTAGAAGTGTCTAAGACTCTCTTGGTTGTCAATCAAGATCTCTTTGACAATGGTGTCAACACCGAGCTTGATGTACTACAAGCAAAGTATCAGCTATCAGCTGACCGTCAGCATCTAATCAAGCAACAAGTGGCGCGGCGAAAGGCCGCAGTTAGACTTGCCACCACCTTAAATATAGATCAAGGCACTGATCTGAGCATTAGAAACAGAATGGTGGCAAAGACACGATTAATAGATGCGGCACTGCGTCCAGCCGATTTATTGAAAATTGCTATCGACAAGAGACCAGAGTTGAGAAAGTATGAGCAACTAAGACTGGCAGCTAAGGCTGCTATAAAGGTGGCACGCTCAAGCCTGTTGCCATCAGTGGCGGTGACCGGAACAGTAATTGGATCGGGTTCATATGCTACTAATGCATCACTCAGTAGTCTACAAACCCAGCAGACTTCTTTAAGCAGCTCTGGTGCATCGGTTGGGGCTGTCAGCTCGGCTGCTGGTCTACCGCTGGCGTCTGGCGGAAATGGACCGGCCCCTTGGACCACTCGCTCATTGTTTACCATAGGCGGAGTCGTACAGTGGAACCTCGGTGGCCTTGGGCTGCAAGAAGTAGCTCAAGTACGCGCTAAGCAATGGGAAGCACGACGGGTGCAGTTAGAATTTAATCGCGAACTAGAGAAAGTCTGTCAGGAAGTGCGCGAATCTTATTTGGCCAGTGTAAGCACCGAGAATCTCATCGTTGAAACCACAGCCGCCGTAAAGTATGCAGAAGAAGGTTTGAGGCTGGCTGAGTTGCGCTTCAAGGAAGGCGTTGGTACTTACCTAGACGTCATCAATGCGCAAAAATCTTACACTGATTCTTTGATAGACAAAGCCAATGCCATAATCGAGTTTGATCAAGCACAAGCTAAGTTACTACATGCCATCGGCTGTCTAGACGTTGCCACACTAACGGCGGCGGCACCACTGAACAAGGCACCGATGTAATTGCTAGGCCTAGCGAATGCGATTGAGCACTTCCAAGAAGACAAAGCTAAAGGTGATTCCTAGTAGGAAGACACTGAGTACAATATGCCAAATCAGCGCGGCTTGGCGTTCATTCAGCGTGCGCATGATGCCAATGCGACTGAGTACATAATAGAGCAGTGCTGCTAGAGCTAGAGTTGATAGGATTAAGCGCGACCAGCCGCCGATGGTGACTGCAGCCGTGAGGCCAATACAAGTGACTGGTACTAAGAGTGAAGAAATTTTGTCTTCAACTCTTACGCTGCGGCCTTGGGTTTCAACCGACTTACCGACGTGTTTTGCAGATTCTTTGATGTTTTCGAAGAACCCGAGTCTTTCAACTTTGGTTTTTGATTCGACAGTTTCGTCGGACATTACCATCCCTCTTTCGCCAGACAGAACTTACTATACCTGTTATTTTAATGCCCCGAATTACTGATTAATACACCTTTCTCTATATCGGCACATTTATCAGATGCTCGCCGGGTGCTGATAATCTTCTGGGCTTCTAACCTTCCGCCGATGGGCAAAGTTCTTTCACCGGGCAAGCCGGACAGTTTGGCTTGCGGGCAAAGCAAAGCCGCCTTCCGTGCCAAATAATGGTTATAGAAAGCTTGGACCAATCTTGTTTGGGAAATACTTTTTGCAGATCTAGCTCTATTTTGTAGGGGTCAGTTTCTTTACTGAAACCTAGCCGTCTAGATAATCGTTGCACATGGGTATCGACACTCCAGCCAGAAACACCATGGGCCACTCCCAGAACAACGTTGGCGGTTTTGCGTCCGACACCGGGTAATTCGGTCAACAGTTCGTGCTGGGTGGGCACAACCCCGTTATGCTTGCTCATTATGGCCTGAGCACAGGCCTGAATGTTCTTTGCTTTAGCATTGAAAAATCCGCTAGCCTTAATCAGTTTTTTAATATGTTCAATATCGGCTTCAGCAAGATCAGCCGCTGTCGGATAATGCTTGAACAGCTCAGCACACACTTTGTTGATAGTTACATCGGTGCTTTGGGCCGACAGTATCACGGCTATAAGTAGTTGAAAATCAGACTCGTAGTTTAGTTCGCAGTCTGCTTCTGGATAGGTCTGACAAAGAATATCGACGATGCGTTGAGCCTTAGCCTTAGGCACCAGTGTCACCTTTTCAGGGCCTTTTACTTTGGGTTTTGCTCTAACTTTATTTGGCTTGCTTGCTTTATTTGGCTTGCTTACTTTATTTAGCTTGCTTACTTTATTTACGTTACTTGCGTTAGGTTTCACTTTTGACCTCGAGAATTTGCGCACCACTTTCTACAGTGTTGGCCACCCAGAGATCAATAGGGTCGTATTTGGTGGCGCAGGCAATCTCGTTAACTTGGCAGTAGTCTTCATAAAAATCACTCTTGAGCTTTTCTGCCTCGGCTCGACCTGTCGTTACGGCAAAGATAGTAGGACCGCTGCCAGTCATATGACAGCCTAGGGCACCCAACTTGATAAAGGTCTGTTTTATATCTTTGAGTTCTTGATAGTGAGGAAAAACCACTTGCTCAAAGTCGTTACCAAAAGCCTTGAGTGCTTCGCTAAGATTGCCATCTGCTAGAGCCTGACTGGCAAAGTCGCTGGGCAAGGTCTCAGTCATATGACGATCTCTCAGCTTTTCAGCTAGGTGAAAGATTTCACCACTTTGATCGTAGGCTGAGTAAACCCACGGAGTGGCAATAGAGAGATTGCGAGGTTTGGCAATCACCAGGGCAAGTGCATTTTGGTTGGGTAATTTGTCACTGAGCTGATCGCCGCGTCCGGTGCCGACTCTCATGCCACCTGATAAGCAGAAAGGAACGTCAGCTCCTAATTTGCCACCTAGTTCAAGCAATTGGTTAGCGTTTAGCTCACCCTTAAAATATTGATTTATGGCCAGTAGTGTGGCTGCAGCATTGGCTGAGCCTCCAGCCATGCCAGCACCTATTGGTATTTTCTTGACGATAGATACGTCAATTTTCAAACTCACTGGTTTTTCGATACTAGATAGATAAATGCGAATTGCCTTGGCAATTAGATTGTCACTGCCCAAGGGGAAATTATCTTTTTGAATCGCACCGAGGTTATTGGCTATGGTGATATTTATTGCTGGTTCGCGACTCTGGGCAAAGCTAAAAGTGAGGGTGTCACTCAAATCTATAGCCGTCATCAAAGTTCTCACTTCGTGATAGCCATCCTCAAGTAAGCCCAGTACCTCAAATGTAAGGTTGAGCTTTGCTGGTGCTGTTACTTCGATTGAGGTTCTGTTGTTCATTTAGCTTTTTGCTTTTTATTAGATGGTCGCTACTCGTTCTTCATTTTGGCGCCTTTCTTGAATGGCGTCAGATAGGAGAGCAAATGTAGTGAGTGGAAGGTTTTCAGCTCTTGCAGAAGGAGCAACGGCCAGCTCTTCAAATATTTCTGCCAGAGTTTCTTGACTGAGCTGGGTAAAGGCAAGATTGTTGCGCAACATTTTTCGCCGCTCTCTAAAACCCCCGGCAATTACTTTTCGCAAGAAGAGTGCATCATTCACTTTTACACTAGGTTTCAGTAGTCTAGTCATTTGCACCACAGCTGATTCGACGTCAGGCTGTGGTACGAATAGTTCTTTGCCCACTGCCATGATCATTTTACAAACACTGTAGTAATTTCCTAGCAGAGTGAGCTGACCGTAGGTCTTGCTGCCCGGCATAGCTGAGAGGCGCAGAGCTACTTCTCGTTGAATAGTCATGGTGAGACTCTCTACCGAGTTGAGCCAGGGCTGAGGTTCACCAATCTCGCCAAATACATGGGTAATGATCGGCGTAGTAATTTGATAAGGCACATTGCCAACGATTTTAATCTTCGCCCCTGCTGCCACCGCAGTTGGTGCAATGGAGCTGATATCAAAATCTAAGAAATCGGCGTGAATCACAGTGAGATTCGGCTGCTTCAACTCGTGTAATTGTTCTACCATTTCGCGGTCTAATTCAATGGCAAAGACACGAGCACCGCTCTTTAGTAGCTCCTGTGTCAAAAAGCCAAGACCAGGGCCGATTTCAATGACTATGTCATCGCTCTTGAGATTGAGGCTTTCGACAATTTTGGTTAGTACTGAAGGCTCAATGAGAAAGTTTTGGCCCAGACGTTTTTTTGCTC
>JAKFVU010000006.1:6961-9061 GCA_021732025.1 Candidatus Obscuribacterales bacterium | reverse complement strand
TTCAGCAAACGATTGAATTCGCTGGCGTATATAAACCAGCTATTCTTTCGGCTACCTGGATCGCTGTCTGAGCGTTGTTCACCTTTGATTTGACCGCTTGCAAGCCGTTCTTTCAATAAAATTGGATCAATGCGCAAAATGGTGGCTGCCCTTGCCAGTGGTACCAGAGGATGAACAGTAATCTGCTCTTCAAAGACGTTATGAAGTGGTCTCTTTTGCTCTGTGGTTGGCTCTGTGACTTGCTTTGCTTGCGACATTGGGTGCACCAGATATGGAGCTAACCTATGAAAAGGCTAAGGCAATATTATAACTCTTCTTGCAGTTTTCTCAAGAACTTCTTATCTTCTTTGTCCAATTGCAAATCTGCTTTTTCTAGCAGGTCTGGACGGTTCAAAAGTGTTGCCCTAAGCTGTTCCTGGCGCCTGTATTTGGCTATGAGAGCATGATTTCCTGAGAGTAAAACTTCTGGCACCATCATGCCGCGAAACTCAGCTGGTTTGGTGTAGTGTGGCCCTTCTAGCAAGCCGTCGTTAAAAGATTCGTGACTGAGAGAAATACTTTTTCCTAAAACCCCTGGCACCAATCTGCCCACGGCGTCGATAATGGTCAGAGCCGGTAGCTCGCCACCAGTCAAAACGAAGTCTCCAATTGATACTTGGGCTGTGGCCAAACTGCGAATGCGCTCGTCGAAACCTTCATAGTGCCCGCACAAGAAAGTTATGTCTGTTTCCTGGCTCAAGCTTTCGGCCATGGCTTGGTTGAAGGTCTGACCTTGTGGTGTCATCAGTATCACCGGTGAGCCCTGGGGCCGGTCAATACTTTCTACACAGGCAAAGAAAGGCTCTGGTTTGAGTACCATGCCAGCTCCACCGCCATAGGGGGTGTCGTCGACCTTATGGTAACTGTCTGTGGCGAAATCGCGCGGGTTGTAGGCTTGCACAGTAAGGCGCCCAGCCTTTACCCCTCTGCCGATGATGCTGGTTTGGCAGTAGCTGCTAACGAGGTCGGGGAAGAGCGTGACAACGTGAAAATTGAGTACTTGTTCTGACATATGAGCAATTCTCGCACATCTTTATACACGTTTTCGCTAATACCCTTTCGTCGATGACGTATTGGCGCGGCAGGAGCACAATAAGAGTGTGGGTTGACTTACTAAGTGTTTATTCCTGCGGGAAATTGGAGAGCAAATGATGGTGCGCAATAATTCACGTTCTGCCAGCAAGCCTTTGAAAAGCGAGCATATGAGCCGCGAGCAAACCCGCAAGTTTGTAGACATTCACCCTGCCGCCCAATCGGCCTTGCCTCGCAATATCGACCGCGGCATGTTTGGTCATGGTGGCACAGACAAAATTGACCAAAGCCAGAGCGGTGCTTACCAAGCCCATGTCAATTTGTCTGAGCAGTTTTTGAGTACTGCTGGTGGTGAGAGATCGGCTACAGTTCTAAATTGGATGGATGAACTTAAGGCTGAGTCTGAAGACTTCATCAACGGTCGTCGCGATGATCTGTATGAAGACGAATTGAAGGCTAGTCTTTATCGCTCGGCTGTTTCTTATCTAGTGGACAAGATTTTCCAAGATTTGCGCTGGTTCGCCTTTGAGTACAACAAAGTGGCAGCTGGAACAGCATTACAAATTTCATCATCAATTCTTGGTGAAGTTACTGAAGTGACCAGAGTTAATAGAAAACGGGAAGCAGAAGAGACAGCCACCTTCTTTCGGGCCAGGCTGGCTAATCGCAGACATAGTCTTGTCATTCGCGGCAGTGGCAATGAGATCGAATTTTATGTTGTGCCAGTATCACAGGTAATGGCGTTGAGTTTGGTCGAAACTGAATTTGCTCCAGTCGCTACCATGCAAATAAAGGTAAACGAACAAGGTATGTCTTGGCGTTTGCGCGGTTCTCAGCCATCGCCAGACACAATTGAAGAGTTGAGCATGTCTATGTTTGCTCGTTTTGTTGAGACTACTAAGAAAGATTTGGCTGCTGAAGAGCAAGAGATCACTTAATCAACGGTGTGGTGCTGCGCAGAGTGAGAATCTCAAATAGCCCTGGACAACCATAATTTTCTAACGTCGGCAGTTTTTGCGTTCTCGAATC
>JAKFVU010000006.1:0-6255 GCA_021732025.1 Candidatus Obscuribacterales bacterium | reverse complement strand
CAACTATGGCAACTAGTAGAAATAGGTAAAAAACACTATTGAGCAGAAAAGGCATTGCTGCCAGTTCTGCGTCAATAGTGCTCTGAAAAGTTTGAGTGACTCGACCTAGGTCTGCGGCCTATTTGGCGTTAGACCGGCGACCAGTGATTTTCAGCGTCACGGTCTTGTCGTTATGCAGCTTCACGGTCGAGACGGTGTAACCGTCTTTGACCAGAGTAGCGACACGATCGTCGAGCACGTTGCCAGGGTAGGCGCTGACGTCGAGGTTGATGTCGACGCTTGCAGCACCAGCATGGTCAATCAAAGCTGCTTCGACCTGAGCGGTGAGCTCCTTGAGCTGCGTGCGCTTGGTAGCGCGGTCGGTGAGTTTGCCGCTGATGCGATAGCCGATGGCTACGCCAAAGAGCGACACGTAGAAGGCGTCGAATGTTCGCATCAGTTGAGTCATGATGACGAAACCGGCTGCGATGATAGCGAGATGGAGCAAGATGCTCCAAAGCTTGTGTGCTTTCGCCCACCCAGTCTTTGAGTGGAAATCGAGGCACAGGGCCAGCAATATGAAGCCGGCCAAGGAGAGGAGAAGAGTTATTGGATCCATTGAATGGTTAGCTTTCTGCGTCCGTTCGAGTTTTTAGTTGCTTTCTGCCAAGGTGAGCAGACGCTGAATTTCGGCCGCAACGGTGTTGATGGCAACACGCGGGTCGGTCGAGAGGTCCTTCATGGCGATCGGCTTGCCGATGGCAACCGTGGCACCATAGGTGGTGTAGATGCGGTTCACCTTCGTCTTGCTGCCGTCGGCGTTGGCAACCAGTTCAAAGTCCTTCCAGCGACGGAAGCCCTTGAAGCCGATGGCGTTCATGAAGCGATGGAAGCGTGTGGCATGCTTGCGGTCGCGCTTGTAGTGCACAGCCATCGGCAGCACGAAGAGACCTTCACTGCCGACCAGAGCGACTGTGGCATTGAGAATGCGCGTTGCCCCAGTGCGGAAGTCTTCGTCAACGATCTTGTTGTCGAAGACGAGCTTGCCCTGCGGGAAGAGCAGCATGCGAGCGCCGGAGCTGTTGGCCAGAATCTTGGCGCCGGCATCGATCACAGCTTGACCGCCGCCGCCTTGAGACTTGCCACCTTCGACCTGCACACCGACCGTGCCGATCCAGGCAGCGAGAGCGCCCATGATCGGGTTCTTCACTTCTTTGGCCTTGGCCACCTGGCGGAAGGAGAACGGTGTCGATTTGCCGACGACTGCGAAGTCGAGAGCGAACTGGTGATTGGGAAGAATGAGGCCGCGACCGACGAATTCGGCGTTCTCGCTGCCGATCACCTTGACTGGACCGACGCCCAAGAAGGTGATGGTGTGGCAGGAGATCTTGTAGAACCAGCGAGCGAAGCGCGTCGACGATGGCGGCATGTAGCCAGTACGCTGCAGCTTGCCACCTTGATAGAACCAGTAGCACATGCGCCCTATGACGAAGGCGAGCGCGGCCCATAGCACAATTTTGATCACGAGAGCTAGTGTCATGTTTGACTCCTAAGTTGGTTAGTGCTGAGTGACCTCAGGTAGTGCCTGAGGTCTAACTTCAGCTGACGATGATCTGCACTGCTTTCGGCAGCACGTAAAGTTCCATCGACTTGGTGGAACGGCCCGGGTCTCCGTCGATGTTTGGTGTGACCGGGGAAGAGGTCTCGATGCGTACCGCAGCAACGCGCATGCGGTAGTAGTTGACCGACCTGTCGGGGCGACCGGTAGCCATGCGTGCAGAGAACTGCAGCAGGCTGCCGAAGTTGTTGGCCTTGATGGCGACCACATCGAGCAGCCCGTCCGAGGCGTTGCAGCCGCGGCTGAGGGTGAGCATCGATGGGGGCACGGCACTGAGGGCGAACATTGCTGATGCTTGTAACTCAACCGCCTTGACCTGCAGGTCTGTCTGACCATCAGGCAGCAGGGGCGTCAGCTTGTAGCGCACCGAGTCGGGGCGCAAGCTGGCTTTGAGCATGCGCACCGCGTATGTGAGCTTGCCGAAGATGCGCTTCATGCGCGGTGTGGCGAAAGAAATGGCATCGGAGATTTTGCCGAAGCCAGCGGCCACCATGAAGAGCTGTTCCTGTTGCATGCCGACATTGTCGACAATGACCAGACGAACCATGTCGACTGGTTGTGCCTGCCCGTTGACGATCATGGCGACGAAGCGCTCTGGGTCAGGGCTGGCGTAGAAGGCACGGGCAAAGAGATTGCCCGTACCGGCAGGGAAGACGGCCAGGGGAACACCAGAGCCAAACAACCCTTCAGCGGCTTGACAGGCCGTTCCATCACCGCCGCAGGCAATCACAGCATCGATGTCGCCGCGAGCGACGGCCTTTGCTGAGAGCCTTTTGGCGGAGCCGAAATCGGCTGTGGTTGTGAGTTTGACCAGTTCAATGCCGCGGGCTTTACAGGCTGCTTGCAGCTTGTCGATCGTGCCCGATTTGGCCGATCCGCCCATGGGATTGAATATAACTGCGAGACGATTGTGTGATAGTTTCACCTTGGTCCTTTGCGCAGCAATGGCGCGGTGGCGGCTTAGTCAGCCTTGTTCCAGGGAGTCTGATCCTGCGTCAGCATGAAGGTGCGCATACGGTTCCAGTTCGCTGTGAAAAGGGCCGCACGCTTCTTCGACTGCACGAAGTTCAGGTTGTTGTTTTGGTCGTTGGCCGACACGCTGTAATTCCAGCTGCCGTCTTCGACCCATTCGTCATCGCGCACCGCGAACTTGAGGTGCATGATTTGGTGCTTCTTTTCAGAAGTTCCGACGATCACCTCGATGCCCACAGCGCGGAGCCGATTGATTTGCTCTTGCTGATATTGGGCAGTGCGGGAGACGCTCTGCGACTTGTCGACGATTACCTTGATGTCTTTGACACCGCGCCGATGCAGCTCGAGGAGCTTGTCGGTGATGGCGTCGTTGGTGTAGCTGTAGACACCGATTCGCAATTTGCGTTTGGTACCGTCGAGGAAGCGCAGAAATTCAGCTTGGCCGTCTTCATACGGGGTGAAGACAGTGGTCATGTAGTCCTGCGGATCGACGCCGCTTTTGGGCAGCGAGTGTCCGTAGAAGCCACCGCCGATACCTGCCATTGCCATGAGCAAGAGCACGATACCGACCACTTTTGCTTTTCTCAAAAATTCGGTCATAAGCTTATCCCTGTGCGCACGCCAAAGCTTCGCCCTGGGCAAAGCTCTGGGTGCTGGTTATCGGCTTTTCGGCCGGATTAGGGTTTCAGATAGTCACGAACTACTCGCCGTGTTCGTCCACCAGGTCGATGGAGATCAAGTCGGGGTTGTGAATGTTGGTGGAGATCAGCTTGTTCAGGTCGTCACGGGTCAGACGTGCGTTGATGCGCACTTCGACCACGGTGCCGTCGCGTCGGCTGAACTGTTCGATGTTCGAGCCCTTGGGGAACAAGAGGCGAACAGCGTCGTACTTGTCCAGAGGGCAAACGATGGCGAGAGTGCGATCGTTCGAGTCATCGGACGGGAAGATGTAATAGCTCATCTGCAGAACGGCAACGACGATGAGACTGGCGGTGATTGCCCACATCAGGTAGCCGAAGCCGCAGAGGATGCCGATCACAGTCGAGAACAGGATGACTGCGGCGGTAGTGATACCTTGCGTCTTCCAGCCGTTCTTCCAAATCACACCAGCACCCAAGAAGGTGATACCGGCGATGATCTGACCAGGCAGACGAGCAGGGTCTCCCAGTTTGGTCGCTTCGAAGACGAAGATACCAACCATGGTGATCAGGCAGGCGCTGGCGGCGACGACCATGTTTGTGCGAACACCGGCGACCTTGCCACGACGACGACGCTCATAACCGAGGGCCATGCCCAAGAAAATGGCGACGAGAAGCGGCGGCAGGTAGTTGCTGGTGTTGAGCAGCGAAGGATTGACAGCGAAGTTGGCGAACCAGTTATTGAGCCAGTCTGGTACCAAGCTTGAAAGATTCGGCAGGGCAGTGCCCAGCGGAGTGGTTGTATTAGACATAGTGACCTCTCGAAAAAAAAAGATGGTTAAGGCCGTCAGCGCACGACACAGGTCTCGATTCGAGTCCGTTTGTGACGATGTCGTGGGCTGGCGGTAAGGAGAAGATGGGTGGTTCTTTTAGGGAGCCTTTATAAGAAAGAGAATGGGATATTCATGATGATGGATATACATGACATCCAATTGCTATTGCTTTGAGATAAAACTACGGTAAGCGAAGGGCGCCAGAGGTTTTAAAACTCATATTCTTGACTTCTATGATATAGAGTTAGGTTTTCTTCTGATTCTGAGAAGTTAACGCCGCTCGCGCAAAGGTCTAAGGAGGCTTAAATTGTGAGCGCTGGCTAATGCTGGCCGACGCGCTACCCTGGGTACGATTTTTATTGAGGCAACGGTTTTTTCGCTGTTATTTTGTGAGGAAATGGATTTTGCCTGACAGAAATTGAAAGTCGAAAAACAACTCAAACTAACGAATTTGAATGACTATGTTTAGTACCATTGGCGATGGCGTATTTAGCCTTTCACTACTAACGCATGGCCCTGTTTTCCATAGGCGAGAATTTTAGTATCGCGCGTAACTACGGCCATTCCCATTACCCTTGCGGCTGCCACTATCATTCGATCGGCGGGATCGCCATGAAATTCTAACGGTAAGCGCGCACTTTCTACAGCAATACTTGGCTCTAGCGGAATCAATCCAACTCCGGGCTGTGAGAGCGCTTCTGTCAACCACTGTTCTAGTGGCATGCTGAGTGTGATGCGCCCTTTGCTTTCTAGGGTAGCGATTTCCCAGAGGGTAATGGCATGGACAAACACTTCACCATTGCGGCCCGCCCGATCAATAAGCGCCACTGTTTTAGAAGATAATTCTTTGCTCGCAGTGTTGAGCCAGATCCAAATGTGGGTGTCCAGAATCAGACCCCGTGGGGCCTCAAGTGACATCGGCGAGCCACTCTTCTCCAGTGCCTTCAACTAAGTTGTCGTGAATGACTACACTATCTTTCAGGGAGCCAAATAACGAGTAAGGCTCGTTGGCATAGGGCACCAGCCGGGCGAGTGGCTTACCGTGTTTGGTAATAACTATGGGAAGGCGACTGCGATTGACTTCGTCAATAAGATGCAAACAGTGAGTTTTAAATTCACCAGCACCAATACTTTTTTCTTTGGCCATTTCACCCTAAGCTTAGTTGCTGACTGATATTCCAACGTTGTATTTGTGATCTTACCATGGTCATATGACTATGGTCATAAAACTGTAGTCTAAACAATATACAATCAGATAAGTGCCACTGACTAGAGGGTCGTTATGAACACTGTGATTACCGCGGAAACCCTAGAGAAGCTTAAGGCTGATGGTTTGTACTATGAGTACACCAAGGCGGCCGATCCAATCGGCTCTGGTGCAATCTCACAGGTGCCCTACGCCGAATTTAGTGGTTCGCTGCACCAGGGTGACAAGACTGCTCTAATTCCTCTTGATGTTAGCGAGGAATTGGGCTGCGAGGGTCCAGCTACCAGCCCAGCTCTTTGTGCCAATTTCGTCCATATTTTGCCTAAAGAAAAATTGACCACTAATTTCAACGCTACCTCGCAGCTTGTATATGTTATTCGTGGCTCTGGTTACGCTTCGTTTGCAAGCGATCGCATTCCCTATAAGACTGGTGATTTCTTGGTGCTTCCAGTTGGCAGCGAGACTTTATATGAAGCTGATTCAGACACAGCTTTTTACTTGGTACATGACGAGCCACTTTTGCGTTATCTGGGAGCTGAGGCCAAATATCCGCGGTTCAAGCCAACTCTATATGCTAGTGAAGACTCGCTCAAAGAGTTGACCCGCGTCGAACATGAGGGCGAGGCGGTCAACCGCAGCCGTGTCAGTATTCTTTTGGCCAACAAAGAAATGGACCAGACTCTAACAGTCACTCATACTTTATGGGCAATGTTAGGCGTTTTGCCCGAGGGAACAGTACAATTGCCTCACCGCCATCAATCGGTAGCGCTTGACCTAATTCTTGATTGCGAGCCAGGATGCTACTCTTTGGTGGGTCGCCATATTGATGGCGATGGCAAAATCATTGATGCACAGAGAGTTGATTGGAAGCCATATTCGGCATTTATCACGCCTCCAGGCTACTGGCACGCTCATCACAATGAGTCTGGCAAGAAAGCACACTTAATTCCAATGCAAGATGCTGGCTTGCAAACTTACTTGCGTTCGCTCGATATTCGTTTTGTTTTG
>JAKFVU010000001.1 GCA_021732025.1 Candidatus Obscuribacterales bacterium | reverse complement strand
GTCTGCGGTGCTGCTGTCAAATTGGGTTCCACAAAGAACGCAATCCGCGTTGAAATCTGTAGCGCCTGCCATCCCTTCTATACCGGTCAACAAAAAATCGTTGACACAGAAGGTCGGGTAGATCGCTTTGTCAAGCGTTATAAGCTCGACAAAGACAAGGCTGCCATCGCTCCTTAGGACCTTTAGGCTTAGGTCTAACCTAGGGTAGTGCAGAGCAAATTTGTTAAACGACTTGGCAGTTTTTAAGTTGCCAGGTCGTTTTGCATGTGAATTTCTGGTAATCTGCTTGCCAATATTCTGAGAGGGACACTTGAAAAGATCGCTAACTGCCAAAGATAGGCTGATTGTTGCTCTCGATGTTTCATCAGAAGCTGAAGCTAGGGCCTTGATTGAAGAGTTACGCGACGAAGTCGGGGTGTTTAAGTGCGGCTTAGAGCTTTTCACCTCATGCGGCACGTCTCTCTTTGCTCTCGCTCGTGAGTATGGGGTCAGGCTCTTCTTTGATGCCAAGTTTCATGACATTCCAAATACGGTAGCTCAGGCTTGCCGGGCCGCTGTTAATCAGTCTGTAGATATCTTCAATCTCCATGCAACTGGTGGCAGCGCCATGATGGAAGCTGCTGCTCAAGCCACGGCCGCCGCCTATCAAGAGTTGCTGAAGGCTGAGCCCAAAGCTAGCAAACCGGCTCTCATTGCCGTAACAATTTTGACAAGTATGAAAGCCGACACTCTGAGCGATGAGTTGAAGGTTGGTTTACCCTTAGAAAAAATGGTGCCTTATTTAGCTCAGTTAGCCAAAAAGAGCAATCTCGATGGTGTCGTGGCCTCGGCTCAAGAAGCCACTGCTATTCGTGAGACCTGCGGCGATGATTTTCTCATTATCACCCCAGGAATTAGACCAAGCTGGGCAGAAGCCAATGATCAAGCCCGTATCGTCACACCCCGTGACGCCATCGCCCGCGGTGCCGATTATATTGTTGTGGGTAGACCAATCGTTAAGGCTAAAGACCGTGTGGTCGCCGCTCGTAAGATTGTAGAAGAGCTAGCAAGCTAAGCTTCAGTAAGGCTTTGCTCGGGCTCCGCTTTGACTTCTTCTCGAGCGCTAGCCTCGTGATCGACTTTGCCGCGACCGAACAACGATAAAAATGAGCTTAGTGGGCTAGTGTTTGAGTCATTACCCTGATGGTAGAGATAAGCAATTGGGTCAGCTAAATCTTCGGCACTGCTATAACGGGCCAGCATGCCTCTACTAGCTGCCGAGATTGCTCCGGTTTCTTCAGAAACGACGATACAAAGGCCATCGTAAGTTTCAGACAAGCCAATGGCGGCACGGTGTCTGGTACCGTATTTATATGAAAGTTTGGGATTGTCGGTCATAGGCAAAATCACTCCGGCTGCTACGATTTTTTCTTTGCGAATTACCACTGCACCATCGTGCAATGGTGATTTGGGAAAGAAAAGGGTGAGCAAGAGAGTGGCTGAAATATCGGCATTAACTGGGGTGCCAGGGCTGAGATAATCGCGCTCACCTTCAGGTGGTTCAATGACAATCAGTGCGCCAGTTTTGGTACGCGATAGTTCTTTGACTGCCTGAATAATCTGTTTGATATCGCTAGCTGTGCGGGTGGCATCAGTATGAGCCAGGGAGAGATCGAATTTAAAAGTTTGAACGCGACCAAGGTAACCCAGTCCCCGTCTTATCTCTGGTTGGAAAACCATGACGAGAGCTAGAGCTGCCGCCGGAATTAGATGGTGCAAAATTGAAGTGATTAGAGTGAGTTGCAGCCACCAAGAAGCGAAGCTTATGGCCGCCAGTACGAACATGCCTTTGACCAAGCGCTCAGCGTGAGTGCCAGCTATTCTGCGCCAAAGCCAGAGCACGGCGTAGCAAATGATCAAGACCTGGACAATGGACTTGCCCCACACCAGTAGGTCTATTTGGTCAGAGAAGTTGCTCAAATCTGGCATTTAGCACCTCCCTCCCCAATTAGTTTTAAGCGGCTATTTTAACCAGCTAGCAATGCGGTCGTGGCTGACCAAATCGGCGCAAGTTTCTCGTTCAATAATAACTTCAGCTTGGCCATTCTTAACGAGCACGCAGGCGGGCCTGCCGGTGCGGTTATAGTTTGAGGACATGCTGTAGTTATAGGCGCCAGTGGCAAAAATTGCGATTAAATCGCCATTTCTTACATCGAGCGTTGCTTCCTCTACGATTATATCCCCTGACTCACAATAGCGGCCGACGATAGACCAGCTTTTGCCTGGGTTTTCAGGCTTCATGCGGTTGGCTACTGCAGCAGTATATTGTGCCTGGTAGGTAATTGGCCTGGGGTTGTCGGCCATGCCACCATCAACAGCCAAATAGTTTTTGCCGCCAGGTAATTGTTTGAGGTGTCCACTTTTGTAGAGGGTGACTCCAGCGCTGCCCACAATGGCTCGCCCCGGCTCTACGGATAGTTCAGGCAGGGGCAGGTCGCGGCTGGCAAATGAGCTTTTCACTCGTTCGCTTACTACTCGGGCCCAATTCTGCATTGAAAGAGGCTTGTCACCTGATGTATAAGCAATCCCGAGACCGCCACCGACATCGAGGTGAGGCAAGGTAAGGTTGAACTTCTTTTGAATGTTCTGGTAGAGATCGGCAAATAAATCGACACTCTCAAGGTAAGGGCCAAGGTCCATGGCCTGACTGCCAATGTGAGCATGAAGACCGATCAATTTGACGCGATCTTGCTGCAAAATTTTGGCGATGACGTCGTCTAGTTCACTCAGTGGAATTCCAAATTTACTAGTGTCGTGCCCGGTCTTGATGTGGTCGTGGGTATCTAGCTCAATACCAGGAATAATGCGCAGCAGAATCTCGCTGTTTTTACTTTCGCTTTTAGCTAACGAGATTAGTGCTTCTAGTTCACTGCTGCTGTCGACAACTATTTTGACGCCAGAACTCAGAGCCATAGCTAGCTCTTTATCACTCTTGTTGTTGCCGTGAAAGAAGATGCGCTCAGTGGGAAAGTTCGCTTGCAGTGCAGTGAATAGCTCTCCGTCAGAAACGACGTCTAAACCAAAGCCTGATTGTTCGATAAGTTTGACCATGGCCAGGCAGAGAAAGGCTTTTCCCGCGTAACAAGGCAGTGCATTGGGATAGGCACTCAAGCCTTCTTTCACTGCGGCCGCTGATTGCATTATTGACTCTTCGCACATGACCCAGAGAGGGCTGCCGAATTCTTCTATGAGTTTGCTGCTATCAATTCCGCCGAGACAAAGGTGATTTTGATCGTTAATCGTTGCCGATATCGGCATTATCGATTGATTCGGGCTTTCAATTTTGTTGGAGATCATCGTAAGTGCTTAGCGTCCGCCTATTATTTGCTCCTGATGCTCTTCCATGGATTACCGCCTTTATTAGGACCTTGACTTTGGTTCTGTTGGGCGGCAAATTCTTCTTCACGTTCAATATGTGAGAACGAATTGCTCAGGCTGTCTTTCTGTTTCTGTTCTATTTTACTCAACTCTGAATAATCGAGGCTAAGAGATGCGTATTGCTTACCGTTTGTAAGCTGCTCTTCTAAGCCAGTGAGCGAAAAGGTTAGAGGTTTCAATTCCCAGATATTACAAAGTCTCAGTTTTGAAGCCGAAATGGTGGCACCGTATACCTCATGCAAAAGGGCCTTTGTTCCTTCAATTGAAGGTTCGAGCCATCCATCTTTGTACGAAAAAATGCCGTGAACTTTGCCTTTGAAGATGTAAACAATGGCTTTGGCGCCGTCGCTTTCATTAATGATGATGGTGCCAGGCGCATTGCTCTCAAGCAAATGGTCTAACGAATACTGCAGAACATCGTTTGCCGTCATCATGCACTGCGGATCGTAAAGTTCACCGTGGAAAATAGAAGAAGCGGCGATAGCTGTTTTATCGTCGATTTTGTAGGTGTCGATAATGGCATCGCTTGATAACATTTGCAGTTTCGCTTGGCTAAAGGCTTCTTGGCCTAAGAGCTGCGTGTCGCTATCGTCACGGCCGTAAACGCAAGCTAAAACTCGGCCTCGAAATACCAGGGCTGCAGCTCTGGCTTTCTGGCTGGGAGAGACCATGCGAATGACACAGGTTTCTTCACGGCCTTCTATAGCAACGAGCAAGTTATGAAATTTGACCTGGCTTGAGAGGTCAATGGTGGTTGCTTTTTCTTCTTTTGGTTGAGGGAAAAGGCCAACAGCTCGCCTGTTTAGCCCGTGTTTATTGCCCACGGTGGTTTGCAGCATCTGGGCTTGTTCAAGGTGTGATCTTTTATCTTTCCAAACAGACATTTTCATTCCCTCAATCACTGCAATTTAGATAGCTATAGATGCCAATTTGCCAGAACTAGACTAGTCTAGCCCATAATGACATAACCGAAGCGCACTCTTTTTTAGGCAGAGAGTAGTGACAATCTGGATGTGAGACCTTTTTCATTGAAAGCGACCAAATGCCTCAGGGATGTGTAAAACCTTGGCGTGCTTTCTCAGCATGGCGATATCGTCGGCCACAAGCAGGGCTAGCACTTGGCCCCGACTGAGGTGGTAGTCGATGAGCATGACATCAAATTGCAAAATTCTCTTTTTTTTGCCGATTTTGACGCGGTTGAGGTCGACAAAATGAAAGGCCGTGTTGATAATTTTGCGCTGTTTGCGCACGTCTACTGCTAACTGACCGCTGTGGTCTTCAAGGGTAGCCTGACCAGCCATACGCGTCTTAACTTCCGCAAAAACCAGGGCCTGGTCATCTTTGCTGGCAATTAGGTCAATTTCGCCCAGTCGATGAGCCCGGTAATTGCGGGCCCAAAGCTCAAAGCCCATTTCAACTAGATAATCGCTAGCAATTTGTTCCCCAAGGTTGCCTAGAGTTTGTCTCCACTTCTTAGTATTAGCTGTCAGGTCCATCGCAATATCTCCCTCAAAAGCTATAATCCTTAATCTATAAACGCTCAAGCTCCCAAAGAAGTTCAAAATGCTAGACCTAAAACTTGTTAGAGAAAATCCTGACCTTGTTGAAGCAGCCTTGGCTAGACGCCATGGCGACTATTCAATAAAAGAATTGGTCGAAGTTGACCAAAAATTGCGCAAGATTCAAGGTGAGTGGGAAGCACTCAACTGTCGCAGCAATGAGATTTCAGAACTTTTCAAGTCAGGCAAGCTATCTGCTGAGCAGAAAGAGGCCTTTAAGGGCGAAACAAAAGATATAAAGAAACGCCAGGGTGAGGTAGAAGAGGAGAAGCGTGAGTTTGAGTCTCAGCGCCATACTCTTTCACTGTCTATCCCCAATATGCCATCTAACGATGTACCTGATGGCAAAGATGAGCATGACAATACCATTGTTAGTACTTGGGGCACCATCCCTAGTATCAAAAATCCAAAGCATCATTATGAGTTAGGGGCCGAACTCGGCGTGTTTGATTTTGAACGCGGCGTCAAAATATCTGAATCACGTTTTACCGTATTGATGAATTGGGGCGCTAAGTTAGAGCGTGCCTTGATGAACTTCATGCTCGACAGCCACTCTACTCGCGGCTACAGCGAGGTCTTTCCGCCAATTTTGGTCAATCGCGATTGTCTAGTGGGAACTGGACAACTGCCGAAGTTTGAGAATGATTTTTATAAGTGCGCCGATGATGAACTCTATCTGGTGCCAACAGCAGAAGTGCCGATTACAAACTTGTATAGAGAAGAAGTAATTGATGAAGAGGCTCTGCCAATTTATCACTGCGCTTATACTCCCAACTTCAGACGAGAAGCCGGCAGCGCTGGCAAAGATACTCGTGGTTATATTCGCCAGCACCAGTTCAATAAAGTTGAATTAGTTAAGTTCTGCACTCCCGAAACTAGCAGCGATGAGCATGAAAAGCTTACTCGCGATGCTGAATTGATTTTAGAAGCTCTTGAATTACCGTATCGCCGAGTACTGCTTTGTAGCGGTGACATGGGCTTCTGCGCTAACAAGTGCTACGACCTAGAAGTGTGGTTCCCTGCTCAAGATAAGTACCGCGAAATTAGCTCATGCTCTGTCTTTGGTGACTTCCAAGCCCGTCGCGCCAATCTTCGCTACAAGCCAAAAGATGGTGGCAAAGCTCGTTTCTTGCACACTATCAACGGCTCGGGTCTGGCCATTGGTCGGGCTATGGCCGCGATTCTGGAAAATTATCAACAAGCAGACGGCTCGGTTAAAGTACCAACAGTCTTACAGCCTTACATGTCTGGCGTCACTGTGATTTCTCCTAAACTCGCTGCCGTCACTTAGTGCCTCAATGGCCGAGTTTATCCCAGACACTACGGCGCTTGTTTCTGCTCCCTCCCCGATGCGGCGCCACCGCTTTGTGCAGATAACCTGTCTCTTTGCCACCATTGCTCATACTGTGGCAACATTGGTTTGCGTCTATGCTTTTCGCGAAGGTAATTTTTCTGATTTTACCCCAGCAAGATTGATGGAGTTTGTTCCCCGTCACTTAGTTTTATGGCGCTGCTGCTGCCTCTCTGCCATTCTTGCTAGTGTCTCTAGCCTGGTCTTTATTTTGGCTATGCGAGAAATTTTAGAAGAGAAGTTTCGCTTTATTATTGGCGTGGCCGTTTGTTTAGCCGTTCTTGCTTGCTCGCAAGATCTTGCTGCTGTCAGCCGGATGATGGTGCTCTTCAGCGACATTGCCTTGCAGGGTAATGCCATTTGCACCTATACAGGCAATGAGTTAGTGCAAATTGGCTGGACCTTGATCAACCAATCTATAACAGAGACCTTTATGGTCTCGTCGTTTCTATATGGAACAGCCGGTCTAGCCATTTGTTATTGCCTCAGTCGTACTCGAGTTTTGCCTCGCTCACTAGCCTGGGCTCATTTACCCGTTTGGCTCTGTATGCTCAGTACTGCTATTGCTACTTTCGCTGGTTTTCTACCAGCGGCCATGTCTCTGATGTTCGCTGGTAATCTAGGCTTATCTTTTCTCGCGGCATTCTCGGGAGTGTCTATTGATTCTGTATTGGTGCAGAAAAAAGACATTAAGGCGGAAGCGGCCACTGAGAGTGTTGATACTGCCGACACTGCCGATAAAAGCGCCATTTAAAGCTCTTTTAAAGTACTTTTTGTAAATTGGCTGGTGTTTTTAAGGCATTGGCTGGCTTTGGCGTGTATGCTTTGGCTGTAATGGCTGGGTCCTTTTTCATGCTGGGTCATATAGAGATATGAATTGGCCGGATGTATTCAGTGAAATGCTAGAGCAGAAGGCGCCTGTAAATGGCTCTGGTTCTATGTATGTCTATGCCCGTATTGTCGAGCTGCTCAAGGCAGCCATTGAAGATGGCCGTCTGAAGGCGGGCGACCGTTTGCCCACCAATCGCGAATTGGCTGCCCACCTCAAGGTCGATCGCTCGACCGTGGCTCGCGCCTACCTAGAGCTGGCCCAATTGGGCTTCATTGCCTCGCAAGTTGGTAGAGGAACTTTTGTTTCAGGTGTTTCCGGCGTTTCGTCTGTCTCTTCGACTTTGCCTACCGGAGAATTAAATTGGCCCGAGCGCTTCTCGCGTTACGCAGACGGCTTGAATTCATCTATCAAGAAATTGCCTCAGCTCGCATCTGGTGATGATTTTATTTCTTTTGCCGGTGGTATTCCTTCACAAGATTCGTATCCTAGTGATGATTTCCAAAAAATTGTATTAGACCTTCTTGGTGGTGGCCGCGGTGCTTCCATGTTTGATTACAGCCCCTTTGCTGGCGAACCAGACTTGCGCCTAGCAGTGACTAGCCATCTGGCTTTGCGCGGTATTTCGGTGCGCGATCACGAGCTACTAATATTGAGTGGATCGCAGCAAGGTATTGATTTAGTCGCTAACTTGCTAATCAATCCGGGCGACTATGTTTTGGTAGAAGAGCCTACTTATTTTTGGGCTATATCTAATTTCAAAGCTAGACAAGCTCAGCTTGTTGGTTGTCCGTTAGATAGTGAAGGAATAGACCTAGCTACGGTTGAAGCGCACCTAATTCGGTACCAACCTAAATTTATATATGTCATGCCCAATAGTCAAAATCCGACTGGTATTACCATGTCGTTGGCTCGGCGCAAAGGCTTATTGGCTCTAGCTCTAAAGTATCAAACACCGATACTAGAAGACGATTTTTCTGGTGACCTGGTGTACGGTGCTGACCCGTTACCATCCCTGCGTACTTTGGCTGCAGAGTTGAGCGGCGGCGAGAATATTGTCATTTATCAGGGCACTTTCTCTAAGGCTCTTTGCCCTGGTATTCGCTTAGGTTGGCTCGTGGGGCCACAGGAAGTAATTGATAGATTGAGCTTTGCCAAGCGCACTAGTGACCTGGCAACCAATTCAATGGTGCAAGTGATACTGACAGAATTCTTACAAAAAGGGCTATACCAAGAGCATTTGAGTAAGGTCAATCGTATCTACGGCCAGCGCCGAGACGCTATTTTGGCAGCGTTGGCTGAAGAGTTTAAGTCGTATCCTGAAGTCAGCTGGACGTCTCCTACTGGCGGGTTGTTCATTTGGTTGACTCTGCCGAAGGGCACTTCTAATCGTGACTTATTAGAGTTTGCCGTGGCGGAGAAAGTTGTTTTTTCACCCGGTGATATTTGTTTTGTCGACGCTGGTGAATCACTTAACCATATAAGACTTTGTTTTATCCAAAACTCAGAGATAAAAATTGCCGATGGTATCAAGCGCTTGGCTCAGGCCTTGCGTAAGTATCTGGCCCACTTAGATAAAGAGCGTCTGGCCCAAGCCCAATCAAATATGCAAAGACGCAATGAACACGTACTGATTTGAAATCACAATATAAATAGATAAGATTAGGGAGAAATATGTCTACAGTAATTAAGCCTAGAACCGGCACCAAACTAGTTAAAGAAGCTTTGGCACAAATGCTCAAAGGTGGCGTGATCATGGATGTGGTCAATGCCGAGCAAGCTAAAATTGCAGAAGAAGCAGGCGCAGTAGCCGTTATGGCTTTAGAGAGAGTGCCAGCTGATATTCGCGCTGATGGTGGCGTTGCTCGCATGAGCGACCCAGAATTGATCATCCAAATTCTTGAATCAGTTTCTATTCCTGTGATGGCAAAAGCACGTATTGGTCATTTTGTCGAAGCACAAATTCTGGAATCACTAGGCGTTGACTGTGTTGACGAAAGTGAAGTATTGACACCAGCTGATGAAGAGTTTCATATCGACAAAAGTCAGTTCACTATTCCTTTTGTCTGCGGCGCTAAAAACTTAGGCGAAGCTCTCCGTCGCATCGGCGAAGGCGCTGCCATGATGCGCACTAAAGGTGAGGCTGGCACTGGTGACGTGGTTGAAGCTGTACGCCATGCCCGCACAATTTTAGGCGAAATCAGAAGACTGCACGGCATGCCCAAAGAAGAGCTGATGAGCTACGCCAAAAATATTGGCGCACCTTACGACCTCGTACTTAAAGTTGCTGCTGAAGGTAAATTGCCAGTAGTCAATTTTGCTGCCGGTGGTATCGCCACTCCTGCTGATGCCGCTTTGATGATGCAACTTGGAGTAGACGGTGTTTTCGTCGGCTCTGGTATTTTCAAGTCGGGCAATCCGATGCAACGCGCCCAAGCCATTGTTAAGGCCACTACCTTCTACAAAGACCCTGAAGTCTTAGCTAAAGTTAGTCGCAATTTGGGCGAAGCAATGGTCGGTCGCAATTGCCGCGATTTGGCTCCAGCTGAGAATCTAGCTAGCCGCGGCTGGTAACACGAGAATATTTGAGGTCGCTATGAGTCAAGATAGTCAAAACATCGTTGTTGGCGTACTTGCCCTTCAGGGTGATTTTGCTGAGCATATAAAAATGTTAGAGCTATGCGGCGTTC
>JAKFVU010000010.1 GCA_021732025.1 Candidatus Obscuribacterales bacterium | reverse complement strand
TTCTAGTTGCTCGCCTAGCCGATCGTGTGGGCAAGGGCCTGCGTGGTGCCCCACGCGATGCCTTGGTGGCTGATGTAACTAGTGCAGAGAACCGGGGCAGGGCTTATGGGTTGAGGCAGTCTCTTGATACTTGCGGCGCTGTGCTTGGCCCACTCTTAGCATTGCTATTAATGTGGTTTAGTCAAAGCAATTATCAGCTCGCTTTTGCTGTGGCGTTGATACCAGCTTTTGCCGTAGTGCTTTTGTTGTATTTCGGTGTTAAAGAGCCAGTGTGTAAGACCCAGACCAGTGCTGCCAAGCTTTTTGATGCCAAGCTTTTAGCCGAGTTAAAAGCAAAGATGCCAGCGCAGTTTTTTTATTTGATAGCAACTGTGTTTCTTTTCAGCTTAGCTAATTCATCAGATGCTTTTCTTCTACTCAAGGCTAGAGATTGCGGCTTACCTCTGGTTGCCTGTCCGCTGGTGCTTGTGGCTATAAACATCAGCTATGCCGTTTGTGCCTATCCGGCCGGCATTCTCTCTGATAAGGTTGGCCATGGTCGGCTTCTGACAATTGCTTTCTTTCTCTATGCTGTTACCTATTTAGGTTTTGCCTTTGTCACCCAGCAATCTTTGATGCTTCTGCTCTGCCTCGTATATGGACTCTATCTTGGACTCTCTCAAGGGGTGCTCTCGGCCTTGGTTTCGCAGCTCACTCCTGAGCATTTACGTGGTACTGCTTTTGGTATCGTAAATTTTGCTGTTGGCCTCGCTCTGCTACCAGCAAGTATGCTTACCGGGTTTCTATATCAACACTTTGGTGCGTTTGTTGCCTTCGCCACTTGTGCACTCATAGCTTTGCTTGCTGCTCTGATTTTGGCTTTGCAGCTTCCTGGATTGAGGCAAGCGCAGGCAGCTCTAGTTTCAGATTAATTTGGTAGATAAGGTTGATTTTGACGCCAGCTACTCTAAACTTAGCGTATGACTCACTTACTTGTTTTTATCGGTGCTGGGTTGGGAGGCTTAATGCGCTTCTTGATCTCGACAGGCGTGCAGAAAGCTTGCAACGGGTGGGTTTTTCCTCTTGGCACTTTTGTTGTCAACATGAGTGGTTGTTTGATAATTGGCTTTCTTGCTCAGTGGGCCGAAAGCAAAAATCTTATGATGCCCGAGTTTCGCGCCTTCTTCTTAATTGGAATTCTCGGTGGCTACACCACATTTTCTAGTTTTGGCTATGAAACACTGCAGTTAATTAGAAGTGGTGAATTTCTATACGCAGCTGGCAATGCCGTATTTCAGGTTGTCTTAGGCTTGCTTTTTGTCTGGCTTGGAACGGTGCTCGGTACGATTGTGGCTCGCTTCATCTAGGAGAATTTGAATGAATGCAGTTAAGGGCGTTCTGCTCAAAATATATATTGGTGAGGGAGACAAACACGGTGGCCGGCCCCTCTATGAGTGGCTTGTGCAAGAAGCGAAGAAAGTTGGCATAGCTGGTGCTACTGTCTGGCGCGGGCTAGAAGGCTACGGCGCCCATCAGACTGTTCATAGCAATAAAATTCTCGATATCTCTACCAATCTGCCAATTGTTGTCGAATTCATTGATACCAATGAAAAGATTGCGGCATTTATACCGTTTTTGGATGCCAATTTAGTAGAAGGACTTGTAGTCACCAGCGAAGTTGATTTACGCTGGTACCGTAAAGCTTAATAGAGTAAGACTTAATAGACTAAGACTTAATTCTCGCTGTCAGCTTCAGCTTCGGCCGTCGAATGATGTTGATACATCTCAGTCAATGCTTTGATAATCACTTGATCGGTTTTGTGTTGCATATCGAGGGCTTGCAAGAGTTCTTGGCCGGTCATTAAGCCGCGGGCCAGAATGAGCTTGCCGAGCGGCTCGCCCGATTGATTTTGCTCTTCAATTAGTTCTTCTAATTGAGCCAGCGAGATCTTGCCGCGCTTCAGTAAGACTTCGCCAAGTTTTTCTGGGCGAGTGAGAAGCTCCCATTTTTGCTCTTCAGATAAAGGTTCTTGATGTGTCATTATTTTCTTAGCTTGTTAGCTCCTTAGCTCGCTGCCGGTAGGCGCTTTTGTTGTTTTTTCTCCCGCCACCAAACCAACAGACAGCTGGCATTGAAGATAGAAGAGTAAGTACCAGATATGATGCCAATTAACATGGCGAGAACGAAGTCTTTGGTGGTGCTACCGCCAAGTAGATAAAGAGAGAATAGGGTAATTACAACGGTCAGTGATGTGTAGAGCGAACGGGCCAGAGTCTGGTTGACGCTGTCGTTGGCAACATCACCAAAGGTTTTCTTGAACTCCTGTTTGGTTACAGGATCGATGCCTTTGCTACCAACGTATTTGACATTCTCGCGCACACGATCGAAGACAACGATAGTGTCGTGAACTGAAAAACCAATTACTGTCAAAATCGCCGAGATAAATAAGCTATCTACTTCTGTGCCGAAGGCTAAGCCTAATAGAGCAAATATGCCGCAAAGTACAAGAACGTCGTGAACTAGAGCGGCAATGGCGCAAACGGCGAAGTCGAACTTGAAGCGGTAGCTAATATAACCAACCATGCCAGCAAAAGTAACAAGCAGTGCGAGCAAGCCATTCGACAAAAGTTCCGGACCAATGGTGGCAGTTACTTTGTCTACAGATATTGACTTAAATGGTCCGAGAGCTTCAGTTAACTTGGCGTCTAACTGAGTCTTTTGCTGCTCTGTATCAATAGCCTTGGTGCGCATCACCACTGCTTCTTTACCAGCAATATAAGTCTGTTGCACTTGCGAGCCGGTCAGCCCAGATTCTTCTAGAACTTTGTGCACGGCTTCTAGAGTAGTTGGCTTTTCAAATTGATATTGCAAAATTGAGCCACCGGTAAAATCGATACCGGGCTTAAGCGGTGCACCAAACTTGGCGCAGCAAGCGGCAATACCGATGATGCCAGGCACTGTCAAAACTAGTGAAATGATAAACCAGAGTGTCCGGTACTTAACAATGTCTACCTGAAAGCGTGGTTTGCTTTTTGACTCTGTCATACGGCCTCCTTGGTCAAAACTTTGTTAGCTTTTTTCTCAGTCTTGTGACCAAACAAACCGAGGCTTGATGGAATCAAGTGCAGCATCGTGCGTGTGGCGGTGATGGCTGTAAACATCGAGACTGCCACACCAATTGCTAGGGTGACAGCGAAGCCTTTCACTAATGAAGTACCAAAGAGCATGAGCACGCTGCAAGCAATTAAACTGTTGACGTTACTGTCAAAAATAGATGACATCGCCCGAGTAAAGCCGTTTTCAACAGCAACCCACAGATTCTTGCCAGCGTTCAATTCTTCTTTTGTTCTTTCAAAAATCAGAATATTGGCGTCAACCGCCATACCAATAGAGAGAATAAATCCAGCGATACCAGCTAGAGTTAAAGTTACTGGGATAGTCTTGAAAATGGCTAAGGTAGCCAGTGTATAGAGCACTAGGGCCAAGTCGGCAATGAGACCAGGTAGGCCGTAAATCACTACCATAAAGACCATAACAGCAGCGATACCAACGGCACCGGCAACCATACTTTTATGAATTGAATCTTGTCCGAGAGTGGCCCCCACTGTGCGCTCTTCTAAAATTTCGATTGGCACAGGCAGGGCACCAGCATTGAGTTTAAGAGCCAGGTCGACAGCTTGATCTTTAGAGAAGCTGCCGGTGATTTGGCCGCGTCCACCCATGATTGGTTCGTTGACGCGCACACCCTGATATCTCTCGATTGGTACTGGGCGGCCGTCTGCCCCTCTATCGGTGGGTTGGCCGTCAAGGAAAATACCAATGCATTTTCCTACTAAGCGTGAGGTCAATTCACCAAATTTCTTAGCGCCGCGATCTTTAAACTCAAAATCTACTTGCCAGGTGCCACCAGCTGTTGGCGTGCCCTGTGCTCTTTTAAAATCAGCTCCGGTCAGACCAACTTCTTTCCAGTAAGGCATGCCTTCTGAAGTAAAGTCGAGTTCTTTGAACTCAAGCATAGCGGTGGTGCCAATGCGGTCTTTGGCTTGCTGTGGATCTTTGATACCAGGTAATTCAACAATCAAGCGGTCTTTGCCAGCTCTCTGCACTAAAGTTTCGGACACACCGAGGCTGTTAATGCGGTTGTTGATAACGGTCAATACACCGTCCATAACGGGAGTGGTAATTTCAGGCACTTCTGGTGGTGCTGGAATAGCCTTGAGCAGTAGTTGGCTACCACCACGCAAGTCAAGACCAAGCTTGAGATTGGTGAAGAGAGCGTAGCCTTTGTAGTTAGCTAAAACCTGAATATTGTTGCCCATGCCAGCATTGTCATATTCGGTTTTGATGGCATCTTCTCTCTGGTAGTTGTTCATTTTGTCCCAACCAGGGAGCTTCTCTACCCGCTTCAAAACCTCAACTTGGAGGTCGTTGCCGGTGAGATTGGCCAGCCGTTGCCACTCGGTGATATTGCCTTCTGGCACTATTTGAAAGAGTGAAAGCAGTGACCAAGCCAAGACTGCAATTACCGCGAAGGGTTTCCAGTCTCGGAAGAAATCTTTGGAGCTTCCTTTATAGGAACCGCTCTTTTGCCCGAATATGCTCATGTTTTAAAAATTACAGCCTAAATATTGACCTACGAAAGGTCAAATTCTAGCGTAAAAGTGCTCTTGAAAGCCTTGTGTTCAGCCTCGCCATGAAGCGTTGAGGCAATTAAGCGCTGAAATTTCTTCTTATATTGGCGTTTTTTCTAAGTCTAGGCCGTGATTACTTGGTCGCCACCACGCTGCACTGCTAGCTCAAGAGCCTGAATAGTGCGGGCTAAGAGCTCATCGTGCTCTCTTGCATGGGTGGGGAAGGCAGCTAATCCGACGCTAGTTGTCACTTTTAAGTTGTGCCAATTGTGTGTAATGCCGTGGCTGGCCACCCGATTGCGAATGCGCTCAGCCACTATGGCAGCGCCAGAAGCATTGGTTTCGGGCAAGATAATGGCAAATTCTTCTGAGCTATAACGAGCTGGGATGTCAACGTCACGCACTGCTCCACGCAATACGCCACCGATTACTTTTAAGACAGCGTCTGAAGTGAGAGCGCCGTATGAGCGTTGAATGTCTCTAAAGCCGTCCACTGCCACCATGCAAAGTGAGACGGGGCGCTTATAACGTTTGGCCCGTTTCAGTTCGTCTTTTACTTCTTTAGTGAATGTGCGCGAGTTATATAGCTCGGTCAGGGTGTCAAGCAGAGCCAACTTCTCAATTTCTTCGCCGTTGGCGCTTGATAAATTAGTTTGACCAGCAGTCAAGAGTGAGCGCTGCTCAAGCTCTTTCACTCGCTCAATCACTTGGTTGTCCATAAAGACTCTTGTGCCGGCGAGCTGGGCTCTTTGTGGATTGTCCAGCACGCGACAGAACATACAAGTTCTTCCGCTACATATGTGGTCTGTGCGTCCTGCCATTTCAAATAGACCCTTTATCTGGAAATTACAAATTGAAAAATCAATTAAATCAAAGTTCAGTATAGATTAATCTCTGCTCTTACACTAGCTATCAGCTAATAGTTTGCCTTGGTAGACAACGAATTTACCGTCGACTAGGAGGTGGCTGGCATTTGGTGCGCACTCTAAGAGTTTGCGAGCAACTGCTTCTTGATCATGATCATTTTGCCAAAAATCACTGCTCAGTGGAAACGCTGCCAAATCTGCCGCCTTACCCATTTCAATTGAACCCGTTTTTTCAGCGATATTAACAGCCTCGGCCGCCTTTATCGTAATCAGGCTCAGTGCTTGCTCGGCGGTCATTTGGGGGAGCCAAGCTGCCGCTTCCTTGAGCATGCTCAGGTCACTATTAGACGCCAGGCTGTCGCTACCAAAGCCAAACTTGATTTTTGCTTCTATAAATTCGCTGGCTGTCGCCGGGCCAGTCATAAGCCGTTCATTGCTGCGCCGGCAGAGAGCGGCGCTGGCTTTGCTGGCTGCAAAAATTTGCTTGTCTTCTGTATCGAGTTCGACACAGTGAGCGGCAATGAGGTTCTTATCTAATAAACCAAAATGCTCTAAATGTTTGGTTGGGCTGCGTTCGCTGCCGCGCCAGGTCAATTCATTTAATAGAGTGGCAAAAGGCTTAGGTCCGGGCGGCATGACTTTGGCCAAGTAGGCGTCTAGTTCGGGCGATTGACTGAAAATCCAGTCGTACTCTGCTTGTGATTCAGCCAGGTGGGCTGTGAGCATGAGGTTTTGGCTGGCGGCCCAGTCTCGCGCTTTGGCCCAGAGAGTTGGGGATACTGTATACGGGGCATGGGGCGCGATAGTAATAGCCACTTGCCCGCACTGTAGGGCTTCTTTGAGTGCACCACTGGCGGTGCTGGTTAAAGATTGGTAACGTGCCTGCCAGAGCTCGAAGATACGCTCGGCTAGTGTTTCGTCTAAACCAAATAGTTCCAAGCCAACTAAGCCTTTCAGGCCTGTTTGTGCGATCGCTTCGGCGGTTTGACCGGTGTAAGAGCTATCTACTAAGTAAGTAGTACCGCTTAGAGCAGCTGCTTTGGCTCCGGCTAGGGCTGATTGAGCAAATTGCAGAGGCGACCACGGCCTTGTGCTCGCTACTAATTGGGCCATCCATGTAAACAAAGAGATGTTCTCTGGTATGGCTGGTGCTTGCGAATAATCAAGGTGGGTGTGAAGATTGAATAGACCTGGAGTAATGACGCAGTCGGGCAGGTCAATAACTTCAAGCTTGCCTGTTGCTTCTGGCTCACTCTCAAGCAAACTTTGGCATTGCTCGTGGTTGAGAATGGCTGCGATTTTGCCCGCTTCAACTACTAGGGCAGCCTGCGCAAGCGACTCTCCTGTGGCTGTCCACACCGATGAGGCCTTAATTAAGAGTTTTGGCGATGTACTATAATTCATTTTCCTCAAGCATAATCTATAACAATGACTAGAATCTCAGTCGACGAATTGAAGGAAACTCCTCAACGTCGCGAAAATATAGCTTTTAACGAGACCTTGCCCATCGACGAGGCCGTCAAGCCTGTGGTGGGTGACTTGGTACTGAGTTTGGCTGCCGGCGGCGTCAAGCTCACGGGCAATGTCAAAAGTTTACTTAAACTGCAGTGCCAGAGCTGTCTGCGGCCCTATTTTTATGCCCTGAGCGTCGACCTCGATGAGTACTTCGTTCCGCGCCTTAGCGCTATGGCCGAATTTGAAATGGGAGCTCCTCGAGACAAAGAATTACTTAAAGATGATTTTTATGATTCGATTCCTGAGGATGGTTTCATTGACATCAGTGACGTTGTGTATCAAGCTGTAACGTTAGCTTCTCCAGTATTTAGTCGTTGCGGCGATGAGTGTCCCGGTCCTCCAAAACCGGAAGGTGCTCGTGGTAGCAGCGTTTCGGGTTCTGACTCTGAAGAGAGTCAAGACCAAAAACCAATCGACCCCCGCTGGAAGAACCTAAAGACTCTCTTTCCTAACCAGGAATAGAGGCTTTTTAGTAGATAATAATTAGTCCGGAATATGGAGGATCGATACAGCAATGGCTGTTCCGAAGAAGAAAACATCCCACCAGAAACAACACCAGCGCAGAGCGCACTGGAAGGCTTCTGCTCAGACTATCGGCACTTGCGCCAATTGCGGCGCTCCGAAACGCAGTCACACTGCTTGCGGAGCCTGCGGCTACTATCGCGGTAGACCAGCAAGACTAAGAGACGCTGTCGTTTAGTTGTTCACTCGGCTTTGAAGAGCGAATGGGTCAATAGACTTAGTTATTCATTGGTGTGATTAGTTTGACAACGAGTCAAATCTGGAGTCTGGCATGATTCGAGTGGCCATAGACGCGATGGGCGGTGACTATGCTCCTCGTGAAGTTGTTCACGGCGCCGTTTTGGCAGCCCGTGAATATGGCATTTCGGTTCAATTGGTCGGACTTTTGCCGGTAATCGAAGCTGAGCTTAAACGCCACGAGATTGCCGGCCTAAACATATCTTTGGTAGCTGCCTCAGAAGTCGTGGCCATGGACGAGAAACCAAGTAAGGCGATTCTTCGTAAGAAAGATTCGTCTATTGTTTTGGCCATGAAACAGGTGAAAGACGGCCACGCTGACGCGGTTGTCGCTTGTGGCTCCACTGGGGCCGCGGCTGTCGCTGCCACCTTTAACATTGGCCGCTTGCCCAACATCTCCCGCTGCGCCATTGCCTGCGAGATGCCAACCATTCATCCAAACCGCTGCATTGTTGTCGACGCCGGTGCCAATACCGATTGCGATGCCCATATGTTGATGCAGTTCGGCTTGATGGGCTCTATTCTTTATTCTGGTTTGCACAACGTCAAACGCCCAAGAGTTGGCGTTCTCAACATTGGCGCTGAAGAAACCAAGGGTACCCAGTTAGTTCAAGACGCTTATCGACTGCTTAAGGCCCGCGAAGATATTAACTTCATCGGATTTGTCGAAGGTCGCGACTACCCCATGGGCAAAGTCGATGTTGTAGTTACCGACGGCTTTACCGGCAACGTTTCGCTTAAGACCGCCGAAGGCATTGCCAAGATGATCAATCACATGCTCAAACAAGAGCTGTTGAGTTCACCTCGGGGCAAACTTGGTGGCGCCATTGCCAAACCAGCATTTCAAGCCCTGAAGAAAAGAGTCGACCCCGATGAATTCGGCGGTGCTTTTTTGATTGGCTTAAAAGGTGTATGTGTCATTGCTCACGGTGGCTCACGTCATACCGCTGTCAAGAACGCTATTCGCGTTGCCTGCGATATGGTCAAAGCTGACGTCGTATCGAGAATCGAACAATCTTTTTTTCAGACCAATCTAAAACCAGTAAAGACTGACACTGCTGAACCAACAGTCACTATTCAATAATTAGTAGCTATTAAATAAGAAGGAATGATTGCCATGGCCAAGCTTGCTTGTGTGTTTCCCGGGCAGGGATCTCAGAGCGTCGGTATGGGACTAGACCTATTCAATAACTTTGCCGAAGCCAAAGATACTTATAGTCAAATTGATAAAACCGCAGGTCGCGCCCTCAGCACCCTTTGTTTTGAAGGGCCAGAAGCCGAGCTTAAGCGCACAATCAATACTCAACCTACTATTTTAGCTACCGCTTTAGCTGCCTGGGCTTGCTACGAAAAGCTCGGTGGACCAAAGCCTGATTTTGTTGCTGGTCATTCGCTTGGTGAAATTACAGCCTTAGTGGTGGCAAAAGTCTTATCGCAAGATGATGCGGTCAAGCTGGTCGATAAGCGCTCGACTCTCATGGAAAACTGCCCTAAAGGCGCCATGACAGCAGTGCTTGGAATGGCACCGGATGCTCTTGAAAGTTTGTGCCTTGATGCTTCTAAAGCAGAAGAGGTTGTGGTGGTTGCAAACTTCAATACCAAAGATCAACTTGTGATCTCTGGTAATCCTGAGGCCGTTGCTCGCGCTGGTGCTCTGGTGAAAGAGCGCTCAGGTAAAGCGATTCCGCTACCAGTAGGTGGTGCATTCCATTCACCCTTGATGTCGGGCGCTGCTAAAGAGTTTTCACAAGCTTTAGAAAACTGTCAATTCGCTGATGCCACATGCGGTGTGGTGCAAAATTTCGATGCTCAAGTATCGCAGCAAGCCTCCGAGCTTAAAGCTAAGCTTGCTAAGCAGATGGAGAGCCCGGTTCGCTGGACTGCCACCGTCGAGTATTTGGTTGCCCAGGGCGTTGACACAATCGTAGAAATTGGACCAGGCAAAGTTTTGGCCGGTCTAATTAAGAAGATCGATCGCTCGGTGACTGTCTATAACGTTAGTGATAGCGAATCGTTAAAAGCTACTATTGCAGCCCTGCAAGCTGTGGCTCAAGCCGTTTAATTGTAATACTGCGTTTCTCTAGTTCGGCAAAGAATAGGTCTGGGTCTAGCGCTACTTCTGGTGCTAAGACACCTTTCTTCTCGACTTGATTAGCAATAATCATTTGTGCGGCTATCGATGGTGGCACTCCAGTATCTAGCGCACCACAAGATACTTTCCATTTCTTGTCTGAGACAACAATTGTTTCCATGCGCACAAGTTTTTCTTTGCCGCCTTTAGTGCCTTTGACATCGACGCGAATGACTTCGCAGTCATCGGGATCGTTGGCAGGCACTGGGAATTTTGCAATCATTTCAGCCAAGAGTTTGCGTGGTG
>JAKFVU010000021.1 GCA_021732025.1 Candidatus Obscuribacterales bacterium | reverse complement strand
CAGTTCTCCAAATCGAATCATCTACCTGCCACTTGAATCAACTGTTATCAATCATAGATTATCTCAAAGGATATTTACGGCCCTTGCCGCGAGCAAGACAACTACTGCTAATGAAATCACGGCTTGCAACATCATTAAAACTTTGGCCCAGCGCGAAAGCACGGGCACATCGGTCGGTGACAATGCAGTGCTGGTATTAAAGGCAAGAAATAGGTAGTCGATAAAGAGTGGTGCCCAACTATCATGCTCGGGGCCTGGCAGGGTCATCTGCGGAAAAAGAAAGGCGGCAAAAGTATGGTTGTGCTCACCTCGCAGGTTGCGTTGATGCGGGCCACCAGCATCTAAGCGCCAGTACCAAACGGCGAAGACCAAGACATTGGTGAGCCAAAGGGCAATCGCCGATTGTAATAGCTGCTCAGGTTGCACCTGATTGACGAAGATAGCCTTTACCAATAAAACCACAGACACGATCATGCCAACTGTGACACTGCTGATGACAAACAAACCAACTGGTCGACAGTATTTGTGGCAACCACGACTATGGGCGATTTCGGTGGGAACTAAAGCAAGGAGAACTATGGCCACAAGCAACCCTTTTGGTCCAATGGCCAACGATTCTGGCAGGGCGGCATAGAGCCCACCTGCTGCCAACAGTGCTACCAATGATGGCCACATGGGCTCCATCTCTCGGTCTTTATCAGCGGCACTCATTATTTTTTGCTTTCTGGCTCTGGTGGCTTGTTTACAGCTTCCTGTGAAAGGGCAAAGACCCTTTGTTGCAAAGCATTGGCAATGCGCTCTGGGGCTTCTTTACCTTTGCCTTCTTTGGCTAACTCTCTGCCGGTAGCTGGTTCACCAAAAATCACGCGAATTGGAACGTAACTAGGGAAGAAGGCACCCGGTGCTAGTGCTTGACGGGTACCATCGAGGTAGACCGGCACAGCTTTAACATCGCTCTTTTCGAGCAAGAGCCCGATACCTTGTTTAAAGGGTAAGAGGCGACCATCGAGAGTTCTTTCTGCCTCGGGGAACCAAACTAAGTTGTTGCCTTGTTTCAGTACTGATACAGACAGAGCCAAGCTAGAAAATATAGATTGCTTAGCTTCAATTGGTATCACTCGCGACAGGCGACTGAGGAATGAAAACACCGGATTACCAAAGGCAATACCAGTCCAACCGGCCCATTGAGTGTTTTTCACGCGCTCTTTGGGCAAAGCTGCTGCGATGACAAAAGCATCAATGTAGCTGGCGTGGTTAGGGACAAAGACGAGCTGTGGCACATCTTTGATATTTTCAGGATGAACCGCTTCTACTCTGAACGGACTCATCACCATCATTGTAAATTGATAGAGGGCCTCAGCTGCGCCAATGCGCCAACCAGTTAGGGGTTGCACAAACTCTTTTTGCTCTACGGTCAAATAATGATCAGGATCATCAATTGGTGAGACAGCACCTTCACCGCCCTCTGCCGATGCCACGATTTCACTCAATAACTCGCGCACCGTAGTCACTCTTGCAACGGCTTCGCCAGTCAGCTCCACACCGGTGTGCTCAACTAACTCTAGTGTCAAATGCATCCATTCGAGTGAATCAATATTTAAATCAAGCTGAGGACTGGTATCAAGGGTGATGTCTTGCTCAGGGAAGCGCTCTTTCAACCACTTCAAGCAAGCAGCAGCAGCAGGGTCTTCTACTAGAATCTGGTCATTAGAATCTAGGCTCTCAGCTCCAGCAGAATCAGCGCCTTTTTTACTCTTGCTCTTACCACCCTTCTCTTCTGCCAAGGCCGCATCATATCGAGCCCGCAGTTCGTGGCGTTTAATTTTGCCTAAATTGGTACGCGGCAGAGTCTCTTTGGTGACTGCAAAATTAGTGACCTGCAAATACGAAGCCAAGCTACCCGAGGCGACTTTGAGCGCACTGGCAACTGCAGCTTTCGCATCTTGCTCTCCCACTACTTTCATATCGGGCATCACTAGTGCCACCAGCTTATGATCTACTTGCAGTAAACCAATTTCGGCTATGGCTGGTTGCTTAGCAATGCGATCTTCTACATCTTCAGGCTGAATCTTCTCGCCACCTTCCATAACGATTGTAGAAGATGCCCGACCAATAACATGCAGCTTGCCGTGCTTCATCACACCCAGATCGCCAGTTCTGAACCAACCATCGGAGGTGAAAGCTTCTTTGTTTAAATCAGGAAGATTTTTGTATCCAGAAAAAACATTTGGACCATTAACCACAATTTCGCCAGCGTCTTTATCTAAGCGCTCGTCTGGCTCAGCTAGTGGATCTATGCGAACTTGAACCCCTTTAATGGCCTCGCCCACACCTTCGAGATCACGGTCTTCAGGCATGCGGAAAGTGACCAATGGAGCAGTTTCTGTTAGTCCATAGCCGACACCAATTTCCCAACCAATCGCTCTTAATTTATAAGCTAATTCACTAGCTAGTGGGGCACCACCACAGGTGAACAAACGAAGAGTCGGTCCAAACTTATTGCGCACGGCAGCAAACATAGCCTTACCGGGACGCAGGTTGAAAAATCTATCCATGCCAACACAATAGTTGATGGCCGCATCAAAGCCAGCGCCGACAATTTCGTTCTTGTGAAATTTGCTTTCGATGGCCTGATAGAGAGAACGCAAAAGCCTAGGCACACCAACAATGACAGTAACTTTGCCATCATTTAGAGCCCGCATAATCTCAGGCCCGGTCAAAGAACGAGGGAGAACAATAGTTAGGCCCATCAAAAGTGGTGCCATCAAACCAGTATTAAGAGGATAAACGTGAAATAGCGGCAAAGGCAGCATCACTCTGTCTTTGGGCTTGAGCAAGTCTATTTTAGAAATAACTTCGTCTAGCTGTAACAGCATATTGGTATGAGTCAGGGGCACTCCCTTGGGCGTACCTGTTGTTCCTGATGTATAGAATAAAACTGCAGTATTTGACGCATCTAGCTTGAGTAGTTGCGGATTGATAGCCTGTGCTTTTTTCTGCGATGCTTCATCATCGCCAGCTATTTTCTTCCAGCTCTCAGCAATTTCGTCATTATCAAGTCGTACTATACGGTGCTTAGACTTGGCTTTAGCTCCTGATTTAGGCAGAATCTTATCAAGTCGTTTGGCGCCCTTCTCATCGGTAAATATCCAACCAGCTGAGCTATCTTCCAGAATGTGATTGATCACATCATCGTTCTGTTGCGAGTCAATTGGCACCACTGTAGCCCCAGTGTAAATGGTGGCAAGTGCTGAGATTATCCAGGAAGCTGAATTAGGCGCGAAGAAGACAACGTTGTCACCTTGGTTGATTTCTTGGCTCAACAGTGCAGCTGCAACACTGCGAATCTCAGCGAGAAAACCTTGATAATTGAGAGTGACCGAGCCATTTTTGACAAAGCTAACTATGGCGTCTTGAGGACCATATTCGCTAAAGCCATCTATCAGGTCTTTGAGTGTGCGCTTACTCTTGACAGTGCTACTAACATTGTCATCTCCAGCCTTACTATCTGGGTGGGATTCCAAGCTAGACTTTGCGGCCATTTCACACCTATTTAAATTGAGCCTTCGAAAATTGCTCTAATTTTACTCGGGACTGATTGTAGTGTCTTCTTTATCAACTGTTTTGCTAGGAATTTCTACCAATTGATTGGGATTGACCCCTTTACTTCTATCTAGTGCCAGAAGTTCAGCTTTGATACGCACAGCCACCGTGTCGGCGGCCTTTTGCCCGGCGGCAATACCGCGCTTTAATATGTCTCGGTCTTTGGTCAAACCAGGGACGAAATCTACATCAGGATAAATCAAAATATCCGAGGCATGAGCTTGCTGCTTGTCGGCATTGGCAAGCATAATGTCCATTACTCGCATCAACAAATTTCGCTTTGACTTAAACTGCTTATTTGCTACTGGCTTAATTGCAGTATCAACTAGAGCAGCAACCACAATGTCAGCTCCCATTCCTTGGGCGATGGTTGAAGGTAGGTTAGCTTTCAAACCACCGTCAACATAAAGTTTGCCGTTCAGCATCATGGGTCTATAGAGGGTGGGCACGCAATTGCTGGCTAAAACCGAACGGGGTAAATCACCGGTAGCCAAGGCTGTGGTCTCACCGTCAGTGAGGTTAGTTACAACAGCAGCAAAGGGAATTTTCAGTTCACTAAATGTGGCTGGTAATTTGCTTTGCAACAACTCTAAATAGCCCTTACCATTGGTGATACCAGCATAAGGTCGCCCGGTGAAAATATATACTAGGGGTTTGATTGGGCGAGTAACAACACTCAGTATTGCCCCTTTGAGCATGGCATTTTGCATGGTGTCATCAAGGTACATTTTTTCAATGTCATCGACCGAAACACCAGCACAATAAAGAGCACCAACAGTAGAGCCCATACTGGTGCCAACTATGCCATCAATTTTGATGCCGTGTTGTTCAAAACTACGCAACACGCCAATTTCTGCTACAGCCTTACAGCCGCCCCCAGAGAGAGCCAAAATCAAACGGGGTTTGGTCTCTTTAAAAGCTTCAGCAGCGGCCGAATCAACAGCAATATTGGCTGGAGGCGATAGGGCTTCAGCGCTGCGGTTAATAGAGCCGTGATGCGAGTCTTTTACTTCAAGATTTTTGACGTCCACGTGTTTAACGTCAACAGGTTTTACTTCGCCTGTTTTTAGGTCCACAGCTTTGACTTCTACAGTCTCAGCCGCGGCCGAATTTACCGTTACCGCTAACGAGAGAGACAAACAAGCAAGAGCTAGCTGAATATGGGTTCGACGCACTTAAAAGACCTCTTTAAATGCAGAATACCAGGCAAACAACCGCTTGTTTACTCCGCTAGTGCACCCAGGCCTAAGAGACTGAATAGCGCCTCATTGGTTCCCTGCAAATAAAGTTAACGTCAGGCCTTAAGCTAGTCGAGTTTTGCCATGGGGTCAATTTCGAAGTTGCTTTGGTTTCCGGCCATCTGGTGAGGCTTACGAATTTCTTGGCGAACAAAACCATCAGGGTTGCTAGACCAGCGAATGGCCACCTCTCGAACAGTGGTCTTTTGTCGGGCAACACTTTCGACCATTTCGGCACTCTCTTTAGAGCGGGCTTCTATCTGCTTGAGCCGGGCTGCTGGGCAGGCCATCTGAGCCAGCTCCTCGCGGGGGGCATCGAGAACAAGCTTAGCTTTGAGCTTGTTCAAAAAGTCTGTAACTGCGTTGATGTTCATTAATATCCCGTCGCCACTGCCTAAAACTAGGCTAGCTGATGGGAAGTATTGCCTGGTATAGGCAAAACCATAACTAAATATAGGAACTGCTATAAAGGCCTATTTCCAGGAATATTCGGTAATCATGCCATCTGAATATATGATGCGGCCACCAGTGGGGTCGTCGCCGGCCTGAACCGGTCTAACATGGCCGTGGCCAGCCTTTGCCGCTACCCGGCGCCGCTTTCGCTTGTTAGAAGTAGTTTTTGAGCCATGGGCGGCACCGTTGCTTGAGCTTACCACTGGCTTAACGGCTTCAGTGGCCGCCGGTGGGGCATTATCAGCAGCGCTGTTGAAAGGATTTGCCTTTAGTACGGGGTCAATCATCTGTTTGGCGCCATTAACTACATGAGGCGGCAAATGCTGCACTTTATGAATCAACCAGAACCCAGCCAGCACAAGGGCAGAAAGAATTAGCAGGGCAATTCCGCCGCGCACTGAATAATGGACAGCCTCACGGGCGAATGAGGCGCGAGCTATTTGCCAGCCTTCTTCTTCGGCTAAAGGGCGGTCCATTTCTTCTTCATCAAGAGTCGCTGCTTTCAGCTCTGGGTCGAGAACTGCATTTGTTTTAGATGGAGTCAATGCCAATAACCTTTATTTTGCGCTGCAGAACAATTACCAACGGTAGTCAGTATGACGCAGACAAAGTTGACTTCCATTAGAGCAGTCTCAGAGTAGAATTATGCGGGAGACTTTCAAACTAAATATGAAAAAGCCAGCTTTTACTATCGCCCTTGCCAGCGCCCTGTCGCTTGCCATTTCTTCAACCGATAACTTCTATTGCCAATCGGCCTGGGCTAAAACAAAAAAGGCACCTACACTCAGTTCTTCTGAAAAGACCACCGCCGGCGATGTACCGATGGAAGCATGGCGCGACCTCTCGGTCACACCATGGGCAGCACTATTATGCATTCACGGACTCAGTCTACATGCCAGTAGCTATGCCTCATTCGGCAAGCAAATGGGACACCTCGGCATTCCTACTTATGCCATAGACGTGCGCGGATTTGGTTCGTGGCAAAATCAGAAAGAAACTACCAACCTTGACTTTGCCTCGGCCTTCGACGACATACGCAGCGCCTTAATTTCAATACGCAAGGCTCATCCAGGTTTACCCATCATTCTTTTAGGAGAATCTATGGGTGGTGCCTTAGCACTGCAAACAGCGGCAGATAATCCTAAATTAGTTGATGCTTTGATTTGCAGCGTGCCGGCTAGACAGAACCAAGGACAAAAAAGCAACAGTATCAAGGCCGCCCTTGGTTTTATCTATACTCCTAACAAAGAGCTGTTAATAGGGCCAAAAGTAATTGCCCGAGCAACTAGCAACCCAGAAGTAGCAGAAGAATGGGAGCAAGATCCCCTTAGTCGCAGTCGATTTTCTGCCAAAGATTTAAATCACTTCCATCACCTAATGGGTCAGAATCCGGCTAAGGCTCAGCTTATTGCCGATATGCCAGTGCTCTTTCTCCAAGGTGCTGGTGACCGACTAATCAAACCATCCGGTACTCTAGAACTATTCAACAAGATCAAGTCGGCTGATAAAAACCTGGTGATGGTGGGCTCAGCTGAGCATCTTATTTTTGAACAAGGTCAATTCGCCAACGACATGGTTGACCTCGTCTCTAACTGGATCGAAAAGCATGTCGTGACTGGAGCCGATAAACTAGAAGAAATCGCGAAAGCCGCCCCGGCTGCAGGAGAAGAAGAAGCAACAACCTTTAAGCAAGGTTTGGGACACTTCAAGATTGCCGAAGGGCAAATTTTACTCGGCCAATATAAACAAGCAGAAGAACACTTAAGTACTACTTTACGAATAGCACGAGGAACGGCTCTAGCAGCCAGAGCGCACAAACTTTTACTGGAACTACCCGAACAATTTATAGCACCGCCCTTAGGGTCATCATCGGCGGCGGCCTTGACCCAAATTTCGCTCAACGCGGCAAAAGATAGTACCAAGCCAACTATATTGGTCTTTCAGGCACCCTGGATTGATGCCTGCAAGACACTACCTGATGATATTGCTGCTGCCCTAGGCTCAGACGCCGATAAGATAAACGTGGTTTTGATCAATGCCGATGAAGAAAAGAACAAACCACTTCTAGTTGAATACGGCATAAAGCCAATGCCAGCCATTCTTTACCTGAAGAAAAACAATGAAGTGTTGCTCTATACTTTAGGCAATCCAGGTGTGTCAGCAATTCATACCCGCATACAACAATTACTGAAAGCTGAATAATAATTTACCTAAGCCAGGGTCAAACCCTCGTGGGCTGGGATATTTTTTGCTAAGATGAAATTACTTCTTGACAATTGACCTCTACTTAATACGTTTTAGGTTTAGACAAAAATGGCTCAGTTCTTTGAACAGTCAGAATCTTTCGGATGCGATCACACCGATTCGCTCGCCTTTATCAATGGCCGAGAAGCTCTTGAACAGGCGAACTACAGTCTGGCAGTAAACAACTTCACCATTTTGATAGAGCGCCACCCGACCCAGGCTCAGTATCTATTTATGAGGGCTAAAGCCTTTCTCGGTCTTTGCGCCTTTGAACTCTGTCAAAAAGACCTAGAGAAGGCGATCAAACTAGGTCTAGCCCATCCAGAAGTACATGACTTGCTTTCTTGCGCCGTCAGCGAACACGAAAAGCGCGGCACGAACCAAGACTTTAGACCGGATTTTCTCGCCCTCGTCGCGCTGCGCCGCAACTACCGACTGCGCTCGTTGATACTAAGTGTTGATGAGGCTCTGGCAGAAAGTAACTATAATCTGGCACTGAAACTCTTAGACTTAGCCGAGAGATTGGTCGACCATAGTGAGCTGTCTTCAGACTTGGGATTCAGCCTAGGCAAGCTCAGAGCCCAGGCATGCATTGGCAATCACTCAAAGCTTGATGCTCTGAAAGTTATAGACTTCCACCTCAATCATGCCTATGCCGTGGGCCGGGATGATCAAGTGCGACTCTTTAAGATGCTGCGTTCTCAAGCTTACTCGTGAAACAACCTTAAACAAATTAGCTTACAAGCGGAACATCACATCTTATAAAGTAGCAGCGATTGATCTGGAGATAGTAGATTGCGTCGCATTGTTTTTCCCGCCTTGATAGCGGCAGTTCTTGCAACAAGTTCAGACAGAGCCACTAGTGCCAACACCCAAACAGTGACGCCAACTGCTAAGGCCGCTAGTAAAAGTGCTCCTAGTCCAACTGTCAATGCCAGCAATGCTGCCAGTAAACCTAAAACCGATGACATTACCCGCGAAATTCGCGGATATGAGCACAAATATTTCGAACGAAATTTTGAAAGTGAAACTGACGATCAGCGCCTCAATCGGCTTGAGAACTTCATCTTTGGTGCAACCAACAGTGGTGATGCCGCTCATCGTACAGCACAAATAGTAGCAGCCGTTGGCTTGCCTGCTGAGTTGCAGCCTAAGCCAGTCGAACCGCCCACCACTCGCCCAGCTGCAGCTTACAGCCCCGGTGCTTACAATACAGCAGCTCAACTTGATCAAGCAGATCAATCTCCCGGTCACTATCCACGTGTAACAGCACTAGAGACTGCCATACTTGGCCAGAGCTATCCCACAGAGGCGATTGCTAGCAGACTAAATAGAATGGAATTAAAAGCCTTTGGTGCCCAATCTCACAGCACAGATTTGTCAGCACGAACAGACGCTCTTGATCAATACGCCGAAGTCAAACTGCACATCAAACCAGAAAACGCATTAGCAGTTAATCCGCGAATGAAGATGGATGGCCAGACTCAAGGAGTAGCCGCAGGCAATCTAGGAACATTTGAAAGCAATCCATTTGTCAGAGGGTTGCGCAGCATTGCTTCCGATCTCAATCCGGTCAACTCAATTGCTGCCGCCAGTCAAAATTCGGCCAGCAGTTACTCATCAATTGAAGATGCTAATGATCCGGCCGCTGAAGCGCATAAGCGCATGATTGAACAACAACTTATAGACGCCGCTAAACCCAATGTACCGTCTAGTCACGAACGTACTTTGTCGCGAGTAGCTTGGTGCGAAATGCAATTGTTTGGCAAGTCATTTCCGCAACTACATTTATTGCAAAGACTGCACCAGCTCAATGCTGACCTCTTCCCTAATGATCACGAGAAAGATATTCAGTTAATGGATAGAATAGACATAATCGTCAGAGAAGTAGTCTTGCGCAAACATCCACCAGCCTAGGAGCACCTATGCCACTACTAGCAGTATTACATTTGGTCGTGGCACAAAGCTGATGGAACGCTTACTTTCTATAGCTAAAGCCCTAATACTGATTCTAATTGTGGCCTTTGTGCTCATTTATCAAGTCATAAGCAAGCCCTAACATGCTTGTTATTAACGTTACATCATGCCACCAGGCTGAATGTGGGGAGTATCAGTTGGACTATTAGGTGGTGGCGGTGGCAAGCGATCAATTATCTCTTTCGCTTCTGGCACCTTGAACATACCGGTCTGCTGCTGCTTGGCGCCTTGACCCTTAGGTACGACACCTTTAACAATAGCGACAGAACAATAACCGTGTACAGCGACAGCATGAGAAACACTACCAAGCAAGAGCTTAGTCAGGCCAGTGCGACCGTGCGAACCCATTACAATCAAATCAGCCGACCAATTAGAAGCCACATGCAAAATTACTTCGCGAGGGTCACCTTCGCCAACCTGGGTAGTGACACGACCAGGGCCGACATGTTCAATCAAATCTTGAGCCATTGCTTCTAGCTCGCTACGAGCCATAGCGTGTAGTGAATCATGCTGCCTGGTCAAACTGGTGGCACGAACAGCACTCTCTTCTGATGCAAACGAATCAGTTAAAGCTTGTACGACAGTGACTAGCTTGAAGCGTGTGGCAGACGACCAGTTAAGGGTTTTAACCCAGGCTAGCGCTGCGCGAGAATAAGGCGAATTATCTACGGTGAGAAGAACATTTTTGAAACCTTCCTGAAGGTTTGGTGCCTC
>JAKFVU010000037.1 GCA_021732025.1 Candidatus Obscuribacterales bacterium | reverse complement strand
ATGTAATAGTGCACCAATATATTGCTTGGATAGGCAGCACTGAGAACCTTGAAAGATTCAAGGGCTTGGGAGAACTTACCGCTGTTATAGTCAGCTTGGGCCTGGGGAAATGATGGGGTAGCCATGGCTGGGTTAAATTGCCAAAATAGGATGCCCAAAGAAATCAGAAATTGTAGGCCTGGCTTACTGTAGAACGTTTTTGACTTGGTTTTGCCGCTGGGCATAAAACCTCCAGTTGAAGCTATAATCTGTTTTTTATCGAAAGGGGCTTCCATGGAAAGGGCAGTGATGAATAATTTGACCATAGGCATTATAACGGCATTGTCATGCAGTGGTCTGCTTCTTGCCAATAGTGCGGTGGCTCTCTCTGGGTCAAATGACAGCACTAAAGAGCCGAAAATTCCACGCTTTTCGGTCGATTATATTGATAAGAGTGTCAAACCCTCAGCTGATTTTTACAAATATGCCAACGGCAATTGGATCAAAAATAATCCAGTACCTGCTGACAAGGCTCGCTGGGGAAGCTTCAGTGAACTAGCTGAGCGAAACAACTACCTAATTCATGGCATTTTAAAGAGCGCCAGCGAAGAGAAATATAGTGCTAGTGCCGCGCCAACTGCTAGGCAAAAAGTCGGCGATTTCTTTGCCTCAGGCATGGACCATGAATTAATTGAGAAAAAACGGTTTGAGCCGATTAAGAGTGAACTTGACTCTATTGCCAAGCTTCAGAATGTAGATGAGATGTTCAAGCTGCTTGCTGATTTTCACAAGCAAGGCTTAGGTGGAATATTCTCTAGTGGCGTCGATGCTGATGCCAAAGACAGCAGTATTTATGCTTTTCAATTGATGCAGGGTGGCCTTAGCTTGCCCGACCGTGATTATTATCTCAAAGAGCAATTTGCCACTCAGCGAGCTGCTTACATTGAGCACCTCAAGAAGATGTTTGTGCTTCTCGGTGAAAGCAGCACTGAAGCGGCTAAAGACGCCGACACTGTTTTCAAACTTGAGAAAGAGTTGGCTCAAGAGAGCCGTTCTCGAGTTGACTTGCGTGATCCTATTAAGAACTACAATAAGGTCAAGGCGGCTGATTTAGTGGCTGGTAGCAAAGTCGTTCCTTGGCAGATTTATTTCGATGAACGCGGCATTAACAGCTTGCCTTATGCTGTGGTGGGTCAACCGGAATATTTTGATGCCTTAAATAAGATTGTCAAAGCTCACTCTATTGACGAGTGGAAGACTTATCTACGCTGGCACTTACTGCACGAGGCGGCACCATTCTTACACGATGCTGTAGAGACAGAGAACTTTAACTTCTTTGGCAAAACCTTGAGTGGGCAAGAGCAACAAGAGCCTAGATGGAAACGTGTGGCCAAAGTTGTTGATCACGAGATTGGAGAGGCCTTAGGCCAACTATATGTAGAGAAATACTTTACTGCTGATGCACGTAAGCGCATGGCCGAGTTAGTGAACAATCTGCGTGAGGTATTTTCTGAACATTTGCAGAAGCTCGATTGGATGAGCGAGGCTACTCGCAAAAAGGCCATGGTTAAGTTTGAGCGCTTTGTCCAGAAGATTGGCCACCCCGACAAGTTTCGCGATTATTCAGCCGTTGCTATAAAGCGTGATGACTATTTTGGCAATGTCACCAGAGCTGATGCATTTGAAGTGGCGCGGCAAATGGCACGAATCGGCAAGCCTGTTGACCGCAGCGAATGGATGATGACACCGCCTACAGTCAATGCCTATTTCAATCCGACCATGAATGAAATAGTCTTCCCTGCCGGTATTCTCCAGCCGCCTTTCTTTGATATCACTATGGACGATGCTGTCAATTATGGTGGCATTGGTGCTGTAATTGGCCACGAGATAACTCACGGCTATGATGACGAAGGTCGGCATTTTGATGCCGATGGAAATTTGACTGAGTGGTGGTCTGAAGACGATACCAAACAGTTTGATGCTAGAGCTCAGAAAGTAGTCGAAGAATACAATGCCTTTGAGGCTCTGCCAGGCTTGCATGTAAACGGCAAGCTCACCTTAGGTGAAAATATAGCCGACCTGGGTGGTGTCAGTATTGGATACGATGCCTTGCAGCGAGCTCTGAAGAAAGACCCGAGTAAACGCAAGAATATTGATGGCCTTACTCCTGAACAGCGATTCTTCTTGTCGTTTGCCCAGCTTTGGCGTATCAATATTAGAGAAGCAGAACAGCGTCGCCTGATTACTGTCGATCCGCACTCACCTGGCCCATTTCGTTCTGTTGGACCCTTGGTGAACTTCCAAGAGTTTCATGATGCCTTTGGTATCAAAAGTGGTGACCCGATGTGGCGCGAAGAAGAGAAGAGAGCGAAAATTTGGTAGGGCGAGCACTACCAATCTTTCACCTTTTGTCTAATGCCTCCTGGTGCATATGCAACGGATGTATTTAATGGGGTGGTGAATACAATAGTTTTATTATCGATGTTTTTTTGATCTTCAGGAGTGGTCAAAATGGGCAATTCGTTTCACAACATAAAGGTATTGTGTAAGAAGTATAACCTTGGGCCTATCGGTATTATTATCCCTTGTGTTGATTGCAGTTTTTTTGCTAGCTCAGGGGTCAAAGAATAAAAATGCTGACGATTGCGAAAACTCCATTCAAAAGTTTTCCTGATTTAGATGATGTAGCAAGTCAGCCTTTCACCATGGGCAGCGAGGCTTTTCTTGGACCATTTAAATCATCACTTGAAGTTGATGACGCGCCCGGTCTGATCGCCATCTTCAAGGCTGATTCACTGCAGCTCCTCAATCTCTATCAAACTGTCAGCGTTCGTGCTTCAGCAATGCTAGAAATTGGAGCAGCTCCAGCCAACACGACTGTTGTGTTTGCCGTGCACTATACCGAGAGCATGGCTGCTCATAGCAGAAGCCGATTGGCTACAACAATCTTGGCCGAGATATCTATATAGATTGATGACCATATCTTTGTATGGCCTTTCGATTAACTAGTCTGCAAAACAAAAAGCCGAGGATTTGCTCCTCGGCTTTTTTAGTAACTGCACAGCTGAGACAGTTTTAGGGCTGTCTCTTAGCTGTTATGACTTCTTGACTATGGCTTCTGTAGTTCAGGTTGCCAGTCATCTAGAATAGCGCCTTCTACAGGGCAGGCTGAGAGGCAAGCGCCGCAGTCAATACAGGTACTGTCGTCGATAATCGGATATTTGTGACCTTTGGTATTGGTCTTTTCTGTCCAGTGAATACATTCAACTGGGCAAACTGGTAGACAGTCGCCGATTCCTTCACAGATATCGCTAACGATGGTATATGACATTTCGCTCTCCTTGTTATCGTTGTCAGAGACAAGTGGTTCGCTGACGAGCCCTATCTTTCTTTTCCCATTTACGACCCCTACTTAGTGCAGATGCCTAGTGGCATGAGCTCATAAATAATAGTGGGATTGAAAGTGTGGCCAGATAATCGCATCATCGATGGTCTCCTTTCTGATTTTCCCACAATTGCAACCTTAATGGCACCTAGGGCTTCGTTTTCGCCATTTTGCAAAGATTGACATTCATTCTCAAATTCTCAATTGCTGACACGGATCCCCGAAGTTACTGTGCCGTAACCGTTTTGCCGGTTTGGGTTAGTTCTCTCTTGCTCATACTGATATTTTTGTTTTGCCTTCGCCCTTGGTGGCTTTGCTCGTGGCAATGGCTAAAACCAGAATCAATGATTTAGCAGCTTACCTGGCAATATTCCGGCTTCAAGGGCTCTTGCCTGAGCTGGCGAAGAGTCATTTTGCTTTTTCTCGAGCTCTGCTCGGCGGCAATAGTGCTGCAAGTATTCTCAATACTAGATGACAGCATTTGCACTAACAGAACAGCTGGTTGCGATACTGTGGCAAATCGGCGCGAGATTAGAACACATTTTATCTTTGGTCATAGCTTTAGCTGTTTGCTTCTAGCGCTTTACTCTTGTCAGTGCTAAATAAGGCTCCCACGGCCACGGTAGTGAGAGAGCCCAACATTACTCGCCAGGGAAAGGCAACTTGCGGCAATGCTGCAACCAGCACTGCTCCGGCAATCATGGCAATAATATTGCCGCGGTCGCTCCCTCGCTTGCTCAGAAGGCCAAGCAAGAAGACGCCCAACAAAGAGCCATAGGTATATCCGAAAATGCCTAATACGATAGGAATGATGCGTGATGTTGGATGGTCAATAACAAAGTATGAGGTGGCGCTTGCCACCACTATCATGAGAAAGGCAAAGACAAAAGTAAGTGTTCGAGCTGTTTTTACTGACTTGCCACCCTCAGTATTTTCTTCCCCACTGCTTTTTGTGAAGTCACGAGTAGCGCTTGTTGAAAGGGCATTGAGAGCGGCGCTAAGTGAGCCCATGGCTGTAGCAAATATTCCCGCTATCAAGAGACCGCGCAAACCGACCGGCATTTTTGTCAAAATGAAGTAGGCAAAGATTTCACTGTTTTTCTGCGGCAAGTTGTGGTCAGGCTGTTGTTGAAAATACAGATGCATGAGAATGCCGATGGTGAGAAAGATGAAGCCAATGGGAAGGTCGGCAAGGCCTGACAGAATAAGCGACAGCCTGCTTTTCTTGTAATCTTGGGCTGTCAACATTCTCTGCACCATATCTTGATCGGTGCCGTGGGTTGCAAGCGTCGTGAAGGTGGCGCCAAGAAAAGCTGCCCAAATTGTGTAGTCGGCACCAAGAACAGCCTTGATATTCTGCCAAAGACTGGCATCTGAGTTTGTGCCACTGATGAAGAATGGCATGGCTGTGTGGTTGTAAAAATGTTGCACAGAAGTGATGCCTTCTGGCATATTCATTAGCAATACAAGTATGGCACCACTAGCGCCACCAAGCATTACTGTCGCTTGAATGCAGTCGGTCCAGACTACAGCTTTGATGCCACCAATCGAGGTGTAGATAGCGGTGAGAACAGTGATTGAAACTATTGCCACTAAGTAGACCGCTAGCTCTTGTCCTTTGGTCAGTGGTGAGCCAGTAACTAGAGCGAAAGCTACAGCAAGAATAATTGCTGATACGTATAAGCGCGCACCAGAAGCCAATACTCTTGTTACTAAAAAGGTGCCTGAAGCTGCCAACCGGGTGGCTCTGCCGAAACGTGTTTCTAGATATTCATAAATAGAATAGACATTTAGATCAAAGAATGGCTTGATAAAGAGGAATGCCACAATAATGCGACCAATTACAGTGCCAACTAATATTTGCAGATAAGAGTAATTGAGTAGTTTGAATCCTTCCCCCGGAGTGCCTAAAAATGTTGCCGCGCTGGTTTCTGCGGCAATAATAGAGGCTAGTACCGCTAACCAAGGCAGGGAGCGGCCACCCAAAGCAAAATCAGCCAGAGTGTTTTCACGTTGGGCAAATTTTAGCCCTACATACATAATTACAATGAAGTAGAGGCCGATGATTGCTAGGTCAACTAGCCAGGTCTGATCTAATTGCATAAGTGCTCATGGCCTTCCATAATAAGCAATTTTAGCAGTATCATTAAGCTTTTAGGCCGGCAAATGAAGTCACAGCTTGCAATTGAAAACCACGTAGCTGCTCTCAACAGCTGCACTCTTTGCCCTTTAATGGTGGGGCCGGTGGTGAGCCACCACGCGCTGTTATCGAAGGTCTACATGATTGGCCAAGCGCCGGGCCCCCACGAAGGAGCCTATGGAAAGCCATTTGCTTGGACCGCTGGAAAGACTCTATTTAAATGGTATTCGACCATTGGTTTGAACGAAGAACAGTTTCGCTCACTTGCATACATGGCTGCTGTTTGTCGCTGTTTTCCGGGAAAGACAGTTACTGGTGGCGACCGAGTGCCGAACCCGGTAGAAATTTCAAACTGCTCGCAGTGGATGGCAGCCGAGTTCAATATTTTAAAACCCGAGCTAGTCATTCCAGTAGGTAAGCTAGCTATTGAGCAAGTCTTAGGCAAGGGCCAATTGGTAGATGTTATTGGTCAAAAATTCGAGAAAACATTGTTTGGCGTTGATTGCGATGTGATACCACTGCCCCATCCCTCTGGAGCTTCCACATGGTTTAAGAAAGAGCCAGGAATTACCCTCCTTCATCAGTCGCTCAGCCAAATTTCCTTGCATCCAGCCTGGCAAGCGCTAGTGAAGCGTGCACAAAAAGGGTAATTAATTGACTATGCGCGTTCTTTGTATAAGTTGGCTACTTGGTTTTGCTTGTATCTATTTTTCAGCACAGGCTTGGGCTGGCTCTCCATCTAATAGTTCACCTTCTCTAAAAACGGCCAAGGCTGCGGCAATACGAAAGCTTGTTTTTCCCAGTCAGTTTTCTCTTGGTCGGCTATACGTCTATAAAGATAAAGTCAGCCCTCATCACTATCCTAACAGCAAGATGGTGGCAGAAACTCTTGGGCGGTTTGTTGGTGAGGCGAAAGGAACAGTACAGTTTGCAGTGCCAGATCAGGCAGTGGTCTATTTGGTGGCGTCATATCAACTTACTGAGCATCCCGAAGTATTGACTAAGTTAGATCCCAACGTCGTTGATTGTTTGAGCTTTGCTAACACCGGCATAATGGCTGAGGTGATTAGGGCAATCAAACCGGTATCGCACCTAACCGGCTTGCGCTACCTCGACTTGTCTGTCTCTGAATTGACAGACGAGTCGCTCACGCCCCTCAAGGCATTGACTAATTTAGAGCGCCTAAACCTTTATATGACAGGAATCAATGGCACTTTTCTAAAAGAAGTAACTAGCTTGAGAAAGCTACTGAGCCTTGAATTGACCTCAAATTTGCTCGATGCAAAGGCCTTTGTCTATCTGAGCAAGTTTCAGAGTTTAGAGAATCTCCAACTGAACCGCTGTGGCGTGCGCGATGGTGATATGCAGCAAGTTTCTAAGCTGGCAAACCTCACATCTCTTGGACTTTCGCAAGATTTGATGACAGCAAAAGGCCTAGCTCTCTTAAAACCTCTGAAGAAGCTGCGCTTTCTTTCATTGACCAACTGCAATTTATCTACAAGCGACTTAATGGCGCTAAAGGGAACTGATTTGTCCACTCTCAACCTCCCTGCAAATTCTTATACCCCTGCTGAGATGAGCCAGCTGCAACACGCTATGCCCCATACAAAGCTCTTCTGCCGCAGCGGGCAGGTGAGTGATTACGAAAAAACACTTTATGGCCCATTGCATTAGCTTGTCCACTTCATGTCCACTTGGAAACGCATAATGCTTGCATAGACGCCGCACGAGGAGATTTTTACCATGCCGAATCCAGATGTAGTAAGTGAATCAAGTGCTTTGAGAACAAGCTCCAATGACAATCGGGTTTCAAGCAATGCATTTTCTAATGAAGCCTGGGATTGCATTGATAAATCAGGACGCAAAAGCAATTGTCCCACCGAAGGTATAGCTGCAGGCGGTAAGGCTGTTGGCGCGGCTGCTTCAGCAACTGTTCAACGTGGCGACACTTCTGACAATTCCCTTACTAAAGATATGGTCCAGATGCCTATTGTCAAAAACGGTGAGCTTGACTTAGGGGCTGAACTACTTAAGCAAGGGATGGGCGACGCGCTCAAGAACAAAGAAAAATCTATCGACAATGACGCAAGCAAAGATAAGGACAAAAATAGAGAGAAAGATGGTGGCCAGAAGAAGAAGGAAGAGTGCCTTGATTTCAATGTAGATATTGAAGGGTACCCAAAGACTAAACCAAGTGACGATCGCAAAAGCCAAGACAGACAACATCCGCAGACTCAGCGCGGTGGAGAGGGTGGAAATAGAGTGCCAGGTTTTCGCGAACATGTGCCACCAAGCAGCAAGATTGATCAAGAATACGGCTCTTTTCTCGATAAACTTGATGACAAAATCAGACTAGCTAGCTAAGAATCTAAGTTGTAGTAGTGCGAGTCAGAGCTAAATATTTAGCTCTGACTTTTGCTTATTGGCTTTTGCTCATTGGTAAGGTTACCCAGAAAACACTGCCCCATCCAGGTGCGGTAGTTACTCCTATATCTCCGCCATGAGCTTCGATTATTGCTTTGCATATTGCTAAGCCAAGGCCAGTACCCTGCTGTTCAGTGGTGGCATTAACGTTGCCCTGCTTAAACTTCTCAAAAATTACTGCTGCTTTTTCCGGCGGCACTCCAGGGCCTTGGTCCATAACTGCAATGCGCACCATATTGTTTTCTTTTTCAGCGACTACTTTTACTGCACCTTCTACAGGTGAATACTTGATGGCGTTATCGAGCAAGTTTTGAAATACGTCAGTCATGCGATTGGCATCACATTCTACTGTCAGAGAACAGCCTTCCATCTGAAAACTAAGTGATTTTGCCTCGGCCTTGCTTTGCACTGCTACGCTGGCACTGCGAATTAGATCAGCTACTATTTTTTCTTCTAGACTTAACTCAATCGTACCTGACTCAAGTTTATCAATTTCAAGAAATGAGTTAATCAGCTTAACCAGTCGTCCAATAGTAGCTGCACTTTGAGTCGCTCTGTGTTTGCCGCGCTCTGTCAGCTCACCATATGTGTTCTTGCAGAATAGATCAAGAGTTAGCTGCAGCGAAGCTAGTGGTGCTCTCAAGTCGTGAGTAGCCATAGCAGTCAGTTCGCGTTTGAGTCTAGCTGTCTTGTTGATTTCGGTGACGTCGTGGGCAACGCAGAAATATGATTTTTCTTCTTTGTCAAAAACTGCTGACCACATGATCTCACGCAGCTCACCTTGCTTGGTTTTCATCGTCAGCAGAAATGGCTTGTTTTCTTTCTTTTCGGCAATTTCTTTAAAGGTTGCGCGAATTTTTTGCGGGTCGTCGCTGCAGATTGAAGCAAGCGATTTTTCAATCAATTCTTCAGGCAGATAGCCAAGAATGCGAGTAATGGCCTTGTTAACACTGTCAAACTCAAAGTAGGTATCTATAGAACAGATGATCTCAGAAGCATTTTCTGTCAATGCTTTTTCTCGTCTTCTCAGGTCGTTCATACGAAAGGCCATATTGTGAAAGATTCGATCAAGCTGAGCTATTTCATCATTGCCCTTTAATAAGGGCGCCATTGGCTTGTCGTTGGCAAAGTCGATGGCATTGTTGCTGATAATTTTTAGACGATTGGCAATGCTGCGGTTGAAAATGAGCACCATCAAAATCGATATAAAAATACTGACCACAACAGCAGCTGTTGAGAGCATTTGTACATCACGTCTAAGCCTTTCTTGTTCTGCCCGTTGCTCTAGCGCTTTTTTTATTTGAATGGCTGAAACTCGATCGCCTTCATCATTGCACTCGCCGATTATCTGTTGCAGTTTCTCTAAGCAACGCATGAAAGCAAATTGGTCTGCTCTTCGAGCCGCTGCTTCGCCCTCGTCAAGCCCGACTATAACCTTTTCTACGCTGGCATTGAACTGTCGCAAAATACTAGTATCGAGATCGCCGCGGTTCATGAGCAGTTCTCGATCTTTTTTCAATTTAGCCAGGGAGCGGTGCATCTTGTTCATTTGGCTAATATCGCGGTTGGCGACGGCCAAACCTAAAGCCGCTGCTGCGTCGGGATATATTTTGGTTTGCAAGTTAACTATCTGCAGCACGCCGCGGGTTTGATTCTCTAGGGCATAAGCCTTGTCAAGCTGCGCCAGGCTTATGTTTGAGGCCGTGAGAAAGAGAACCTCAAAAAATAGAGGAACTAGTATAAGTACAAAGGCTTTGTGTGATAAATTGAGGCTTCGCACTGGTTTCCTGCAACGTTAATAGCGGATCTGAAGTCGAGATTTATGGCCAAAATTCTTTTAATTGAAGACGAAGCCGATACAGCTGAGGCTGTCACCGATGGCCTAGAGTTTGCAAATTATACCGTGGAGTGGGTGGACTCAGCGCCAGAAGGTCTGCAACGGCTTTTCATCTACGACTACGATTTGGTCATTCTTGATTGGAATATCAAGGCTGACAGCGGCTTGGCTCTTTGCGCTGAGTACCGCTCTAGAGGCGGGGTTGTGCCAATTCTTTTTGTCACTGCACGTGACGCCGTTCAAGACCGGGTGGCTGGTCTAGACACGGGCGCTGATGACTATCTAACCAAGCCCTTTTCACTAGATGAACTGCTGGCCAGGGTGTCTGCCATTCTGCGCCGTCCTCGCTCGGGCAAGGTATTCGACATCCTCAAAGTCGGTGAGCTAAGTCTTGACCGCAAATGTGGCTTGGCCAAAGTTGGCAACAAAGAAATTACCTTACATGCAAAAGAGCTAGCCTTGCTGGAGTTCTTTATGCGCCATGAGAATCAATTTTTCTCGGCTGAAGAGCTTCTTAATCGGTTGTGGAGCTCAGAGTCTGACTCTACAGAGCAGGCCGTACGCAAATGCGTCGGCCGCTTGCGTCAAAAGCTCGATGCTGAGTTGGCTCCTGGATATATTACCAATGTCAAAAATCTTGGCTACAAAGTCTCCAAGCCCGACCCATCGGCTGCCTCGGATGGCGACAATTTAGATTAGCGCTTGTCATGTCATGGTCTAACTGAACCAATTTGCTCTTCTTTCTGTCTACTTCATGTCTAAGTGGCAATGTTACTTTGCTTGCATAGACCGACCGCTAGATATTGAGGAGAGAGTAATGGCCAATCTCGAGACAACGGACGCTCCAGCAGCAGAGTCCACTGAAGCTCCCAAGAGCAATAACTTGAGCGAAGTAGCACAAGAATTATTGAGTGACCATGCCCATCGCCCTGGGCTGGTGCAAGAAGATTTGGCCAAAGCTACCGAGGCCTTGCACGCCGATGGCACTCTTTCAAACCTTTCTATAGTCGGCCTCGACGGCAAAGATTTAATAGCTCGTGACGAGCAAGGCCAAACACTTTTACTAGATGCAAACAATCCACAAAATCAAAAGGTTCTTTCTAGTGAATTGACTACCCAAGCCATTGGTGACAATGGTCGCACTGCTGACTTAGCAGCTGATGGTTCTGGTAAATACACTGTTGTTAGCGGTGACTCTTGCTGGAGAGTTGCAAACGATATTCTTACTGCACAAGGTGTTGCTGACCCCACCGACAATCAAATTGCAAACTATATTAAAGAGCTTGAGACTACCAATGGTCGTAGCTTTGCTCAACTACAAGTGGGCGACGAGATTCTTATTCCTACCCAAATTCAAGGTGGGGAGAATAGTCAGTTTGCCGCTCCAGCAGTGCCTGAAGCAGCCGATTCAAGTGTTCCAGCGGATTCTACTGTTCCAACTGATGCCACTGTACCTACTGATTCAAGTGTTCCTACTGATTCTACTGTGCCAACTGATTCAAGTGTGCCAGCATTGTCTGCCGAAGCTGCTAAACAAATGGAGTTGGAGAAATTTGGTATCGACAACAGCTATGCCCTTATGGCTAAAGGTTTCGATCGGGCAGTTGAACATTTCACACCGCGCGGCACTTATTCCAAACCATCAGCCACCCTTAATGACATTACCAATACTCTCAACCGTAGCGATTTGACTGCCGATGAGAAGCTTGGCCTAGGCATGATGCAATCGCAATTTGATTATCT
>JAKFVU010000035.1 GCA_021732025.1 Candidatus Obscuribacterales bacterium | reverse complement strand
CGCACCATGGAAAGAAATCTGCGCTGGACCTATGGCAGTTAATAACATAACTATCGCGGACGTAGAAGCAGAACTGAAGAGACGAGGCGACGGAGGCTCCCCCGCGCTCGTGCGCAAGCCAAAGCCAGGGCCACCGAGCGGGAGCAGTGAGGCTTCGAAGTAGGCTTTAAAGTTGGATTCGAATAAAGCGCCCAAATAAAGCCCAAGTCGACAAACTATACTCCAGACTTGAAGATGTTTGGGAGAGACCTCATATGGATGTTGTTGAGCGAGCCAGAGCCGTAGAGCGAGTCCTAGAGAAAGGTGAAGGATGCTCGGCTGTGCGCCTACTAACAGATTTGAGTCCAGCCGATCGTCTTAAGGTTCTGAAAGAAGCGGTATCAAACAATCACACGAATGCTAACGATGGCATCCCTCGCCTTGACTTTAGTACAACAGCACCAATCAGCCCGCTCACTGAAGCTGACAAACTTATTTGGGTTACGAAGCAATCACAAGACAAGAAAGATGTTCCAGTTAAGCTTATTGGCTTCAATGATTTGACCATTCTTCCTTGCAAAAATGCAAAATAGCGACTTAGAATGGCGCAAGGTGCCATCTAGATAAATTTCTCGGATTGCAGTGTTTCGAACCATACCCGTCGAATTTCGCTGGCACCACGATAACCCGGTTCAATTGGGCTGGGCTTCCAATACCAGAAGTTATCAATCGAGCCACAAAAAGCACCATGACCTTCAAAGTGCTTGTGTATGTCGCCAAGCAATAGTGGGACCGCTGCGCATTTACGAATGAAATCATTGAAGAGGTGCAAATAGGTAATTGGCAACTCGTTATCAAACAATGGTGAAGATGTCGGCAGAATACCTGTGCCATCTGTTGGATCGTAAACTGTATTGAGAATGATCACACTGTTCGGTACTTTCTTGCGAATAGCAGCAAGGACCTCTTTATAGCGTTTGCTAATGTCGTCAATCGACCGCGCAAGATCCACTTGCTCTCCTCGAGCCTTACGACCCATGACCTGCAACAGGTCATTTCCACCGATAGTCAGCGTAACTAAGGTCTTACCGTCAAAGCGAGGAACGTTCTTTAAGCGCTCTTGCTCAAGGAGATCGACAGTAGTTGCTCCATCAAAGGTGAGGTTCTTGAATTGTATAGCGGTCATGAGAGTCTTCAGATCACGGCCAGTAAAATCGGGAAATAGCTGCGAGTCATTCTCATAAAATAACGCCGCCGCACCAATTGTTTCGCGGCCACCACGGCCGTCGCGACCAGCATCGGCTGCAGGATAGAAATCGATACTCATCGAATCTCCAAGCGCCAGATACAAGTCGAATTTTGCCATCTAGATAAATTTCTCAGATTGCAACGTTTCGAACCACACCCGTCGAATTTCGCTGGCGCCTTGGTAGCTTGGCTCTATAGGCTGCAAGGGGCAATACCAAAAATTGTCCTTGCGCCCACACTCAGCGCCATGCCCGCGAAAATGAGAATAGACATCGGCCAAGGCGGCACGTTGTCTTTTAGCGCACGATTCTATAAAGACATTGAATTGTTCGATGAAGGTAACTGGAAGTGTTCCAGTACCCATTGTTGTAGACGGTAATATACCAGTACCATCTGTGGGGTCATATAAAGTAGTAAGAAGCATGGTGCTAGCTGGTACTGTCGCTTTGATCAGCTTTAGCAATTGCAAATATCTTGTGTGCACTTCCTGCGTAGCACTAGTTAGTGCTTTGACATTATTTGCTGGAATATCCTTAAAGATCTTGAGTAAATCATTGCCACCAATAGTCAGGGTGACAAGACAATGAGAATTGGAATATTGATGCAACTCACGCATTTTCTCTTCAGAAAGCATGTCTTCAGTGGTGGCATCATCGTAGGCGAGATTGGCAAACTTAATTCGAGGATGTGCTGAGGCCAAATCCTTTCCTTCTAGTTCAGGAAACAGTTGCGGATCATTCTTATAAAGCAAAGCCGCTGCGCCAATGTCTTTTCGGCAATTGAGGCCAAGCCTCTCAGCGTCGCTGGCTGGATAATCGTCGAGGGTCATTGAGTCGCCGAGTGCTATATAAACTTCGAATGCCATTGCTTCCCTTTGTTATGAAAATTGAATTACAAAACGCCTTGCTTGGATGCATCAAGTAGACACAGCATCAAGCCAACTCCCTCAGCTGTGTTTATCATCGACACAGTAAGACGCAAAGGAACTTTCTCCCCGCTCTTCTTGAGACCTTCGGCACTGACTAACCCTTCATCGCAGCACTCAGCCAGGCGTTTTGCTAGGTCGGCGTCGCTGCGGTCAGACTTGATAAACTTGCTTATATTGTGGTTGCAAATATCTCTTGAGCCATAACCCGAAAGCACTTCAAATTGGTCGGTGATGGCCTCGATGCGGCCGTCAAGAGTAATAAATACAACACCAGCCGGTATTGCACCAAGAATGCCTTTGACGCGCAGTTCCATCTCTTCAAGCTTTTCTTGCAGCTCTTTCTCGCTAGAACTCTGCAAGGTCACCTTAACATCCGACATCGGTAAACCTTCCCTTTTACAACCCAAATACGAACTTTACTACATTGCGGCCCGGTTTGGCCAAAATAGGATCCCAAGAAATATGTTCAGGTATAGTCATATGAGCAGAAAAGAGATAGGTGAAAAATGGCACGAACAGAATCGACAATGCTGGCTCTCGGCACTAAGGCCCCAGATTTCCAACTGAGTGACGTAGTCACTAATCAGGTTATATCGCTTGCTACTTTTGCAGAATTCAAAGTTTTATTGGTGATGTTTATTTGCAAGCATTGCCCATACGTCGTTCATGTCAAAGATGAACTGTTACGCCTTGCTCGCGATTATTCCGAAAAAGAAGTTGCAATTGTGGCAATCTCTAGTAACGACGCTGAAGCTTATCCTGATGATTCACCAGAGAGCTTAAAAGAATTTGCCATAGCTGAATCACTGCCATTTATTCTCTGCTACGACCCTACGCAAGAAATAGCGAAGGCCTACAGCGCCGCTTGCACACCAGATTTCTTCCTCTTCAATCGGGAGCGCAGTCTAGTCTATCGCGGTCAACTAGATGGCAGCAGACCCGGCAACAATATTCCAACCTCCGGCAATGATTTGCGCGCTGCCATTGACGCTGCACTATCTGACCAACCAATTTCTGAAGATCAGAAAGCTAGTCTCGGGTGCAACATAAAATGGAGAGCAGGTAACGAACCAGTTTACTTTGCTCACAAATAAAACATGGAAACAAAAGCACTTAACCTTAGCCATCTCGGCGAAATAGAAGCTCTTGTGCGAATAGCCTTTGCCAAACACATCGGCATTCCTGACCCAAGCTCATTCGAAAGCGGGGCGAGCTTCGCCAGCCGCTTCGAAGTGGCCGCAGATGGGGCATTTGGCACATTTATTGATGACAAACTTGTGGCTGCAATTTTCTGCACAGGCTGGGGTTCATTTGGATTTTTTGGACCATTAGTGGTGCTGCCGGAATACTGGGGCTCAGGTTTAGCACAGACATTGATTCAGAAAGCCGATCAGTTTTTTGAAGAAAAGCAGGTTGAACTAGCCGGCCTTTATACATTTTCAAATAGCCCTAAGCATTTGGCTCTGTATCAAAAATTTGGTTATTGGCCAAAGCAGTTAACAGCATTGATGAGTGCCGTTGTTAGCACTCAAGATGCTACGGCTGAGCGTCAGTCAACTCGCTTTTCGCTTTTAGATACGGAGGCACAATCATCATACTTAGCGGCTGCAAAGCAACTATGCAATGGCATTTACAAAGGGCTTGACCTTTCCTCAGAAATCAAAGCACTGGCTACCTGCAAAATCGGCGACACCATTTTCATAGAAAAAGATGGTGGCACAGTTGGTTTTGCTGTTTGCCATTATGGACATGGTTCAGAAGCTACCAGTAATAATTGCTACCTCAAATTTGCCGCTGCTTGCGACCAAGAGCAGTTTTCTAGGCTATTAACAGAGTGCCTAAAATTGAGCAGTGAAGTTGGCACCACCCATATGTTTGCCGGAGTTAATACCGCTAGACATGAAGCCTACAAAACTATGCTTGGCAGTGGTTTTAAAATGCAAGCAATTGGAGTGGCCATGCTCAGAGCGCAGCATGACGGTTTTAATCGCCCTGGGGTATTTGTCATCGATGATTGGAGATAATTAAATGCTCTCGATTTTTTGTGCACCGAGCCGCTATGTACAAGGAAGAGATGCAACATATTCGCTAGGCCAAGAAATGGCAAAGCTAGGGTTATCCGGCCCTGTGTTGATTGTTGCGGGCAAGTCTGCGAGAAGACACTTAGAAACCGCCTGGCAAGAAACTTTTAAAAACGCTGGCATTGAGTATGTCATTTTTGATTTTGCTGGTGAATGCTCTAGGCAAGAAATTGAGAGAGCAAAAGTTGCAGCTCAGAATTGTGCGGCAAAGGTTGTTGTCGGCGCCGGTGGTGGCAAGGTACTAGACACATCTCGTGCTGTGGCAGCCGACCTCGATTTACCAGCCGTAAATTGCCCCACAGCGGCCTCTAGTGATGCACCATGCAGTGCACTATCGGTGGTTTACTCTGAAGACGGTGCTTTCGAGCGCTATCTCTTCTACAAACGCAACCCCGATCTAGTTCTGGTTGACACTTCAGCTATTGCCAAAGCACCACCACGCTTGCTAACGGCAGGAATGGGTGATGCCCTCGCCACCTGGTTTGAAGCCAAAACAGTAGTCGATGCCAAAAAGGCCAACCAGGTTGGTGGTAGCACCACCATCAGTGCGGCGGCACTAGCTAAATTATGTTATGAGACCCTTCTTGAAGACGGTTTAGCAGCACTAAATGCAGTGCAGGCCCAAACTGTTACACCAGCTCTCGAACGCTTAGTTGAGGCTAACACTCTCTTATCTGGCCTTGGCTTTGAATCAGGCGGCCTAGCGGTAGCCCATTCTGTTCATAACGGACTGACGACAATGGCCGAAACTCATAAGTACTTGCACGGCGAAAAAGTTGCCTTTGGCTTAATTGTGCAGCTCGTTTTAGAAGGCAAACCCAAGGCTGTATTAAAAGAAGTACTTGAATTTTGCTGGAGTGTAGGCCTACCGACTAATCTTGCCGACGTGGGTTTAACTAATTTGACCCGCAGCCAAATTTTGCAAATTGCCACTCGGGCCACAGCTGAAGGCGAGACTGCCCACAATGAGCCATTTGTGGTCACAGCCGAAGCAGTTGCCGATGCTATTGCCGCCGCAGACTTAATTGGTCGGCGCTGATACTCAGTCGGCGCTGACTTGATTAGTCGGCGATAAAGACAGGCTAAAACCAGTCGCTGTAATGCTTTACCCCATGTGTATATACAGACGACTCTGAGTATTTATTAACTACGATTACCGCTTGACTATAGGTATTCTTACTGAAATACCTCAATTCTTCCGAGTGATCAATGCGAGCATCTGACGGCAGTGTCGATTTAAAACAGACCATAATTGACAACTATCGCTCGCAGGCTCAAGCCGTGCGACCAGATTATCTAGCCTATCTGACGCAAAAATCACTGGCCTATTCTGATCGCGTAAAGCAGACTGCCATCTCGGCCGAACAAGCGCAAGCCGCCCTAGATCAAGGCACCATGGCCTTGGTTGATCGAATTTTTGCCTTACTCGAGCCCTACACCCAAGAAATTAATCGCATCAACCGAGTCAAAGAACTCCACCTCTCTTGTGTGGCGCCCAGTCGTTCTAGCGAAGCCTTAGAACTAGATCGGTCGAGGCGCCCATCAAAATCTACCTGCTTCTATCGCAGTAGATTTTCAACGAGCAAGTTGAGTTTGGTAATACGAGGCCTGCAAGGCAAAATAGAATTTTTCATCTTTGCCGCCGATCGGGTCATGGGCTTGTCAAACGAAGAAGCTTGCCATGAACCGTTGATGGTTTTCGAGGCTGAAATTGGCAGTGCTGAAAATAGCGGGGCCGAGTTGGGAATGGATAGTTCCACTCAAGGTCGGGTCCAAGTTTCTTGGCAAGTTGAAGGCAAGCCACTTTCACCCGATCGCTTCGAGCGCTTCACACTGCTCGCCCTCGAACATTTAATTGACCGCAGCCACGAAGAGTTGGGCTAAATTGAGCCAGATTAGATCGAAGGGCTAGAAAAAAATCTTTGAACACAATTCTAAAATCTGCTCTGTTAAGTCACCTTGAGCATCTTTCTCTTGTGATAGGCGAGCGCAATCTCGATAATTCAGGTTCTCTTGAAGCTGCGGCCCAATATATTTTTGAACAATTTGCCAGCACAGGCCTCAAGACTTTGCGCCACGAATTCACCTTCGAAGACCATACATTCGCAAACATTGAAGCGATACTGCCAGGCCCGAACCTTGACACTCACCTAGAAACAATCGTTATCGGCGCCCACTACGACTCAGTGCCTGGCTCCCCTGGAGCCAATGACAATGGTACTGGAGTGGCTGCAATACTAGCTCTTGCCGATATTTTAAAGAGTTCACAGCCCCAAAGAAACATTCGCTTCGTCGCTTTTGCCAACGAAGAATCGCCATATTTCAACGGTGAAGGCATGGGCAGCCTAAATTTTGCCCGAGCATGCAAAAGGGCTAACGAGAACGTTGTAGCTATGTATTCGCTAGAAACCATGGGCTATTTTAGTAACGAGGAAGGCAGCCAGAGCTATCCGCCTGGGGTAACCGGCTATCCGAGTTGCGGCAATTTTATTGCTTTTGTAGCCAATTTGGCATCAGCGCCGCTATTGGAAGAGACAAAAAAGCTTTTTCAAGAGCATTCAAAATTTCCCTTTCAAACTATTGCCGCCCCTGAAAGCACTCCCGGCGTATCGCTCTCTGACCACATGAGTTTTTGGCAAATGGACTACCCGGCCATTATGGTGACCGATACTGCTCCTTTTCGCTATCCTCATTACCACACAGCCCAAGACACTCCAGACAAAATCGACCTCGATATGTTTACAGAATTGGTCGACAATCTCGGTAAAACTTTTGCTGCACTTGCCGGAATTGGGGCCGAAAGGCTATAACTAGCAGAATGGAATTCTTTGGCACAAAAAATGTACCGCTATCGACTGACGCCTTGGCACAGTGGCTCGTAGACGCATTGGTCGACGCCGAAATTGAAAGCGATGAAGAAGAAGGCACAGGCACCTGGTCGCAGATTGCCCTCTATTTAGACAACGGCGACCCAGTGGCCGAAATCGACCGCTACGAGCGCGGCGAAGAAGAATTCGACGATTATATTGCTGACGCTGTGCGCTTACTGCTCGACGACAAAGAGCCAGTCATGCCACATTCAGCAGTACGCTGGCTTTGTCAGTATATGCATTCGGTGCAAGTAATTTTTAATTTCAAGCCACATCAGGCTTTCTATGATGAAAAAGGCTGGGCAATTTTCAATGAAGTTTGGACAAATTTGAAAAAGCTCGAGCCTGGTATCGTTCACGTTCAAGGTGAAGGATTTACTAACGAGGCCGGCGCGCAGATCACCTGGGAATTTCCCAATGGAACAGTTGGTGAATGGAAAATGGCCGTTCTCGACGAACAAAACAATTGGATTGACTTCAAAATGGACCTTGCCAACCTAGAACAGCGCCAAGCTTTTCTCTCTGGCAAATTACCTACCGCTGCTCAGGCGGGGATGTAATCCCCGCCAAATAGGAAGTAGATCGCTTAGGCGCTGACAGAAATTGGCATCGCTTCTTCATCTTGCTCGCGATAAACTTCGCTGATCAAGTAGCGAACTTCTTTGATTTCGCTGCTGATTTCAGCCTGTTGCAGGGTCAAGAGATTGAGTAAGCGATTGAAAGATGTGAGGGCATCGTCATGCTTATCTGTGGCAAATTGGGTCATACCCAAGTTGTATAGATAAGGAACGAGGTCGAAGGATTCTTCACCAGTTTCTTTAGACTTCAGCACCAAGGCTTTCTTGTAGAGTCTTTCGGCTTCTACATAGTTGCCTTTTTCTTCATGAAGTTCCGCTCTTTCCGAAACGTCTGCTGAATTTCTCATGATCTTCTCCTAGTATTGCCGACGGTGGCACTACGATGTTGTGCAACATCGAAATGCAGTCGGTATGTTTGTTGTGGGATTTAAGCAGAGAACGAAACGCGCTTATGTCATTGAAGACAAACAGCTCTGTCAGAGGGGCTCGGGGAAGCTTCTCTTTCAGTTACCACAGAAGTTGCAACACAACAACCTTAATGAAGGTGAGGGGAAGAACCGGGTGGTTTCGATTTCGTTTCTATGCAGCAATCATAAGCCCGCTCTCACACTTAACGCAATACGGCATGAATGATGCACTTTATATAACGGCGCTATATACAAGCCCTGAAACCTAACAAGCATCAACCTCCTGAAAACGCCCACTATCAAGCCTCGCAGGTACGTCAAGATAAATTCTTCCAATGCGTCACAGAGCACGGGTTTCAAATCAAAGAAATTTACAACCGCGTTTAAGCGCTCACAGACAACGTTCTAACGCCCATGACATGAGGCCTGAGTCAATTGCATATGCTTAATGACCCACGTTATTGTTCAATCATCTAGCTTCAAAGTGGCTGTATTATAGGGTTTCGTAGCAAGCTCAGCTCTGATGTTCCTTATGTATGGTGGTTAGCGAAGTTATAAATGAATGCAGTGATTGACAGCCAAGTGTTAGAGACAGGCGGGATAGGCGGGCACCCCCGCGGCCTCAACGTCTTGTTCTTCACCGAATTGTGGGAGCGCTTTAGCTACTACGGAATGCGTGCCATCTTGGTTTTATTCATGGTGGCGCCGGTGGTGCAAGGTGGCTTAGGCTTTACTGTTGCACACGCCTCTGAAATCTATGGCATATACACGATGTGCGTCTATCTCACTGCTATTCCTGGAGGCTTCATCGCCGACCGCATGCTCGGCGCACGCAAAGCAATTCTATTCGGCGGAATAATAATTGCTCTTGGCCACTTCACTATGGTCTTACCGGCACTAAGTGCTTTCTACGGCGGCATGCTCTTAATTGTTCTTGGTACTGGACTGCTCAAGCCAAACATCAGCACCATGGTCGGTCGCCTCTATCATCTCAATGACCCGCGGCGCGACGCTGGCTTTTCTATCTTCTATATGGGTATCAACATGGGGGCAACGCTCTCACCGATTGTTTGTGGTTACCTGGCCCAGAGCGAGCACTTTAAAACCATCCTGACAAAAGTTGGTTTACCAGCCGAATCAAGTTGGCACTTTGGCTTCGCCGCTGCTGGAGTGGGCATGTGCATCGGTTTGATTCATTTACTAATGCAATGGAAATTGCTCGATAAAATTGGCGGAAAAATCGAGAAAGAAGAAGTTGCCCTTCATGACATCCAGGATGTTGAAAGCGATACTGTTGAAGCTAAGAGCACAATAACAGTCACTGAGCCAGTTCACGACTCTGTCAAAGACCCAATGAAGGCTCCTGTTATAACGCCTGCCAAAGCACCACTATTTACTCCTGATGAGTTGAAAAAATTAGGGGCACTACTCTGCCTCTTTGTCTTCAACGCCTTGTTCTGGTCTATATATGAACAAGGTGGATCTAGTCTTAACATATTTGCCGATAGATTGACTGATAACCGCTTGTTTGGCATGGAATTTCCTTCGAGCTGGTTTCAGTCGCTACAATCAACCTATGTCATTCTGTTAGCGCCAGTCTTTTCTTGGCTCTGGATCAAAATGGGTGAGAAGCAGCCTTCCAGCCCAGGTAAGTTTTCACTTGGCTTGATGTTTCTCGGTATCGGCATAGCCATCATGGTACCAGCGGCGATACTAACAGCACAGGGAAAAGTAAGCCCCATTTTCTTGATCACTGTTTATTTTGTTGAGACACTAGGCGAACTGTGCTTAAGTCCTGTGGGCCTTAGCACCGTAACCAAACTGGCTCCAGCTCGGCTTGCCAGCTTGACCATGGGCGGCTGGTTTGTTTCAACAGCAATAGGAAATAGACTCGCTGGTTATTTTAGTGGCTTCCTACAATCTGACTCTAGTGGCTCTATGTCGTACATGTTTGGTGCCATGGCAATCGCCGCTCTAACAGCAGCCGGTTTATTAGCCGGGCTCACACCATTCGTCAAGAAACTCATGGGATCAGTCAAATAGTTATCATTCAGATATTCAGGTACTCAGGTAGCAGGAAGTGAACGAACAAGATCAAATAATCGATTTTGGAGTCGGCGATGATTTAGCTTTGCTGCATATAGAAGCAGAAAGTAATTTCGACGACGGCGAATACGAGGGTGCCTTGATGCGCTACCTAGAGGTATTCAATGGCAGCCGTGGACGAGCAGACTGGCAAGAGAAAAGACTAACAATATTACTGGCAGACCTGGCAGCATTGGCTGATGTGTATGAACCGGCCATGCAATGTTTAGTCGAAATGCGTGACCAAAAAGAGGCGTTGATCACGTCCGGTCAAGATTTGACAGGCATTAACGAATGGGCCGCGCTCAATGGGCAAATTGAGCCCGAGCGCACACTCAACCTCTATTTCAAGCTGAAAGCTGAGGGCAGTAAGCATGGTGCCGCACTAAGTCTTATCCGTCAGACCGCAGCATCACAACTAATTGGCCGCAGCCTTTACGACGAATTAGATAGAGAAACACTGGCTTTCATGCAAAAGAAACTCTTACTGCACGAGTCTAAATTGCTTAGCGATAAAGAATCTGATTACAGCTCTGAAGATGAGCAAGAAGAAGTGATTGAAGCAACAATTGAAGTGCTTTTAAAAGTTGCCCTTGAATTATTTGAAGCAGCTGCAGCCTTAAAAGAAGGCGATATTGGTCGAGAAGTTATGACTAAATATCTGGCATACGGGCAGCCCAATTCGCACTCGCAACTGATTGCTGCTGCCAAAAAAGCAAAAAATAGTGTTTGGGTTGAAGGATTAGAACAACTCGCAAGGGAAGGTAAAAGTTAGCCATTTGACCACATTAGCGCTTCGGTAAGATTTAATCTTGGCCTTCATCTCCGGGAACCGAGGCGGCGCGAAACTGGGCACAATTGAATAGGCACTGTTCCGCCGGAGGGCAAATTGCATAAGCTTCACCATGGTCTGCACCATTTTCGCACCGAGATTCACGAGCAAAACGAAGAGTTTTTCGGCAATCTTGCAAAAGGGCAAAATCCAGATGTGGTTTTCATCACCTGTTCAGATTCGCGGGTGGTTCCAAACCTGCTCACTCAAACTGACCCTGGCCAACTGTTCACCATACGCAACGCTGGCAATATTGTGCCGCCTCATGATGATCATATCAGCGGAGAGGAAGCAACTATCGAGTACGCTCTTGAAGCACTGAACATCAAGAATATTGTTGTCTGCGGTCACACCAAATGTGGTGCCATGTCAGGAGTGCTCAATCCAGAAACTTTGACAAAGATGCCTAGTGTAGAAAAATGGTTGGCTAGTGCATTCAAAGCAAGAGAATTGGTGGAGAAGCACTACACTGATTTAGATTATGATGGGCAGCACAGCGTTATTGTGCAGGAAAATGTCTTGATGCAGCTGGAAACTCTAAGATCTCTTCCATGTGTTGCACGAAAAATCTGGCAGCGTGAAGTTGAGCTACACGGCTGGGTTTACGACATTGAAACCGGTGATGTCTTTATCTACGATCCAATTGAAGAAGAGTTTTTACC
>JAKFVU010000017.1 GCA_021732025.1 Candidatus Obscuribacterales bacterium | reverse complement strand
GTCGAACAAAAAGAAAGATGTAGACATCACTCGTGAGTTGCGCAAAGCAATTATGGATACTAAAGGTATGTCAGTTGACGGACAGAACGTCAAAATCATTACCCGTAAGGGTGTAGTTACTTTGCGCGGTCCCGTTTCAAGCGAGACTGAAAAAAATCTGATTGGAGATTTGGTGAAGAATTGTCCAAGTGTGGCCAGTTATACAAATCAATTAGAAATCAAAGGTCAGAACAGCAGTAACTAGGTAAGCAGAAGCCACTGCCCCAAGGCAGTGGCTTTTTGTCTTTTAAGCATCGACATCAACACATGGGTTTGATTATGCCAAGCGATATCACAGTTAATTGCCGCTCCTGCTTTAAGCGATTTGTATTCTCTGTTGAAGAACAAGAGTTTTTCAATTCTTGCGGCCTTACTAATTCTCCCAAACGCTGTCACAATTGCCGCTTGGTTTCAAGGGTCCAGCGCGTCTCTGGTGACACTAGCCAGACCACAGAGGTTCCGTGTGCCGAGTGTGGTACCCGCACCGTTGTTCCCTTCGTACCAAAAAACGGTAAACCAATTTTTTGCAATCAGTGTTTTCGCAATAGTCGAGTTAGTTCGCCAGGTCCAATAGCAATGTGAGTGTCTAAAGCCTCACATACATAAAGGAATCTCATTATGCAAAGTCAGGATGAAGAATCAGTTGTTAGCGAAAAACGGCTATGCCTACTTTGTCAGCTCGTTTATGTTGGTAGTACTCGCATCTGTCCTACGGATGGAACTCCATTAGTAATTGTTTCTGACCCGCTACTAGGCACTGTTTTGCCAGAAGGCTTTCGTATAATCTCTCAGATTGGACGGGGAGCCATGGGAACGGTATACCGTGCCGAGGGCCTCGAAGGTGGCGAAGTGGTTGCCGTAAAGGTTCTGCACCGCTCTCTTAGTAATGACCTGGAGCCAGTATTGCGCTTTAAACGAGAAGCTGAACTTAGTAGTCAACTATCTCATCGTAATATCGTCTCGGTAGATTCATTCGGAATTCTCGATGATGGCAGGCCGTATATGACCATGGATTTGGTCGAGGGTGTTTGCCTCGATAAGTTAGTGAGTAGAGAAGGTGCTATGCGCCTCGAACGCGCTCTACCAATTTTTATTCAGTTGGCCCAAGCAATTTCTCACGCTCACTCTAGCCAAATTGTCCATCGTGACATTAAGCTGTCGAACGTTATGCTTCTTGCCGGTGAATGTCAGGACATCGTTAAACTATTTGATTTTGGCATTGCCAAAATTTATCACGAGGATGGCTTGCCATCTGAAGATGATTCTCTTACCGTTACTGGACAGGTGGTCGGAAGCCCACTTTACATGAGCCCTGAACAATGTCTCGGTCAACCTTTAGATAACCGCTCTGATATCTATTCATTAGGTTGTCTCATGCATTATGTATTGATGGGTCAGCCAGTTTTCACCGCTGGCAATGTCATGGCTTTAATGCAACAACAAGTGTCTAATCAGCCTCGAGTGGCCCTTGCAAATTCGGCAAGCAGCGCAGCCAGTGAGGCTATTCAAAGCATTATTCTAGTTTGTCTTGAAAAAATGCCAGAAGATCGGTACCAAACCATGGAAGAGCTTTGCCGTGAATTGGTCAAAACTCAGCGCTTGCTGGCCTCGGGTGAGTGCGAGACGAAGAATCATAAAGTTGCCTAAACCACACTATTGTAGTGAAGGAACTTAATCTCTCTACATCAGTCAATTTCGTGGTCTAAGCGCGAGGTGAGTATGAATTATCAAGTTGAGGAAGTCGTAGTCGACTACCTACCTAATGTTATCGAACTAATTACCAACCCAACCATTCAAGGAGCCGTAGCAGGTGAAGACGGCAAATTGTCAATTTACGTTTTCTCAGATCCAGCCAGTGCTGAGGATTATGGTAGCGGCGGCGAGTTGGTAGTATTTCACAGCAATTGGCGCGCAACTATCGCCATTGATGGCCTAGTAGCCGTCGGCGATTGGGATGACCAGACGTCTACTCTGCAAATTGACGCAAATGGTGGGACATGCCAAATCGTTGGCGATCAACTTCTTGTAGAAACTAGCAGTCTGTTAGTTTGATTTTTTTTTCAATTTTGTGACCTGGACCTGATTAGGGAGCGTATCGATGTCAATTTATAGAGGGCGAACTGCTACTTTACTCTGTGCCTTTACGGCGTCTTTGCTAGTGGCAGCACCAATGGCGATGGCAGATGAACAGCAAATTAAGCTAGAAGCCAAGGCTGAAAAAGCTGATGCTAAAGCCGCTAAAGCTCAGGCTAAAATAGATAAAGCAGAAGCAAAGGCTGATGCCAAAGCCGAAGTTGCTGCCATTAAGGCCAAGGGTGAAGTTGCTGCGGCAGCTGCCAAAGTCGACGCTCAGGCTAAAGCTGCTCAAGCCGGTGTCGATGCTTTAGATCAAGAAGATCCGCCGATTAAGGGCTTCCACCCTATTAAGAGGGCACTAGCTCCGGTTGTGCGTTTAGAGAAAAACAGCAGAAACCTGCAAAAGCAAATTGTTCGGCTGGAGAAGCCGATTTCAAACCTGCAACCAGCCATGAATGGTTTGCATGAACAAATGGATGGAGTTGACACACGCTTGCAGTCAATGGACGGGCACCTCAGTACGATGGATACCCACGTCACCACTGTTGGTGAGCAGGTTACTGGTGTGCGTGGTGACTTAGGCAAAATGCGCAAAGATTTGAATAGCTTACAGACGCCGCTTCATGCTCTGCTTGAACCACTGAACAATGTGGCTGTGCCGCTTGAGCAAGTGCGCAAAGAACTGGCGGACATGAGAGCTTTGCTCGCTACAGTATTAGCTTCGATTGTCCTAGCCACTATCTGTATCGCTATCGGTACACCAGTTGCGGCAGTATTGATTTATAAAAATCGGCGCAAGTTCTTCCCTAACATCGACGAGAAAGATTTCCCTGGTTCTGGTACCAATGCACCTTCGCCCAATGACAAAAAACCAGAGCCGTCTCGCGTTAAGTGAGCAATCATTCTAATTAAGGTAGGGAACTTCCGCCCCTGTTGGTCGTCGGCCCGAAGGACAGGAAGGAGAGGCTGTGCACAATATTGATAGCAAAATAGCGCGAAGGCGATTATCCGGCAATTATCCTTTAGTATTAATTGTTGAGGATGATAAGTTACAGCAGAAGCTGTACAAACTAATTGCTAATCAAGTGCAGATGGCACCGGTTATTGTTGATTGTTGCAGTGATGCAATAGAAGAAGCAACTAAATCTCACTTCGACCTCATATTTTTAGATCTGCAAATGCCCGATTCTGACGGAATACAATGTGCGGATCGACTCAGGCTGGTATCTCGGGTGGCAGAAAATAAAACACCAATAATAGCCGTCACCGCCCATGCCATGCCAGGCGACCGAGAGCGTTGCCTAAACGCTGGTATGGATGACTATCTAAGTAAGCCATTCACTCTGCAAGAGTTGAAAAGCAAAATTACACAGTGGTCAACAAAGCAAAGCGCTTAGTAAAAGTGAGTATAAAGAAGAAAGAGAGTGAATTATTAGGTCGCTCTCTTTCTTTCTATAACTGTCTATTTAATTGTTCTAGTCGTCGACGCGCTTATTCAGAGATTTTCTGTGTATTTTATTGCTGAGATCGTTAAGGTCATTTTCAATGCGAGCCATGTCTTTGTAACTTAGCTTGCCACCATTCTTGCTCTTCATTCTAGCTTCACGTCTGTATATGTCAGAATTTTCTTCGCGTAATGAATTAGCTTCTTTGAGAGTTAGTTCGCCGGAGCGTTGAAAGCGGTTAATCTTTGCTAGCAGGGCTGTATGCCGCTGCGAGATTGTATATCTTCTAGCCCGCGCTTCGCTAGACTGCGGCATTGCCATAGCCATTTGCAATACCATTGCCGATGCTAAAAGAAGAGATAGGGATCTCATAAGTGTTCCTCCTTAGAACCTTGGGACTTTGGAAGACGGAGTTTTAATCTGTTGGTTCCAGCATTTAATTTAGTTGCCCCCTGAACGCGCACTTGGAACTCTTGCCCTTCGCCTGCGTCTCTAGCTTTGTCAGGGCGCGGAGTAAAAATTATGAACACGCTTGAGTCTAAAAGTAGAGCTTATGACCTCAACGAAGCACCAGTGTCATTGGGTAACTTTAGCAAATGGTTATTCGTTTTTCTGGGTCTGGCCGTAGTGTCATTCGTGGTTGGTGCGCTGGCTATGTGGTCGTCCTTCTATGGTCAGACTCAGAGCCTTATGCCGCCAAATGTCAATGTTCAGTCTAAAGCTGCCAGAACTGATGTCTCTATAACCGATGGCATTAATGGCGGAGCTGGTCCTGGTTCAGCTGCAGTGAAGACGCCTTAGACGGCCTGAGAATCGAAATTAGCTTTCTGTGATGTTAGACTAGATTGTTATCTAACTAGCAGAGGGCCCATGGACGCGGTCATAAACACTAAACAAGGGCCCAAATCTTTGCATGTGTGTAAAGATGGAACTATCGATAATACTGCTTGGGTTGCTATCTATGAAGAGGCTTTTCCCCCAGGTCAGCGGCAAGACTTAGACGATTTGATACAACAGCTGCGCGATGGGCGTATGGAGCTGGATGAAACTCGTGATGAGCATGACAACATACTGTGCATGACCATCACTGAAGTTTTTCGCCATCCTCCCGTTCTTCCTACTTTTCTTTTGGCCTGCTACACCGCAGTAGTGCCTGAAATGCGCGGTCTTGGTATCGGTTCGATTCACCGCTCTAAATTAGACAGCTTGCTAAAAAATGAATACCCTGACTATGTCGGAATCGTCAGTGAAATCGAGTCAACTTTCGAGACTGGCGTAGCAGAAGAAGCTATGGCTGTGAGAGTTAAACGCAAAAAATTCTTTATGAAATTAGGCTTGCAACCTCTCGACATCGACTATTTCTTTCCTAGTTATGTGGCCGGAGAAGAGCCGATTCCAGGCGAACTGCTTTGGGTACCTTTTACTGATGAAAAGCTTACCAAAGAGCAGCTGGCTGGCATGGTTACTCGCATCTATACGGAGGGTTACCAGTTGTCTGCCGACCATCCTTTGATATCGCAGGTGGTGGCATCAATTGGTAGCAAACACTGATGCTCCATGACAACTGCTGTTTATCTCAATTAAGCTTTTCCTTCTGCTTAATTTAGGGTATTGTTGTGGCCGAAAAAAACGAAAGATATTCTGGCGCAGCTTAATGTTTCATACCTGAGGAATTTCAATGGCAGACAGACAGTTCACCAAAGAACAGATTAAGGTCATCCTCAAAGAAGTGGACGCCTCCCCTGATATAAATGAAGTCTGCTTGCGCCACGATGTCTCCGAGGCAACTCTTTACGAATGGTTGGCTGAATATAGGCCGGCTGAAAATAGACCTGCTGAGACTGGCAAAAGCAAATTTGATTTGCGTCAATTTATGCAAGAAGTGTTCAACGGTGGCATTACTCGTCGAGAACTTCTCTACGCCGGAGCCACAGGTATAACTGGTTTTGCCGCTGGCAATTTGTTTGCTATGGTCGGTAAAGTAAGACTGCCCGATGTACTTCACTCAAAGATTGAGGTTGAAGATGCTTCAAGGTACAAGCAGTCGACTGAAGAATTCGGCGACTATCTCTATTTGACACCACAAAAGTTGGGTGGTGGCACCCACGTGGTCGACTTCAAACAGGGCATTACCTTAGCTTCAATAAGCTATTGGAACTATGGTGACTCTTGCCCTATTTCACACCACCTTTCGGCCTATCCCTCAAGTAATCCGCGTAAGGGCTTTGAGTTTGTCAATTCTACTCAAGGTGGCAAGAATGTCACTATGTACAATATTCCCACTGAAATTGAAGAGCGTGGATTGCTCGATACTTGGGGCCAGGGCAACCACATTTATCGAGTAGAATTCGACGGCACAAAAATGGAATTGAAAGAAGACATTGCCAAAACCACTGGCATTGGTCTAGGCGTTCACATCACCATTTTTCCTGATGCCAATGGTTTTGCCGCAGCCGATGGCCAAAAAGACGTTTGTGCTTTCTTTGATAGGGTATCGGGCGACAAGAAAACCTCTGTTTTAAAAGCATTTCGTGCTGACTGGATTGGCCGTGAGAGCGATCGAAATCTCAAAGACAATTGGCGCAAAGGTGGAAAGCTTCGCATTGTCGAAATTAATAAAGCGCTTGAAACTGGTAAGTTTGATCTTCAAGGCACAAAGGGCAACAAGATTGAGTGGGAAATGGCCCCTATGGCCGAAAATTTGGTTTCTTCAGGCCTCATTCCAGGTTCAGCTCCTAAAAGTTTGAGTGGGCTTGATGCGGTGGTGCATCATCCTGGTAATAGATATTCAGCCCTGATTATTCGTATGCTTTCATGTGCTGTCATCGTTGATAAAGAGACCTGGGAACCAGTCGCCTGCTTGCATAATCCCGAGAATTCGCCTGGCAATCTTAAGGTGACAAAGCTGCATGAGAACCCTAATACATGGGAAATTGAATTTGACGATGTGAAATGTGTTGGTCATGAAGCCGGATTTTCTCCAGATGGAAAATTCTTCACCATGATGAACAACATCGAGCAAAATAATATGGCTGTCTACGACACTTCAGACGCCGATCCACGCAAATGGAAGAAGATCACCTACGTTAAAGATCCTGAGTGGGTGGGTGAGTTTCCTAGCCCCTTCCATCTATGTTTTTCAATGGACGGCACTAAGATGTTCGTTTCAGTCATGAATGAAAGACCGGCGAAAAGCGGCTGCTGTGTAGTGGATACTAAGACCTGGAAAATAATCAAAAAATTCAAGAATATTGGCATAGATTGCCAGACCATGGCTGTATCTTACGACGGCAAATATGTCTTCCAGATCTTCAGTGGTTTTCAGCGGCAAGAGAGTGGTGCTTTCGTATTCACTCAAGATGACTCATTAAGAGCACTTGGTTATCTGCCTAATTTTGGTGGGCACCATGACTGTGTCATTATTCCGACCAAGAAAGAACATCTTAAGAATAGTCGCAGCACTACTCTTTAAGCATAGCAAGAGTTGACAATGAGCAAGGCTAGACGCGAGAACAATGGGCTATTTCTAAAATTAGCCTGTCAGAATATTTTACGCCAGCCCACTCGTACAATGCTACTGATACTTGCAGTGGCACTTGTTACCGGTGCACTGTTTGCTTCGGCTATTGTTGGTCGAGGTGTTCAGGCAAGTATAGAACGCAGCTTCGATCAAATGGGGGCCGATTTAATTGTGGTGCCTGCTGATGCACTGGTCAATATAACCAGTGCGCTGCTTACTGTGCAGCCGACCGAGTCAACAATTGATGTAGCCGTTCTTGATCGCATCGCCAAAATAGATGGTGTAGAGAGGGTCGCGGCTCAGAGCATCTATCGCATTCCCATGATGGTGCATATGCCTGAGCACAAAGCGAATTTGATTGCTTTCGATGCCAAAAGTGACTTTACTGTTTTGCCTTGGCTAAAGGAAAAGCTAGCTAGAGAAATGCGCAAGGGCGATTTAGTTGTCGGCGCTAGAGTTGATCAAACGCTGGGAGAGGAATTAGAGCCTTGTGATCAGGCCGCTACTATCTACGGCAAGCTTGGTAGAAGTGGCGTTGGGCCATTAGATGACTCAATGTTCGCTACTTATGAAACTGCTCAGTATTTGGCGCAGGGCAAGATCAATGGTGCCTCCGCCATTCCTACATTTGATCGTAATCGTTGTTCGGCGATCTTGGTGCGTCTGGCTCTGGGAACCACGCCAGAACAAGTCAAGTTTGCCATTTCGCAAATTGATAACGTAAAAGTTATAACGGGCACCACTATTGTCACATCAACAAGGCAAACTACCTCTGCTCTCTTAGCTGGTATGGCCTGCATGGTGGCAGTCATGCTTTTGGGTTCAACTATAGTTATTGCCCTTTTGTTCTCAGCCATAATATCTGAGCGCAAAAGAGAAATTGGTCTTTTGTCTGCTATCGGTTCGAGGCGCTTTAGCATCGTTAGTATGCTCATTGCAGAATCGTGTTTCACTACCGCTATGGGTGGCATATGCGGTATTGGCTTTGGTACCGTGCTGCTTCTACTTTTTCAGCGCTCACTGGTTTATTACCTTGAGACCCTCCATATCGAATTTGGTTGGTCACCAATTGGTGAGATTACAGTTGTCGCTAGTATCTGTTTATTGCTGACAATTGTTTGTGGCTTACTAGGGGCCTTACTTCCCTCACTCAAAGTCAGTGCCAGCGAGCCCTACAATTTGATACAGGGTGAGGGTGGCTGATGCCTTTATCTGTAAGCAACCTGTCTAAGAGCTACGCTGCCGCAGCTTCTGTTAAGGCTGTCCGTGATGTCAGTTTTGAAGTTGAGGACGGCAGTTTTCTTGCTATAGTCGGCAGCTCTGGTTCTGGAAAATCGACTCTTTTGGCGATGGTTGGCGGAATTAGCAGGCCAACGACAGGTAAAGTAGAGTTAGGCGGTAATAATCTTTGGGCGCAATCAGATAACTTCAGAGCCGACTTTCGCAATTCTACAATCGGTTTTGTATTTCAATTTGCTAGTCTCTTACCAACTCTCAAGGCCATAGACAATGTTGCATTGCCAGCTCTTGTCAGTGGCGCCCTCAGTGAGAAAGCTGCTTATGCTAGGGCGAGAGTTTTACTCGAGCAAGTGCAATTGGCCGACCGAATTGATTCATTCCCTGGCGAACTTTCTGGCGGCGAACAAAGGCGGGTTGCCATTGCTCGTTCGCTTATTAACTCACCCAAAATACTTTTGGCTGACGAACCAACTGCAGATCTTGACCAAGAAACAGAGTCAGAGATTCTTGAACTATTGTTGGAAATTCATCGAGCTCACAAATTGACAATGATACTTGTGACTCACAATAAAGACATAGCTGCTATGGCCGACAAGGTTTTGACCATGAAGGCAGGTGCCGCTGAGTTGGGTCAAGCTTCAGAGCGCGTACCATCTCCACATCTTGCAAGCAGTGCACGAGTGGACAGCATCTATGATATTTCTGCCCAAGCCGTTGCTCGCGAGAAGGTGCGTTTAGGCGTCGGCTTCGAACGTTATGTCGGACGCTTTGTTTTGATTTTGCTGCCACTGCTTGCTCTAATTTATGTCATTAATCTAGGTGTGGCGAGCTGGCAACAAAGTGTTATTGCCACTCAACTCGATAAGCAGCAGGCTCTCGAAGACTTGGCAATGAGTGATTTGAAAGCGGGCGTAAAGGACATTCGCATGGCTGCCAGCGGTACCTATGAGCTTGACCTATTTTTGCGTAACAGCAAAGGTGATAAACCTATGTTTGTGATGGTTCCTGTCACGCGCGTCTTTGTTCAGGTCGGCAATAGCTGGCAAGAGACAGCAATAGAGCCTCTAGATAAACCTACTTCTAGTGTTGTGCAGATTGCTGGCGAGCGAATTTTCCATTATCGGCTTAAACCAAATGTCTCAGGCTATACTCAACTTATTCCTTATTACATGCATGTGCGCATTACCAATGATTTGCTTGTAAGCCCCTCGAGCCTACCCAAAGATGATCTGGTCGAGCGCAACGATAGCTACTATGTTTATCTTAAGCCTCATGGTATCAATAACTCTTTAATAGAAAGCAAAATGAAGTTTGCTGATGAACCTCCTGTGTACATGCCGATGCCACCGCATTAGCTTTCATTTTAGATCAGTCGCTTGCCTGGTAGTTTGCTCCACGAGGCATTTTGCATTGTCGGTACTGTTGGCGCAGAAGTGCCTCCGATTTCTATGTCTAGAGCCAGTCCTCCTGAGTAAAAACTTCTGCGCGGCTGTGAAAAAAGTTCTTCGCCGTTGAAGGTTTTGAATAGTCCAAAATTAGGATCGTTTATTGCCTCATCGGTTGAAGCAGTCCCGCTCGGGTCGACAATAGTTAAGCGAGTTCCTAGGCGGCCCTTCCCGAGATTGACAGCCACATGCGGGTCGCCGCCATACTCGCTCAACTCACACCAGTTTAAAGGATAGCCTGTTAAAGGTTGGCCGCAATGCTTTCCTCCACTTTCGCGACTGAGATTTTTTACGTCGTTTCGGAAAATTATGATTGGGGCCACTCCACCCTGAACATTGGTATCGGCAATAGTTGAGTACTGACTGTCGGCGGTGACACCAATAGGAAATGGATCTTTGCTAATTACTCTTCTGGAAATGTCACCATTGTTAGCAAATTCGTAAGCGTAAATTTCATTGGGCCCAGACTGAAATTGAGCATTGACCATCTCTAGCACGGCATCGATGCGTGGTTTGGTATGGCCATTGCGAAGCCAATAATAGAAATGCTCTGCGAACTGATTAGAAGTAGTTGGTACCACTGCAGGCGAACTCTGTTGCATGCGAGCTTCTGAGTCAAGGGGGTAGTCGCCACCTACGGCATCATAAGTAGTGACTCGGTTGTCTCTGAAAGTACCATCTCTTAAGAAGTCGCTCCAGCTTCGCAGACCGGCAACAGGGCCGCCGGTAAATCTAAGGGTCATGGCGCCTTTGGGGCCAGTATCGGGCATGGCGAAGGGCTGGCAGGTGGCAACACAATAAGCTCGGTTCATTGATTCATCGTAGAGAGGTATTTTTATCTTTCCTAGACTTTGCAGTTTGAGGACACATTCTAATCTGACTATTGAACAGATGTGATTTTTGTCGGCTGGTCTGAAAGCACTACCGCTGACAAGGCTTGATTTTGGTCCCACTCCCGCAAAATTGAAGTTGCGACGAGCTGCTGGAATGTTGATAAAGGGACGGTATGTGTTACTTTTGCTGGTAATTGGCATTTGCGCAAGATTGGCCGGTAGAGGCACGCTGATAGTGGTATCACCTTCTCCTTCTAGCCAGCCGTGAGAAAGTTTGATTGATTCAATCTCAACATTTTCAGGTAGGTTTTTTCGTAAGAAAGTTTCTACATCTTCATATGGGGTAATTGGGTTGGCCTGCAAGTCTAGCCATTTGTCTTTTGTATCGCTAGCTCCAGCATTGCTATTTAAGCACTCTGTGAAAGTTCGATTGAGTTCTGCAATCGACTTATCGAGAGCATCTTTATCGCGGTCGACGAGATAATTCATCTGCGCATTTTGCAATTCTTGCGCGATAATTGCGTTCTGGCGAACTGTACCAACTAGTGTGTTTATTCCTGTAATTGGTAAGGGTTCTCCATCTGGTGCGCACGTGCCTTTGCCGATTGGTGGGTAGTTACTAAGCGAGACCAAGCCGAAATGGGCGTCGTCAATAATAATTTTTGATAGGTCATTGGCGGCAATCAGGCCCGCCGCTTCGACAACACTTTGTGCTCGTGATCTCGCTACAATTTGCAGGCAAGCTTCACATAGAAACATTAGCGTTGGTGCAACGACAAAGCAAATGCAGACAAAGACCATTAAGAGAATATTTCCCTTCCTATTTCTTTTAATCATTTCATCACCTCATGGAGTAGGGCGGATGACCGCTGATTAAGTAATCAGCGGTCATCTCAGTTTTCGTTATTTACCTGCTCTGTTTTTGATTGCGTGAATGATTTGATTCCTTATTTCTTTGGGTGATTTACCTTTGCAGTTCCAGATGTTCCTGCCAGTCTTGCCACCACAACCGTTGTGACCAGAGTTTCCGGAGTTAGAACCGCCGGAGCCGCTAGAGCCGCCGCTACTGGAACCGCCGCTACTGGAGCCACCAGAACCGCCGGAGCCACCAGAACCGCCGGAGCCACCAGAACCGCCGGAGCCACCAGAACCGCCGGAGCCACC
>JAKFVU010000011.1 GCA_021732025.1 Candidatus Obscuribacterales bacterium | reverse complement strand
CTAGCTTGAAGCGTGTGGCAGACGACCAGTTAAGGGTTTTAACCCAGGCTAGCGCTGCGCGAGAATAAGGCGAATTATCTACGGTGAGAAGAACATTTTTGAAACCTTCCTGAAGGTTTGGTGCCTCTGAGCTTGCCTCACTTTTGACAATAACGACAGGGCATTGTGCCTGCATCAAGACACCTTGGGAGACGCTACCGAGCAGAATCAGCTCCATCCCCTTGTGACCACGGGAGCCCATAATAATCATGTCAACGGCGTTGACTTTGGCGCCGTCCAAAATCTCGGCCTTAGCTTCACCTTCAGCTATTTGAAAAGTGACACGACAACCAGGCAAGTTCTTTTCTAGGTCAGTGGCAATTCCTTTTAGACTTTCGGCAGTAGAAGCCGCCATTTCTTTCAAAAGGGCTGTTTGATCTTCAGCTTTTCGACCAAAACCCAACCCCAAGTCAGCCTTGAGTACAGTAAAAAGAATAATTTCAGTGCCACCAGCCCATTTAAAGCTACCTAGAGCATCTATTGCAGCTTCTGACTGAAATGAACCATCTATCGCGGCTAGTATTTTCATTACACTCCTAGGCTGTTTGTCTGCTCTAAATGCGACCTTGAATAATTATATCCGCTTGCACAGCATCAAGAAATTATCAAGAATCTGACGGTTGCAAACTCAACTACGAAAATATCATGTATATCAGCAACCTCGACTGACAGAGTTGTTATAGTAATTGTTACTACCGCTGGAGGTCCTAAACCATGAAACGCTGGCAATCACTCACTATTGTGTTGAGTCTGGCGCTCGTGATCGCCCCAGTTAGCCTGACCGGCTGCTCCTCTGGGGGTGTCAAAGAACATTATGTATCGCCTGAAATACAGGGCGTTTCCCAGAAAATCAATTTAGAAGAAGTGCAAAAAGCGTTCTTTGAGACCAAAGGCGACAAAGACTTCAACAGCAAGATGGCTGACTTTGAAAAACGTGTAAACGAAATTTATGACGGCGAAGGCGTTGTTGCCCTTGATGCCACCCACGAAAACGATCGTCTGACTGTGATCGGCTACATAGACAAAGATAAAAAACCTGGTTTTCAATCAGGAGATGAAAAGCTCTTTGCAATTGAGCAGACTGGCGCTGTGGTGAATAACGAACTGCCTTACCGTGTGGCCGGTTACGACGGCAGACCTTATTATGAAGGCCATCGCAGTATTCTAGATAATCCGTTTGTGCAGATGATGGTGATGTCTCATCTGATGAGCAGTTGGGGCGGACGCTACCACACTCCATATAGCAACTATGGCGGGCTGATGGGCAACCGCAACACTTGGCGCCAATCGCCACAATATGCCCAGCAGAAAACAGCCAATCAGGGCTTCTTCTCTAGATTTAAGACTAAGTCTGATGGCGGCTTAACTAGTAAGAGCGGCTTTGGTGGAAGCTTCTCTTCAAGCGGTAGCAGCGCCGCCAAGAGAAGCTGGGGCGGCCTTGGTGGCTTCTCGTCTTCATCGTCACCATCATCAAGTGCCTCTTCTAGCTCAGGCTGGGGTGGCAGACGCTCCTCTGGCTTCTCAATGAGAAGATCAGGCGGCTGGGGCGGACGGAGAAGATAAGAATGAACTACTTGCTGCGTGTTTCGGACCATCTCAATCAGCATCTAGTCGTCATTACTCTCGATCAAGCAACCGTTAGGCAACCAGCAGTTGATATTGTTTTTGAGATTCTCGGAGCTGAAAAGCCAGAAGAGCTAGTAGAGGATGGCCGTCTGCCCGAAGGGCAGATTGACGACCTCCAAGCTTTGCAGTCGATTATTTTCGAATGTGATAGTGATGGCCTCTTCATTTCAAATTCTGTCGACTTTCTCGCCAATGGAGAGGCTCTCGATCCAGAAGCACCACTGCTGCAAGCATTTGTGCCATCGGAACGCGACTCAGTCAAATATATGCGCTGCGACCTCACGATTTTAGACAAGGCCAATGCAAAATCAGATGCCACCGCCAAATCTAGTGTTGGTGCCAGCCAAGATAACCAGAATACAGTCGAGAAAAAAATAGAAGAATTTAGCCGGGTAATGTTCTTACACCAAATAGCTGTTGGCACCATCATTGATGTCACCAAAGATAATGCTGATTTGGTTGATGTAATTAGTCATGCCGAGAGTGAAAATCTAATTGAGATAGACGTCAAAAAAGCCGCCTACAAACTCACTGAAAAAGGCAAGCGCATGCACGATTCGTACATAGCGGAAGCACAAGATCTGATCAAACGATTCGATATTTATGTTGACGTCGATGTCGACAGCAGTGGTACAGCCCATTTTGACACCAACCTCGGTCGTGACTTAAGAGTTGCTGCTTTTGAGATTGAAGGAGTTGACCCTTTTAGAGCCCGCTTCTTACTTGGTCTCAATGACGGTGAATGGGACAAGCTCGACAATTGGAGCGAAGTCTTTGAAGACCCTAACTGGTACAGTCAAATATTTGCCCCAGTTGAACACGCGGCCAGCGTAGAAGAAATTGGCGAAAGTAAACTGCGGCGTATAATCGAACAGGCAAAAGCAGCTTTGAGGCGCAATTCATGAAAGATAAAGTCTTAAAAGATAAAGTCTTGAAAGAAAGAATCGCGACTGGCGACAACAGTAGAGAAGAAAGTCGCTGTGAAGTCTTAGGCATACTTGCTCGCGATGGCAGAGCATCGGCTCAGTCTATTGCCAAACAGACAGGAAGAACTGAAGAAGAAGTAACCGCACTAATTGCTCAGTACGAGAGTGAAGGCGTAATTAAGTGCTACCACGCCGTCATCGACTGGGAAAAAGCTGGCTACGACAAAGTGACCGCCTTCATCGATGTCAAAGTGGTACCAGCTAGAGATGTAGGTTTTGACGCTATTGCGGGGCGCATAGCTCGTTTTCCTGAAGTTCGCAGTGTCTGGTTAGTATCTGGCGGTAGCGATTTAAGAGTAGTGGTTGAGTCAACGAATTTGCGTCAGCTAGCCAATTTTGTTGCCGAGAAGCTTTCCACTATCAATGGTGTCACCGGAACTGTCACCCACTTCCAGTTGCGTCGCTACAAAGAAGACGAAGTGCTCTACTTAGAGGCAGAAGCCAATGAGCGGCTGGTGATATCTCCTTAGCAATGACGAGCCTTAAGCCCATTTCCAAAATAGCTAGCGCCATTCCGGTGTCTGGAATCAGGCGTTTCTTCGACATTGCCGCATCAATGCAGGATGTCATCTCACTTGGTGTAGGCGAACCCGACTTTGTTACGCCATGGTCAATTAGAGAAGCAGCAATCTATTCACTAGAACGCGGTCAAACCAGCTACACCTCAAACTGGGGTCTTATTGAACTAAGACGGGCAATCAGCGAGCACCTAGAGCAACTCTACCAAGTCAGCTATCGCCCAGAAGACCAAATTTTAATTACTGTTGGTGTTTCTGAAGGTTTAGATATAGCTCTGCGCACCATCCTTGATGCTGGGGATGAAGTTCTTGTGCCGGAACCATGTTATGTCTCGTACAAGCCCTGCATCAGCTTGGCTGGCGGCATACCGGTATCGGTTGAGACCACAGCCCAAGAAGGTTTTCGCGTCACTGCAGCGAAACTAAAAGCGCACCTCACAAGCCGCACCAAAGCAATTCTATTGGGCTATCCATCTAATCCTACTGGTGCCACCATGCCTCGGGCACTGATGGAAGAAATTGTCAGGTTCGCCGAAGCCAACGGCCTATATATTCTTAGCGACGAGATTTACGACCGCCTTACCTATAAAGGCCAACACACCTGTGTGCCATCTATTGACGGAGCCTTTGAACGGACAATTCTCTTCAACGGTTTTTCCAAAGCTTATGCCATGACTGGCTGGCGCATTGGTTACATTTGTGCGCCCAGCGAAATCTTAGCCACCATGATGAAAATTCATTCTTACACCATGCTCTGCGCTCCTATCACCGGCCAGAAAGCGGCTCTAGAAGCACTTAAAGGCTCGGAACCCCAGGTGCTAGATATGGTCGAGCAGTATAGTCAAAGGCGCAGAGTTATTGTTGATGGCTTCAATAAGATTGGTCTGGAATGTCACATGCCAGAAGGTGCTTTCTATGCTTTTCCGAGTATTGCTAGCACAGGCCTAAGCGCAGAAGTATTTGCCGAAAGACTATTGTTTGAGCAGAGAGTTGCACTAGTACCAGGCACCGCTTTTGGTGCTGGTGGCGCCAATCATGTCAGATGCAGCTATGCCACTTCTATAGACAAAATAGAGCAAGCATTGGCCCGCATAAAGACCTTCGTAGAGCAATTATAAATCACCGTCTAATTTCTTACTTACTAGATAAATTACGCCGCGCCTGCTCTAGAATCTCGCTGATAGTTTTGGCGGGAATAGCATAGTTTTTTCCATCCATGCCACCAGATAACACAGCAACCACCTCGCCTTTACCATTAAACAAGGGGCTACCGGATGCACCAGGTTTAGAGAAGTAGCTGCCGAATAGGCGCTCAGAAATGACTTGGCTAGTACCGGGTTCCGGCGCTCTAGAAAATTCGAAAGTATGCTTAGAGGCATCATAGCTAGCTGGATCAGTAACTTTGACTCTGCTGCCATCGGTCTTAATGCGAACGGGCATAAACTCTATACTGTCAATATTTCCGGGCCCGATGGTAAGGCCCTTAACACCGAACTGATGGCTCAATGGTAATACTCGATCACCTGGCACAGCACCCTCTTTAGCAAAATTCACAGACTTAAAGGCCCGGTCAGAATCAATTTTGAGAACAGCCAAATCATCAGCACCATTCATTGCCACTACCTGTGCTTTGCGCACCGTTCCGCTGGCATCGATGGCTCTAATATCAATTTTCCCTGCCACCACATGGTGGTTAGTGACAATCAAGCCATCTTCAGATGCTAGAAATCCATTGGCACTATGGGTATGACGGCCACCGGCAATGCGGTTCGCAGTAATAAACACAGAACTATCTTTCGCACCTAAGAAAGTCACAGCATCAGGGTCTTGACGGTTATAAAGGCGCGCCCTCGGTTCTCCCCAAAAATTAGTGTGTTCATAGCTATTAATGCGCAAATAATTGCTACCGGGGCCAAACAACGTGCGGTTAGCCAAAGCCGAGCCAGACAGTCCGGCAGCAGTAGTTAGTGCTAAATCGACTACAAACTTTCCTCCAGTTGAGGCAAACTTAGCGCGGTTGGCCTCTAAATTATCGGCTGAGCGCCAAGTATCGGCCAGAGTCGAAGCAATTTCGCCAGCCGGTTTAACCAAATCTTTCAGGGCTGTACCAGTCAAGGCTACGGCCCCAATAGCTAAACCCGGCCTTAGCCACGGCAATTTTGCCTCAGCCGCCCGTATAGCAAAGCCAGCGGCAACCGAGGCCACAACCTCGACAGCTACTTCAGGCAGCCGGTTCTTCACCGCGCCGACAGCATCAACTGTGCCAGTGGTAACTACATAAATTTCGCGCGCCAATTTGTCGGCAGCGTAATGGGGCTGATCGAGGCGGCGAGTCGAGACTGAGAACAAATGGTCGTCATCATGACTATCGAGTTGAATCGGCATTAAATCCCCCTAAAAAGAGCTTATCTAAATAAGCTCAATTCGAATATCGGGGATTTACGAAATCACCTAAACACTTGCACTGCTACGTTGGCACTAATGGCCTGATTTAGCGACTGCTGAGCGGCAGCGATTAGAATTCCTGGATGCTCACAGGTTTGAGGCATGCCAGCCACCCCGGCATGAGGGGCAAAGCCGGCGTCAAACCGTTGACTATTGTTGCGAGTATTAGCTATCTCGATGATGCGCTGGGCGCAGGTTTCGGACTCTTCTAAACTTGAATTAGCCAGCACCATGCCGATCAAGCCATTAAAATGGCAAATGTAGTCGAGCTTTCTCACTTCTACCACAGCCAGGTTGCCCAGCCAGGCAATAACTTCATCGCGTGTATGGGTCAGTGAATCAGCCTCAGTGAGACTGGCACAAGGCGATAGAAGCACAATACCGAAACCAAGCTTGGTGCGCTGATAGCGATTGAACTCTTGCATCAAGAACCAATAGAACGAACCTTCAGCGAACATTCCAGAGTTAACATCGACCAAGCGCTTACAAAATATATCAAAACTTACCTGGTCAAAAACGGCGGGCTGCGGCAAGACACCGGGTTGAGCACTAACAACCTGCGGTGCACGTCGATCTTCGTTAGCCTGACCGGCGGAAATTGGAAGGGGTGCAGCCGCTAACGCTTGAGACGGCAGAACTCCTTGAGCCAACAAAGCACTTACTTCTTCTAAATCGGCCGAATCATGGCACCAGACGGCCGGTGCATCCTCAGCTTCACTGGCGAACAAACACCAACGGGGAACATTTGTGGTGGCAAAAGAAAAGGTGCAAGTAACAAGCAAAGTCAGGCTGCCCGTCTGGAAGGGCAAAGCAATTATTGCATTGCGAATCATCGATGCCATTTCGACCACTGACAGCAAAACAAATTGGTCTGGCGTCTTAGTAACTTTCGATAATTTGGTTCGTTCCATTTGAAACTCACAGGCTCAACAGGCATTTAATAGCAGCATAGAACAATAAAATCTAGCACTTCAGAGAAATACAGAGCACTAGAATATAGCAGTTAGAAGATAGCCACCTCTTTATATCCACAATTCGGCCTTATTCTGTTAGTCTTAAGGTGCCACCTCTCTTAGTTAAAATGTACCGTCCCAAAGTAGACCCAAACACTCTGCCTCTCCGCTTGCCGCGCTTGGAGTCTTTGCCGACCAGCAAAGATGTGACCGATGCTCTTCAGCATGCCCAGAAAAGTGTTGGCAGACGAGTGGAAGTGATTTGGGGGCGTCCTGGCAGTGACAGTTCACTGACTTTGACTTGCACATGCAGTGCTCTAGGCGGCGAACCGGTTTGGGAACTGACCGAGAACAGTCAAAGAGAAATTAAAGAAATTTGGACCTATCCCTGTGGCGATGTGGGCCTCATTCTCAACCTCGTAACAGCTGAATGTACCGGTGACGCGCTGCCTCTGGGAGATTCTAGTCAACTTGCTAGCGGTGCAGAAAAAGGAAATATAAACAGCAGCGGTGTCTTCAGCAGCACCTTGCTGCGCATGCAATCAATTTCAACTCAGCGAGCCCCGGTGGCCAATGCCAGCCGCCATTCAAAAGTTGCCACCATGGAAGGCAGCCTGACAGACATGCAAGTACCTAATTTGCTGCAGTCTATCAACATGGGCGGTATGACTGGCTGTTTGTTTGTCGATAATGGGCAGTCTGCCGCCGAGATATTTTTCTATGAAGGCACACTCACCCACGCCAAGGCACCAGAGGTTGAAGGCGACCTTGCTATCTTAGAATTAGTCACCTGGGAAAAAGGCAAGTTCTATTTTTACCGTGACGAAACTAGCCCGCTAAAAACAGTGATGAAGCGCATTGATGCACTTCTCATGGAGGGCGTTACCCTCCTTGACCAAACCAAAACTATTGCTGCTGCTGGTGTAAAAGAAGAAGTCTATATCGACAAGGCTGAAGGCACCATAAGCGAAAAAGATTTCGAAGAGCGAGTGGCAACCGGCGCTCCCGTTGATATGGCCAGGCAGAAGAATTTTTATATTCAGCTCGATGGATGTTCTACGCTTGCTGATATCTTGCGAAAAACACCCATGCCTAAAAAAGATTGGGTGCCAATCCTATTCAACCTGGTCAACGGCAAGCTGATCAGAGTTTCAAACAAACCAGCAAAAACAGATAAGACAGCGGGACTACACCCTACTCCTGTGGATCATGTAGCCATTGAGAGAGTTAACAAAATGCTGGCTCGCCCTGACACGGGCATTCTTTCGTATCCATCTTTTCACTATTTTCTACAGCAAGAATTTGAGCGCTTTCAGCAGTATAGAATTCCTTACTCTGTGATCATATTTGAGATGTGGGCTTGGCACAACAATGAACTCAAAGCCCTTTCTCCAGCTGCTCTGCAAGAAGCTGTTACACGCATCAATGGTGCCAAACGCTCCCTTGATCTGTTTGCCCACTTTGAAGCGCTAAGCTATGCCATTCTTTTACCACACACAGAAACTCCAGCCGCCGCAGTTTTAGCTCATCGCATTCTAGAAATTTTAAGGGCTCGCAGCCTGGGACCAGAAGCTAATCTTAGCCAGTTGGCACTAGCTTTTGGCGTGGCTGGTATTCCAGAGGACTGTCAGGATATCGGCATAATGCTGGCGGCAGCCAAGGCATCAAAAGTGGTGGCACAAAAGAATAATTATCCGATAGTCATGTTTAAAGACATGAACCCCAGTGCTTGAATAAACATGTTGATAAAAGCATCAAACCTTTTGATCGCCCTAACATTGCTCATTTGTTCGCACACTGTGGGTGGTGCCCTTGCCCAAGCGAAGCCAGAAGCTAAGCCTCAAGTTAAGCTCGAAGCAAAACCAGAGGCTAAGGCTGCCCCACCATTAGATTCTAAAACCGCTGTAAAGATGGCCTTGAAAGCCTATAAATCAGGGCGTTATGGCGAAGCAGCTAATCTGCTATTGAATGATCTAAAAGAACATCCAGACGACAGTAAGACCCACTATTATCTAGGCCTTGCTCTAAAAAAACAAGGCTACGACATGACTGCGCTAAAAGAACTAGAAATGGCTGCTCGCTTAGCACCACCCGAAATGATTAGCGCCTTTGCCGAAGAAAAACTCGAAGGATTAGACAAACCGGCACAGTTGCCGACAGCTCCAGCTAAACCTAAAGATTGGTTTGCCCAGATGACTTCATCAGTCACTGACTTTATGGGTCTAACCAAGCCAACAATAAATAAGGCTAGCGAAGATAAGCCAGCAACAGCAGCAGCAGCCAACTTCGAATTTCCGGACCTGTTTGGCAACATGAAAGATGCCTTGCGCCACGGCAAGAAAATGATAAAGACTGCCAGTGGCCATGCCCCATCTTCTCGAAGAACCAGTGGCCCTGCCGAAATCATGCATATGGATGAAATGCTTGATTTAGTTGAAAAAAGCAAAAGTATCAACGTAACAGCTTGGGCCAGCCATGCTGAAGGTCTAACAGTTTATTCGCAAGCCCCTGAAAATATTCCAGAATGGGATTATTGGATAGCCCGTTTCAAACGATCTATTCAACACGTTCTCCTTAAGCGCCTGAATGCCGAATCTACCGACCAAGTTAGGGGCGCAGCAGCTGCCATTTTTAGCGTCGATAGAAAGGGCAACTTGCACGGCAGTATTTATGCTAGCACCGCAGATTCTATTCTCAACAAGTGTTTAGTTGAGGCCATACGCGATCTTAATCATTCTCGCATTCTCGCTTTTCCAGCCAATTCAAATATAACTGGTTGGAACTTTCAGATGACTTGGAATTTTGGCAAAATGTTAGCCTATGTGCACAACTACCGCGAACAAGTAAAGCAAGCAGAGGCTATCAAACAGCTGACCGACGCCTTAGCTGCCGACGCGCAAATTAGAGCAAAAATTTTAAAAGCTAAAAATGAACGCGAGCTAAAAGCCAAAATGAAAAAACTGGCGAAAGAAAAAGACCTTGCCACCAAGGCTAAACTTTTAGAGCAGACCCGCGAAATCAAAGCAGAAGTTCAAGGTCACATAATGACAAAGCCAACCGTAAAAGAGTTGCGGGCAGTCACTCTTGAATTAAACGATCTCAATGCACCTCCCGGCGCACCAATACCATCTGGAGATCCCTTTGCCTCTATCGATGACAACAAGATTTTAAGCTGGCCAGATCTCAATCGCTAAATTATGCAACTATCAAAACTACAAACCACAATCTGTGCCCTGACAATTTGCCTAACAAGCCTGCCTATTTCTTATGGTGCGGCCATAGCTGGACCCATCAAACAGCAAAAAGCTATCACTGAAAAAAAGAAACAAGAGCCAGAAACAGATGCCAATTTTGAATCAAAAATAGAAGATCACCCGCCCGCCTGGAGTGATGCTATCCCTTACTATAACCTGGCCAACAAGTATTTAGAGAAAGAGCGCTTCGAAGACGCTGTAGACAACTACCATGAAGCTATTTCTCGCTTTCCCAATGACCCAGACTTCTACATCAATTTAGGTTATTGCTACCGCAAGCTAGAAGATTTTGAAAGTGCAGAGCAGGCCTTTCGCAAAGCACTGACACTAAACAACAAAGATTGGATGACATGGAGCAATTTAGCTAACGCTTTGCTCAAGCAAAATAAATTGCCCGAGACAGTTAGTACTTTTGAGAAATGTCTGAAATTAAACATGCCCGCCAGTGAACGTGCAGCTATCAACCGCGACATTGTCGACATCAAGAAAATTCTTGCCATGCGCCAACCGAAGACAGCAGCTAAACCTGAGACATTTTCTGGCAAAGGCGCCCTAACTAAGCCGCAAGCTCTAACTAAGCCGACACCTAATTTACCGGCTAAATCAATTCAAGCTCAACCAGCAGCCCAAGCCAGAACTAAAGGCCCAGATAAGACTGAGCCTACAAGCAGCGGCTGGGATTACATTAAGTAGCCAGTTCGGCCAGCTCTCCGGCATGATAAACCCAGCGGCCATCTTGCTTGAGGAAAGTACTTTTTTCAGAAAATGTCGAATCATGCTCGCCCTGGCGTAGGTAAGCACTGAATGTGACAAAGGCGGTTTCGGCACCGTCAATAAATTCAACTATTTTCAAGCCGTTGAACTTAGTTCCCCGCGAAAAGTTAAGTAGATCTGCTTTCCATTCAACAAAATCAGGGTTATAGGCCGGATGATCCGGATGAGTAGTATTGATCAGATAGTCAGCTAGACCAAGGGCATAAGCACAGTAGCGAGAGCGCATTAAGAGAAGCGCCGACTCAGGAATAGCACCATCATGATAAGGCTGACAGCACTTGTGATAGACAACCTGGCTAGAGCAAGGGCAAGGCATGAAGCGATCTTTAAGGGCCATCGTCTCTCAACCTTTTAATAGGTCGGTAACAATTTGCCGCACCAAATTGCCATCAGCTAGACCCTTCAATTGTGGCATGACAGCTTTCATAGCAGCGCCCTGGTTGCGGCCTTCGGCAGGCAAAGCGTCGATAATGGCTTTAACTAGTTCTCTGACTTCTGACTCCGACTTCTGAGCCGGCAAATAAGCAGCTAAGATGTCTCGTTCGATAACTTCTTTGCTAACTAGCTCAGTGCGATTAGCCTTGGTGAACTCTGATATTGAATCATTGCGTTGCTTAACCTGCTTTTGCAGAACAGCTAATTCTTCTTCGGCACTTAATTCACTTTTCTCGGCAGCAGCCGCACTATCAGGTTTTGCTTCTAGCTTCTTATAAGAAAACGCTGACAAAGCAGAGCGCAAAGTGTCGACTCGCACTTGGTCACGAGCTTTCATGGCCTCTTTCAAGTCGGCCGAAATTTTTTCTTTAAGACTCATTGTCGTACCTTATTTAAGCTAGTTAATACCGTGCATAATCGGCGCAGTATTTTTGAGAATATCTTCTTCTGTCCAGCTAGCAGCCGGTTTAGGATCTTGGATAATTGTAGTCGGAACAGCGATAGCACCACTAAGATCGTTTGGTATTGCCGCTGGTGCACTTGAATTGAATGTAGAATTGGCTTCTACTGGCAGATCTTTAGGAATCAATGGCGGCTCAGCCCCTAGTATGTGGCCGATGATGCGACTATTGCCGTCTATCATTTCACCAGCACTATTGACGGTGACATTTAACTTCTGACCAGCAAACTCAGAGGGAGTGCCAACAACGTCAGAAGTAATAACTGAGACGCGACCGACTAATTTGCCGTTTGTATCAATGATGTTGCCGTGGCGATCTACGGCAATATCAATACTCGAACCAATCAGTGAAGCTGGTGAAGTCTTGCTGGCCAGAGATACAGGAGCAGCAGTAGCGGGGCTAGAGCCAGAACCAGAATTAGAGTGAACAAAGGGCAAATTGAAGAATTTGTTGGCTGGCTTCGCTGGAGCTGCAGCGCTTGTAGTGGCTGAAGCTACAGGAGCCGATACTTTTGCTATTGGAGCCACTGGAGCTGCTGCAGCAGGAGCACTAGAACTAGAATTAGAACTAGATGCCGCTGTTCCTGCCACTGGGGCATGATAGGCAGGGTCGGCCGGTGTGATACCGATGGCCTTCTCCGAAAACTCAACTAAGGCGCCAGCGCCATGGGCTGTGTTCTTGACAGCGTTGCCAGTACCTTTAATTACCGCCCCGGCCCCGTGGGCAGTTCCCTTAACGGCCTTGCCAGTGACGTCCATGACGTCTTTCATTATATTTGTCAAAGACAATTGGTTATCAGCTCTGGCTTCAGTACCAGCACCGAGGATGACAAGGGCAGCAAGCAAATGGTGTTTTTTTACGTTCATTATTAATCGCCAATAAGGAAGTTAGGCAAAAGCCAATTAACTTGGCATTCTATCCCACCATATGACATTCGTTCCTTACTGATTTGTCATGCCAGGTCCAAAC
>JAKFVU010000053.1:2348-12776 GCA_021732025.1 Candidatus Obscuribacterales bacterium | reverse complement strand
AGTTTTGCCAGCATATTGGGTTCTGCTTCAGATCTCTTGTGTTTGCCGCTGTATGCCTTGAGAGCATAACCAGAGGCAATCGACGGCACGATACCGGCGGCGATACCAACAATGCCTGACTGAATAGCATAGTTTGGGTGCAGCGGGGATACTATCGCTAGTGCCTCGCAGACCGTCCACAATGCGCCGTTCAATATGAAGCTGCCGGCATTGACTCGCGCTACAAGTTTGTCTCTAGAACCTTGAAAAGACGAGAGTACTTCGCTATAAATGTTCTGCTCTGCATCAATTTCAGCTGCCACAAAGTCTATTTCAAGTGAGGTGCGAATTAGTATATTTTGCGCCTTCTGTGTCAACTCGAGCAACTCTTGTCTTTCGCTTAGTGAGTCTAAGGTGTTAGCGCTTATGGCGCTGCCTCCGTTGCGCTGCGATATGCTTGCTCTTAGATCTTGCATGCGACTAAGTATTGGCAATAGATTCAAATTTTGGGCGAGCTGTAGAGAATTGGGCGAGATGGTTTTGGAATCGAGGTTGATGCCTGTTCGCAAAATTTGTTTTGGGATTTCGACTGAGTTGATTTGCGAGGTTGAACGAGCAGCAGCCGTTGCTGGCAAAATAGCGAACTGTGAAATCACCTGTGATAAGGCAATTGCGGCCAATGAACAAACCATTGCGCAACGGCGACTTGATTCCACTAGCAAACCTCCAGATGACTATTCGATAGAGACCGAATAGTATCAAGATTTCAAGACTTCAAGATTGATAAGTCTATAACTATCAATGCTTATACTGTTCTTGGTTACTAGCTTCGAGCGGCTTAGCTTCCGGCTCACTGACTTCTCTTAACACATCTGAGCCTGAGTTTAGTTTAACCTGATCTTGCCTTCCTCGTTTTTGCTCCTTGGGATTGGCAGCTAAACTTCTTTCTCGTCTGTAATTACCATTGCTATTTCCATTAGCAGTCTTTTCATCTTCGCTACCTCACCTTGTAATTGCTCAAGCATGACCAAGCGTACGTTTAGATTCTCTATGCATAGGCCTTTCTTCTGGGAGGCGGTGGCGGTAAGAATATCGATTTCTTTTGAGTTTGATTTATCTGTAAAAGATGGAATGTTTTTGTCAGTTATCCAGCGGTCGATGAGCTGATCTTTGCGTGTTTTCCCGGAGCTCGATGAACCGGTCTCCGCAGCTGGTGTCCTATTCAAGAATGCCCAAACAGATTTTGGGTAGTCTATATTGTCATTGATCGGGCGATCGAATATTTTGGCAAGCATGTTAGGGTCTGCTTCTGAGCGCTTGTGCTTACCGCTGTAAACCTTTAGAGCATAGCCTGAAGCAATTGAAGGTACTAAACCCGCACAGATCCCAACGATACCAGATTGAATGGCGTAGTTCGGATGCTGGGGTGTAGGAATTGCTAAGGCGCCGTTAACTGCCCACAGGGCGCCGTTCAGAATGAAGCTTCCGGCATTGAGCCTTGCTACGAGTTTGTCTCTTGAGCTTTGAAAAGATGAGAGCACTTCGCTATATATGTTTTGCTCTGCATCTATTTCTGCTAGTACAAAGTCAATCTCTAGTGAGGTGCGAATAAGAATGTTCTGAGCCTTTTGTGTCAGCTGAAGCAGCTCTTGTGTTTCGCTTATTGACTCTAAAGTACTACCGCTATTCTGTTGCGATGCTTTTGCTCTCAGTTCCTGTATGCGGCTAAGAATTGGCAACAAATTCAAATTTTGTGCTAGCTGAAGTGTATTTGGAGAGACAGTTCTAGAATTGAGGTCAATCCCGGTGCGCAATATTTGCTTCGGTACGTCAACGGTATTGGTTTGCGAGGTAGCGGCGGTGCACGGCAGCCAGATGCTTTGAGCTATTGTCAGTGTGGCTAGTAAACAAGCTGAGCTGATTTTTCTAGCAGCTGAGGCTCTAGCAGCTGATCTTTTACTAGTAGCAATTTTTGCTAGCATTGGCGAGTACTCCATTTGGATAAAGCGCAGGTCAAACACCTGTTGACCTGTGCCAATATAACTATTGACCGGTCAAGAAAGTATCAAGATTGGCTTGCGGCCATAAGAAAAAACATAGAGTAAACCCCTGCTAGCACATGACTGTGAAGGGTTTATCTTGAAAGTTTATATGCTAATTATTTGTGGAGACGAAGCGATAACCAATTCTTGTTTCGGTTTGAATCAGTTGTGGGCGGGTCGGGTCGCTTTCAATTTTGTTGCGCAAATTGGCAATGTGCACTCGCAGTGAATGGTGATCCTCTGCATACTCAACGCCCCAGATTTTCGTCAACAATTGCCTGTGTGTAAGCACACGGTTGGCGTTGTTGATGAGCATATGTAAGAGATCGTATTCTTTGGGGGTGAGGTGAACGATGTCACCAGATACGGTGACAATGCGCTTGTCGAAGTCGATGACTAAGTTGCCTTCTTTGAAGATAGGGGTGCTCAGTGATGCCTCTGTACCTTTAGCCCGGCGAATAATTGCTCGAATTCGAGCCAGTAGCTCTCCCACTCCAAATGGTTTAGTTATGTAGTCATCCGCTCCACAGTCAAGCGCCTTGATTTTATCTTCTTCACTGTCTCTAACTGAAAGCACGACAATGGGCACTTGGCTCCAGCTGCGAATTTGTTTACAGACTTCAAAACCATCCATGCCAGGCATTGCTAAGTCGAGCACGACTAGTTCGAATGGTTCTGTGGCCATCTTGTCTAGGCCCTCTTCTCCGCTTCCGGCTAGACTGACAACGTATTCGTTGCGCTCAAGGCCCATTTTGAGCGCCCGTCTAATTTGTGGCTCATCGTCTATAACCAGTACTTTCATAAGCTATGATTTTTTCTCAATCGGTAGTTTTACTTCAAAAACGCTGCCGCCGCCAACTCTTGGTGTTACTGCGAGGCTTCCTTGATGCGCTTCAATTAAAGCTTTGCAAATAGCTAGACCAATGCCTACTCCCGGTGTAGCAGTTTCTTTCAGTCGTGGATTTCTATAGAACCGATCAAAAATTCGGCTGGCATCTTCTGGCGTTACTCCGATGCCTCGATCAAGAACACTTAATACCACCTCTTGGTCAAGAGTGCTCACTGAAATTTCCACTAAGGTATCCGGTTCGGAGTATTTTAGAGCATTTTCAATCAAGTTTTTGATCACTTGTTCAATTTGCACAGGGTCGACTTTTACTTCGGCTAAATCTCTCGGCAGGCGCACTGTAATGCGTTTATTATCGTCGATTGAAAAAGAAGCCAAAGCTGAACCGATTATTTCTGCAAGTGAACTATTTTCTAATTCCGGCTTCCATGCGTCTGCTTCTAATCTTGATAAGTTTAGAATATTGCCGACCATCCTATTGATGCGATCAGCTTCTTGTTCGATGCCTTGAAGTAGTTGTTTTACTTCAATACTATCTAGCTCTTTCGGCGACTCTTGTAATAGAGCTGAAACTGCAGTCTTTATACCTGTTAAGGGGCTGCGAAAATCGTGCGATACCATTGATAGTAAGGCGGTTTTCAATTTGTCTGCTTCTTTGAGGGCTTGGGTGCGAGACTGCTCCTTCATTAGTTCTTCTCTCTGCAGTATTACAACAGCATGGTTGATTAGTGCGTCGACCAAGCGTTTTTGTTCAGCGCTTTCTTCTGTATTAGAGTTCAGCTTGACGTATACTGCACCAGTTTGGTTGCCGCCGTGAGACACACAGGTCCACACACTTTCAGTTGTGGTCTCAGCACGCACGCTCGCTATGTGTTTGTCAATTTCGGATAGCAGAGTTTTTTTGTCGGTGTCTTTTGTAGCGCTAATGCTGGCTCGCAATTGCACTTTTCCCTCGTGATCAAAAGATATTACAGCAGCGGTTTCAATGTCTGCCACTCGGTGCAGTTGTTCCAGCACTTCAGTCAGTGCTTCTTCGGTGGTGAGCTGTGACGAAACCGCCCAGCTTGCTTTTGCCAAGGTTTCAGTTTCGGTTTGTCTTTGCCGCGCTTCTGCTGCAGCTGCTCGTACCCTAGATGTAAGCTGTCCGGTAATTGTTGAGACCAATAGAAACATACATAGTGCCAGCCACTCTGAAGGGCTGTGTACAGAAAGAGTATGCTTTGGCTCGACGAAGAACCAGTCAAAAGCAGCAAACGAAAGTAGAGATGAAACCACTGCTGCTGAGCGACCAACGTACAAGCCGAGCAGAAAGACCACCAGCAAATAGAGCATTGAGACGTTAGCCAGTACCGAATCGAGGTGAAATACAACAATCAATCCAGTGACAAGGATGACGCTAGCTATGCCGATTACGTGTTTCCCGAGCTGTCTCATTACCTATCCAGATACTCTTGCATCTAAACTAGCCTACGTGAACCACTGGTCTCTTCTTAACATCTTTCTCGACACTGCGAAGAATTTCTCTTGTCAGTGGTGCAGTTTCACCTTCGCCGAAGAATATGTATTTAAATGCATACATTGCCGGGCTACCTTCTGTCCAGCCGAAGTATACATGAGGATTGATAGCGGTTGATTGGCGAAGTGAGAGTAGTAACGCTGCAATGGCGTTCGGCACTGCTGGGCTTTGGCAGCGTATGATTTTGTATTCACCGTCTCTGATGCCACTAACGTCAAGAACTTCGTCTTCAAATTCGGAAGGGTCAAGGGCGCTGACTTCTAGAAAAATTACGTGGTCGCAGCCCATATTGAGACCATGGGTTTCTTTCAATTCAGCCATTTTGGCTTCATAGCTAGCTCCGCCTGGTCTGTGAGCAATTATTCGCAATGGCTTGCCGTTATTGCTATTGATGAATGAAGCTGCGGTCGTATCAAGTTTGACGTCTTTGATGCGCAATTCAAGAGACCTAACTACGCGAGAACAAAGCGAGATAGCGAGAATTGTAAAAATGAAGAAGCTGGCAATTTGTATACCGTCTGGACGCTCAACAATGTTGGCGATGGTGGTATACAAAAGAATTGCTGTTACTGCCATAAAGCCAAGTCTTAGGATGCTCGATCTCTTCCACATGCTGACAGTTACGGCAGCTGCTGCTGAGGTCATCAACACCAATACCCCAGTAGCATAGGCAGCGGCTTGGGCGTCTACATTTGCTTTGAAGATTACGGTGACAGCAACTGTGACCACGAAGAAAAATATGACTAGGGGGCGGGTTGCAGCTGTCCATTCGGGAGCCATGCCGTAGCGCGGCAAGTATCGAGGCACCAGTGTCAGTAGACCGGCCAAGGCAGAAGCGCCGGCAAACCACAGTATAGCGATGGTGACAATGTCATAAATAGAACCAAAAGTTGGACCCATGTATAAGTGAGCCAGGTATGAGATTGCTCTGCCATTGGCCTCACCACCTGGTGCAAACTGAGCTGATGGAATCAGCACAGTGGTGACAATGCTACTAGCCATCAGCATAACGCTCATTATCAGTGCAGCACTAAGCAATAGTTTTCTCGTGTTAGCAATTCTCTTTTGTGGTTGAGCTGGGTCATCGCTAGAGGCTCCTCGTACCAAAGGCATTACCGAAACACCAGTTTCGAAACCGGACAAGCCGAGTGCCAACTTAGGAAATACTAGTGCTGCTGCCGCTATCATCGCCAAGGGATTGAGATATTGGCTATTGAGCTGGAGGTGCCAGTTGGAAAGTAGTGCAGGGTTGGCAATAATTTTTTGTCCGCTCATGGCCAGCACATAGACATTGAGGCTGATATAGGCAATAACTAACGCGGTTGAAATACCGATCGCTTCTCTGAAGCCCATAAGAAAAACGCCGGCTAAAAGTAAAAGCAGCAAGCTGGTGCAGAAAATTGGATTTTGCGGAATAACATTGAGATGCTGCACTACGGGGTTTTCTAATATGTGGGAAGTAGCATCTGCAGCAGAAAGAGTAATAGTGATAACAAAATCGGTGGCGGCAAATCCTAGTAAAACTAAAACAATGGTCTTACCAATCCAGCCAGGAAAAAGCTTCTCTAGCATGGCAATACTGCCTTGTCCGTGAGGGCTCTCTTTTGCTACTACCCAGTAAACTGGTAGAGCGCCTAGTAGAGTCAAGAGCACTACTATAAGTGTCGCTACCGGAGAGAGAATGCCAGCAGCAAGAAAGGCAATACCAGGCTGGTAGCCTAGTGTAGAGAAGTAATCAACACCGGTCAGGCACATGACTCGCCACCAAGATGCCTGTTCTCTAGAATGATCGTTTTTTGCAGTTTTGTTTTCTTGCTTTGTCGCTATTGCGTCGTTAGCTCTCATCAAAACAGTATTTTTACTCATTGAAACTGGTATTCCTGGATTTCTTTTGCTCGGTTTCTCTGGTCTCTAGTGTTTGGCGGTAGCCGATGGCACTAGATAAAGGCGTACTGCCTGTCTGACTGGTATCTTGTTGCCAGAATTGCTCACTGCCTTGCTGAGGTTGCTGCCTGTGCTGCAGACAATTTCTTGATTGGGCTTGCCCATCATTAAGTCTTCAGGTTCGGTGGGCTTGATAGCCTTTTCTACTTGATTGAAGACATAGTCAAGAGCGTGCCCTCCTAACCAGGCTGCAGTTAAGAGCGTTAAAACTAGAAGTATGTCCATTGCCCTGCCTCCACAGCTGACTACTTCTATCAAACCTCTTGTGCAGTCAACACCGCATCAATTAAGGCTGTGTAGACATCAAGAAAGTATCAAGATGCTCTTAAGGTTCTGTTGGCAGATGGTTTTTAGCCTGCGCGATGTTAGTAATTGCGGCTATTGCGGCAAAGCTTTCTAGCATCTAATCAGGAAGTTTGGCTTGAACTATTGCTTAGCGTTGCGATATTGGCACAGTAAGGTGCAAGTCGCCCATACCGAGAATCGCCAAACTAGAAGCTGGAATAACCACGTCGGCTGTGGGATCTAAACTACTTCCCTGAATTTTGATTGTGCCAGTTACTGACGCGCCAGGGCTTACTGTTTTACCTGCGAAAGAAGCCTTGCCTTGTCGTTCGCCTTGGCTGGCACTGCGGACAGTGGCCTTCATATTGCTCGGTAGTTTTATCTCTTGTGCAGTTTCGTTGCGCAAAAGAACTTTCAATTGAACGTCGTCTTTAGCGGCCTTCACCCCTTGTAGAAGCAGTTTTACCGAGCCGTTGGCTTGTGCTGTTTGCAAAGCTTGTGGTAGAGCTTGCGGAACAGGTTGGGCTGCCACCATTTGTGGTGGCGCATATTGTGATGCTGTAGCGTTGCTGGCCAGCGGGCTGTTAGCAGCTATGCCGGTAAATTGTCCGTTTGGCGGGCTGTTGAACTGCCCGTTTTGCGAATTATTATATTGTCCGATTGGCATGTTGTTGAATTGGCTGCTTGTCAGGCTATTGCTCTGTGGCGCATTCATTTCTGCCATCTGATTGTATTGCGGTGGAGGTGCTGTTGGCGCTGGAGACGGTGCTGGTACCCACGATTGTGAAGGTGCTGCCATCTGTGCGGATGTCGAAGTAGCGGCAACTGGCTTGGCTGCTGCAGACTTTGTTGTGAAGCGATTGGCAGCTTTTTGAGCCGCGGTCTGGGCTGCTTGAATGGCCAGAGCTGCATATGGATTAGCAGGAGGGATTGTCGCGGCTGCTACAGGAGCCGCTGCAGCGATGCTGGCAGCAGTAGCAACTGAATCAGCAGGATTTGTCGCAGTAGTCGCAGTAGTCGCACTATTAATAGTGCTTGTCACCGCACTGGCTGAGAAGCTTGGTGCCGTGAGGGGCAGGCTTGAACCGCTTTTTGTATTGGCCAGAGCTAAGGCTGCATTTTTCAAAACATCAGCTACATCGCTCGATGGCGGTGCAGTTTGAACACCGGAAGGCAAGGAAGAAGGCAAGCCTGACGGTGCGGCGATACCACTCAATGCTCCATCTGCCGCCAGATCGGCGGTGCTACCAAGACCAGGCAAGATTGATTTTTTGCGTGTGGTGCCCTGGTTCCAGATGCTTGAATCTTCGGCGTCTTGTATCTGATTTTGCTGCTGCATCGTAAAGTTTCGCAGGCTAACAAGGAAGTTCGACATGCTAGACACTTGACGGTCTGTCGATATCGGTTGATACATATTTTCGTGGGCAAATGGAGCCGACGATATCACTGGTGCTGCCGCCGGTGCTAGGCCCATTGCCTGCGCTGTTGGAATTAGAGACGGTGGTGCTTCAGGAGTCGATCCTGGCACGAGCGTTGATTGTTGGCTGGGAGTACTGGGCACGGTCTGGGAATTTGCCATGCCATTCATGCCTTGCGTAATCTGGGCGTCCATAGCGCTAGGGCTTGCAGTCAATGCAGAATTCGCCATTGCAGACATGCCAGCGCCAGCAGCGGCAAAGTTGTTAGCACCGGGGTTCTGGGCTGATGCTTGGAGCTTAGCTGCCAATTGGGCCGCGTAAGATTGATAAAGTGTCTCAGAGGGGAACAGATGCACTGCATCGCTAGCCTTTTGATAGGCGCTCAGTAGTGAACCTTGACTCTCTAGTGTCTGAGCCAATTCGTAAGCCTTTCTTGATTCTTGCCGAGCATAGGCAAGTTTGAAACTTTGTCGTGCTGCCGGTAAATTAGGATGCTGCGGATGAATTTTGACTACAGTTTTATACTCATTTTGAGCCGCAGGCAGATCTCCGGCAACCTGATAGGCGCGGGCTAAACCGAGGTGAGCGTTGGCATCGGTAGGGCGACTAGCCACTTGGTGGTGCCATAATTCAAGCAGGGTGTGTGCCGCTTCTTTGTCGCCAGAATTGATGACCAGGGCGCGAGTTAAGTCAGCGCTGGCTCCAGCATAATCTTTCAGATGGTAGCGAGCGATACCAAGTTCTCTTAAGGCTGGCTGTGACTCAGGGTTTAACTCAAGAGCTTCTTGGAAATATTTTTTTGCTTGTAGTTGGTGGCCGCCTTTCATAGAAGCACCGCCAGCTCCTAAGTAGGCTTCAACAGAGGGTTTCAGTTTGGCCGCTGCGCTGTATTCTATTGCTGCTTCATCATAACGGGCCTGACCCATGAGCTTGGTGCCTAGATCGAAGCGGTCTTCTGGAGAGTTAGCTTTCACACCAATTTTTTGCAGGCTCGAGTTAAGAGTGCCGTGAGCAGCCTGTATTATCTCTGGTGCGTTCTCACCATGGGTTATGGCTAGGCGTGCTTGCTGCGTGGCTGCTTCATGATTGCCTGCTTTGGCGTGCCCTTGGGCCCGATGCAGGGAAATTTTGCTCAGTTCGGTCGATAGAGCCTTCTCGTGGGGATAAGTTTTGACATATCCACCAAGCAAAGTCTGAGCCTCGCTGGCTTTTCCTTTTTTAACAAGAGCTTCGGCTTGGGCTTTGATTTGTGCCACTTTTTGCTGGCTCAAAGGAGGGGCCCAGGCTGAATTGGCAGTCCCAGTGTGCGCTACTGTAGGGCTTTTGGCCGGTAATTCTTTAGTGAGACTTTGGGGCAGCAAACCAGATTTGATCGGTGGAGGCGGTGGTGTAAGACCAGCGCGACTAGTCTTGGTCATCGGTTTGCGACCAGTTGTACTAGTTCCACTAGGGCCACTTTGGTTTGTGCTACCGAGAGTGCCAGCTTCAGCGGACAAGCCGCCATCGTTGAGCATGCCCTCTTGGTTCATGTTTGCTGGTGGCAAACCGCTGGCATAAGGATCGGTGTAGCGTGGGCTGCTTCCGCCTGCACCTGCCGGTGGAAATTTTGGAACATAATTGGGCAGCATCAGTGAATCACGACCAGGTAGAGACTGATAGTCAATTCTTCTGACGTTTTCAGAAGGTGCCACGATCATGCGCTTTCTGTGTTTGAAATCTTTGATTTGGCGCCCAGAAGCATCTTGGGCAGAAGCAGGTTGGACTGAACAGACTTGGGCGCTGAGAGCAACTGTGAATGCAACTGTAACTGTCGCGGTCGCAATGACAGAGCGAGCAAGTAGGTGACTAAGCGATGACGCTACATAACTTGCTTGCTGGTTGTGACGTTTTCGTCCGGCGTTCCCGTGTGCCACGTTTACCAATTTGTCGTTAGCTTGTTTCAAATTTTTCTTCGCCATGTGTGTGTACAGGTTACCCTGCCCTGCCATTGTAGTGCCTAGCGCTTGACATGCATAGGTGTTGGATATACCCTTCCTGCCTGCCGCCTACGTAGTCGCCCCACCCTGCATGGTCAAACGGAGTTTAAATTGGAATAAGTTTTAATCAAGCCTTCTTAACCTTTTATCTTATAGATGCGGTTTTGCCTTACACTTGATAAGTTTGTTGCTATGTCTGGATATATTTGCTGATTTCCGTTTGTTCGGCTAGAGCGTTCTGGGCAATTCAAAGTCAAAGTGTCAGAGAAAAATAAATGACTGTATCGTCCGAACAAGAGTTGATGCTCAGCCAACGCGCTAATCATTTGGTGCGCCAAGCCCGTTTAGCAGCGGCAGTTTTCACTCAGTATTCGCAAGAGAAAGTAGACAAGATCGTCAGGGCAATGACAGCCGCCGCCAT
>JAKFVU010000053.1:0-1753 GCA_021732025.1 Candidatus Obscuribacterales bacterium | reverse complement strand
TTTGATAACGGCACCGAATGTCCATCTGAACAAACATTGGTGATTGACCGTGAAGTGTCTGAACAACTGATCAACGAGTTTAAGCGCTTGGGCTGCCATATTTGCACCCAAGAAGAAGTTGAGAAAGTTGCTGACCTGATTATTGATAGCCGCAGTGGTGGCATCAACTATAAGTTGGTGGGTCAACCCGCTAATTTGATCGCCGATCAAGCTGGGTTGAATATTACAACTCCTATTAAGATGTTGCTTTGCCCTCTCAATGGCGAGCTGCGTCATCATAAGTTAGCCATTGAAAAACTGATGCCAGTGCTTGGATATGTCATCGTTGATTCGGTCAATGAAGGCATTAACAAGGCCCTCGACATCAACTATGCTGGTGGCACAGGCCACACTGCCGGTATCTTCTGCGAAGACGATGATGTTATTGAACGCTTCTCTGATGCCATCAACGCCGGTCGTATTATTGTCAATTCACCTGCTTCTATCGGTGGTCTAGGCGGTGTCTACAACCACTTAAACACCACATTAAGCTTCGGTTGCGGAACCGGCGGTGGCAACATCACCACCGATAACGTCGGCATCAAAAACTTGATCAACTTCAAGCGAGTGCCTCGTCGAAGAAACTATGTAATTAGCTTCCAGACAACCAAAAATATCTACATCAACCCAGGTTCTATCGATCATCTGAAGAGCTTGAAGTGTCAGAGCGCATTCATCATCACTTCTCGCAGTGCCTCTCGTCGTGGCCACTTGGCCATGGTCACTGAGCGCTTGCCTCAAGATTGCCACGTTGATGTATTTACCGATATGGGCCCAGAGCCTGACTTCGCCACAATACAAAGAGTTGTGGCTTCGATGCGCCACAGCAAACCTGATACTGTTATTGCCTTAGGTGGCGGTTCTGTTTTAGATGCGGCCAAGATAGTTAGGCTGTTCTACGACTATCCTGAATTGAAAATTTCTGAAATTGCCGTCAATTTCCTTGATTTCCACCACCGTATGATTGAGTTTCCGAAAGATATGAAAACTCAGTTGGTGGCCATTCCAACCACTTCAGGTACCGGCTCTGAAGTGACACCGTTTGCAGTTTTGAAAGACGGACACCGCAAGATTTCGTTGATTGACGAGTGTTTACTGCCTGATGTAGCCATCATCGATGCTCATCTCACTCGCAGTCTTCCGCCTGATATCACTGGCGATACTGCTTTCGATGCCCTCACCCATGCTCTAGAAGCTCTGGTTTCGACATTCTCCTCTGACTATACCGATGGTCTAGCACTAGAAGCATTGCGACTAATCTTCGAATCGTTGCCTGAGACATTGAAGAATCCAAATAATGTTCTCTATCGCCACAAATTGCACAACGCGGCAACATTGGCTGGTATGGCAATCGGGAATGCTTCAGTTGGCGTCAATCACGCCCTGGCGCACGCCTTTGGTGCCAGATTTGATGTAGCGCATGGCCGCGCTAACGCAGCTTTCTTGCTTTCTACAATTGAATACAACGCGCAAATTCCATCTAAGTTTGTATCAATTCCTTGTTATCCACTTTGGATCGCTGATCGCAAATACGCTCGGGCAGCTCAGTTCATTGGTTTAACTGTTGATGCAATTGAAGGCGAAACCGAAGAAGCTAAGGGTCTGAGATTGGTGCACAAACTAAGACAGGCCGTCTATGACTTAGCAAAATTAGCTAATCAACCGCTTTCTATATCTGAGTTGGGCATCCCACCTGAGACTTATATGGCAGCAA
>JAKFVU010000019.1 GCA_021732025.1 Candidatus Obscuribacterales bacterium | reverse complement strand
TTGATGGTGCCCCATATTTCGCCCGAAGTGGTTTTGAACTCAATGATCAAAGCGGGTGGCGCATCGGTATCTACTTTTTTGGCCATCGTGATTCCTCCTAATGAGATTATTCAGATCAATTATCCAAATAGACAATATCGAATCTGACAATTCAAGTTTACAGGATGACGCGGCCACTGCAATCCGCTTGCCAAGGGAAGCAAGAAGACAGCTGCAGCATTTCTCGGCTGACAACAAGCCAAAATATATGCCATACTCCCCCTCAAGATGCCACAAGAATACCGCTTGCTGCATCAATTAGTATTCTGTCGCACTCGAGGAACAGATGGCAAAGTCATTCAAATTAATTTGTGGCAGCCTACTTATACTTTTAACCGGCTGCAGCTCAAGTGCTGACAAAGAAAAAGAAGACCTCAAGCGCGAGTTATCAGAAGTCAAATCTGAAGCGTCGGTCTTAAAAAGCGAGCTTGCCAGTTTGAAAAATATGGCCCCTCCACCAAAAGCGCCAGATGAGAAAGCTCCAGTTGCCACTGCCGACAGTGCAAAAATAAGCACATCAGCTCCCTTGCAATTGAGCGATCTTGCCGATATTCCCAGCAAAGAAATGATCGAAGATCTGAACAAGCTGCATGTCTTTGACGACCTTATTCAAGCAACAGATAAGCCTCAAGGAACAGACAAGTCTTTAGGAGATGTACAGTTCAAGCCACTTCAGGCCATCACCAGAGGCGAATATGTAACTTGGCTCTATCGTGCTTTTAACGCTATAAAAACTCCCGACAAGCAGTTGCGCTTTGCCCCGCAGGCCACACAACAATTTAGCGACACTCCTGCTTCTCACCCGGCTTACAAATATGTTCAAGCAATTGCAAACGCTGGCTACTCAATTGGGTATAAAGACGGTACATTCAGGCCAGACAAGCCACTAAGCCGCGAAGAAATGTTGGGTATCAAAGTTGGCCTAGATATCGGCAAAGACATTCCACCCTATCGCAGTCAGATGGAAGCAGTGTGGAAATATTCAGATGGAAAAGCCGTGGACGAGCGCTTCACCGGTTACATCGAACAAGACTTTTATATCTCTGGGCCCCTAGGCAGCAACACCCAAAGAGCCTTCGGTAAAATCGGCGCCTTCAAACCCAAGCAACCAGTACTGCGTTATGAAGCAGCAGGAACTTTGTGGCAACAGGGCCAATTCGGTAACAACGGCGGTATCACAGCGGCTGATGCAGTCAAGCGGGAACAAAAAGACTGACGGCGTCATACCGGCTCAGTTAATTTAGTGACCAACGGCTCCTAAGTATTCACCTTTAGCGGGAATAAAGAAGACGCCGACCACTCCTAAAAGATACACGGCCGAAACCGTTGAAGCAGCCATGGCGTAAGAACCACCGAAGGTCTGAATGAGCACGCCACTGCCGAGGGCAGCCACTATTGCGGCGTAACGTCCTGCATTGTAAATGAAACCAAATGCGGTGCTGCGTACTTTTGCCTCATAAAGCTCAGGCAAGTAAGTCCACATAATCACAAAAGGCAAATGAGCAAAGAAGCCCAGTGCCACCAACCAACAGAGTAAAGCCGGACCAAACTCATGCACCGTATTGAACATGCCGTAAGAAAGAGCAAAAGCTAGTAGAAACGAGGAGCCCAGCGCCAAGCGGTAGCCAAGTTTCTTGATGAAAATTCCGCCCAATAATCCAGACAGAATCATGCCGATATCTTTGGTAAACATGGCATGACTACGTTGTTCCACGGCCAAGTCGCCAGTAAGCTGGTTGATCCATGCAGGAATCCAGGCAATAACAGCCCACCAACAGACGATAGCAACACTGGCAACAGCAGCTACTGACACAGTCTTTTGACAATTCTCTTTGGTGAAAAGCTCTTTGAAGCAGGCGCTAGCATTAGCAGTAATGGTGCCCCACACTGAGGCACCAGTGCGAGCACTTTCTTTATCACGAGCCTCTTGCAAGCGCACAAATTCTTCAGGTTCGCGCAATTTGAAACGCATATAAACAGTCAGGAAAGCAGGCACAATGCCGGCCATAAATAGATAACGCCAACCTAGATGCCCGAGCGAAAGATTGAGCCAAGCAGTGAGTAGATAGCCGGTTCCGAGCGAAGTAGCCAGTGCGCTAACAGCAAACACGCGAGACTTTGCCGGCCAGCACTCAGAGAGAAGAACAGCTCCGATGCCCATTTCGCCACCGATACCAGCGCCTACTAAGAAGCGACAAATACCTAACTCCCACCAATTGGAAGCGACAGCACAGAGCCCAGTGCAGATGGCATACAACAATATAGTTATGCTCAAAGTTTTGGCTCGACCGATGTGATCTGCCATGGCACCAAAAATCATGGCGCCGAGAGCCCAGCCCAACATGAACAAAGCGATTATGTAAGAACCATATTGCCCCACCACCGAATGTGACTGGGTATGCAGCAGTTCAGACAACGCCGGAAAGAGAACCATAGCGAAGATGGATGAATCCATGCCATCGAAAACGCCACCAAGCCAGGTAGCTATGAGCACATGCCAACGGGACGGTCCACTCATTTCAGTAGATATGACCGGCACAGGTTCAACGGTAGACGCCAAATTTATTGCCTCAAGTTCAGAAGAACTTTCAATAGATACATGAGCAAGGGATTCCGGTGCCGGGGGGCGACTAACCGTTTGCATGGCATCTCCAGATACTTAAGGACCGCTAATAATACTGGAAGCGGCAGAGCCTAAGATCTCCCTGAACTTTTATTAAGGTCACTTAGAATCTTTGCCAGAGACCTTAGCAGTGGCAGTTGGTTTGGCAAGTTCGCTACGGGCCTGGGCGATAGCTTCTGGCTCGACGTACAAACCTTGTCGCTCATAGGTTTTCCATACTTCAGACCAGCGCATAACAATGAAGCACTTCTGCGAATACTTTTTGACTAGCCTGGTAATTTTGGCGTTGCCACTAGGGAGAATCTCTAAGCCCTCAATACCGGCACACTTACTGCAAAAGGCGCGCTGTTCTTCAAGCCCTTGCTCAAGTCTGACAATTTCACCCTTTTCAAGCTTGCGGTCACAACCATGACAGCGCGAGACGCGATAAAGAGCATAGACGAGCGGCTCAACTTTGACAGGTTTAGCAGCTTTGGCAGGTTTTTCAGGGGGCGCGTCGGCCTTATCTAGAGTTTCACTAGGTGTTTCCAGGCTTTCGTCAGTCACAAACCCCTCCCTTATGTTAGCAATGGTCGCTAGACATGTAGTTTACACCCAAGAGTACACTCTCAAGAGATTCCCCAACAGCAACTCTTGTATGCTCCCACCACTTTAGCGATAATTACAGCCGTCGAGCCCTTCTGCACGTTTACTTTGTTCGTAGGTAAAATTGTTCGTAGTTAAAAAGGTACAGACATGAATTTTCCAGCGGCCCTTGAGAATGCGTTAAAGTCACAGACCTACCCTATGGTATTCGCCACCGTATGCGGTGCTCACCTTGCTGGTCTTTCAGCAGTCGACTCGCCTTATGAAATACGAGGCGCCCATATTCTGCCTGCCGAGAAAGTTCTAGGTTTACTAATAGACGAAGAAACCATGGAGCTTCTCCCCGAAGCAGAAGGTCTTCAAATCGAGCTTGCCACCCAAGACATAAAGAAATTTTTCGCCTTGATGCTGCGAGACAACGGCTATGTTCTTGAGCAAATTTATTCACCACTGGTAGTGCACACCAGTCCCGAGCACGAAGAGTTAAAATCAATCGGCAAGAGCTGTGCCACTCGCCTTCATTGTTACCACTATCTTGGCTACGCTGATAGCAAATGGCAAATAGCGATGCAGGCCTTTGAACGCCAGGAACTACCAACCACCAGTGAATTGCTTTCAATCTACCGCTTACTCTTAACCGGAACCCACCTTATGCAATCGGGGCACTTTGAGTCGAACCTAACTGTTCTCAATCAAAGTTTTCACCTTCCATATGTTGACGAAATGATTGAGCGCGACCGCGGAAACCAAGCGGATCAGACCCTTGATGCCAATGAATGGAAGTTTCACCAAGATGAATATGAACGTTTGAGAGAAATGCTTGAAGACTCAGCAGACGCCACGAACTTGCCAGAAACATCGTCTGCCCACGAGGCTCTAAACGACCTCTTAAAGAGAATTCGCCTTGCTGATTTAGCCGCGGCCTTAAGGTAACGATCGCACTCTTCTTTCTTGACAGCCCAGCGGCTGGCAGCTACGATAAGATTAGCGTGGCTTAATCTTGCATTGTTCAGATAATCTGATTTGAAATAAATATCGATAGCAGTCAATCAGGGCTGCTTACTCTAGTCATAGGCTTTGCTCTAGAAACATGACGTGGCATCAGGTTGACGCGTTTTGCTAGCAGGTTTAGCGTTCCACTTCACCGAGTTGAAAATTATGCAAACTGATGAAAGTGAGCAGCGTAATCTAGAGCAACAACTGGCTCGGGCCCTCGCTAATCTAGAAAAATTAGAGCAAGAGTTAGCAGCCGAACGAGTAGCACATGAAGAAGCAATCAGCGAACTTAAGTCATCTCTCGCTATAAAAACTGAGTTTATTGCCCACGTAAATCACGAGCTGCGCACCCCACTCAATGGCATGCTGCCAATGATCGAGATGATCCTTCGCTCAGAACTTAATCCAGAAATTCGCGATTATATTCTAACCCTACGAGATGCTGGCCTGTCTCTCTTGAGCATCATCAATGACGTTCTAGATTTCACAAAAATAGAAGCCGGTAAACTCGAAGTTTTATCAGCAGAATTTGACTTGGCCGAAATTGTTGAGGGCGTAGCTCAGATATTAGCTCCCGCAGCCGCTTCAAAAGACATACTCATACTTTCTTGCATCGAAAGAAATGTGCCAGAAACAATTGTCGGCGATGCAAAAAAAATTAGGCAAGTGCTGCTCAATCTTTGTAGCAACGCAATTAAGTTCACAGACAGCGGACAAGTGCTGCTGAAAGTAACCTTAATGCACCAAGCAAACGGCTCAAAACATTTACTGTTTACAGTTTCTGACAGCGGCCCCGGAATCAGTGAAGAACTCATGTCACACCTGTTTGAACCGTTTTTCCAAGGCCCTTATGCCGAGCAAAATCGCACTCCCGGTACCGGCCTTGGACTCACAATTTCAAAACGTCTAGTAGAACTCATGTCGGGCAAACTATTTGTTGAGAGCAAAATCTCAGTAGGCTCAACTTTTGGATTCACCTTGCCTCAAGAAGAAACGGCAAATCCAGAGATTCTCAAACTGTGGAGTCGCCCCGATAGCTCGTTATCGTCACATACGTCCCAGGCAGAAGACCACAGTCAATTAGTTAAAAATCTCATAGCAGTGGTCTTAGAGCCAACCTACGATGGCGAATCTTCAATCACCAACGTTCTCAAAACCTTTGACCTGCAATGCCGATCTGCAGATACAGCCCAAAAAGCATTTGCTATTCTGGCGGCGACTGCTACCAGCACAACAAATTCGATAGTGGTAGTGCTAGACATGGTGCGAGCGAAAGACGAATGCAAGCGCATGCAGTTGCTACTAAAGAATTCTGAATTACTGCAGTCGGTCAAACAAATAGAACTCGTGGCAGAAGAAAAAATCACTGTAGCGAACCAAGAAGAAGATCTTCCGCAAGCTCAAACTATTGCGATGCCAATGCGCAGACAGTGTGTATTTGATTGCTTAGGCAAGCTGCAAAACCATAAAAAAGGCCGAGACGCTACTCGAGCCAGTCAAAGCACAACCCTGGGCTTAGAAGCATTTGCTAGTGTCAAAGTCGCTGCGGCGCTGCTGCGGAGAGGCGAAAAGAAACAAGCCTTGGTAGCTGACGACAATAAACTCAATCAACGAGTAGCCTTTCTCTTTCTTACAGACTTAGGTTTCGAAACGGATTTGGTGAGCGATGGCATTGAAGCCGTGCAAGCGTTTAAAGAAAAGCACTACGATCTCGTCTTTCTCGATTGCCAAATGCCCAGACTCGACGGCTTCGAAGCTGCAGCGATAATCAAAGAAATTCAACTTCGACGTGGTGTAGCTGTACCACTAATTGCAGTTACCGCCAACGCCCTACCAGGAACCAGAGAAGAATGTCTGGCCAAGGGAATGGACGACTACATAAGCAAACCAATTGATCCTGACTCTCTGGAAAAGGTAGTCAGCAATTGGCTAGGCAACTCACCACCTCGATACACACCATCTAGAGTGACACAAGTAAACCGCCTTAACAGTAGTACTTTTGTTTGCCGCCAAGCAAACTTCAGTAAACTCCGACAGACTTATACAGAAACCCAGTTAAAAGGCATCCTCAGCCTTTTCAGAGAAAATTGCAGAGCCGACCTGACAGAAATTCAAGCACTTCAAAGTTCAAATCAACTAGCAACCTTTAGGCTAAAACTTGACCGATTCAAAGACTGCTGTGAAATTATTGGAGCCGCTATCATCGTTAAACTCTGCAAAGAACTGAGCGAAGCATCTCTACAAGAAAATCACGAGGCCATAGGACAGCAAATGGATTCGTTAGTGCGTCTAGTGTCAGAATTAGACTTGGAACTTGAATCAGCCTTGGCAGACAGGTCTACCTATACTCTTCCGACCATAAGTAATCCCAAATAGAAATTAATGGGAACCAAATTACCTCACCTCTGTCTAGTCATGCAATCGCAAGTCTAGCGCTTGCACAAGACTGTGATCACCCAAAGGCAAAGGTACCTCCATGAACGCAGACAAATTACTTGATATGTCACCGAAAGAACTTGATGAACTATTCCACGAAAGTGAGAGTGGCGAAGTTCCAGACGGCATTGCAAAAGGAACTGCTCTTATTGCTCCAGGCTCACCATGCGGCTTCGGGCTATCCAAGTTGGTCCGTTTCCTCGCATGGCAAGGTAAGACTTTTGACAGCGCCAAAGGCGTTTTAATCAATCGCATTCTACCTTTCGGCGTCAATGCAGTGGTAGCAAAGGTCTACAAAGATGCCAGCTGGATGGATAAAAAAGATTGCATCGCTCTAGACTATTCCAAGACTTCTCTATTGGCCAAATTCGTCCGCGACGAAATTCGTCTCGTCGATAAGAACTTTTACCTTGGAAAAGTCTATGTGGGTAGCCTGCCTGTAATTCACTTCTGCCTTGAGTTCAGTCCCAAAGAAGCTACCGCAAGTTAGCCTAAGCCATAGCACTGAAGCGATAGCCATCAAGCCACAACTCTCAAACTACAGTATCTCGAACTACCTAGCAGTCTGTCTGGCGCAAGACTTAGTTTAACTAAGCTTTGCGCCAGTTTTCTATTACACGTTCTGAAAACCGATCAGCCACAGCGGCAATAGTGAGGGACGGATTTGGTCCAATTGCACCAGGCATTACAGACCCGTCGGCAATAAACATATTCGGATAGTTATAAACTTCACCATGGGTATCAACCACACCAGATTCCCATGTCGCTCCCATTGGGCATCCCCCAAGCGGGTGAACAGTGACAGTCTTACTGAGATACCAACTCGGATAGTCTAAAAATAATCCAGCGTTGAGTGACTCAGACATCAGTTTCATCTTAGCTCGCACGCCGTCAAAAAATTTCTCTGACGTTTTTCGTGGCATGCGCAAATTAAGAGACTTGGTCTTAGGATCGTAAGCCATGACTCCATCGGACTCATCCATCCCCATTCCGACCATGGGAAAGCTTGAAACACAACCGTCGGCAACACCAAGAAATTCACTGACATGGGCGGAGAGATCGACATTTCGGTGCACACCAAACAATGAGCGAATATAGGCAGTGAACATTTTGAACCAGCGCAATTTAAGACCGTTAGCATTAAGCGTCTCAAGCAGCCAAATAATTATTGTGGTGTAGCTCCAATCTTCAATATAAAAACGAGCCTGCTTATCATCCGATGTATTGCGCGCAGCACCGGTTATCACAGGCCCAAAATACGGCTTAACGTTGCGCTTTTTCAATTTTCCGTCGACCGTTTCTTGGCAGCCAATAGCAACTGTTAACAAGTCACCATTGCCAGAAAGTTTGGTGCCCAAGGCCTTGCTGATATTGGGAAACCACTGCTGATTATTGAGCAGCAACGAAGTGGTGCCTAAACTACCAGCAGCTAGAACTAAGAACTTGGACGACAGAGCTATTGAAACCGCTTCAGTCGACTTAGACACGTGTGAAGTATAAGTAACGACATAACCACCGTCTATCGGCTGCAACTGCGATACCTCAGCCAGAGTCCTAATTTCTACTCCCAGCTCTTTGGCCATGGTCAAGTAATTTAAATCGAGAGTATTTTTACTGCCAAAATTACAGCCCATATAACACTCGCCGCACAGCCTACAGCCGTACCGATTGACGCCGTGAAGATTGGGTGGTGTATTGAGCTGCTCACCCGGTACTGGATTCTCTTCATCATTACCAAAAGTAATTGCTAACGGCACCAATTCAAAAGGCAAGCCGACATTGGTGGCAGCATCTTTAAGTACGGCAGTTTTGACAGTCTGATCATAAGGTGTTTTATCAAACGGATATTTTGTCGGTTTCAGTACTTTCTCCACACGTTCATAGTGGGGAATCAAATCACAGTACTCTACGGGCCAACCATCGAACCACTGTGCGTCTTTACGCAGAAGCACGTTGGCATAAATGAGCGATCCACCACCTAATCCACTTGAAGTAATAGCATCAGAATCTTTAAACGACCAGAAGTCATATAGCCCGAACAGCTCTTTATCCGGTTGCCAGAAAGCATTCTTCATCTGATCGGGACTGCGCGGAAAAGAACCTGGCGGATAGGCCTTCCCTCGCTCGAGCAGGCACACCTTCATGCCAGCTGAAGCAAGATTATAAGCCATGACCGAACCGCCGAAACCACTGCCGACAATAATCACGTCGAAGCTGTCAATAGCCATTCACTTCTTGCCTTATACAAAAAATTTTTAGTGAAACCACACGTCGACTTTTAGCTTTCGCTTTTCTTCACGGCTTCTTCAGTCCTTAGCTTGCGCTCCAGCCAACTAATTATTTGCTGAGAAGTTACAAGCACAACTGTAGAAGCAACCGCAAAAAGAATTTTATTAAACACGTTCCAACACCTCAAACAGTTTAACTCTTTCGCCCCCAATCGAGGGCGAGAAGTGTTGTTCTAGAATGAGTTTTTAGACAAAAGTTCCATTTTTAACAAAATCAAGGTAGAAATCGCAAAGTACGTAAATCGGCAATAGGCTCGTCAAACGAACAAGTGCCAATAGAATGAATGAAGTCATGCCGGGCGGCCTTAAGCTCAACTGAGCTCAAAGACTTTTCACGCCAATAGGCACGGTCATCAAAGGAAAAGGCACTTGGTTCGGTTTCAGCCAAGATCGGTTCAATGTCTCTTTCTCCGTGCCAAGCAAAGGAGGCAGCCATGAGGACATTTAAAAAACCATGCAGCACTGCCCGCGGTGCATCTTCTTCATAGGTGAGAGCCTGTAATGCGCGCACCGGATGATGCAGCCCTGCTGTAGCTTTAAATGGCAACTTACGCTCAGCGCAACCAACAATGAATGCTGAGACCTCAGCCACCGACGGCACGCCTTCTGGTTTTACGCTGCCCATGCGAATCTTGGCAAAATTTCCTGCATCTTTTACGGCATCTAATAACGCCAAATTATCTGGTGCAACCTCACAGTAAACTGGGCGATTGGCGCTGACTATTGTCTTTGTTTCAAGAGCAGCAGCGTGGCCATCATCTTCGTCGGCAATAAGCGACAGGGAAGACCGCAGATTTGCGTGCACGGTATCACATTGACTAACAGGCAAAACCAACCAGCGCAACATCCAGCGATGGTCACCATTTTGGTAGCTGTGGTAATTTGCAATAGCAGCGTCAAGAGGCACAGATGCTGGCGGGAAGAGTCCAGCGTAATCAATAACTCTCTCAAGTAAAGCTCTCAGTGCTGGTGCGACAGTCTCACTCATAAGTTGCCCCTAATTGCCTCCGGCCTGCTCAATAATTCAACAACCGCATGTTATCACAGCGGGCAAAAACTATGCTTCGGCCCAATGCAAACCGTACGGAAGTTCGAAGGCGGCATACTCTATGTGAAGCACTCGGCGATGCTCGGGTGAGGTCGATACAGACGAGCTATGCAAAATCAAAGGGCGCATAGCAATGACATCACCAAGGGCTGCCGCGCAAACTATAGGTTCTGCTGAATCACGAAGGGTGTCGATCTCGCCTGCGGTAAGTACTCCACTCAAATGCGACCCGGCAATAAACTTAATTGCACCATTTTCAACTGGGCAATTATCCAAATGAAATCGCAACGAAATCATGCTCTCTAACACATTAGACGGTGGCTGCACATGTATCACACCATCTTTTACGGACCAAGGACCCCAACCCGTAATTTCAGGCTTCTTCTCTGTAACAGCTATGGCAAGATCTTGGTGCCAAGTTACGTACCAATTGGCTTCTGGAGTCTTGTCGAAATAAATAGCTCGCACCGGTTTTACAGCAGCACCAAGAGCGGCTCTTGCTACACCTATTGCATGCTCACTGATAGCAAACCGACGCACCGCGTCGCAGCGGCTTAGTAAATTTCGCCTACCTGCTTTGCCCGATTGCTGCTCAAGTTCACCGATAGCATTCAGTAGCACTGAAACCTGCTCTTCATTAATAACAGATGGTAAAAGTTCAAAACCATTCGAGTCAAACTTATTAAAAAATGGGCCAGGCTGGCAGTTCATAAGTAGTGGTTGCTCCGCAGATTATGTAGTTTGCCAGGTACCATCAAGCATCCAAGAGTAAGCCCACGGAATCTTGAAGCCAATGCATTCGGGGCAAACCAAGCCGTCTTTGGTGGCCATAAGATGGTGTTCATAGTTGCAAACAAACTTGTGGCTGCGACTTTGACTTGTCAGGCATAATTGAATTATAGTGCCTTGATGACAAACACTACTAGTGATAATGCGTGAAACATCAAGCTCAAATAATTAAAGTAGCAGTCAAACTCATCTCTGCAACTGTGACACTGGTAATATTTGCCATCACAGCCTACACACTGAGTATTGTGTGGCGCGTCAGCAACGCAGAGCAATCAATCTTTGGTCGCAGCGACCTAATTCCGCTTGCATTGGAACAAAAACAGTTCGACCAACCACCGACTCAAGAATCGTATGGAAAGAAAACCTATTCCCATATGGTGCGCGGACAACCGCTGCAAGTGTACGAGCAACTAGTCAACAGCTTTCAGCACGTATACGGCTCGGCCTTGGCTGCAAGTGAAATTGGAGAACTAGGTGCAGACCTGCTATTCAAAGCAAATGAATATTTCGAAGCAATCTTCTGGCGCAACTCAGGTACTCTCAATTTTTATTTTGATACTAAAAAAGATCTAGCCAACAATGCTGTTGGAAGAAAAATTGGTGCTGAAATTAAGACGGGCAGTCTCTCTGGAGCCGCAGCAGAGCAACAGATGATTGACAAAGTCTTTACGGCACTCGATGGCGGCCTTGCATACAAAAACTGCAGCGAGCGTAGGGTCAGTCAACTCCCGTCCCTGAACGATTATGGATGTCCATTTCTCCTAAATATCCAAGAAATGCGTCGGTCAGATAAATCAGTGGTGCTAAAGTAGAGTAAGGTAATCATTTACCAGTTCTCAATTTCACGGTAGTAGGGAGATGGCTGGTCAATCATCCCCCTGCCTGGTACTTGATTAAATCGAAGCATCTCGATGCCTGTAACTCCATCTATAAAATCAAATGAGTTAGAGCCATAATTTCGGTCGAGCATAAAGCGAGTCACAGATGCAGGAGTAATTTTCCCTATGGATCCGCCAGTAACATCTGAAAATAACTTATATGGAATTTCGTTTCTTTTGAATAGTGCGTGCGCTGCCATGTCGTTGAAGTTTTGATCAAGCTGACGAAGGCCTAACATATCACTCCCAATAAAACTGCCGCTTTTCTTGGCACTATCGACTTCCTCGCGAGACAACTTACTATCTTTATTGCTATCGAGCAAAGTAAAATTATCGTGCAGAAAATTTATAGCCTTGCTATGCGCAGGTGCTGTTTGTTCTAGAAGCCTCAGCTCCTGCTGATTTGCTACTACCCAACTTTTGAAAACATCCATCGATTCACTAGTAATTCTGTCCTGATATTTTTCCTTTTTGGGGGCAGCAAGCATCTGGAAATGATCGTCTAAAAACTGAAAACTAGCTCGAGACTCTACAGGTAGACAAGGCTCTTGCAATTCTCCTTGGATCTTCGACTGATGAAACACTACCTGGCCACTCCAAGTATCAGGCACTTGCTTATCAAACCAGATCACAACATCATCAACCGTAGCAGTAGGGACGGCCGCGGTACTGCAAACATCTTGCTTTAGCGCGGGGGCTAGTTGAAAATCATTTGAATTCTGTAAGTACAAGCCCAACTGAGACTCTTCAGCCGCTCCGACCTGAAAATTGTCTGACCCAAAACTCGGTTTTTCAAACATCGTCATATGCTACTCAGCCTCAAGCAAAGTTTCACAGATTGTAGTGGCGCGATGTAGACTTAAGTTGGACACAAAAGCGAGCGAATCATAATTCTGACCATGCTTAAATACTCTAATCGGCCAACTGTGGTTGCAACATTCATCAGCTCTTTACTTTCATTGCAACTGGGTGCGCCGTCGAATCAAGCGCTAGCACAAGGGCAAACACGAACACAAGCGCAGGGGCAAGCTCAAGTTCAAAGACAAGTACAAGGGAATGGGCAAGCACGACCGCCAATACAACCACTCGCTCCAGCGCCAATACTAACAGCGGCCCAACAAGCGGCAAAGTATAAAGAGCAGGGTGAGGCCGCCTACGAAGCGAAAAACTTTGCGCTGGCAGTCTCTTGCTACAGTAGAGCACTGAGTTTGCTCCCACACGATGCAGCTAACAGCTTGGCAGATCTCTACTATGTTCGCGCCATGGCACACGATGTGACCGGTCAGTTTGAGCGCGGAACCGCAGATTGGCAGGCCGCTCGCGACAACTACGCCAAAGCCCTTCTCGGCAATAAAGCTGGTGTTAATGTAGAGTTTGCTACTTCTTATCGCGACGAGTTAAACGAACTCGTTCACTGGCGCGCCACGCAAAGCCCTAGTTCGCCTGACTATTGCGACTCAATACACTGTAAGCGCTTAGCTCCGGGTTCGGTACTTAAGGTCTTTATCAGTCAATCAAAAAAGACCGGCTTTTCACCAGAGCTTCGAACATTCATATTCCAAGCAATGAGATTGTGGTGCCAGTTTCCTGGGTCGCCAATTCGTATGGAACTTTGGCCTACTCAATACGATTCAAATATAATCGTGCAGCGTGCCACCGCCGATGACCCCATGAATATTGGTAGCGCTGGCCAGACAACATCAAATGGTAGAGAACTGGTTTCAAAAAGTTTCGTCAATCTCTCGGCCCCTAGTTACGACGAAAAAGACATGACTCCGCGTGCGAAAGAACAGCTATTCAATCTGACCCTGCATGAGACAGGCCATGCTTTAGGAATTGACGGTCATTCGCCTTCTGGGTTAGATGTGATGTATTTCAAGTCGCCACTAATCAAACTAAGCGACAGAGACGCTAATACGATTCGCAAAATCTACCAATAGTTATTGCGAAAAGAAAGCAAGATAAGAGCTTTGCCTTACCTTGCTTTCTGACTGAATATCGCAGCAATCGAATTTTAGAATGCTATAGCGGCCACAGACTAATCGTGGAAAGGATGGATGTCTCCAGGCTTTCTCAGCATCTTGTTAACTTCATCCAAGTGCAATTCTTCGCCCATAATCATTTCACGAGCATACTCTTCGAGCAGAACTGATTTGCCTTC
>JAKFVU010000074.1 GCA_021732025.1 Candidatus Obscuribacterales bacterium | reverse complement strand
ATTCTGAAGCTGAGGTTAGCTCAGAAGCGCTCGCAATTTCGGCAGACCAGTGATCGCCTGCTCCGAGGAGCACTATTCAATGGCTAATCGTCTGTTAACTAACAAAGCCACTGAAGTCGTTCAGTTTCGCCACAAGAAATTACTACTTCTCTGGTCGTTTCTTGTTGTGATCGGCTACGGGGCCATGGTCTTCTATTCAGCAGCACCGGCTAAAAGCTCGGCTGGAGTGGGGCATTTTCCGCTGGCCAATTCAATATCTGCCAACCCGCTATCTTTAAGCACAGATGGCTTAACTTTGATTACTTTTTTGCATCCGCAGTGTCCTTGCTCGCGGGCGACAGTTAGTGAACTGCAGAATGTTCTTAGTCGCAAGCCTGGTCTCGAAAATCTACCGCTTAGTGCTTTTGCGGTTGTGTCTAGACCGAGTGGAAGTACTGAATCATTTGCGCAGGGGGCGATTGTTGATTCATTAAGAGAAATTGCCAATCTAACAGTTGTGATTGATAAAGACGATATCGAGTCGCAGCGCTTTGGTGCAGTGACTTCTGGCCAGACTTTGCTTTTTGACAAAACCGGAAAATGTATTTTCAATGGTGGCATCACTCGGGCTCGGGGTGAGATTGGTGAGAATGCCGGAACCGAGTCATTGTCAAAGCTCATTGCCGGCAATCGAACAGCGATTGAGAAGACACCTGTGTTCGGCTGTTCTCTGGAGTCTAATCGGTGAGTATCACAAACTCTGATGAAGTGAAGTTGTTTAATTGGACCGATAACAAAGCCCTTGCTGCTGACTCGCCCTTGGCCGAGAAGATCTACAAAGAAGATTGTCTCTTAGTCTATCGCCAAACAGACAGAATGTTTGGTTGGTTGATGATTGTGCAATGGCTGGCCAGCATTCTAGTGGCTGTTGTGGTATCACCTTATAGTTGGGCTGGTCGTGATTCGTTCATTCATCCACACATCTACTTTGTCACTGTCTTTGGATCGCTCATCACTGTTTTTCCTGTCTATTTAGCCTTTCGCCACGCCGGTGAGCCAGTTACTCGTTTTGTCATGGCTGTTTGTCAGATGATCTATTCAGGCATGTTGATTCACCTCACTGGTGGGCGCATCGAAAGTCACTTCCACATTTTCGGTTCTTTGGCGTTTCTCTCTTTTTATCGTGATTGGCGAGTAGTGGCAGTGGCGTCATTGGTGACACTTTTTGACCACCTTTTTCGCGGTATCTACATACCAGAATCTATCTATGGAGTTGCAGTTGCTAGCCCGTGGCGCACAGTTGAGCATGTTTGGTGGGTGCTCTTTGAAGATGTCTTCTTAATCAGTGCCGGATATCAGAGTTTGAGTGCGATGATGTCTAATGCTAACAAGCAGGCGCTGTTAGAGACAACTCGTCAGAGTATTGAAGAGTTGGTGGCAGAAAGAACTTCTCAGCTCGATGCTAGTGAAAATCGCTATCGAGTGCTTTGTGAAACTGCACCATTAGGAATCTATCAGGCGACACCGGATGGCAAATGTATTTATATCAATACTCATTTTGCTAATATTTTTGGTCTCACATACGAGGAGGCCTTAGGCGATGGCTGGAGTCATACTGTTCATCCTGATCATTTAGAGGCTGTGGCCGCGGCATGGCAAGGAGCCGTGGCTGGAAATGGAAATTTTGACTTTCAGTTTAGGATTAGTAGTGCAGAGACTCGTTGGGTGCGCAGCATGGCTTCGCGGGTCGTGTCTGTCAATGATGGTGTTGAGACCTATGTTGGCACCGTAGAAGACGTCACTGTGGTTGTTATGGCCGAGCAAGCGAGGATAGAACGCGAGCTTGTTCAGGCTCGCTTGGCGGCCATTGTCGAGCACTCAAACGATGCTATCGTCGGCAAGACATTGCAAGGGATTATTTCTTCGTGGAATCCGGCAGCAGAAAAACTCTTTGGTTGGACTGCTGATGAAATGATAGATCGCACAATTGGCGAGGTTTTACCTGAGGGCAAACGAGAGGAAGATGCCGCCATACTAAGTCGTGTTGTCTCGGGAGAAAAGATAGGCGAATATGAGACTACAAGGCTTTGCAAAGACGGGCGTCTCATTGATGTAGCCTTAACTTGCTCGCTTATGCTCGACAAGCAAAAAAAACCTGTAGGGGTCTCTGTAATTTACCGCGATATTTCGCATCGCAAAGAAGTAGAAAAGCGACTTAGCGAATTCTATTCAACCATTTCTCATGAACTACGCAGCCCGCTCACTTCAATACGTGGCGCTTTAAGTTTGATTGATGACCAGATTATAGATATGGGTTCGACCGAGTGTTATGAAATGATCTCTGTGGCCCGCAGTAGTTCAGAGCGTTTGGTGCGCTTGATCAATGACATTCTCGATATAAAGAAAATTGAAGCTGGTAAGCTAGAGCTCAAGCTTGAAAAAATTGATGCGGCCTCTCTGGTGGCACGGGCGGTATCGGGTATGGAGGGCATGGCTCGGGCCAACAATATTCAGTTGCTCCAAGATACCGAAATTAAAGCCACAGTTGAAGTTGATGTAGATAGAATTATCCAGGTTCTCACTAATTTGATTTCTAATGCCATCAAGTTTAGCAATGATGGTGGCTGCATAATTGTCGGTCTTCATTTGCGACCTGATCTAGACCTGCGCTTCAGTGTGGCTGACCATGGCGCGGGCATTCCGCTGCATTTACAATCGCGATTATTCCAACGTTTTCAGCAGGTTGATTCATCTGATACGCGGCCGAAGGAAGGCACTGGCTTAGGCCTAGCACTATCAAAAGCAATTGTTGAAGAGCACAAGGGCATAATCGGACTCTATAGCTCGACATCTACAGGAAGTACTTTTTGGTTCGATTTGAAGACGGTAGATACTGGTGAGGATGTCGCTGCGCACCCGCGCCTTGGTAAGTCTACAATCTTACTAGTTGAAGACGATGATAATATCGCCCAGTTTCTTCGGCTCTCTTTGCTCAAGCAAGGCCACCAGCTAGTTCGCGTTGCTTGCCTGACAGAGGCCATGGAACTGCTTTCGCAGTCGAGGCCAGGTCTAATTCTTCTCGATCTCAATTTACCAGATGGCAATGGTTTAGATATTTTGCAGTACATCAAAGATCACTTCCCCGGTGAAGATGTGCCTGTAATAGTGACCACTGGTGTCGAGCGTGACAAAGTCTCTTTAGCTCACCCAGTTGTACTTGACTGCTTTTTCAAGCCGTTCGATATTAACCTCTTGCTCAAATCTGTAGAGAAAGTGATTTCGGCCGGTCCATCGCGTCGCATCTTACTGGTAGAAGATGATCAAGGTACACGCACTGTCATTGCTAGGCAGCTAACGGCTATTGGAGCTACTTGCATGGAGGCCAGCAATGGCCTTGAAGCCCTCGACGTTATTGAATCGTTCGTTCCTGATTTGATTATTTTAGATGTTGGCTTGCCCAAACTTGATGGTTTCGATGTCATCAATGTCTTGCAGAAAGGACCGTTTGCTTTCGTGCCATTGCTTGTCTATTCTGCTCAAGAGCTTTCAGATTGCGATAGAGATAAGCTCAGTTTGGGCCTTACACGTTATCTCGACAAGGGTCGCATTACCCCCGCCGAGTTTATTGATTCAGTTCAAGAACTACTTGGTCAGCTTAAAGTTGGCAGCGAAATTCGCAAGCCAGAATAATCTATGACTTTTCATTTAGGCTGCTAGCACAAGCAAAGGCACCATTGAGAGCCGCCTGCCATCCAGCATAGTCTTGTTGCCTGTCGGCGGTGGGAGTAAGTGCTTGATCACTTTGCCAACCAGATAGAAATTCTTTCTTCGATTTGATCAATCCAGTTTTTAGAGCAGCCATTGCCGCCACTCCCCAGGCTGTTGATTCTGATTGTGTGGCCCTTAGTACTGGCACGCCGATAATATCTGCTTGAAATTGCAGCATGAAATTGTTTTGGGTGGCACCACCATCGACACGCAGTTCCTTGACCATTATGCCGTTCTTCTTCATGTCTTCAACGACATCGCCTACCTGATAGGCCATAGCTTCCAGAGCCGCTCTCACTAAGTGCGCTCTAGTAGACCCTCTAGTCAAGCCGACTATTGTTCCGCGCACATCTGAATTCCACCATGGTGAGCCAAGACCAACTAGAGCTGGTACGAAATAGACTCCCTCATTTGAGTTGAGTGAGACTGCCATTTCTTCAGTGTCGCTGCTCGATTCGATAATGCCTAAGCCGTCGCGAAGCCATTGAATTGCTGCACCGGCAACAAAAATGGCTCCTTCAAAGGCGTAAATCGGATCTTTGCCCTCCTGCTGCCAGCCCACTGTGGTGAGAAGCCCGCCAGCAAATCTTGGCTTGCTGCCAATGTTGGCAAGGAGAAATCCGCCGGTTCCATAAGTGCATTTGGCCATGCCTTCTTCTAAGCAAGCCTGACCAAATAGTGCCGCTTGCTGATCTCCCATCACCGCTGAAATCGGCGCTGCAAAGCCGAGCAAATCGGCTCTTGTGGTGCCAAAGTTAGCGTCTGATGGTAGCACCTTGGGCAGCATTGCTGAAGGAACGTTGACCAACTTGAGCAGCTCGTCGTCAAAAGTCATAGTATTGATATCAAAGAGCATGGTGCGCGATGCATTGCTGCCTTCTGTGGCATGGGTCTTTTCTTCAGTTAGGTTCCATATTAGCCAACTATCGATTGTGCCAAAGCATAGCTTCCCAGCTTTGGCTTTGTCTCTAGCACCAGGTACATGATCAAGTATCCAAGCCACTTTCGGACCTGAGAAGTAAGCATCTGGTACCAAGCCGGTTTTGCTGCGAAAAATTTCTTTGTGGTTTTTCAATTCATCGGCAATTTCTTGGGTGCGCCGACATTGCCAGACGATGGCATGGTGAATTGGTTTTCCGCTTTCTTTGTCCCAGACAACTGTTGTTTCTCGCTGGTTGGTGATACTGACACAAGCAATCTCGTTGGCATCAATACCACTATTGCTAATTGCTAGTTTTATGCACTCAATTTGGGTGCTGAGAATTTCGCTAGCATCATGCTCTACCCAGCTTGGCCGAGGGAAATATTGCTTAAATTCTTTCTGGCCCAGCCCGATGGTTTTTCCAGTTTTGTCAAAGACGATGGCGCGACAGCTGGTGGTACCTTGATCGATGCTGAGAACATACTTTTTCATTTGCTTGCCCCTGGCTTGGTCTTAGTGTGCTTCTAGTTTGCTAACTGGTAATTGCGCCAAAAAATTATAGAGGCCCTCTCTACCAGTTCGTTTATGCGCTTGGGATAGTGGCCGCTCATGGTGGCGCGCATTTTAAGTGAGTAGAGAGGCCTTGTGGTAGTTTTCTTGATAGGTCTCACCGTCAAAACCAACTGATAGTCGTGCTTTGCTACCGGTGAAAGAGTAAGCAAGAGCAAGTGTGTCGCTTTTTTAGGGTCGACTTCAACTTTGCAGGCCAGGGCGCGTTCGCTCAGTATATTGCAAAGACTTGTGGCACTAATCTGTTTTTCAGTCGTCTCAGTTAGCGCCTGGGGCAGTGGGCTGACACCAATTGCCATCTTCTTGATTCCACGCAAATTAACGATCTCTCGGTGAGAAGCTAAATGAGTAGCGGCAATTATTTCTTGCCTAGTAGTATCAATTTTATTCGGGTCGGCTTTTGTACTTTCGGCTTTGGCTGTATTTTCAGACGATACTGCTAGTGGTGCAAATGAATTCAATGTGGCTGCCAGCGGCACCACGATCAAAGCCTTTTGCAGCTGCTGGCATGAAGTAGTGAGTGCCGCTCTATTCTTGGCCATCGGGCATGACAGAATGATCGTCTTTTTTCAGTGGATGCTTCTTGCCATGGCCGATGTCGGCGCTATTAGCAAGAGCAAAATCGCGTCTGAAATGTTTCACCACTTCTTTCAATTGAGTATCTACTTCGCTCTGCATGTTCTGGCAACTTCCAGCGGCGTCTTTTGACCAAACAGCCACCATTAGCTCATGCTTGTTTCTCGCCACCCGCACTTTTTCTACTAAGGACATATTGAGAGCAAAAGTGGCATTGCTTGAGGAGCCGCTTTCGGGCACAGTTTTAAGTTTGAGATAGAGAATTGGTGTAGCTGCCGGTTCGCAACCTTTTCCTGAACAGCAGTCGCCGTCATCACATATAGTGGCATGGGTAGGCACCAGTTCATCGACCATGAGATGTCTTATTTTCTCTTTTGTGATTCCGTGGTCAATTGAATATTGATCTAATTCACCAATCACCAATTTCATTTGCTTCAAGCCAGCGAGAATAAGCGGCTGATTGAAACCTTCTCGGCTCTTGCCTGTTGAGACATCTTTGTCAGTGGCTTTAGTCGGGGCCAGAGTTTTGCTGTCCGATTTATTGAGGTGGCCTCCACCGTGCTCGGGGCAGCAAAGGCCGGGAAGTGGTTGTAATAAGCACGATAAAAGCGCAACAAGAACACTAGATTTAAGAGAAGATAGTTGGGCTTGCTGCACTTGGATTCTCCACTAACTGAAACTAGTAAATTGACTATATGAGTTTACAGGCTGTTTCGACTATTGCGGCGATCGCTTGGGACATCAATTCAATTTGTTTTGGTCTCGTTTTTGCTTTCAGCGCCGCAGTCGCTATAGCTTTCTTGTTCGATTTTGCCGCAGAGCGAGCAAAGCGTTTTTCGCTCGGTACATGCACAAAAAGCACTGACTTTATTTTGGGTTGATTCAGTGCATAGTTTAGCGCCTGAAAATAAAGCTCATTGCAGATGAAAGTACCAGCATGGTTGGAAATATGGGCTGGGTAACCGCTCTCATTGATTGCCAGATTAAGAGCGGCTAGGTCAATATTGGTTCTGAGCAAATCTGGTGCAGTTTGGTTAATAGGTTTATCAAGTGGTTGATGGCCGCTATTGTCTGCCAGACCATAATCTTTTATGTTCATGGCAAAACGCTCAAGACTTATGTATTCGCGTTTGTTGGCAAGGCCGGTCATAACCACATAGAGTGGGCCAGGGCTTGTTAAAACCGCGTGGTCAAGAGCTTTCTTTAGAGCCTTCCAGCCCCTAACACCAGCTGTTGGCAAGATAAGTTTCTCAATGTGAATCTCTTTTACGCGCCCCAAAAGCCCACTGGGCTTAGTTACAAGCAAATCGGGGAAAGCTTCGACGATAAGTTCAGTGGGATTTACCTTGTTTGCTCCAAAGGCGTCAAAGCCTGTGAGCAGGCAGGTAATGGGTTTTGCTGACAAGTGTAGTACCTGTAAAGTAGTTGTAGGCAGTTTGTCGTGGGTTCGCTCAATTGTCTCAATAGTGTAGAATGTTTATCCTACCCACAAGCCGGAGTGGCGAAATGGTAGACGCAATTGACTCAAAATCAATCGCAGGCAACTGTGTGTCGGTTCGAGTCCGACCTCCGGCAGATTTTTGAAAGCCCGCCCTTTTTGGGTGGGCTTTTAATTTGTATGCGTTTATTCGCTGGATCTTTCATAGGCCTTTCAGCTAAACGGTGACTGCTCTTATGTAACGTCTTCGCTGTATTGGCCCCGGGTTGAGCCGTAAGTGATACTATTTTTTTAGTGCCTATTTGAGCCAATATTTTAGAGACCGTGAATTCAACCAAGAGACTAGTTCTAGCCCTTTGTACCGCCGCATTTTTGTTCGCCCAGTTTTGGTCGTTCGCTGCTGCTGCGGCATTGCTAGAGTCAATTGATACTGACCCATGCAATGACATTTGTCTGGAGGACGTAATTTCGGTTGATCCATTTGTCGGTGGCTCATGCGGAGCTTTCGGTTCTGATCGGGCCGATAGCAGCAGCGCTAATAGTGACAATGGTTTTGCCATGGCTGGCCTTGGCTTTGTGGCGGCAGATCAAGCAATATTTTGCGCCTTATTTGTTATCGCTTTATTGGCTGGATACCACCAGCCAGAGCGCCTTTGCTTAGTGCCATTGGAAGATTTGCGGCAATCATCTAACTCTCTGGCTGTGCGGGAACTCATCGGTAAACTGCAAGTTTAATTTGTACATTTTTGTCTAACCCTGTCGTGGCCTAGGCCAGAGCAGGGGCAATTTTGTACAGCATAAAAACTGCAGGAAAACCCATGATCGAAAAGTTGATAAATTTTGCTTTGACGCAAAGGCTACTCACAATTGCCTCGGCACTTGGTTTGGCCTGCTTTGGCATTTGGTCGATGCTAAGTCTGCCAGTTGATTCCTTTCCTGACGTCAGTAACGTTCAGGTTCAGATCATTACTGAGCCTGAAAGCATGGCCACTGAAGAAGTCGAAGCTCTGGTTACTTATCCCATTGAAAATATTCTCAATGGCTTGCCCAAAGTAAAGAAAATACGCTCCAGCTCTAGCTTTGGGCTCTCTGTTGTCACGGCCATTTTTGACGACGACATGGATGTCTATTTCGCGCGCAACCTCATCATGCAGCGCTTATTTCAGACCGATAAGCTCTTGCCCGAAGGCTGCCCCAAGCCTATCTTAGGGCCTGTGGTGTCGAGCTTCTCGAACGTTTATATGTACTATTTGCAAAAGCCCAATAATGATCAAACTGAGCTTAGAACTCTACAAGATTGGACGATAGCGAGGCGCTTAAAATCAGTTTCTGGTGTCGCCAATGTCTCTACTTATGGTGGCTTCGTTAAACAGTACCAGGTGCAGGTCGACCCTTATAAATTGCACAGCTACAAGCTCAGCTTGAATGATGTTGTCACCGCCTTGGCTACAAACAATGCTAATGCTGGTGCTAATTTTATTGAAAATGCAGGCGAAGAAGTAATCATTCGCGGCATGGGAAGAATCGACACCATTGATGATATTCGCAATATTTTACTTAAATCTGTTAATGGTATTCCCGTAACTATTGAGCGTGTGGCCCATGTTGAAGTAGGCCCTGCTTTTCGCCGTGGCTCAGCTTCTCACAACGGCAATGGCGAATGCGTTACCGGTATCGTTCTGACGCGTAAAGGTGTTAATACCAAAGCTGTCGTCGAGCGCGTCAAAGAGAAAGTAGCTGAGATTCAAGCCGATTTGCCCACCGGCGTGAAGATTATGCCGTATTACGATCAAACTGAATTGGTCGAGAAGACAATCGAAACGGTCAAAGAGATTCTCGGCTTCAGTGGTGCTCTCGTTATCATTGTTCTCTTTGCCATGCTCTTGCACATACCCAGTGCCTTGATTGTCTCGGTGATTATTCCGCTTTCGTTGCTGTTCAGTTTCATTTTGATGAAATATACCGGTCTGACAGCCAACTTGATGACCCTGGGTGCGGTTGATTTTGGCATCATTGTTGACGCTGGCGTGGTCATGGTGGAGAACATATTTAGGCACTTGGCCGAACGCAAAAAAAATGAAGTGAACGATCAGTCGAGTCTGCGCGTCATTATCAATGCCGCCTGCGAAGTTGGGCGACCAATTGTTTTTGCTGTGGCCATCATCATCGCTGTTTACCTGCCACTTTTCACTTTGGAAGGGGTGGAAGGTAAGATGTTCCATCCCCTGGCCCTTACCTTTATATATGCACTGGTGGGTTCGCTCATTTGCTCTTTAACTGTGATACCAGTGCTTTGCTATTGGACAATGCGCAAGCCCTTGGTTGAACGGGAGAACAAAGTTCTCACAGCAATAACACGGGTGTACTATCCAGCCCTTACCGCTGCTGTTGCTCATCCGCGCCAGATTATCACTGTTGCTTTGGTGGCTTTGCTTGCCACCATGGCCATCGTGCCATTTCTTGGCTCTGAATTTATTCCCTCTCTTGATGAAGGGCCAATTCTGCTGCGCACTAAATTAGCGGCCAGCATTGCCCACACCGATTCAAGAGGTATTGCCTCAGCGATAGAAAAGACAATGTTAGAGTTTCCTGAAGTGACCGATGTGGTCTCTCGTACCGGCCGCTCTGGTACTGGCCCCGGCCTCGATGGCGTGGAGTCATCTGACGTCTATATTGCTTTGCGACCGCGCTCGCAATGGAAAACTACTCAGAGCAAAGAACACCTAGTCGACCTCATGGCAGAAAAGCTTAAAGGCATTCCCGGCTTGATGTTTAGTTTTTCGCAACCAATTGCAGACATGATCGATGACTTAGTTGCTGGTATCAGAGCCGATCTCGGGGTGAAGATATTTGGTGAGGATGTCGATACTCTCAATAGTCTAGCTGAACAAATCAAGCGCCAGATTCAAAAAGTTCCAGGCTCCGCTGACCTTCAACGAGAGCAGCTGCTCGGTCTACCGCAATTGAAAATCAAGCTGAAGCGGCCGCTATTAGCTAGACATGGCCTCAATACTGATGACGTTCTTGATATCGTGCAAATTGCCTTGGCCGGTCGCGAAGTAACGGAGGTGATTGAAGGCACCAAGCGATTTGGCTTACTTGTTCGCTACCCTCTAGATTATCGCGATAGTAGGCACCAGATTGAGTCAATGCTAATTGACAGCCCTGACGGCGGTAAAATTCCGCTTAAATCAATCGCTGATATTACCCTTGAACGTGGCTACGTCTCACTTTATAGAGAAGATGGACTTCGCCGCACCGCGGTGCTTTCGAACGTGCGCGGTCGAGACTTGGGCAGCTTTGTGGCCGAAGCCCAGAAGCTAGTGCAAGAAAATGTAGTGATACCAAAGGGCTATAAAGTCGTTTGGAGTGGTCAGTTTGAGAACCAACAACGGGCCATGGCTCGCTTAGCTGTTGTGGTGCCGATCGTTCTATTGCTAATTTTCATTTTGTTATTTGCTTCATTCGGATCGCTTCGCAACGCCGGCCTGATCATGATGAACGTTCCTTTTGCCATGATTGGTGGCATCTTGGGTCTGTTTATCTCACATCAAACTCTGTCTGTGCCTGCCATCATTGGCTTCATCGCCCTCTTTGGCGTGGCCGTGCAGAACGGTGTAATTCTGGTCAGCTACATCATGCAGATGGAAAAAGCTGGGGCGCCAATTGAGAAGGCCGTAATTAAGGGTGCGCTGATTCGATTGCGACCAGTGTTGATGACTGCTTTTGTTGCCACAGTCGGTCTCTTACCCAAGATATTTTCAAGCGGAACAGGTGCCGAAGTGCAGAGGCCATTGGCCACAGTTGTCTTAGGTGGATTGATCTCGTCGACTCTGCTTACGCTTCTGGTGCTGCCTTCGGTCTACAAGCTAATCAACGAAAAGGCTCAACTGCGCGCTCGTCAACAAGGCGGTGAAGGCGCAGAAGCCGGAGTAGAAACAGAAACCGGAACAGATGCAGGAACTAAAACTGGAGCCGCTGAAGGCTCCAATTCAAAAACCGAAGATAGTGTGGTTACAGTCGACGCTGAGAACGAAAACTAATTTGAGCTGTTTAGACAGCTGATCTAGTTAGTTTCTAGCGGTTGGCCAGGCATGTCTTTAAGTTCAGCTTCGCTGGTCTCAGGTTTGCTATCCGAAAGCTTGGTATCTGCTTTCGTGTCTGCTTGTTTGACTTCAGCCTCTTTGACTTCGCTGGTTTTAACTTCGGTCTTAAGTTCGGCGTCTTTAACTTCGCTAGTTTTAACTTCTTCGCTAATAGCGGCTGTTGGAGCCGGTGTATCGGCTGGCTTGCTGCTCAGTTTCGTGCCAGTATCGCCGCTTATGATTTTGGCTACTGTACTTTGATCGGTCATTTGTTCCATCAAAGCTTTTGAATAAGCAGCTAAGAAGGGCCGATTGGTCAGCGTTCCGATATTGTAATTGCGAATAGAGCTAGTGGCTAAATGGTTGATGGTGCGTGAGCGAATCTCTAAACGTTTGAAGAGAAATACCTCTTTGTAGAGTTTATTTTCTTCTGAGCCACCGGTAGATAGAATGAATGCAGTTTTGACAATCTGAGCCGCTGGGCCAACAAAACTTGGCGCTAATCCGGCCACACCCAAAGCACCTTGCACCACACCCGATACTACTTCGGTGCCTTTCTTAACTTGATACTTGCTCAGCTTCTCTGCCACTTCAGCAAGTATTGGATCTTGCTTCAGCACTGCTTCTTGCAAGGCGTTGATTTGGCTGCGCTCGGTTGATATACCGAACGATTTTGGCGATTGAGCCTTAATTGTGTCTGGTACTTCGGCGCGAAGTTTGCGGAATTTAGCAATGAGTTTGTCAGCTTCTTCTTTGCCAACCAAATCGGTAAGTGTATTAGTAGCCTCTGTAACTGAAGCAGAGCCTTCGCCCAATGCTTCTTTGTCGAGTGCATCAGCCGCTTCAGCGCAAGCATTGACGATATCTACATATTTCTCGTCAATGGCTTTTTCCCATTTGAGTTCTGTAGAAAGCTTAGAGCTGGTGTTGATTTCTTTTTCCATCAGGGCATTGGCGCTGGCGCTAGACGGGCCGACACCGCGATAGTTAACTAAGTAATGAACAAAGTTACGTGAAATTTCTTTGGTGTTCTGCAGCTTGCCGAGGCTCTGCATTTTGAACAATTGCTCATCTACCGCTACGACAGCGGGGTCGCGGGTCATGGCTAAAGTAGCGGTGTCGTAAACGGCCTGTTGAATAGGGTTGTCTGAATGTTCAAACTCAAGACACTTTAGTTTGCCAGGGCTGGCAGCCACTGCTGGCTTTTCGCCTTCAACGACTTTGTTGACAGTGATGCCGGTATTGAGCTTACTCTCTTCATCGATTTTTGCAGGTGCATCTTGCTCTTGAGCAACTACTGGAGCCATTGAGAGGCACGAGTAGGTAAGAACGCTGAGCAAAGTAAGGCTATAGAATCTGTGGCGCACTGGCTAAATATCCCTTGAAAACAGCCTAGAAATAGTACCATTAAGCATATACCGAAACCTTTCAGTTAGCTTTCAAAGTTGCCGTAGCGGGTGTTTATGCCACTTCTAGGGCTTAAATCTTGCCAATAATTGCCAGGTGCAAGGACCGGTCAAGATTACAGATAATTTAGTGAAAGTGGATTTGACCAGCATTTAGGCCTGAATTGCAGTCTAGCTGGGGCTGTATAATATGCGGCTATGGAAATAGTCAACATTGCCGCGTACAAGTTCGTGGGCATCCCCGACGCTGCTTCCTGGCGCCCTGTTGTTAAAGAGCGCTGTGAGCAGATTGGTGTGATGGGTAACATTCTGCTATCTCAAGAAGGTATCAACCTTTTTGTGGCTGGCGCACGCGGCCCTGTCGACGAATTTCTCAAGTATTTGAAAGAAGACGAATTCTTTGCTGGTCGCTTTAGCGACATTCCTATTAAGGAAAGCATTTCTGATCATCAGCCATTTCGCCGCATTGTAGTGCGGGTAAAAGACGAAATCATTACCATGAAACACCCGATGATAGACCCGGCTGCTGTGCGCGCACCCGCTATTGACCCGCAGACTCTGAAAGTCTGGCTTGATCAAGGTCACGATGATAACGGTCGCGAGATCGTCTTGCTCGATACCCGCAATGACTACGAAGTACAGATTGGTACATTCGAGGGTGCCATGCATTTTGGCATTGATAAGTTTAGCGAATTTCCTGACGCTATCATGGGCACCACTGGCGACACCAAAGAACAATTGCAAAATAAAACTATAGTTTCATTTTGTACTGGTGGCATCCGCTGTGAAAAAGCCGCACTATTTCTGCAAGAGCCCGCTGTTGGATACAGTAATGTGTTTCAGCTAGACGGCGGCATACTGCGCTACTTTGAAGAAGTGGGCGACGCTCACTACAAAGGTGAATGCTTTGTATTTGATCGCCGAGTTGCCCTTGATGCCAAACTGCAAGAGACCACCAAAGAATACGAAGTTACTGCTCCGCCCGGTCGCAACGCTGATTATCTGCGTTGGAAAGCCGGACAACTAATAAAATAGAATTTGAGGTTGAGTAAATGAAAGATAGTTCGCCAGTTGAAAGCCCAGCCAAATCATGGGCAGCAGTGGTGATTGAAGCCCACAGCGATCAAGAAGATTTAGCCTCATGGTTGCTCATGCAATGCGGCGCACAAGGCTGTGAGGTCGACCCTCTCAATGGCTCTTTGGTGCGAATTAAAGCTACTTTTGATTCACCGCACTTGCCCGATGAAGTCTGGGAAAAAATCAAAAGTTCGCTAGAAGAATATGGACTAGCTGAAAGTCTCAAGTCGCTCAAGCGTAAAGACGTAATTGAAGAAGATTGGCTAGCTAAGTGGAAAGAGGGCTTCGAGCCATTCCGCGTGGGCACCAAGTTTCTGATTTGCCCTTCGTGGTATCTCGACCACGCACTGATTGATAAATTGCCGCCGATAGAAAGTGAATTATCTGATGGCCGCTTCAAGATTTATATTGA
>JAKFVU010000072.1 GCA_021732025.1 Candidatus Obscuribacterales bacterium | reverse complement strand
GAGTATTCCAATCGGTAGACGAATAAACGTTGTACTTGACGCGAGCATTGGCGACTGGGCCACCAAATAAATAAGTAGCTTTGACGCGGGCTTTGCCCTTATCGCCAGCAAGTACTCGTTCGGTGATAGGAGTAACTTCTACTTGATATTCTGGTTTTCTGTATTGGGCAATTTCAAAACCTTGATAGCTAATGGTGCCATCGGCGTACTTAATTTGTACTTGGTAGCCGCCGGTTTTGCCGTCTGCTGGCACTTCTACTAGGCCATGGAAAGTGCCATGAGCATTGGTTTTGACATGAATAGTCTTGAGTTCGTTATTATCTGGATCTTCAACAGTGACGTCCAGTTCTTCTCCTGCTCCGACATTGGTGATGCCGTTTTCGTTAATAGAGCGGCACATGCCTTTGAAGAAAACAGTTTGTCCCAGGCGGTACACAGGCCGGTCTGTATAAAAATAGGTTTTGTGAGTGTCAGAATCAGAGCGGTAATAGTTGTAGCCACTGTAGGCTTTGCTAGCACCCAGTGAACCGATCAAGACTAAATCGTAGCTCAGGCGTGAGCGGATATCTTGTGGCAAAAGCAAAGTAGCAATGCCGTCGGCTGCTGTTTTGGCTTGTACGCTTGCGGTTTTGCTTACTTCTCCGTCGCGAGAGAAGACTCTTAAATCGACTCCGCCGATACCTTTTAGTGTGTTCAAATCAACTGCTTTTACAACAGTTTTGTCTGGAGCGTGTTTGACGATCAGACCCACGTCGCTAACTGAAAACCATGTCAGAGCAGAGGCTGTGCTGTGGCCAAACATGTCTGTCACTTGGGCGTGAGCAAAATAATCACCGGCCGGTAAGGCGTGATCAAATTTGAATTGTGCATTGGCCGAATCACTATCGTCCATCGTCAGCTTGCGCTTGAAGCTCGCTACCGGAGCCATTTTTGCAAATGGACTGCCAAACTTTTTAGAAGAGTCAACATAAATATTGAAGTCTGAAGCAAGGGAGATTCCCATTTTTTTCGCTTCAGGTGAATTGATCAAGCTAAGAAAATCTTGTTTGTAGACTTGCACATTGGCGTCTGAAGCGCCTGTAGCGTTGACCCAGAAATGTGGTGCTTCTTTGGTTGTGAAGACGCGGGTGTTGGAGGCGATATTGACTGTCGGGCTGAGAAGAGTCAGTTGTACAGTCTGCGGAATGTTTTGTGGTTTGCCTTGAACCACGAATAAATTGTTGACCAGAGCTGTGGAGAATCCGGGTGCGCGCACGCGAATTGAATATTCCCCCACAGGCAATTGTTCAATTTTGAATGTGCCGTCATTGTTCACCCAGGCGCCGCGTTCAACGTAAGGGCCCTTACGTGGACCGCTGGCTAGGACGAAAACTTTATTGTCTTTAAGGTCGTAAGATTTTAGGTTGAAACCCTTCTGCTCAATTGCCACTCGGCCAGCGATGGCTCCCATGGGCTTGTCGAGCATAACGGCAGCCATGGCCAAGAGCACAACTTGCAAGGCGACAAAGAGCCAGGTAAATAGTGGCGTTCTTGGGCCCGGAGTAACAAAAGATTCACCTGAAGACATGGGCTTTTATCCTATACATCTGGCACGGCTCAGAGGGGGTTATACCAGCTTTGACTTTGCACTGCATCACTTGATAATGGCCATCACTTGCTTCGCCGGGGAGCAGCACGGCGGCCTTTCCGCCGCTTCTTACCATGAGCCCGTCCAGCAGGGGGTGCAAGCTAACATTGCGCTCGACCGGTTCAACACGGTCAATTACGGTTACCTGCACATCGAGCCCTGGCACCTCTTGCCGCTTTATGGGCGGAAAGCGATACTCTTTGGTGAGAGCGCCTTCGGTGGTAAAAGCAGTGGCGGCCACAAGATTATTTTCTGTGCCACTGATTTGACCCCAACATGCTCTGGTTTTACCGTTTTTGCTCAAAGTTATAAACAATCCTTTTGAATGCCTATAAGAAGGATGGATATTTTTGCTCAGAGCCTCCACGATTTCACCTATGGTTTTAGGATGGTCGCTGAAGTGATTGTCGATTGTTGCCTTTGCTACCTGCACTAGAGTAAGGCTGCTGGGCGCTGCACTGACCGCTTGGCTTGTGAAGAAAAAACTTAGCAAAATCAAGTTTATTAGAGCCCAGCTTAGTAAAGCCCCGTTCAGTAAAGCCAATGGGACTAGCAGGTTAATGCCCTTTGCACATTGTTTGACTTGGCCAGCGAGGACGGGCATTGCACTCCTGTACCCCGTAAGCTTTCACCCCGGAGTCACCTTATACTTCGCCTATTATCAACCGAAGGGTGGTCCTTCGTCGCTCTTGATGTGTCAAAATTGCATGTGCTTGAGGTCAAGAGGTTGTCAACTGTGTGTAAGTTGGTTGGCTTTACTTTTTGCTTCAGGTCTTCTGTATTTTGGTGACTAGTTAAGTGTCTGGCAATATTGATAGAAGAGGATTTATTCGCTCCCTGTTTGGTATCACAGGGGCTCTTCCGGTCGCCCAGCAAATAGCTGAAGCCAAAGGTCAAACTAGTTTTTATTGGTGCAATTTTAAAACTGGTCAGGTTGGTTTTCCTACCGGTTTATTTGTGCCCAGCGAGCGGCCTGGATCAATCATGAAACTGGTAGCAGCTGCTGCTTTGATTGATGAGGGCTTGGCTCATAGTAATGAAACTTTTGAATGCACAGGCACATACAATGTAGGAAAAGAAGCTGTGCATTGCCAAAATGCCCATGGCAAAATTGATTTGGTGAATGCAATTGGTCGCTCGTGCAATATTTATTTTGCCCAAGCAACAAAGCGTCTGACTCCTCGCGCTTTTCTTGCTAAAGCCGCTCAGTTTGGTTTAGACAGACCGTGTGCTGGTAGAGCTTCTGGGCCGTTTCCGGCGCAGGCGGCAGAAGCTAGTTCGCTGCACTATGTTTTAGGTTTAGCTCCGGATCTCAAACCCAATGCTTTGCAATTGATGCGCTTAGCTGCACTTGTTGCCATCGCCCCTGGTGCCAAGTTGCCGGTCTTGCATTCGGCTGAAAACTTAGAATTAATTGATCAGGAAAAGCCGATGGTTTCTCCTCTCACACCTGAGTCTCATCGCGTTTTAAGTGCAGGCATGCGACTGGCAGCTACCGAAGGCACAGCTCGCAAGCTTGATAGTGAAGACCAGTTGAAGATTGCAGCCAAAACTGGCACCACTCCGCACGGCAATAAGTTTCAATCGTATGTTATTGGATATTTCCCTTTTGACAAACCGGGTCATGCTTTTGCTCTCTTTGCACCTTCTGGTACCTCGCAAGATTCAGCCGTGCCTAAAGCCAAAGAGTTCCTCTTCTCAACAACTTGGCCATAGTCGATGTTTGTTAGTCTCAGCCGCAAGAATATAAAAAGACTGCTTGCCGTAACTCTGCTCATTACAAGTTTGCTCGGAGTTACTACAGATGCTGCCATGGCCCTCCCTGCATCAGTCAAGGTCAGTCTCTTTGCGGCCCATCCAGAAATAACTGTAGTGAATGTTGATGGCGCTTTTGAGATTGGCCCAAACGGCCCTTCGTCTAAAGGTCACACCGAAATAAGCCTAAGCAAAGGCAGCTTGTATTTGAAAAGCGGAAAAGGGAAAGCCGCTCGCCGAGTGGGCGGCCGCTTAGTCATTCGCCCACTCTCTGCTGCACCTTTGTTATTGCAGCCAAACGGTTTGGCTGCGCGACATTATAGAGGCAGCATTGTCGTCACTGCCAGTGGTGGCAAGCTCAAGCTTGTCAACGAAGTTGATACTAAGTCGTATATAACAAGTGTGGTGGGTAGCGAGAGCGCTCCTGAGTTTCCCTTGGAAGCACTAAAAGCTCAGGCTGTTCTTGCCTCTTCTGTATTAGCTAGGCACAGGCCAGGGCTAAAGCTCAACGATAGTACTGAAGTGCAGGCATACCTGGGCAGCGACTACGAACGGCCTCTGGCCAAGCAAGCTGTCGGTAGTGTCTTCGGTCAGATCTTAACTACAGCTAGCGGTACCACACCGGCTGTTTTTTACCATTCAACTTGTGCTGGTGGCACCAGTGATGAGCGCGAGATTTTCTCTGGCAAAGTGCTGAATGATTCAGCCCGGCAGCCAGTTAGCAGCTGCCGCACGGCCACTAGAGTGAAGTGCAGTTATTGTCAGACTTCACCATTTTTCAAACCACATGTTGTGCAGTTTTCTGCCGCTGAATTGAGAAAGAAAGTCGGCTATGTGCCAATCGCCGTTGAGGTGAAAGATCCGCAAGGAAGGCCGCTCTCGATCACTGTTGCTAAAGAGAATTTTGGGACTTCATCTTCTTCTTCATCATCTTCTTCTTCTTCTTCTTCTTCTAAGACATCAATTTCTGGCTATGATCTCTGGCTCAAGCTCGGTCAAGGCCTAGGTTGGGGTGCAGTACCAGGCATGCGTTATTCCTTCGAAAGTAAAGACGATCCGTCTGGCCAGATAGTCACGTTTACCTCTACCGGTGCCGGTCACGGTGCTGGCTTGTGCCAGTGGGGGGCCGCAGGTATGGCCCGGGCCGGCAAGAGCTATCGAGAGATATTGCATTACTATTTTCCCGTGGCTAACCTAAACAGCAAATAGGGTACAGACAAGGCACGGGGCTGGATTGGCGGTTGGTGGAACAAACTTTCCACTAGCCACGGCACTGTGATTTTGGCTTACTAATCTGGCTTCATCGAGCCAGTTGTCGCTGGCGATTACTAATTACAGATTCATTGGAATTCGACTTAATACTGAAGCCTTTGCTCAATGAGGATTTTTACTATGCCAGAAGCCATTGCCGACACTAGCTTTGCCAGCGCTGCCAAAGACACCAAGCTTGAGTCTAAAGAGTCTTTGAAAGCAGAGGCCGGTAACTCGCTGCACGACTGTGCCTACGATCGCAATGCCAGCAGCCTAACAGGCGGTAAGGGCGACAAAAGCGCAGCTAGCAGTTCACTTCCTACTGTGGAAATAGTCGGTGAGTCCGACGACAAAGCTGGTAGCAAGAAACCGGAGAAGAATCCTGCCAAGACTTCAGCGAACCATCCAGCACCTGCTGATGGCGGTGAAACTGGAGGGGGACAACCAGGCCCTGGCAAAACTAATGGTCATCCTGCCGATGCCATGGGCGGAGCGGCCGATGGGCGTGCACGCCCCGACAGAATTGGTGGCCAGCCAGCTGAATCCATGGCCGGCGCAGCTGGTGGTGGCCAAGCTGGGCGCCCTGACAGAATTGGCGGCCATCCAGCTGATGCTATGGCCGGCGCAGCTCACGGCCAGGCTGGTGACGCTAAGCCTCCAAGCAGCAATGCTTTCGGGAGTGCCGTTGGTGAAGGCGGTGCCATGGGCGCGGCAGCTCACCCACCGATTGGCGGTCTACAGCCAACTCCACCAGAGTTTCGCTATTCAAAAGAACAGACAGCAGCGGCTGCTCTAAATATGTTTGCCAAAGATGAGCTTGATCTAAATGGAGACGGCTATGTCAACAAAGTCGAACTATCGAGAAAACATGATGAACTAGAAGAAGCCGCTAAGAAAAATCCGAAATCAAAAGAACTATTAGAGAAGCGCCAAGCCGTAAATTACATGCTCTCTGACTACACCAATTTGAGCAATGCGCACAATGATGAGTATTTCTCTGAGACTTCTGGAATTACAATTCACGACTTGGCCAGCACAGTAAGCTCGGTTAACAAGGCCAAGCATTCAGGAAATTAGGTTTCAATCCAAGACAAATGGACTGCCCGAGCGATATCATATAGCGCACACCTATATAGATAGATGGCGAGGATAAAATGCAGTCGAAGACACGCAAAATTGCGTCCAACCGGGCAAACCAGTTTCAAGAATCGGTAATCCGTGAGATGTCGCGCCTTTCGGCTCAGCATCAGGCAGTCAATTTGGCCCAAGGGCTTCCTGACTTCCCGTGTCCTCCTGAGCTGAAAGAAGCGGTCACTCGGGCAGTGTTTGATGATGTCAATCAGTACGCCATCACTTGGGGCGATAAGTTCTTACGCGCTGCCATCACTGAGCAAACCAAGAAATTCACAGGTTTGACCATTGAGCCAGAGACTGACATCACTGTATGTTGCGGTGCCACTGAAGCCATGGTGGCAACAATGTTGGCACTGGTTGATCCCGGCGATGAAGTTGTTGTCTTCGAGCCCTTCTATGAAAATTATGGACCTGATTCAATACTTTGTGGTGCCGTTCCGCGCTATGTGAAATTGCATGCGCCCGATTGGACCTTCGATGAAGATGAGCTAGCCAAGGCCTTCAACGAGAATACCCGGGCCATTATCATCAATACTCCACATAATCCTACTGGCAAAGTTTTCAATCTCAAAGAGATGACTGCAATTGCCAATCTCTGTCAAAAGTACAATGTCTTAGCTTTGACAGACGAGATTTATGAGCACATTCTTTATGACGGTGCTAAGCACGTTTCAATGGCTGCTTTGCCCGGCATGGCTGATCTCACTGTCACTATCAATAGTCTTTCCAAAACCTATAGTGTGACCGGATGGCGCGTGGGCTGGGCCATTGCCAAGCCTGAGCTGACTTTGCCAATACGTAAAGTGCACGACTTTTTAACCGTGGGTTCACCGGCACCACTGCAAAGAGCTGCAGTGACGGCTATTAATATGCCAGACAAATATTATGACGAACTCAAATCTAAGTATGCTGAGCGCCGCACCATGATGCTCGATATATTAGATGGAGTGGGCATTCCCTACTACAAGCCTGAGGGTGCCTATTACGCATTTTGCGATATCAGTGGTCTAGGTTTTAAATCAGATATGGACTTCACTAAATATCTGGTAAAAGATATTGGTGTAGCAGTGGTGCCAGGTGGCAGCTTCTTTGGCCCAGATGCTGAGAATCGTCATAACTATGTACGCTTCTGCTTTAGTCGCAAAGAAGAGACTATGTTGGCCGCTAAAGAGCGTTTGAAGAAGCTCAAAGGTTAATGGCACTTCCCGCTCTACCGTCGACTTTTCACATTTCACGTTGGCAGCTGTTTCATCTGTACTTCTGCTTTGTTGTCTTTGTATTGACGGTTACCAATGTTCTACCTGCCTTTGACTTTGGTTTCTTTCTGGCTGTAGAGCTCAACTTGCTGATTCTGCCTGAGTGGTTCGCCTTTGTCGGCAGTTTATTGGCGGTGCGTGGTCGGCCGCAGTTGGCTATGCAACTGATTAACACTGGTATGAAAATCGACGATCAAAATTATCGTTTGCTATGTGCTCGCGCTTTGGCTTATCAGCAAATCGGCGATTTAGAAAGCGCTTTAGAAGACGCTTCGCAGGCCATTCTCATTTCTCCTAATCGCACTTATGCATTGACCATGCGCGGCGTGGTGCATCTGTGTCTAAGCGATTATGTTGAGGCTGAAGGAGATTACAATCAGATTCTCAAGAAGAATCCACGTGATGCGGTTGCCGCACTAAACCGCGCCTGTGCTCGCTTGCAGCTCGGTAAAATCAATGAATGTATTGCTGATTGCGACTTGGTTTTGCAAAGTGGCAAATATAGAGAAAATGCCTACTTTATAAAGATTGCGGCACTACTTGAAACAAGAAAGATAAAAGAAGCTGAGGCGCTAGTTCAACTACTTGAGGCGAGCAAAAGTAAGCACCACCTCGTAGCTCTATCGCGGGCTATGCTTCAAGCCGCTTCGCACAAGTACGAAGACGTACTGGCCATCTGTGCTGCCGCACCGGCCGATCGCAAAGCTGAGTTTTTCTTGACCCCTCAAGCTGGCGCTTATCTCTCTCTCAATGAGGGTGATCTGGCGCTATCAACAGCATCGCTGGTGGTGACCAAGAACCCTCAGATTTATACTGGCTATTACTATCGTGCCCTGGTACTAATTGAGGCGGGCTATTGGCAAGAAGCTGTGGCTGACTGCAATATGGTAGACACCCTGCAGCCACACTTGAGCTTGAGCAATTCTCTTCGCGCACGGCTCAACTTCGCTGCCGGTGATATGGAACAGTGTCTAGAAAACTGTGACAAGGCTCTAGAGAAAAATCAATTTGATACCCATGCCTTGTTTTACAAGGTGCAGTCATTGACGGCTTTGAACCGCCTAGATGAGGCCCGTGAGGCCGCTAAGCAAGCCCTTGAGATTAACCCGGTTGATCCTGAAGCTCTAAGTAGCATGGCTCTTGTTCTATTCAAATCTGAAGGGGCCGAGGCGGCATTGCCGCTGCTCGATCGTGCGATAGCTGCCAATCCGCATCTACGCTACGATTATAAGCTGCGCAGTGAGGTGCACGGTGCCTTGGGTGATAGTGCACGCAGTCAGTCTGACCTTGAGCGCTACGAATCAAAACAAACTCAGTTGGTAGAAGGCCTGGCAGAAAGTGTCTTGCGTTTGCAACAGGCCCGGGCCGATGACCCACTGGCTTACTTAGGTTAGATTAGGTTAGATTAGGTTAGGTTAGGTCCGTGTGGTCACCGTTACTCAATCTTTTTAGATCGTTGGCTCTGCTTGCCGCCTGCACAGTTGCTGCTTGTGTGGTTACTAGTTTTGTCTTCGATAACTGGATTGGCGATCTGTGTAGTCAACTTCGACTTGTTTGGTGTTGTTTGCTGCTGCCGTTTCTTGTCACATTTGCTGCGCTGCGAATGTGGTTCCCATTGCTTCTTCTCTTGGCTGTTTTCTTGATTAATGCCGCCCCGATTTTATCGATGTATTTGCCTTACGAATTGGTTGAGAAGTTGACTGCGACTGCAGAAATTCGCAATGGTAGATTGAAGCCGTCTTCTCTTAGTCTGCTAAATTTCAATACTGAGTTTCAACACAATAATGACTATCAAAGTTTTGCTTCTTTGTTGCGCCGAGTTCAACCAGATGTATTAGTGCTGTCAGAAGTAGATAAGACTTGGTTTGCGGCGGTGGCAGACTATACAAAAGCTTATCCATACAGTCAGACAGTGACTGATGGCGCTGGATTGGCTCTGTATAGCAAGTTTCCTATTAGTAAGGGCGAGGTGCGCTATTTTGGCAAAAGTCATCACCCACGAATTTTTGCTCAACTGCAACTGCCGGTTGGCATAGTCAACTTAGTTCTCGTGCATCCGCCCACGCCCCAATCCGAAGCCAGATTTATCGAACGCAATAAAGAGCTGAATCTAATAGCTAGTGAAATAGGTGCTCTTGCTGGGCCTACTGTTTTGGTCGGTGATTTAAACTGTGGGCCTTGGTCTAAGCCATTTGCGCAGCTGTTGAGCATTGGTTTGCACGATTCTGAGCAAGGCTTTGGACCACAGCCGACTTGGCCAGCTAGGGCGGGCCGAGTGATTGAGAAGCTCTCTGTGCCGCCTTTAGTACCCATCGACCATGTCCTAGTCAGCAACGATATTGAGATTTTGGAGCGTACAGTCGGCCCCACCATTGGTTCTGACCATCTGCCGGTCTTCGTCAAGATCACTGTTTACTGAAATATTGAAATTTGGGCAAGCGTTATTTAGGTCGCCCTTTTTTGCCAGCAGCATTTTGCTCTGCTTTTGGGTCGCGAGTGTTCATGATCAAATCAACACTGGCCGGATTATTCTCGATTGCTTGTTTCAGAGACGGCAGTGAGCTGTCATTCGCTCCTACGCTCATTCCACCGAAGCCCATTTCCATGGCATCATACGAACCAAGTTTTAAACCGTTGGTGTGCTTCATGGCGATTTCTGCATCTTTTTTGTTGTTGGTTTTTTTAGCAATTTCCATTAGACAAATCCAAATGTAGCTATCATTGGGCTTCTTGGTTAACATCTGTTTTGCTTGCGCTTTTGCTTGATCATAGCGCCCAGCGCTAACCAAGCCACCAAGATAGTCTTTGTCTAAATCAAAAGCTTCGGGGAAAAGTTTTTTTCCTTTTTTCAGTACAGCAAAGCCTTCGTCGTATTGCTTGAAGCACATGAGAGCCCATGCATATGCAGAAATCGCATAATACTCGTCGGGCAATAGTCGGTACTGTTCTTTAGCCATTTCCATGGCTCTATCATTTTTGTTATTGATAAAATGCAAGCGCACAAGAAGGTCTTGGGCGCAGAGTCTCTCTTGTAAGCCTTTGGCGAAGGCAACACCCTTCTCTAGATATTTTTCTGCTTCTTGTGGTTTGTCTGCATTCATTAAGGCAATGGCTAGAGCCCTATTGTTTAGCGCATTGTTTGGTTTGAAGCCCACTGCAATGCGGGCGCATCTAACGGCTTCGTCGAAATTTCTTTCGTCAATATGAAACTGTGCTAGCTTAAGCCAAGCTTGCTCGCTTGTTGGTCTAATTACTGTAGCTTGGCGAATTAAATCGCCCCGCTCTTTGGTGCGACCTTGCCTTGCGGCTACTTCAGATAATCCTAAGTATGCTTCAGCACCGCGGGGAAAATCCTTTTTCATTTGGTTATAGACAGCTGTGGCTTCTTTGAGCTTGTTTTCACTCAACAATATATCGGCCAGTTCAGTACGAAACTGTACATTCTTTGGTGCAAGATTTATGGCGCTCTGCATGCACTGTTTCGCTTCACCGAGGCGCTCTTGCTGCCAAAGCGCATAGGCTAAAATTCTCCATGCGCTAGCGTTTTTCGGATCGAGCTGAACAGCTTTGCGTAAATTCTTTACGGCATCCTTGTCGTCAGCAAGATTTTGACTCCAGCCAAGATAGTAGTAGGCTTCAGCATTGTTTGGAGCCAGCGCTACAGCTTTCTTGGCTGAGTTAACAGCTTTTTTGTAGCTGTGCATAGTGTGATAGAGCTTGGCGCTTTCTAAGTAACACAGCCCGTTGTTTGGCTCTAGTTTTAAGGCTAAATTGATCAGAGTATAACTTTGTTTGGCTTTGCCTTGGTGGCGATAAACCTTACTCAAACCGAGCAGTGCCGGTACATTTTTGGGGTCACTTTTGAGCGCTTGATCGAAAAATGGTTCGGCAGCTTTGTATTTGAACTGCTTGTTTAGCTTCAAACCTTCTTCTACGGCCTGGTCAACATTGCTAGATGCCGCCGCCGGCCCTACGCTGTAGGCTAGTTGCGCACCTTGAGACAGTACTAGAAGAGTGGCTAAGAGTCTCTTCAACCGTGTGGTCATTGCATTCTCTCTGCTTCTGCTTTTCTTGGATGTTGCTTCAGGGAAAAGCTCAGTGATTATTGTGATGCCTGGTTGGAATACCCGCTAAATAGAACTTTATATATTTTAGACGGTTTTGCAGGGAAAATACGGTTGACAACAGGTTGCCACGCCGTCACGATTGTATATGTTCAGTTTGCCACAGATGGGCTGAATATATGGCAGCTTTGCCGTTATCCGTTGAAACAGTTGTAAGAAGGTATGAAACTTATGGTTTGTCCGTTACCGCCCCGTTCTAAGTGCCGAAGCATTCAACTTGCCATACTTTTCGCGGCCTTATCAACTGTGTCACTGTTTGCCGCGCCAGCCAGGGCTGGTGATTTTGAAGATGGCTGTAAGGCGTACACAGCCAAAGATTATCCCAGCGCAAAAACCAGCTTTGAAAAAGTGGTTGCTGCCTTCCCTCGCTTTGCCTTGGGTCACTATTACCTGGGCAATGTATTGCTCTCGTCAGGTCAGGTTGCTAAAGCCAAACTTGAGTATCAAAACTGCTTGAGCAGCCGTCCTGATGCGACCACAGCTAAATATTGCGAAACTGTGTTGGCCAAGTTAGGAACTGCCACTGTTGCATCTGGCACGCCTTCGAGCACTGCCGCTGCATCCGGCTCTGCTGCAGCTATGGTAGCTGCTGTTGGCGGCGACCCCATTCAAACTGAAGCTGAGAATGCAGCAGAAGCGCGTAAGAAAGCCGTTATGGATAAAGCCAACAAAGAGATTCGTGAGGTTAGGGCCGACTTTCAAAATCGCTTAGATAGAGGTGATGTGATGGTCCCGACCAACTCCAAATACCATATCAATGCTGATGGGCAGATGGTTCACCATTACACTCCTTTTCATCGGGGCATCGTTGAAGCTGAATGCGAGGAGATCTGTGACCGCATTCGCTACCTGGCCGAACAGCAATGCAAGTTTATTAAATAAGCTATTGACCAGCCTCTGTTCTGAGAAATACTTGAGTACTCAAGTATTTTTGTTTTTGGAAGGGGCAGCTACTAAATGGTCTCATCCATTCAAATGAGTGATCCCGCGTTTACTTGTAAGTACTCTTAAGTATTCGCTTCAATACCTATTTCTCTAGGGCGTCTAAGGCCTTCTGGCAGATGCGTTTGCTCTCAAGGGCATAATCTTCAAGGTCACTGTTGCGACTCTTGCGGGCGGCATCAGCGCGCCTTGACCAATCGTCTAAATGCGCTTCTATCTCAGCTTTCGTTGCTTGTGAAACTTTGAGTTCGAGATAAATCAAAAGTGCTTGATGAGTTTCTGATTCTTGTAGCAACTCTAAACAGCGGTTTTTGGCAGTGATGTAGGCTTGAATGATGGCCGTGCAGTTTTCTACATCAGCCTGAGCCGATCTCTTCTTTGCCGATGAACGCTTACTTGTCCAAGTGCTTGCTTGATCAGCAAAGTGCTGCATAGTTTTTTCTAGATTTTTCTCTGCTGCCACTTCATTGGCTACAAGCTGAGAAACAGCGTTTAGGTCTTTGTTCAGATAGGCTGCTTCAATGCCTTCTGCTCGCTCACCACGTGCAGCTTCGATCTCTTCAACTGCATCTTGCAGCTCTTCATCAATTTTGGCTTGCTCGAGCTGAACTTGTTCTGATTGTGCTGCCTGTGCCTGCGCATGTACTGATTGTGCTTGTTCAGTTTTTTCTTGTTCTTCTGGATTCATCGTCATCTTATTTCGTGACTAAAGCAGCTGCAATCAAAGCTTGAGTAATTAGACACAACAACAGAATCATTCCTGATGGCATGAATTTCTTAGACTTCATAAGGCGCTTTGCGAAGAAAGCATCAAGCAGACCTGTGACCACGAGAGCGGCGATAAACCCAGCTTGCATGTTGGCAAATCCGAGGGCGAAGCAGGCGTCTAGTAATACCGAGCTAATTCCGCCGGCTATTAGTGAAGCTTTGCTGCCAGCTTTCTTGAAGCCAATAATCCCGCCAACAAGTACAAATGTCGAAAGTATGATTATGGCGTAATGCGCAACTGCGGTCATTGATTGTTCCTCTTGTGTAAGTTGATTCTACTTGGTTTCAGCCCGAAGCTGTTCGAGTAGGTGCTACTAGTTCCTTCTTTACTTCTTTCTTGCCTTCTCTCTTTACTTCATCTTGGTCGTCGTCATTAATTTCGTCTTTGGTTTCGTCAATATCGAAAGTGAATTGCTCTCCGCCGTCACCCCTGGTGGCTATCCAAGTGCCCATGGCAGCACCAGACTCTATGCTGCGCGGACGTATGAGCCAGTTGCCCGCGATGAGCGTGCCGTCTTCGTTCATGATGCCACGATACTCAACTGGGTCAGTGCTGGTGCTGATGTAGGTTTTTATAAATTGCAGATTGGGATAAGTAAATGTTCCAGAAACCATTGCTTCGCCAAGATTGCAGTTGTCTAGAACGCTGCCTTCAACTCTACTGCCGATTTCAACAAAGACAACTTCAAATGCACTGCCGGTTTGCTCACCAAGGTAGAAGTATTGACCCATCCAGCTTCCGGCTATCGAGTGATTGTTGTTTGATTCAGTCATACAAGTTCTGTCATTTTGTTACTGTGAAGTGATCGATCACTTTGCCTTTGGCATTGATCTGTTTGATGGTCGCAGTCTTGTCTACGACTTCCAGATCGGTGTAGGAAAAGTCAGCCGAATCGAACTTGAGAATATAATCTGATGGCGCACCTGGCGGGTAGAGCTGCGCGCCGCCTGCTCCTGTGACGATGTGAATAATACCTTCTGGCTTGGTCTTTGTTACTCCATCAAAATTGTGGTCGATAGTGAAGGCACCATCAACAGTGCCATCGGGAGACAAGCTGAACTTGCGCGCTCCGCCTTTGGGTGCAAAAACAATTGGATAACTGCGTTCGTAACAGTGGGCGTGTCCGGCGAATACCATGTCGACTTTGTATTTGCTAAAAATGTCCGAGAGCAGACGCATGCGCTGTTCGTTGCCGTGGGGCAGGTCAATACTGAAGGCTGGTTGGTGAAATGAAACAAAGCGCCAAGTTGCTGACTGCGCCTTTTTCAGATCTTCGATTACCCATTTGCGCGTCTTCTCGTCGCTCCAGTCCATGTAATAGTTGCCGTCGAGAATGGTCCAATGTGAGTTGCCGAAATCGAAGGAGAAGTTTGCCATTTGTGGATAGGCATCCCCGACTGATTTTTTAAACAGTATCTGCTT
>JAKFVU010000047.1:8996-14347 GCA_021732025.1 Candidatus Obscuribacterales bacterium | reverse complement strand
TGCATTCAAGAGCACGTGGTAGACGCGAACGACATTGACGTGGCCATGCAAAACGGCTGTGGTTTTAAAGTCGGTCTTATGGCTTTGGCGAAAGAGAAAGGCCTGGCCTGGTGCTTGAATGAAATCAATGCCTATCACAAAGAGCAAGGTGAGCGCTTCCGCCCATCATGGCTGCTCGGCAAACTAGTCGGCGCCAACGTGCATGATTTTAGCGAGCTCGCTCAAGACAAAAATAAGCAACCTGTTGCTGTAAGCTAACAAAGAAGAATCAATATGTTCAAGTTAACCGGTGTACTACTTCTACTCTGGTTTCTCTATTTTATTAGAGAGGTTTTCCCGCCATTTATTGTGGGAGGAATTATTGCCTATTTGCTTCTGCCAGTAGTCAATTCTTTTAGCACCACATTTAAGTGTCGACCTGGTTTCGCTGTTGCCGTTATCTACCTTTCAATTATTGGTTTGATTATCGGCACCAGTGGCTGGTTCGGACAATCGATCATTGAACAGTTTACGGCCCTTGCTGCACAACGAAACGAAATCGTGGTGAGCTTAGTGCAGCAATTGTCCGACACTTTCCACTGGCAACTCGACGTCGAAAAAACAGCTCAGGAACTAACTGCCAGCTTAGAACAAAATATCGGCACCCCCGAAGAGATTATGCATATCGGGGGCCTCCTTTCTAAAAGCCTGCTGGCGGTATTGGTTTGCGTGGTCTCTTCAATCTATCTAATAATTGATAGCCGCCGTGTTGGTCTCTTCTGCTTACGCTTCATTCCAAAGAAAAATCATGAGATGGTGATTAAGCTCTCCTCTCAGATGAATATCATGCTCAGCAAATATGTACGTGGGCAATTGCTATTAATCGCGCTGATGTCGTGCGTTGCCTACGGTATATTGCACTTCTGGCTGCACATCAAATACGCTCTCTTAATTGCAATTCTCAGTGGATTCTTGGAAATCATTCCAGTACTCGGACCATTTTTTGCAATTAGTATTGCCACTATAGTTGGTGTCGCCCAGTTAGGCGTTGGTGTGGCTATCAAGATTATTTTAGGATACTGGGTAGCAAGACTAATAGAAGACTACGTTATTGTGCCTCGCTTCATTGGCCATGCAGTAGAGCTTCACCCCTTAGCAATCATTTTTGCTGTGTTGTGCGGCGAAGTAATGGCCGGGGCGCTCGGTATGCTTATAGCCATTCCCGTGGCAGCTTCGATCAAAGAGATTTTAGACTTCTTGTATCCAGCCGATGGTTCGCATCCCGGCAGCAAAAGTAACCTGCCTTCCCACGATGTAGAGCTAGCTCGCGCTACTACGACCAAGCTTGAAGCGATTAAGGTCGAACAAGAGAAAGTCGAACAGGAAAAAGTAGATCCTGTGTAATAAAGATCAGGTGTAATTAAGATCCAGCCCAATTCGACCTGCTCTGTAATTAGATCCTGTGCAACAAAGGTCTATATAAACCAGACCTGCCGTGCTAAGACCAGTTCATGTAGATCTAGACCCAAGTTAAGTTAGGTTCGTTGGTATATCGCTAATCAGACAAAATGCTTAGTGAAGGCGCGGTGGCATCACTGGAGCAATGTGGATAATTGTTGAGACTGTGGCTACGTAGGCAATGGCACCGACCACTAGATGTTCTGGCTTGAGACGACCAAAGCTGAGCAAAGCCAAGTAGATACTGGCGAACACCACCGCGACACAGCCAGAAAGCAAGGTTCCGTGGTCGAGATTCCAGTTAGTAAAGGCCACGCCAAAGGCTACAGGAAAACAGCTTTGGAAGACGAGGGCACCAGAGACGTTGCCTATGGCAAGAGTATCTTTGTTTCCACGCAACCATAAAACACTATTGATTTTCTCAGGCAACTCTGTGGCAATGGGAGTGACAATCAATGAGAGTACTAAAGGCGAAATATTGAAGTCATCTGACAGATTTTGGATACACTCGACGAAAAAGTAGGCACCACCGAGAATACCAGCCAAGGCCACGAATATTTGGGGAATGATCAGAGTTAGTCGTTCGGAACCTAACTTAAACAAACGATCGAAGTGAAGTGATTCGGGGCATTCACCAACCTCACCTTCGTGGCGAAAGCAGATAAATAGATAGTAGGGATAAATGAGCACTAAAACGGCGGCTAAAACATAACGAAGAACTGGAATCGCCGGGAGCAAAGTACCGAGCAAAGCGAGAGAGTATGCAAGTATGAAAAACTTCAAATCTCTCTTTATTACAGCCTTTTTTATCTCTAATCCTGGTTTCCGCCTTTTTGTAGCGGTGAACACCAGACAAGCAATGCCACAGAGGCCCAAGGTCAGAGTACTGAGCATGAAAGGAGCCCCGGCAATAGCGCCGATGCCAACTTCCACCCCATGTTGACCACTAAAGAAGATTAAGGCCACTATCGGAATTAAGGTTTCCGGGAGGGCCGTACCGACCGCGGCCAGTACACTCCCAACTACGCCTTCACTAAGCTGTAGGCGCTGTCCAAGCCATTCGATACCATTTGTAAAGAGCTCTGCACTGGCGACAATAAAGACCAAAGTCAAAACTAAACTAACTATCTCTATAACGAACCCGAAGTTCACAGTTCACACCTATCGCTCTTTCTGCGAGAATACCAGAAGATTGATTATGTTGCCTAACATAGAAAGTTACGCCTCAAGCTAATATAGTAAGTAGATGATTACTGACAAAGACGTCCAACATGTTGCGAAATTGGCCAGGCTGAGCCTGACCGATGTTGAGTGCCAGCGCTTTACCGAGCAGCTGGGCCGCATAATTGGCTACTTTGACGAGCTTAATCAAGTCGATACCAACGGTGTCGAACCCATGTCGCATCCAATTCCAGTATTCAATGTAATGCGGGAAGATGTTGTCATAAGCTCTCTCGGTCGAGAAGTTCTCATGGAAAACGCCCCCCTGAAAGAGGGCGCGTTCTTCAAAGTTCCCAGGATTGGGGAATAGCTAGCAATGAAAAACAAAGCACGAAGATTGGAGGAGGGGCCGAGTGACGGTCAAACTCCCCCACCTAAACCTATGGCTAATGGAAATACATTTAAATTAGAAAGCGAGGAAGCTATATGAACACCAGATTTGTGTTTGTCACTGGTGGGGTGGTTTCTTCCCTGGGAAAAGGCATTGTAGCGGCTTCGCTCGGTCGACTGCTGAGGGCTCGCCAACTGTCCACAAGTATCGTCAAGCTTGACCCATATCTAAACGTTGACCCAGGCACAATGAGCCCATATCAGCACGGCGAAGTTTTTGTCACTGAAGACGGCGCCGAAACCGACCTTGACTTAGGTCACTATGAACGTTTTATCAATATCAATTTGAGCCGTATGAATAACATCACGGCTGGCGCAATTTACAAGAACGTATTAGAAAAAGAACGCCGTGGTGATTATCTCGGCGGCACTGTACAAATGATTCCGCACGTCACTAACGAAATCAAGACGTTTTTGCGCAAGGGTGCCACCGAATCAAAAGCCCATGTGGTGATTGTAGAAGTGGGCGGCACAGTCGGTGACATTGAGAGCTTAATTTTCTTAGAAGCGATTCGCCAGATGCGTAAAGACATTGGCCGCGACAATGTCTGCTATATCCACGTCACGATTATTCCTAACCTGCGCACTACGAACGAGTTAAAAACCAAACCGACTCAACACAGTGTCGACACCTTGAGAAGTCGCGGTATTCAACCAGATATTTTAGTTTGCCGCACTGAGAAAAATTTACCTTCATCGGTTAGAGAAAAATTGTCACTGTTCACAGACGTTGATGCCGACTGTGTTATCCAATGCCAAGACGTTCAACATCTGTACGAAGTGCCACTATTCATGGAGCAAGAAGGTCTAGCTGGCCGTGTGCTCGAGCGCCTGCACCTGCCTAACACCGAACCAGACTTACATGCCTGGAAAGAATTGGTCGAACGGGTTAAGCGCCCTTCTAGACAAGTCACAGTAGCCATTGTTGGCAAGTATGTAATGCTTTCTGATGCCTACATATCAGTTGTAGAATCACTGAAACATGCAGGCGCTAAACATAGCTGCCAAGTCAATATTAAGTGGGTACTCTCCGAAGACGTTGAGAAACACGGCGCCAAAGAGTATCTCACCGATGTTGATGGCATCTTAGTTCCAGGTGGATTCGGCGATCGTGGTATTGAAGGCAAAATTATGGCTGCCGAATATGCCCGCACTCAGAAAATTCCTTACTTGGGCCTCTGCCTGGGTATGCAAATTGCTGTTATTGAATTCGCTCGCAACGTGGCTAACATGGCTAAGGCGCACTCAACTGAGTTTGATGCTAAATCCCCTTACCCAGTAATTGACTTGATGCCAGATCAACACAATGTCACACATAAAGGTGGCACCATGCGCCTGGGTCGCTACCCCTGTGTACTGGCAGAAGGCAGTGTAGCAGCCAAAGTTTATGGTAGCACTGAGATTTCTGAGCGGCATAGACACCGCTATGAAGTAAACAACGATCTTCGCGAAGCATTGAGCAAGCACGGTCTAATCTTCTCAGGTCTTTCACCCGATCAAAGACTGGTAGAAATGATTGAACTGCCGGACCACCCATTCTTTGTCGCTTGCCAATTCCATCCAGAATTGAAGAGCCGCCCAGACAATGCACATCCACTCTTTGTCGGTTTGGTCGAAGCAATGATTGCTGAATCAGAACGTCGGGCAGTAGCTACTGGCAAAGAAAATCCAAAGCCTGAGATTTCAGCCTCTAGCTCAAGCATGCCAGGCGCTAAGAGCAATCCTAAAGCAGCAGCAAAAGCTTCAAATAACTAAAACTAGCTTTTGTCAGAAGATGCAGGCTATGACTTAGGCTATCACTTAGGCTGTACTTTTTCTGTTTTTTCGCGCGGCGAAAAACGATCAGAACGGAAAAGCAATATCAACATCACTGTGGAAGAAATTGCCATTAATGCTAAGGCAAAAAAGTAGCCATAGGTCCAGCTTAGCTCAGGCATGTTGTAGGGTGAATCGGTATGGAAATTCATACCGTAAATGCCGGCAATTAAAGTTGGCGGAGCACAAATCGTAGTGATAACGGTGAGCATTTTCATCACTTCATTGAGGCGGTTGGAAATGCTTGAGAGATAGACGTCCATCAAGTCAGAACAAAGTTCTCTGTACGTCTCTATCAGGTCGGTAATCTGAATAACATGGTCGTAGCAATCGCGCAGGTGCAAAAGAGTCTCGGCAGTGAAGTTCACTGGACTAGTGCGCAAAATAGAACCAAGTGCTTCGCGCAGTGGAAACAAAGCTCGGCGCAAAGCCAATAACTCGCGTTTGGCTATGTGCACTTGCGAAACCAAGCGCTTAGTCGGCTCCTC
>JAKFVU010000047.1:0-8419 GCA_021732025.1 Candidatus Obscuribacterales bacterium | reverse complement strand
GGGCCCGAGCCGGCAGCAACTGCATGCAGGGAACGCCTACGCAAGCGCCTTTTAGAGGCATTACGCTTACTCATTATTATTTTTCACTTTCAGGCGGACTAACACTTTTGCCACTGTTTTGACCACCTTTGGTCGATCTGTGATCGAGAGATTTCCAAGTTTCTATTGCCCAAAGCTGTTCAGCTTCTGTCTCAAAGCAAATTGTAATTTGCGAGAATGTGCCATGCGCCGCCGACACACCCCGAAGCATCCAAAAAGCACTATCTTCATCAGCCACTCTCTCAAAAAATGCTCGGCCATGCACCGGCCCGTGTTCGTAAGTGAGGGGATCATCTAGTACTTTGATCTTTTGCAGTATATCTAAAGCATCTAGACTATTACCGGCACTATCACTTGCTGACATACAGGTAACTCGCACATTGCGAGTCTCATCAAAGGCAAGAAATGTTTGTCCTTCTTCAAGCTCTTCGACAAAATTACCGGGCACAGCAACAGACCAGCCGCCCCCGAGATTCTTGCGCACACCCTGGCGACGGTAGCCCACCAATTTGGCTGCCATAGGCTTCTGAGCCATGGTCTCAATCTGATCTTCTAATTCGTATTCACAGCCCAGATACTCGATTACCTGTGCCCACTCTTTCCAGGGATATTTCAAATCAGGATCAAGGCTATAAGCACTATCAAGATGCTCCATGATGCGCTCTAGAAGCTCAGCTTCTTTCTCAGTGAGTGGCTCGCGCCAGCGCACGGTGTTCCACATATAGCATAGGGCACGACCGAGGTGATATTCCGCACCATGACCATCTTCCCACCAGGGGAAAATATCGCGGCCACTCATGGGTTCAGCTGAAACTGATTCGAGCCAATCCATAGAGCGAGGGCCGAGTTGTGTCAAAATCGGCTCAGGCACATCAAATTGATGACCATCAAATGGCATTGCTAGATGGAACTTGGCACCATCTTTGGAAAGCTCTTTCACTCTTTTGGTGAGAGCACCTATCCAAGATTCAAACTCACTATATAGACGAACCTTGTCTCCAGTCTCAAAATATCCAGTTTCGTCGAAATACTCAATTTCGTCGTCGGCGACCCACTCAATACCGTGGACCTGGGACAACTTACGCACCAGGTCACAGACGAAAATATGATAGCCAGGGCCAGCCGAAGAAGTTGCTGCAGCCACCAGGAGCGACCCATCTTCGCAAGGTGAGAGCATTATTGGCTCAGCCCCTGGATGAAGCAAGACCATTAAGCAAGGGTTGCCTTCATCATCTTCTGTCCACTGGCTCCATTCAAGCTCATCGAAAGCAACATTGGTGAGCCAAGTTTCAAGCTCTTCAAGCTTTTGCCGGTCAAAAACAGGCGGGTGATCAAGCGAGTGGCGCCCAGGAGCATACTGACCTTTTAAGTACAAACCGAGACTCATCGTTTCCTCCGCAACAATCTGATTCTACACCGCAAAAACTATTGGGTCTCGCAAATCATCCAAACTTTTTCAAAGCGGCGAGCAGCTAAGTCTTCCTCACGAATGGCAAAATAGAGCCTACCTTGGTCGACCCACATCATATCTGCCAGGGCATCACTGTCTAGCTGGAGCAAAAGTATCCATTTTTCAGATTCTATTGCCAGAGCTTCGCCCTCGCTGCTGCCAAAGTCGAAATCGTCTCCCAGGTCAAGGTCTCTGCTGGCAATCTCACAATCCAGGCGAAAATCACCGGCTATATCTTGAGCATAGCCAAACATACGATGTATTATAGGGCCGCTGTAAATCTCGCTAGCTGCCTCAAGGTAGTTTTCGTATGAGGCATAACCGCCTTCGCTTACTGCTGCCATTTCTACAGTAATAGCATTGTAAGAAAGCTCATCGGTAAACGATACCGCACATGGTGCAAATACTGAACTAGGCGGCAGCTCTTTAGGATAATCAGTATGCTTAAGCACAGCAATATCCTCAAAATAGATAACACGCCAGCCGAAGCGATCTTCCGAACGGTTGCCCCAAGGCCCTTCAAAGGCGTCGTAAAAGAAAGATAAAAGACCATGTGGTGGCAGATTGGGGAAAGCCTTAAAGTTCTTAGCAGACAAATCAACCTGACAAAGAAATGCCATTGGTACCTTCGAACGAGTAAGTGGCCATTCAAAGCCTATCGGTAGCAGTGGTCGGCCCCCCGCCCGAGAGACACTATGCTCGGCTTCATCTTTACTAAGTGACAGGCGAATAGATGGCAAAGCTTGGTCAAACAGCCCTCTAAATTCAGACAAACCATGCCGGTCTAATACCTCGCCAATATTCAAGTTAGCCATTGAGAGACTGCCTCCAGTTTGATTTATCGATCTTGCGAAAATCAGGAAACTCTCTAATTGTTTCAAGGTAAGACGACAAATCAAGCAATTCTCGATCGTCCGACTCACCTAAAAACTGCCTGACGCAAATTGCATTGGCATATTGATAGGATACTTTGCGCAGCTCATCATCAACCATCAATATCTGACCAAGGTCAATGCCTTTGGCAGCCACTTTTCGCAAGTCTTTTATGTAATATTCTTGGCCTTGATGAAAATCACAACGAATAGTGCAATAGCTTCGGTCCCAGACAAAAAGCGGGTCGGGTAGCCCTTTCCAGACAGCCCTTGCTATGGGCGCAATATATGCCATAGTCGCTGACGACCAAAGGGCTAAAGTGAAATTCTCATTTACCTGCGCCAGAAATTCACTGACATGAGGACGGAAATAGACAAAATAATGAGCCAGCACCATTTCTGGTGCTCTATCGAGTGCAGCCGTAGCCCCGCGAATCAAAGTCTCATCTAAGTCGAGTATCAAAAGTGGTTTAGTAGGAACCATTTAGGGTGCCCCTGTATCAGGCAGTAAACCGACCCACTCCTGCTCTAACTCTGTGTCAAAGAAGAGAAGCCATGAACTATCGGAAAGTTTTTCTCGTAGCGCCACAGAGCGCAGCACGGCAATAGCTTCTTCAATTTTCTCAAGCGACAAATCAATAAACAAATAACTTGAATCATTCTGCGATAGACCTTGTGCACTCAGATTAGAAGCAGACGGCCGCCCTTCAAATTTTGGACTGGCGCCCCAACCAAAAACACAACCGCACTGTTCTGCCCTCAGCTGTTCATCAATGGCTTCGCGCAAAGCGGCAAAGGCCGCAAATGAAGACAACTGCTCAGTCTCAGCTATTTTTAAATAACAGAATTTTTCGCCGTGCTTAGTAAAGCGTTCTGAGTAAAAGATACCGTTGAGGACAATCGATTCAATGATGTTGCGCTTAGAAGTGACAAAAGTGCGGCGCAGCGGTTGCAACTCTTCATCCTTAAAAGATATGAGAGTGGGTGTGACCAAGGTTTGTAGGCGCAGCGGCTCGTCATCAATTTGCACCTTGATTTCGAGGACAACTTTATCGACAGCCTGGGCAAACTCTGACAATGATTTGGTGTGCGAAATGTCTAGCTGTTTGTCCCGACCAAATAGATTTACTATGCGGCTAGCATTGGTATTAATTACTTCAGTTGAAATATTACCTATCCACTTATTAAGGGTGTCTTCACCCAATAAGTACTCGCAGAGACAATAAGCCGTTTCAATGTCATCCCTGTCATTGGCGCCGCTAAATGAGTCAGAGAAAAAGGTAACGTCGACGACATTGCGGTTCGATCGCGCGCAAGAAACTTTTGTCTCGGGAATACTTAAACCGGTGCGCGATTCAAAGATATTCTCGAGCACATCGACACTGAGTGCCGGTCTAACAGGCAAGAATGACCACCCCTCAAGCTGTGGTGCCATCTCTATGATTGTTTTCACCAAAGGTCTTTTGAAGTGATCTAACTCGGGAGTGATTATGAATAGACAAACATCATTGTCTCCTGGCCAAAGCTCCCAGAGCAAATTGTCATTGATCTTGGTTAGACCGTCATCAACCCAGTTGGCCAGTTCATCGATAGGCAGCGGACGACGACCGCGAATGTGCGATTCAAACTCTTTCGATCGCTTTGAAAATTGTTGCCACCAGATTTCAATTTGATCGAGAACACGCCTTCGATAAAGCAATTCTGTTTCTGATTGATTATCAATGTATCGCCAGCGCATCAGCTATTTCGAGGACTTCCAAAATTAGTAGCAGGAGCGCTTGACATGCGGCTTCCATCAATAGCTTACTGGAATAAGGCGAACTCTGTGTGAAATTACAGGCTCTTGTACACTTATTAAAATAAGCGCACACTCATTTAAGCCCTAACTCTGTGCAATTTTAGCGCTAGCACGAGATCTCAAAGCCCTAGCCTCTTCAGTTCGACTAGTCGCCTGCAGTAGTTCAGCATAATTATCAAGAACATTGGCGAACTGCTGATTTGAGACTCCTGTACTACCATCATAGATTGCTATGGCTCGCTTATAGAGCGGCTCAGCATCAGCAAATCGGCCCTGGGCACGATAGAGAATAGCCAAATTGTTGCAAGCTGTGGCCACTGAAACACTGTCCTTGCCCAAAGCTTTCTCGTAAACAGCTAGAGATCGCAAATAGAGAGGTTCAGCTTCGGCATATCTCTTTTGCGCACGCAACAGCTCGGCCAGATTGTTGCAGGCGTTGGCGACATCAATACTGTCTTTGCCAGAGGTGCGCTCAAAGACAGACACTGACCATTTGAAGATCGGCTCTGCTTGTTGGTACTTTCCTTGAGCGTAATACAAACTGGCCAGATTGTTTCTCACATTGGCAGCTTCAGCACTCTCGGCCCCTTTTAATTTCTCATAGATTGCGCTAGACCCTTTGTATAAAGCCTCAGCCTGTGGATAGTGAGCAGTCTGGAAATATAGCTGGGCTAAACTGTTTTCGCTCTCTGCAATGGCCAGAGATCCGGCAGGCAAATTGTCTTCGCGGATAGCCAGAGCTTGTTGAAGAACCTGTTCAGCAGCTTGATACTTTCCTTGGCCCATAAGCGCAAGGCCTTTACCGTTTAAGCTGGCGGTGAGCGCAACTAACTGCGGCGCCATTGCCTTCTGTTGAATATCAGTAGCGCGATCATATAGTGATGCCGCTTCTGCATACTTGCCTTGACGGCTGTAAAGATCGCCTAAGGCTGTCAGTGTAGGAGCAAGTTGCACATCACTAGAACCCTTTGATTGCTCCTGATCGGCCTGAGCTTTTTTAAGAACTTTTTCGGCTTCTGGCAAATTATTATTCTTGATCAATTGATCGGCCTGACTACGCAAGTCGCTAGGGCTGCTCATCGAGCAACTCGCCAATATCAAGGGAGTAAGAGAAGTAAGAGCAATGGCAGCCAATAGCGGGGAATAGCTCTGTCTCATTTGTCTCATTGCAGCGACTTTAAACATGTGAAATCTCCAGAAAAATTACTTCAAGTTCTTAAACAAGCCAACACCGAGGCCGACTGCCGCACCCACACCAGCCCCTTGCCAGGCTCGTTTGCTGTTGCGACTAGAGGCTGCGCCTAAACCCAAACCGGCAATCGTACCAGTGGCGGTATCACGAATGATTGGATGTCGCTTCATGGTTCTACTGCTTCTAACAAGTCCAACACCAGCACCACTGCCGGCTCCAATAGCTGCACCACGAACCACACCGCTGCCAGCCACAAGACCAGTCAATGCACCGGCTCCAGCTCCAACACCGGCGCCAATAGAAACTGCTTTTACCTTCGGATGGCGCTGGAAATAGGTACGATTATCTCGCACGTAGACTTCTCTATATACAGGTTTTTGTACTACTACGGTTCTAGTCTGCACACCTGATTGATAAAGGCGCGAAGGATTAACAGCGGGGACACTCACCGGTGTTTGCACTTGTATCCGATCATATTGCGGCTCTTGCCTAATGAGCTGTGGCATGGCATTTGAATTGACCTTGCCACTTAATACTGTGGTTTGCGCCGCCACTGAACTCACCGATTGAAGTAGTGAAACAACAGCCATGCAACACAGGCTCAGTGTTCTTTGAGTTCGACTTATCATAGTACTCTCCCGCCGTAACCAGCGTACCGTTAGGGATCTGCAGTGCAATGTTGCATGAACATCAATTCTTATTAGCAACTTTTGCGCAGTAGTAGTGTTAGACGCCAGGCTGCTACCCAAAGTTCCAAAAATGTTTCGATTAGGCTACTAAACATTTACACTGGAACCGAAAGCATTGAGCACCTGTCATGTACACTGTGCTGCAATCGACTTCAACGTCGGCGGTCGTCGCCCTTTACGGAGTACCTATGGACATTTTAAATCTCAAGAATATTCAAATTCTCGCTCTGGTATCTCTGTTGTCTGCCCTGCCATTAACTGCTCCCCAAGCTGTTCAAGCCAAAGACAACAGCAACCCAGTATTAATCGCCGCAAATACCGAACAGTTCAAGATGAAGCAAGGCTTCGAGCGTAAGCCCAAAGACATCATCAATACTCTTAGTGATAATGAAGTGACAGCCTTTCACATTTTCTTGGACGGCCTAGACCAAGCATTCTCTTTAGACAGTACTTTGAAGAACAAAGGCCCATTCACAGTATTCGCACCAAGCGATAAAGCCTTCAAAACAATCCCTGCTGACGACAGAGATCGTCTTTGGGCCAACAAAAAGAAACTAAAAGAAGTACTGCAGTACCACATTGTCTCAGGAAAATTTGATGCTAAAGCTCTGGGCATGATGAGTTCAGTGAAAACTCTAGGTGGTCGCGAATTGAAACTAAGCAAAAAAGGCGATGACCTCTATGCTGATGAAATCCTAATTAAGACCACTGATGTTCCTTGTTCAAATGGTGTGATACACGTTCTCGACGGTGTGGTTATGCCGCAACTGAGCAAATAGAGTATTTACCTTTATTCTTGTTCAGCGAGTCTAGCGGCCATTATTGGTCGAGCCTGTATGCTTAATGTTGGCAGTGATCCAAAGAACCATGCTGCCAACATTAAGCACAGCAATCCGCTTATAAAGATTGTCACTGGTACACCAATAGCAGTGGCGGAAGCTCCAGCAATCAAACTGCCGATTGGCATCATACCCATGAAGCACATCGTGTAGATGCTCATCACGCGCCCGCGTTTATCTTCTTCTACCAGGGTCTGCAAAATAGTGTTAGTAGCTGACATTTGGAACATCACTCCAAACCCAATTAGCGCTAGCAAAAACAACGCAGCATAGAAATTAGAAGTGAAGGCAAAGATCATCAAGCCGCTAGAGAAAATCACCATGGCGGCGCAAAGCCAGTGACCTATTCCTTTCATACTAGTGCGCGAAGCTAAGAGAACAGTTCCTACCAAAGAACCAATTGCTGAGGCTGACATGAGCCAGCCCAGTACATCAGCTCCACCATGATAGGTTTGCTTAACCAAAGCAGGCATCAGAGTGCTTAGAGGCATACCGGCTAAACTAGTTATAGCCGAAACAATAAGTAGCGATCTAATTGGCCCTGATTGAAAAGCATAAACAAAGCCTTCTTTCATATGTGAAAAAACGCTTGCTTGCGACTTCACAACAGGGGCTTTGGGAGCGAAGCGCATACAGAGTAGCGCTGCAATTACAGCGATATAGCTAATACCGTTGGCCAAGAAACAGACACCTTCGCCTAAAGTCGATATGACACCACCGGCAATGGCAGGCCCAATTAACCTGGTAAGGTTCATTAAAGACGAATTTAAAGCGATGGCATTTGGTAAATCTTTTCGATCCTCGACCATATCGGTAACAAAAGCCTGACGAGTGGGCATATCGACAGCGTTTACCAACCCAGTGAAAATACCCAGAACTAGAATTTGCCACAGTTGAATGTGACCCCAGAGGGTCAAAGCAGCAAGAGTGAAAGCCAACAACATGGCGGCTATTTGCGTACCAATAATAAGCTTGTGTCTGTTAACACGGTCAGATAGTACTCCGGCAAAGGGGCCGAGAAAGAAACTTGGGGCTGTGCTAGCAAAGGCTACGGCCCCCAGAAGTAGCGGCGACGATGTCAGCCGATAAGTGAGCCAGCTCAAAGCCAACTGCTGCATCCAGGTGCCTATCAATGAGACCAGCTGGCCAGAGAAATAAAGCTGATAATTGCGGCTCGAAAGCGAGCGGGCCATGTGGGCGAAAGGTAACTTGGAGGCTTCCATGTGATAGTCCATTCAATACGAACAAACTAATAGACGGTCGGTCCACTAGAAAGTTTCAAGCAAAAAATAGGCAGGCAAATGGGGCTTTTTAGCGATCAGGATTCGTTCGCAGAACGCCTAGCCTCAAGATCTTCCCATCGCGCAAACACCTTGGCAACGGCGGCCTCGGCTTTATGAAAATCGTCCATCATTTCAGCCAATTTAACGTGATTAGCGGCAACTTTTGGGTCTTCCATTAGCTTGCGTACGGCTTGAAGAGCACTTTCTGCCTCTTCTACTTTGCTGCCGATTGAGTCTAATTCTTTACGCTCATTATT
>JAKFVU010000055.1 GCA_021732025.1 Candidatus Obscuribacterales bacterium | reverse complement strand
CCAACTCTTGTAGGAAGAAGAGCGCCTTGGACAACTTTGTCCATATTATCGTCAGCAGCGAAAGCTGGGGCAGCAACTGCTGCAACAGCTAGAGCAGCTATTGCCAAACTCATAACTTTCTTGATCACAACGAACCTCCTAGTAACCCTTTAAAACCATTTTCTACTTGACGACTTAAATAGTAACGCTCTACCACAAACATATTCTGACAAGTGGCGTCGTAAACTCAGCAAAGTTATCAGACAGTGGCGTTTTGAGCGATTTTGCCTGATGCCTGCGGGTCGCCAAGACCCCTCAGACACCTACATTTTGCCACGTTGCCTAGCAAAACTCAAGGAGACTCTAGTTAGTCTATAAAGTTCCAACATTTTAGATATACGCCCGGTATCTACTGATCCAGCGATTTGAAAGAACCAATACATGACTGAAGTAAGGTAGCGATACTACTAATGGTGCCGCATATAAATAGGTAAGCAAAGCGTGGACACAGCCAATCTGTGCCGCAAATAATTACCTTGAGATTCGGCGCAGCCAATCTGCGATTTAAGTCTTTAACTCGAGAGTGCCTGAGACAAAAAGAACTGCACAACTTGCCATTCACTCCAGAAGCGATCACGAAGCTGGGTTCTGCTCGTCTTAGTACAAAAATTCTTCTCTAACAACTGTTCCGTGCTCAGCTCTTTTGCCAAATCGTGTAAATAAATATCGTTGGCACTAATGAAGCCGACATGACCACCGTTTTTTGGAGTTAGCAATTGAACTTTGTCATTGGCAGAAATTTCACTTCCAACAAAACTTGAAATCGGCACTAATGGATCATCAACCGCTGCCACTACCAAAGTCGGAATTTTGATGTCCGCAACCACACGAAGGGCAGAAGCACCATGGTAATAGGAAGCAGCATCTGCATATCCGGCGTCAGGTGCAGTAAAAGTATTATCAAAGGCGCGAAGAGAATTGATTGATGGCAAAATCTCAATATCAAATCTTCCCGGAAACAAGCGATTTTTAGCACGTACTTTTTCTTTCAAGCTAATGAGAAAACCATGCTCATAGAGCCAGTTCTCACCGCGTTCAATTGTGGTGACACACTGGTCTAATTCAACGGGTGGACAAACGGCACAAACCGCATCAATTAAACAATCGCTCTCAGCCTTGGCAAATTTCCCCTGCTCCCCGGCGGCCTTTAAAACAATGTTTCCACCGAGTGAGAATCCACTAAAGAAAATTTGCTCGAAGCCAAAGCGTTTTTTCAGCTCACGGGCAACAGCCACAACATCCTCGCTCATACCAGCGTTATAGAGGCCCCGAGCGAGATGAAGAGTATCTCCGCAATTGCGCAAGTTGATACGACAAACGCTAAATCCAATGCTCAAAGCTTTCTCACAAACACCTTTTACATAACTTGATTCAACAGAACCTTCTAATCCATGCACTATCACAACCAGTTTCTGTGACAAACCTTTGGTGAGAGGAGCATAATTTTTGTTCAGTTCCGCCAACTTTTCGGGGCGATGCAATGACACCACAACCTGATTACGATCAGGCTTAACTGTCTCTGGCTGTGGGTTTCGACCATCAGGTACTGGTCCATCCACTTTGTCATCCACATCGATAATGACCCTTTCGCTTAGGCAATCAGTCAGCGGAAAAGTACGTCGCATAGCCAACGGAGCCAATGTCATCAGGTGAGCATTCGCTAACCCAAGTGCTGGATTGAATTTCGATAAGCGCTCCTTCACAGCATCCCCCACTTACAACTGGTATAATCAGCTTATATCATTACCCTCACTCGAGCACCCACCGCAATGTTATCCGACGGCGAACCAGCATTTTTCGCAATGTTCTTGGTCTTTGCCCTGCTTGTCCTTCTGGGCATCGCGCAGAACATGCCAGGCGTGGAGCTGATTCCGGCTCTGTACAACTAGTAGATAGAGGAAGCTGAGCGACTTTTATGTCATTAGCCGCTATCTTGGGCACGCTATTCGGGCGCTCTAAGCACCGTTTTCAAACCGTTATCAACGGTTCGATTTTTTGTGGCGCCATACTTTTTATATGCTCTCTTTTCACTTTTACTGTAACCGTAACCGGCTGCACACCTGAAGTTGGCGACGCCGCACTCACCCAAAACACACGCATCGAGCTAGTCGACTGGCACATTTCTGGTCTGTGGGTAATCAATTGCCCAGTATGTTGGATTCGAGTGGCTAACTATAATCCCGTTCCGATTAAAGACGTGACTCTGAAATATCAAACCTACGACTTTGATAGCAAACTACTAGATGAAGGCAGTTACACCCTCGACGGCGAAGTTGGCCCAGGGCAAGTGAAGAACTTCATTGAGCAATACGTTGGTATTGTGCAAGTCGAAAGCGACAAATTGAAAATTGAACTAACTACTGTGCATCCAGGCGAAGGTCATTAGATTTGTCGCATTGAACTTGACCGATATCGGTCAAGTTCTCGGATTTGAGACAAATTACTTGGCCGATATCGGTCAAGTTCTCGGATTTGAGACAAATTACTTGACCGATATCGGTCAAGGATATGAACAGATTGAAAAACTTGACCGATATCGGTCAAGTTTTTCTAGCAGAAAACAAAAAACTCGACCGATATCGGTCGAGTTTTCTATCAAAATAGTTTAGCTAAAACGCTTAATACTGTTGCTCTGCCTTGAATGCCGACTTCCAAACTAGATATGCAATCAAGCCATAGATGACGAGCAGAATCAAAAAAATCATGATGGGCATCTTCTGATAGATCTTCAGAAACGGGCGCAAAATGAAATCGATTACAAAGAAACCTGCTGTCGCCTGCATTGAACTGCCCTCCCGTTGTCAACATATTATATGAACAACTAGGCAAGCAGAACCAATACATTACGAGAGTTCTATTTAGATCTCACTCATATATCGCTTGGCAAGAGTAAGAAAGAAGATTTAGTGGCTCTTATATTTGTGGTTGCGATCCCAGCGTTTAGTTAGGCTCGGCGAAACCAAATCGGGATTCATGATCAAAACCATGCCGATCAAGAGAAAAAGACTAAGACCAATCGAGAGAATAAAAATCATCGGCATTGGTAAGACCTCAGCGCAAAGGCTGTCGTAGTGGGGGAAATGGGCACAACCGAAAAGAAACTAGTACTAAAACGAAATTACTAAAAGTTGATCGAGAACAAATTGATCATGATGCAACGTCGTTTAAGGCCAGGTTAAGGAAATAGAATCCTCGGTCAGGTTGGAAACAAATAATACAACGAAAGGAGGCTGTAATAGCCTCCTTTCGCAGAGATTTTTATGAGATCTTGAGGCCAGCCTTAGCGGCCTTTAATCGACGATAGCGCTTATGAAAGAACAACCAAACCTAAATGTGCTGTAGGGCCACATCTACATGGAGCACTCCCGAAGACTGCTGAGAAACAACAGTAACTGTGCCCTCTTCTTCTTTCGGAGCGCCAGTCGAACTAGAAGCAATCACATGCTTTACCTTCACTGGTGTCTTACGAGCTGACTTAGGCTTGTCGTCAGCTGCGGCAACTTGCGTGACCTTCTCTACATGCTCGACCTTAGTCGTTTGAGTAACTTTGTGATGGCCAGCTTTGGCTATCTTTTCAGTCTTCTCAACCTTTTCGACTCTCTCAATTTTGGTCACTTTCTCAGGCTTAGTGGCAGGCAAGAAAACCGGAGCCTCAACCTTTGGAGCATTGTAAGAAACATAGATTCTGGCCGGAACGAGGTCTTTACTACCAGTCTGAGCCGAAGCAATCATGGTCACTTCTTTTTGGGGCTTAGAAAGATACGCTTGAGCATCCATAGGTGAACGAGAAAGCAACAGGGTAAGCTTTTCAAGGCCCGGATTCTCGTCGAAGGTCAAGTAGCCATCTGATGGCAGAGCATAGTCTTTGCCTCTGTCTACTTTGTTGTTTTCATCGCCTTTGCTATCGGGGAAGAGCACGCTCTGCTCACCGCGGCTGCCGCTGGAGAGCAAGATATAAGCGAAGCCATCGATATTAGAGCGAACGTGAAAACGAATGCTGTCGTTGGTCTTGAATTGAAACTTGTTGCTAACGCGGGTGACGTTGTTGCCACGCTTTAGCTCGATCCAGTAGCGCAAGCCCGTATTGAGTGATTCACTCGGCTTATCCAACTGCTCGAAGAAGAGACCCTTAGCCCCGCACTGTTCTTGCGCATAAACACCAGTGGAAAAGGCCACACCGAGTGCCACAGCCAGCGAAACTGCGCAAGATTTTCTGATTAGCTCAAGCGCTTTCATGTTGATCTCCTCTCTCTCTACGAATTTACTGTGCTTCCTGAATACTCTTGCCCTACGGCTAGCAAAATCAAATTAGGGGGAACCCATTCTATTCTAATTGGTCGGAGTGATATTGCTGGGAAGTTGATTATCCAGACTGGGGTCTTTCTTGTGCCTTACGTCCACCTGGGTAATATAGACGTCGCGACCCATTAAGCCGCTAGAGCCAAATTTGCGCACTTTAGGCTGATTATCGTCAAAGAAGTGCTCGCCCAGCTCTTTAGCGTCCACAATTACGCCGTTACCGCTTTCATCACAGCTCAAAAGCTGCAGCGAGCGGTTGACGAACTGCTCAATGGCCTTCTCTTGGGCTACAGGATCGCCCATGGTGAGCAAATCGCTCTTCATACCACTGGCCACCAACAAAATTTTCTCAGAACCGTCGCTATTGTCACAGCCAAAAGCAGTGACAGCCTTGGCCAACGGAATTTTCTCTAAGCCTTCGCCCACTAATATATAGCGTGTGCCAGCATCAAGAACAACATCATTAGCCGCAGAAGACGGGCTATGCAGAATCACTTTGCCCGAATTCTGCACCAAAAACGCATACATATAGAATGACTGCTTAGCCATCACATCTACGCCAAATTTAGCGCGCCCGGTAAAGACATAGTCTTTGTCGTGCATCACCACCGGCCCAGAGGTAAATTCGGCCAGCGTTGTCGACAACCAAGCCTGACTCTTGCTCGGAATAATCACAGGGCTAGTATTAATCAGGTTTGGCATAGGAATCATGGCGAGAGCAGCGGCGCCACCACCAACGAATAGAAGCACCAAGCTCACCGCTAAGAGAACCGGATTATAAGTCTTAGCATTGGTGGCTGGACGAATGATCTGAGGCCCTGTACGAGTTCTAGTCTTTCCTACCAGTCTGGTTTTAGCACGTGTCTGAGCTTTGGTTTTCTTGGCGATCGGGCCCTTGTAGTCAGAATCTTGAATCAACCTTTGTCCACATCCCTTGCAAAAATTAGGTTCGTCCATCGACGAGCGACCACACTTCGGACACTGGATGCGTGCCACTTGCCTGCATCCACCAAAGCGGCCTGAGACCTCTGTTTCGTCGCCAGAACCAGAGAGAGTAAGCTTGCGTGCCAGGGTAGTCTCACCGGCATTTTTCAAACATTCGATAACTTGTTCCACCCAAATCATTTGATGGAAGCCACCATCGGGCCCAACCACAGCCGGGTCTGGTGGCACAGCACCACAATGTATACCGATCACTGCCCCATCTTTGAAAATAGGACAGCCAGCCGCTTCGAAGGGAAGTCCGATATTGTGCAGCACGTGCGACGGATCAAGATCTCTCACACTGCCAAGCAAAGTTCCTGGACGCAATAGTGGTGCCAGCGATGCATCTTCAACCCATAGTGCAGTAACTAGATCGTTGGGAGAAAGCGGTGTTTTCACTCCCAAGGGCAAAGGAACGATATCTCCGCCCTTCAGGAACGGCGCTTCGAAGTAGCTCACTTGGCGGGTCTTAACAAGTTCTTGCATGGCCGAGTAGATCGAATAATCGTCGAGCCCAGCAACTTGCCACATCAAACCTAACGGAGTGCCACCATCTAACAGAGGCCAAATTAATTTGGTTGCTTCTCTAGCATCTGGTGGCAGAATGTCGTAATTAGGTTGGGGAGTCACTCTTACAAACAAGCTCGAAGGTCCACCGACAATCGATATCATTTTTTCCATCTCGTCTGTGCGTCGCAAAGACTCGATCAAAAGCATATCGATAGGTCGAGAAATTTCAGTGACAGTGGTCCAGCCTGGCTCATCTTCAGTGGTGAAGTAGAAGCTGCCGTTGAGCTTGTGCATAATGATTTGGTATATCGCCATCTCATTGACGAGATTGTGATAGTAGGCATGAGTAGCTCGTCCGTTCTGGCAAAATAGCTTGCCGACAACACGGTTGCGCTCATCAAGAATCGAGACTGTTCCGACCTTGCGTGCATTGGTGATAGTTTGCACCACTAAGGGCAATTCGATTTCGGCCAAACTGCCACCAAGACCCGCCTCATGTTCGGGCACGAACTGCTCAAAGGAATCATTGATCTCTTTGACTTCTTCTGGCGACAACTCACTAGCACTCGGCGAAAGCTTGAGCAAAGCGACATTGTGTTTCTGCAATGGCAATCCGTTTACTGGATCGGTCAGTCCATGTTTAGCCATGGTTTTGAGAACAGCTTTGTCGACTTTAGGGTGGAAGACCACTGACTTAATCGAGTATTCGCGACCACTCGACGGAAACCGCACTCGCAGCGCCTTGAGAATTTCAGTGTAGAGAATGACTGAATGAGCGCAAGTGACAACAGTTTCACCATCAACTTGCCAGGCTGCTGCAAGCGGATAACGCACAGGCAGACTCAAGTCGTAGACGAGCCCGACAGCGTTGGCGTATTTAGTTAACTCGTGGTCTGGCACTATTTACCGCTGACTGCTCTGGCGCTGCTAGAAAGTATGAAGCACTACTGGAAAGAACAAAGCACCCCTATAGTATAAGGGCTTCTACATTATCTATGTCTTTTGAGGTTAAGCTCAAGTTGTCAGCAGATAGCGGCACAGAGGCTAGCAGCATGAACATCATCGGATGCGACTACAGCGCGGCCAAAGCCCAACCCAATGCCACTTGGCTGGCCTCCGGAAATCTATTGAGCGAAGGTCTGGCCAGCAGCCAGCTAAACATCGATCGCCTAGAAAAAATAGGCTCTGACAAACTCCTTGAATATTTACTTTCACTTACAGGTGCGGGCTCTACAGGCGATAGTCCAAGAGGTAATTGCCCCAGAGGTGCAGCCCCTGGTGATTTTGCGCCAGCCCCGCAAACAAACGGCGCATGGCTCATCGGCCTTGACTTCCCCTTCTCGCTTCCTCGCCCCTTCATAGAGATTCTGCTCAAAACAAACAGAGTGCTCAATGCCGGGTCTAGCGCAAATTTCATCGCCTCAAATGCCGCTGTTCCATGGGTCGAAGTAGCCGAACAGATAAGCCAATTGACCTACAACGAACTTGTGTCACTGGTGCAAGCTGCCAAGCCAATCATGGGCGGTGAAGTGAAAAGACAGACTGACAATTCGACAGATCCAAAGGCTCAGAGCCCACTGCATCAAATCAATCCGGGAATGCTCAAAATGACCTGGCAAGGAATGCAACTACTCCTAGCGCTGCATCATCAAGACTTCGCCATTTTGCCATTTTCAAAAGGCATCGGCCTTAATCGCTCACTTGCGGCTGACGTGATAGAGGTCTATCCGGCAGCAATCTTAAAAGCCCTTGGACTCCCATGGCGTAAATACAAAGGCAAAGACCAAGAAGCAAAGCAGCTTCGCCAATTTATTCTTAGCAACTTATTAGACCCCTCTGACAAGTTACGCACTGTAAACAGAATCAATTCAGGCCAAGTAAAGTTAGAACTAGCGCCCCATCTTGAGCAAATTGCTCTCGACAGCGACGATGCACTCGATGCTGTCATTGCCGCAGTGGGCGCAGCAAACGCCTACCTCAATCCGAGCCAAACAGCCCCGCCCAGCCACATTCTTCCCCACACCATCGCCCTCGAGGGCTGGATATACGTCCCCTACCCCAAAACCGTCCAAGCGACCACGTAGGTTATGGCGTAGGTTATAATGTTTGCTCCAGACTTACTGTTTGGTCCATGCATTTGCTCTGAAGGCTCGCAAATGTTTGTATATGCGTCCGTAGCTCAGCGGATAGAGCTCCCGCCTTCTAAGCGGGAGGTCGTTGGTTCGAATCCAACCGGGCGTATTTTTTTTGAAGCTGCAAATCTGAGGATATAGTCTGAAGATGAAGGTAGCGCCAATCGCAATAACCGTCGGAATACTTGCCGCCATCGCTGGCGGTGGCTACTGGTATTGGACCACAACACCACTGTATGCACTGCAAGCGCTAATGATGGCAGTGCAAAATCACGACGGCCAAGCTTTTGGAAAACGAGTCGACGTTGAAGGTGCGGTCGAAAGTACTCTCGAAGATGTGCTTGTATATCCCGCACTCAGCACTCCAAATTTGTCACCTTTTCAAAAGCAAGTAGCCAGTGGTGCCATCACCATGGCCAAAAAGCAAATTAAAGAAGAGCTTTTAAAATCAATTTACCGGTCGCTTAGCGCCCCAGTGCAATATGGCGACGGCAATCAACCTAGTTCTAGCTTACTTGTAGCTCCCGCCTACGCGGCAGACAATAATGCACCACAAAATGCGCCCAGCACCACTAACGCACCAGCGCAAAAATCAGGTGACGTTAGAGATTTACTAAATGTCGCTAGCCACGAACTTGGCGGCGAAGTCGGCAAACTTAAGAACGAAGCCTTTGAGCGCATGCAGTCTTACGTTCGTTCGCACCCTTACACCATTCCTGGTCGAGTTATTAACGCTCCTCCTGGTCAACGTGGTGCAGTCCTAAGAAGAGTGCTAGAAGATCACGGCTTCAGCCAAAACTATTTTAAAGGCCTGACTGGCTACAAAATTGTTCCTTTTACACCACAAACTGAGACAACAACAATATCGACAGATTCATCGGTGTTGCCAATCGGCGAAATAACTGTCACCACAGGCAATGCCACGCCACCACCAGGAGCAGAAAGAGCTCTTGTCGGCCTACGCTTTTACAGCCCCAAAATCAGTCAAGAAATTATCGTCGAATTGGAAATGATGAAAGGCTTTAAAGCCAGTAACAGCAGTGTGGAAGACCACGAATGGTGCGTCACTCGCCTAGCAAATGTGCGCCCCGTTCTCGACAGCGTAGCTCAAGACTATTTAACCGATGTGCACGAGCTAATTGCCTACTCTTTATACGGCATGAACAATCAAAATATAAACAAAGATATGCGTGGAATTTCCGATCGAATCAAGAGTCATCCCGCCGCCAAAGACTTCCTGAAGAAGCTCGGTATTTAACTGGTTGATAAAGCAAAAAGCGTTTCAGCAGTCTATTTAATAGTGCTCAGCAAGGCCTCTGGATATTAAATTTTGCAGTCGCAGCGAAATTTGTTGCGGTCCAGGCACTTCTAGTGAACGAACTTGACCGATATCGGTCAAGTTCGTTTACGACCATGGCTCGTCGGCGCCTGCGACGCCCCGCCCGAAACAACCGCCAGGCAAGGCTTTCCAGAATCCGCCAAGAAGTCATCCACAACGATTCTGGCAATTTCAAAGCTGCTAAAAAAACCGAAATTCAATTCGAGCTGCAATTCAAGGTTCAATTGAGTATCAAAAACTGAAACTGTCAAGGCAAAAATTTTCTGTGCTCTTTAAAGAATAAAAGCCTCCTATCCAATATACATTGACTATTTGACTATTCAGCAAGGGTTGATTGGAGGCCGCACTTTCTTGGCGATGTGGTGGCATATACGCTATCATTGCCATGTAGTCAGTTAGTGAGCCCATGACGTGAGCGTATGAGTAAAATAGCCAACAATTTCACTCTCCCTAAATGTAGATTGCAAACAGCATCTTCGCTGGTGGTTTCCTTTAGTATTTCGCTAGCAGCGCACTGCTCAGTTGCACCATGTTTAGCTGACACGCCACTAGTAAGCGACAACGTATCGGTTGATACCGGTCATACCGATAGTCACACAGGCAGCATCAAGATTCCTTATCGAATCCCGGCAGAAGCCCAGAGTGAACACACTCAAACATGGGATCAGCTTGAGTCTAAAGGCGAAAAAGCCGCCTATAACTGCGAGTATGGTGACGCAGAACGGCTACTGAGAGTAGCTGTTGAAAAAGCGCGAACGTTTCCTGCAGGAGACCTTCGACTGGCAAAAAGCTCTGGTGAATTAGGGCGACTGCTTGCTATCCGCGGTCGCTTTAGCGAAGCAGAGCCACTACTCGAAGAAGAGCTAGCCGTTAAAACTGCGGCCAGCGGAGCCGAAGATGAGCATTTAATTCCGGCGATGGCTTCGATGGTGCGATTTTATTTGCAGCATGGCACCGCGAGTAAAGCCAATCCGCTAGCCGAGAAAATTCTCGCCTTTGTTGAAGGCAAGCTCAACGAGGCACGCACTCAAGCTAAAGGCAAAGTAACTCTGCAGGCCGGGCAGCCGCTTCAAGCTTGGGCCGGTGAAGCCTCAGCTGTGATGCGCGACCCGTTAATCGAATGGGCTATTGCCTGCGATGAAATCGGCAATATTTACGCTACAAAAACCAGTGAAGACCTTTCGCTTGCAGAGCGTCTATTCACAGCTGCCCTCAATGTCAAATCAACAGTGCTAGGTGCGCACCATCTGTCGCTCGCCAACAGTTATGACAGCCTGGGTGGCCTGGCCTTGACTCGCAAAGACTATGAAGAAGCCGAGGCTAATTTAAAAGATGCCCTCGATATCACTGAGCGCATCCAGCCACCAGAGAACTATCAGGTCTATGCTCGCTTAGACAAATTGGGCAAGTGTCTACTTCAAGAAAACAAACTTGCAGAAGCAGAAGCACTTTATCTTCGTGCTCAAGACTTTTGGAAAGCTGCGCCATCGAAGAACGGCAACGAAGCTAGAGCAGCCTTTGCCCTAGCTAATATTTACGCCCAAGAAAAAAAGTATGCAGAAGCAGCACCACTTTTCGAAAAAGCCCTGCAAATTGCTGAGCAAAATAGCGGGCCCGATTCTGTGGCGATTGTTCCGTACCTAGATAGGTATGCTTACGTTCTCTATTACCTTGGCATGCGCGAACAAACAGATGAGCTGCGTGCCCGCGCCCAAGCAATCATTGATGGCAACACTAGCCTAACCATGAGCCAAGACTCTAGCGGGTTGCAACAGTAACAAAGGCGCAGCCTTCGAAGAATCAGAGCACCTTCAAATACAGTTCCAAAACTGAACTCTTCAGGTAACCTTGCTCCAGGGCTTTCTTCATATCCGCCTCCGCTTCATCAAGCATCTTCAGGCGACGGTGAGCCTCGGATCGCACTCGATACATACTGGGTGATTTCGCCACCAAACCAATATTCGCTTGTTTCATATTATCCGCATCTCGGAGAATAAGGGTGGTACACCGAGCAATGGCCTCCTGATAGCTACCTAGAAAAAGAAGAGCTACTGTCATATTCCTAGCCACCATGGCGCGCGAAGGCTCCAGGCTCTCGGCCTTGCCTTGCAACTGGTAAACTCGCTTGGAGTCATGTGCCTTCGCCGCCAATAAAGCCCTTAGCTGCAGTGCCCTTTGACTGTCAGACTGGACAGCTAAAGCCTTATCAGCCAATTGGCTCGCCTTCTTAAAATCACCAAGACTAAATAAACACGAAGCTTTGTCAACGTAGCCTAAAGCTGCATCAGGATAACGCTCTATTAGTTGATCAGCCAACTTCATTGCGCCGGCAGTATCACCAGTGCACAATTCTATTGCCGACAAATACTCAATTGCTTGCCAATCATTTTTGTCGAGATTTAGCAATGACTGGACATCGATTCGTGCTTTGGCATAATCACCCAATCCCAAATAGTGCTTCAATCGGGCTGAATAAGCTCTTTGGCTCTTGTCACCAAGCTCGATTGCCTTGTTGGCGTCTGCTAGACCTCTCTCATATTCATACAGCTCATAGTATGCATTGGCTCTTTCTACATAAGCATAAGGCTGATTCGGTTCACGCTTGATCGCCTCAGTGGTATCAGCCACCGCTTTGATCGGCTCATTTTGCCACATGTGCGCGACAGCTCTATACAGAAGAACTTTCGCGGCGTTTACATTACCAGAATCAAGTCGTAATGACGTTTCATAAGCAGCCATTGCATCATTAAAGTCGCGTTGCTCGGCATACACGTTTCCTAGCTCACGATGATACCAAGCAACTTTGTCATTAAGAGCTATCGCCTTCTGCAGATCGGCTTTTGCTAGATCTGTTTTGCTCATTCTTAGCTGAGCCACACCACGCGAGGCAATTAGAGAAGCATTGTCCGGGTGCGTCTTCAGTTCTTGATCACACAGCGAAACTATCTCGCCATTCTTCTTTTGTTGGGCAAGAGCATGTATTTTCTCGGCCGTACTATCGTCATAATTATTGCTGCAGCCACTGATACTACCTGTAGTGCAAAGCAAGAAGACACACGAGAAAACCGAAAGTGCTCGTTTAATTGGAGCATCATTCAATTGACTCCCGAGACCTACGGCTCGGCGCGCGCGGTGCTTCACATTGTTTCTAATGATAATTAACACTCTAAAATGACAATTAACTCTTTAAATAGTACCGACTGCGACCGTAGCTTCCATACCCGCGTTTGAGCATAGAGAAACAATTACCAAGCAACACACCACAAAAATGTCAGTGAAATATCAGGCACAAACCTTACCTTGTGAGAGTGACCAATACCAATACCAATTCCAATTCCAATAACAATAACACCAACAAGACTAAGAGGTAATCCCATGCTTGAAACAGATCCCCGAAGCGCCCGCAACCCCAACGAGTATCCGCCAGTGAGGCAGAACGGAGACGGCGATGGCCAAGTGCGCGGAGGGCAATCGAAACTAGAAAAAGATCAGCCGCACTCCCGAGAAGCGAACGACTTACTAAAAGGATGGGGTTTCTTTTTCAATACCGAAAGCCAGAAAAAGCAAAACTTCGAACTGGAAGGAGCGAAAGTCTTACCACCACTCTGCTTAGGCCAAAGCGACAGATCCGAGCACAAGAAAGACAAAGAAGAAGAAGAAGCTAGAGAAAGCAAACCTCAATCTAGAGAAAACAATATTCAACGTGTAACCGCAATGGGCGAAGGTATACACGACGGCGGCAACGGCATAACCATTACAAAAGTAGGCGGAGCCGAAATCATAGCCAAGGGTAACGATCAAATTGCCGTGGGCGAAGATGGAGAAATATATGCATCAGAGGGCGCGAAAATAACAAAAGTGAAAGTACGGGATAAAAATTCAAATGCCGGCACCAGAGAAGGCACTGAAGTGGAATTCAAAAATGGCTTACGAGCAGTGATTTATAACGGCCACATCGTGCAATACGGCATCGGACCAATGACGAGGCCGAGCCAGTACGAAGTAGTCTATGACAAGAAAAAAACCGTGAACTAGTCGTACTTGCTCGCCATTTGTAAAAGGGGCATTTTCTATCGCACTTGAAGTGCTGCAGCTCCGAGATGACGAGCAAAATTGGCATCGTCCGCCGAAGTGTAGTCTTCGCGCAAGTGCGCGCCGCGAGATTCTTTGCGCATATACGCCGCCTGAGCAATCAGTCGTCCAACTTGATAAATGTTGCGAGCGCTATGATGCTCGGCAGTCAAAGAAGCTACAGGCACAGACTGACCAGGGAAATTCAAGAGACGAATTAGCCCAGCCTGCGAGCGCACCAAACCGGCATATCGGTACATTTGCGAGCGGAATTTCTGCAAATCAACCGGTAGCAAAATCTGTTGATTGTCTCTCAACGTCGGCGTCACTTCGCCAGTTTGCTCAGATACCACACGACCGCCAAATACTTGCCCACCCAGAAGCTCATCGCCTAGATTCAAAGCCATAACACCAGCTTCTAGAAGCGAGTTGCTCGCTAATCTATTCGCTCCGTGCAAGCCGGTGCAAGCGCACTCGCCAATGGCGTAAAGACCATCAACACTGGTGCGACCACTAACCGTTGCTTTGATACCACCCATCATATAATGCGCGGCCGGAGCCACAGGAATCGGCTGAGTGAGCAAATCAATACCATACTGGGCGCAGGTTTCAAGAATATGCGGGAAGCGCTCGCGAATAGCCGCTGCTCCAATTGGACGCATATCTAGGTAGACCTGCTCTAAATCATTTTCGCTCATCACCGAATGAATCGCCCGAGCAACAATGTCACGCGTAGCCAGTTCACCATCATGATGGAAACGTTTGACGAAGCGCTGCCCCTTGTGGTCAAGCAAAGTGGCACCGGCTCCCCGAGCGGCTTCTGAGATGAGGAAGGCTGGCGCATTAGGAAGCATCAGGGCTGTAGGATGGAATTGGACAAATTCCATGTCGCTCAATGCCGCACCGGCTCGGTAGGCAAGCGCAATACCGTCGGCAGTAGCAACCGCAGGGTTAGTAGTGCGCTCAAAAATTTGGCCAACTCCGCCTGTAGCCAATACGGTAAAGGCAGAGCGAACCAATATCTCAGTTTTCTGCTCTTGCCCGCTGACGATAAACTGTGCGCCACAGCAAATTCCATCATCCATTACTAGATCGATGGCACAGGTATTTTCAAGCACCACAAGATTATCGCTGGCAGCCGCAGCTTGCAAAACTTTGTCGCTCAGCGCATGAGTTATAGAACGCCCGGTGGTATCTTTTGTGTGCACAATTCGAGCCTGCTTGTGCCCGCCCTCAAGAGCGAGGTCGCGGCCACCCGAAGGATTCTTATCGAAATTGACACCGAGTCTATCCAACTCTTCAATTAAGCGCTGCCCAGAAAAAACTATATTAGATGCAGCATCAACATCGGTTAGCCCAGCCCCACTCTTGATGGTATCGGCCAAATGTATTTCAGGCGAATCAAACGGGTTAGCACCTGTGACTGCGGCCACTCCGCCCTGAGCCCAAGAGCTATTCGAATCGAGTAGACCAGCTTTAGAAACAAGTACCACTTTGAGACCAGACAAACCTGTTCCAGCAGATTGCAAGCGCAGAGCCAGCATCAAACCAGCTAATCCCGAGCCGATGATCAAAACATCTGCATCAATGATTGGAGCTATATTTGAGTTTGTCATTTTTGATTCCTCGTGGCCAGCTGATCTCTGAAAATAGATATCTCTGAATATAGATATCTCTAAAACTAGCTATCGCTAGAAAATTGAGATCATGCGTTCGATAGCTAGGCGGGCTTTAGATGCGGTTTCTTCCGGCACCGTAACGTGAAAGACATCTTCGAAAAGCGAACGATGAAGCTTTTCTAGAGTGATCATTTTCATGAACTGACAGCTCATTTCTGCACTGATTGGCAAGAACTCTTTGTCCGGATTCTCTTTCTTCATTCGGTGCAAAATACCAATTTCAGTAGCAACTACAAACTTCTTAGATGGTGAAGAACTAGCCAACTTAAGCATGCCTTCAGTAGAAGCTACTTGCAGCACGTCTTTTGTATTTGCCGGTTTTGTATTTGCGCCACTTGTATCAGCAGCATTTGGATCAGCACTTTTCGAATTAGCATCTAGAGCGGCACTGGCATCGGTCGTAACACCAGCATTGCGCGCAACACGGTCGAGATATGGAGTCAGACAGCCACACTCAGGGTGAATCAGCAGCTCAGCATCAGGATGCTCTTTCAATTTTTCTTCAATCTTACTTGGATGAATGGCAGCATGCACGTGGCACTCCCCCATCCAGATATGCATGTTCTTGCGGCCAGTCATCTTCTGCACCCACGAACCCAAAAACTGGTCGGGCAAGAAGAGAATTTCTTTGTCTTCTGGTATCGACTGGACAATTTTCAAAGCATTACCAGAAGTGCAGCAATAGTCAGACAGCGCCTTAATTTCAGCAGTGGTGTTCACGTATGACACCACAATCGCATTAGGATGTTCGGCCTTCCATGCCACCAAACCGGCCAAATCAATGGAAGCAGCAAGCGAACAACCGGCCTCAAGATCGGGAATCAAAACACGCTTGGTCGGACACAAGATAGCTGCGGTCTCAGCCATGAAGTGCACTCCACAGAAGACGATGGTTTCAGCTTCAGTCTTCGCCGCTTGCTGCGACAGCCCGAGCGAATCGCCAACAAAGTCGGCCACGTCTTGAATAATCGGAATCTGATAGTTGTGAGCCAGAATGACAGCATTGCGCTTTTTGCTCAGCTGCTTAATTTCGTCAACAAGCTTCTGAGTATGACTATCAATCT
>JAKFVU010000018.1 GCA_021732025.1 Candidatus Obscuribacterales bacterium | reverse complement strand
ACCAGGGGTGATTGCAGCCAACTGACTGGCAAGGTGAGCAGACCATGGATTAATCAGTTCTTGACTGTGTAAACAGACTTGGTCGAGCTGCATTTTTACAGCTTCAATCACGCGCGGGTGACGGTGACCAACGTTGAAGATGCCGTATCCGCCTAAACAATCGAGGTAACGACGACCCTTATTGTCGTAGGTGTAAACACCTTCATCTCTAAACTCAACTGCGCCTTCGGCCCCAGAAAGTTTCTGAGAGTAAGCGTTGTTCAAGTGATTGATCGAATTGCTCAATGCACTAGAAGCGATTTCTTGGTAATGATTGGAATTGCGCTCTACCAGAGGAAAGCGTTTAGTCTGAACATCTTTTTTATAAACTGCCATGATTTTTACACTTGGTTGCGGCGAAGAAAGCAAGACACTACCAGCAGTGCAAATGCCTGCCGAGATGCTGTTCAAAGCCTTAAGGTTATGGATTAACTGTTCTTGTTATCAGTTGTAGATTTAGTTTTGTTTGCCTGATTCACTGCATGAAAGACAGTGATCGAATGGTATTCGGCAAACGATTCAAGGAGTTATTAAGCCCGCTAATGAAACGAATATTTCAGGGCTCTTGCCTTGGATACTTTTGATAGCACTGGTGTTACAGCACGCATAATTCCGGACCGATTTCTGTATTAGTCTTACCGGGGCACCGGGTTTTCGAAAAGTAGCTGCTAAGTTCAGTGCTGCTTGGAGAAAATCCGCTTTTAATCGCGCTCTCCGTTACTTTTTTACTGGCCCTTATACATCCAATGTACACCAGAAGCCGTAACCGAGACAATGTGCACTCTGTACAAAAACGTCTGCAAGAATTTAGCCACACTGTCTAAGAAATTGCGGGAACTCATGACAACCACCCGGCCAAGGCTTGCTCCTGGCCCTTTTCTCGCGCTTTTGCCCGCAATTTTTCAGATCCTTCATTATTAGACCTAGTTGCCACATAATTGCCATTGCTTGGGCCAGATGAATCGCATAAGAGGAACAACCTTTCAGAAAGCCGCGTCTTGGACCATAATTAGGTACTATTTGCTATTAAATCGAGCTTTTATCTAGGTACTATCTGCAATGTCGCTCACAACCTCGTCTTTCAGCCATAGCAAAGCAACCTCGCTTTTGCTAACGAGCCTCCTTACAAGCCTTCCTCTAACTCTCAGCCTGACTACAGAAGCCCTGGCCCAAACTAACGGACCAGTTGCCCAAGTTATGCCCAAGCAGTTTCTTGAGCGCTACTACCAAGGTGTCACCTACTTTAAAGCGGGCGATCTAGACAAAGCACTGTCAGCCTTCAGAGCTGTAGTTATTAGTGCGCCTTACGACCCCATGGTGCATCTAAGCCTGGCGGCAGTTCTGCACCAATCTGGCGACCTAGAAAATGCCATTGCCGAGTATCGCCGCGCTCTCAGTCTGCGCCCTGCCGACGCCTTTGCCAGAATGAGCCTCGGAGGTCTACTGCAATCGCAAGGTCAATTGCAAGAAGCCGTTATTGAGTACGACCAAGCCATTAAACTTCGTCCCGATGTGGTGCTCTTCCGCCTACCACTTGGTATTGCTCTGCGTATCGCTGGCAACAAAGATGAGGCTATTCATGAATTGGCATTGGTTGTAGCAGCCTACCCTGAGAATTTAAAAGCTCTATCGCAATTGGCAGCCACCTATCAAGATAAAGGCCAGTATCAACAAGCGGTCAAAGAATATCGCAAAATATTGGTGCACCAGCCCCAGAACTTCTCTATTCAATTTAATACCGGCGCCTGCTTGCTGGCCCTGAAAGAATACGATCCTTCTATCGACGCTTTAACTAAAGCAGTGCAACTCGATGGCACAGTACCAGAAGCCCACGCCCTGCTAGGCGCGGCTCAATCTGGAAGAGGAAACTATGCCGAAGCAGCCAAAGAATTGCGAGCTGCCATCGCCCTTAAGGCCGATCGGGCTGAATGGTTCAGTCAATTAGGCGAAGCGCTGAACAAACAAAAAGACACTAAAGGCGCTATTGAAGCCTACCGCCAAGCGCAGGTTCTAGACCCCAAAGATGTTAACAGCGGCTACACCTTGGGCTACCTCTTACAAAATAACGGCGACCTCGACGAAGCAGCCAGCTCATTTGAGCACGTGGTCAGCTTGAGCCCTAACTTCGCCAATGCCCACTATAACTTGGGTATCATCAAACAAAAGAAAGGCGATCTGGACACTGCTGAACACGAATTCAAGCAAGTGCTGACGATAAATCCTACTGATGGTCAGGCCATGATCAATCTGGGACGCACTTTCATTCTCAAAAAAGACCCCGGTCAAGCTGCTGGCTATTACCGTCAAGGCTTGAGCTTAGAACCTAATGATCCAGCCGCATTTGAAGAATTGGCCAATGCATTAATCTCTATGAAAGACCTAGTGGGTGCACGCTCTGCCCTTGAGAGTGCCTTAAGCCTAGTGCCCGATGACCGCTCAGCGATTTTGGCAATGGCCAATCTAGAGAGTCTCGAAGGCACCCCAGGTAAGGCTGAAGCCCGGCTGCGCAATTTAGTTGAGCGTTATCCCAACGACCTGTCACTGCTCAATTTATTGGCCGACAATCTCGCCGAGCAAGGCAAGCAAGTTTTGGCAATCGATACCTATCAGCGCATTATTCAGCTAAATCCTGGTTCGGCTGAGGCATACAACGATCTCGGCCTGGCCCTGCAAAAGAAAGAAGACATCAGCAGCGCCACGAACATGTTCAAAAAGGCGATCTCGCTTGACCCTGCTTTCGTTGAGCCGCACATCAACCTAGGCAATATCTATCTGACAAACCGCATTTACAGCGATGCCAGCGCCCAGTATCAGAAAGCTCTTGAGCTGAAGGCTGACAACCCATTGGCTCACTACAATCTGGGCCTCACCTACACCGGCTTGGATAATCCAGAAGGCGCCATGGCCGAATACAATCTTGCCATTAAGTATGACCCCAACTTCGCTAATGCCTATTACGCCATGGGCCTGCTCCATCAGAATAAAAACGAGATAGATTTGGCCGTTCCCGCTTTCGAAAAATATTTGAGCCTTGACCCAACAGGCCCTTACAGCGAATCAGTGAAAACCTCACTAGAGCGCTTGAAGCCAGGCAGTACAGCAGCACCGAGCGGCGGAGACAGCGCAGGAGTCTCCCCTGGCGCCGGTTCCATGTAGCTGTAAGCCCAAATAACCAAGCTTCCTAATTTAACCCCTCACTTTCGTAGGGTGAGAGACCGGCATTGCTGTGGCATAAGACAGTAAGTGGCCGATATTATTGAGGCGGGAATCTATGATTGGCAAAGTAATTTCGCAAAGCGAAATCGAAACCGAACCAGAACAGTTCGTGCCAACCTACGATTATATAAAACTACCTGACTATGGCCGGCCCCTTATCGGCGCAGCAGTGTTTGGCTTGGTCTTATCATGCCTTGTTAGTACCTTGGCAATTTTTGTGGGCGGCCCCATACTTTCGGCCATGATTTTCGTGCTTTGTTTGGTCATTTATTCCATTCAATTTCCACTAGCAATACTAGCTTCAGCGGCCTTGCATCACGCTCTCTTGATGTATCGCATGCGCAAACACGGGCCTGCTTGGTACCTGCGCCAGCGCGAACTTGATCTGCCACAGGCAGAAGCTTTCGAATTGTGTCTTGCTGCCTGCGCACAGTTTGAGCGCAGCCGCATCACTAATTACGACGAGAAAAAAGGCATTATCCATCTGCAAATTAAAGGCAATTTCTGGATTACAGTTGATCGCACAGTGGCCTTGGTAGTTAAAACAAAAGGCCCTCACACGTCGGTGCTCTACATTGATTCGAAAGTGAAACTCACCAGATTTCGCAGCAAGCTGATTCAGCTTACTTGGGGCGCCAAATGGCATCCGATTGTATTTCGCACCGATCGCAATTTGAATTACAAAGTGATGAATACCATAACCAACTTCATTGATTCGGTACCCAACTGGGATCACCGCCACATCAGTGTGCAAGAAAAATTAGAAAACCTAGATCAGAAACCGACAGAAGAAATTGCCGCCACCGCCGAAGGTGACATGCAAGCGGCCTAAGCTTAACCAGAGCGCATCATCTCTGAGTGCTCGCCAACTGCCTTTTGCTCAACTAACTGTTTCAAAGTCGGGTAGTTAGTCAATTGTGGATCTTCCTTCATGATGGCAATGGCAGCATTGCGTGCTTCTTCTAAAATTTTGGCGTCTTTAACTAAGTCTGCTAGAACAAGGTCAGGCAGCCCACTTTGGCGATACCCAAGAAACTCACCAGGACCGCGAATTTCTAAGTCTTTTTCGGCCACAACAAAACCATCGTTAGTGATTGTCAAAATCTCTAAACGCTCACGAGTGGCTTGAGACTTTTGCTCAGATACCAAATAACAATATGATTGATCAGCGCCGCGACCAACCCGGCCGCGCAGTTGGTGCAATTGAGCCAGACCAAAGCGATCGGCATTTTCAATCACCATTACTGAGGCATTGGGTACATCTACGCCCACTTCAATTACTGTTGTAGAAACAAGTATATGAAACTGCCCAGAGCGGAAAGCATCCATCACTTCATCTTTCTCTTGGGCTTTTAACTTACCGTGCATCAAGCCGAGATTGAGGTCTTTGAATTCGCCCGTGCGCAGCTTTTCGTATTCAGCCGTAGCCGCCTTGGCTGCAAGAGTCTCTGACTCATCAATAAGGGGAAAGACTATATATGCCTGGCGCCCTTTTTCAATTTCACGATGCACGGCCTCCCACATTTTGGCTTTCTGGGCCGGTTTCAGCAAGAAGGTCTCAATTGGTTTGCGGCCTGGAGGTAATTCGTCAATCTCTGAGACATCTAGATCGCCATGCATGGTCAAAGCTAGAGTACGCGGAATAGGCGTGGCAGTCATTGTCAGAAGTTCGGGGCTTTGACTCTTGGCTTTCAATCTTGCCCGTTGCTTAACGCCAAAGCGGTGCTGCTCATCGATAACAATCAAACCAAGATTCTTGAACTCCACATCATCTTCTAGCAGGGCATGAGTACCGACAGCAATGTGAGCTTGACCAGATAGAATTTCTTGCCTGACAGCGCGACGCTCTTTAACACCGTGTTTGCCCAGTACTAGAGCGCACTTCAGACCAAGTGGAGTGACCAGTCGCTGAAACTGCCGGTAGTGCTGCTCTGCCAAAATTTCGGTAGGTGCCATCATGGCGCCCTGGAAGCCATTTTCAATTGCCACCATCAAAGCCAATAGAGCAACAATAGTTTTACCTGAGCCCACATCTCCTTGCACTAACCTGTGCATCGGCTTGTTAGAAGCTAGGTCACGAGCGATCTCCTGAAAGATTCGCTCTTGGGCACCAGTCAATTTAAAGGGTAATGATGCGCGCAACTGTTCGACAAGGCCATCGGCAGACGAAGTGTATGTGATCGATAAAGCATCTTCCTGTGATTCATACTGATAGCGCCTGTGAGCCATCTGCAGTTGAATGGCGAAAAGTTCGTCAAAGACCAATCTTCTTCTGGCCGCGTCTTTTGTTTCTGGATCTTCAGGAAAATGAATATGGGTGAAAGCTTCACTCATACCAATCAAGTTATAAGTATCTTTCAAATGCTGCGGCAACAAGTCGGCAATGCCACTACCATAGGTGGCAATAGCATTATGAATAACACTGCGCAGATGACGCAGCGACAGGCCTTCGGTCAAAGCATAGACTGGCACCAAGCGCCCAGCATGGATACTTTGTGGCACTCCTTCGAAACCAGCTTCGCGATCGTCATCAACATGACCACTGCCTAACTGGTCGCCACCAGCTAAGCTAAGAATTTCGACCTCAGCATTCTTCAATTTAAACTTGTGCGAATAGTCGTCGATTTCAACTACGCCAGAAGCAAGTACTTGAGAGCCTTTCGGAAACTGCCCCTTCAATCTCTCTAATAGATATTTGTTGCCTTTACCGCCGACAAAACGAGTAACTAATAAGCTTCCGGTTCCATCAGAGATGACCACATTCAATATCGACATGTTGCCACGCTTTGACTGATAGGCGCCGACAGAGCGAATTGTGCCGAAGATGCTAACTTCTTCTCCCACGGTTAGATCTTTGATGAACTCACGATTTTGAAAATCGAGGTGGCGCCGCGGGTAGTGGCGCAACAATTGATCAACTGTGGTGATACCTAAATTCGAAAGTAAAGTAGCAAGCTTGGGGCCTACGCCTTTGACAAACTGAACTGGTATTTCAGAAGGATGCTTACCAACTAGCTTCTGGCCGGCCTGCTGATTTGCGCTCGCAGAGCCAGTCTGAGCAACACCAGCAGAACTAGGCGGGGCCGCAGAACTAGAACTAGAATTAGAACTAGAATTAGAACTAGAATTAGAACTAGAACTAGAGCCAGAACTTTGCTTATTTATTGGCTTAGTTACAGGCTTCTCAGCAGACTTCTCAGCAGACTTATTGCCTGGCTTATTGCCTGGCTTATTGCCTAGCTTATTGGCAGATTTAGTCAGGTTAGCCCCAGGTGAAAAATCATGAGAGCGAAATGAGCCGGGAGCGGCACTGCCTGGGCTTCGAGCATACGAGCTTGGCTCGCGGGCGGCGTCAGAAGCAGTAAGCGATTGCTCATTAGGGACACCGTCGACATTGTCCCAATAAGGGGCAATCAGCTCTTCGGCCCGGCGAACAATTGATATTCGCGTAGAGACATCGACATTGGGATACTGACGAAAGAGGCTGCGAACTGTGACCCAAATTGTGTCATAGGGAAAACGGCGCACGAGACGATCAGCTGTAGCCCTCATAAACTGAGAGAAAGTAGAGCGTTTTCCCTGAAAATCGGCATAGCGAGCTTTGCGCTCAACAGCAATGGCTAAGCGCAAACCTTTAAGTTCAGCTTCTTTTGTAGGCCGAGTTCCGACTATATTCGCCACAGATATATTGCCACGCGCACTTCTTACTTCTGAAGCAAATTCTACTTCAGAAAGAGGCGCAGGTTACTGCAAGCGGTTGAGAATTAGTTTTGAAATCGCTTTGAGAGTAGCAAAGACACCTAAGCCTTCAGAAGCAACCGCTTCGAAGCTCGGTACGCCACGGATATTCATGTCTTTTTCTAAGCGTTCAATGGGCATGGCGTTGGCCAAGTCGCGCTTGTTGTATTGCAAGACCCAAGGAATGCTATCCAGGGTGAGGCCATACTCGGCTAAGTTCTCAACCATGTTCTGGAGAGACTCAACGTTGTCCTTGGCTCTCATGACATCAGAGTCGCCTACAAAAATAATGCCGTCAACGCCGTTCAAAATAAGTTTACGGCTGGCGTTGTACTCAACCTGACCAGGAACGGTATAAAGCGAAAAGCGGGTTTTGAAACCTTGCACGCTGCCCAAATCGAGGGGCAAGAAGTCGAAGAAAAGTGTTCTTTCGGTTTCAGTAGCAAGACTGATCAATTCGCCTCTAGTAGTAGGGGCAAGTTGGCTGTGGATGTACTTCAAGTTCGTTGTCTTGCCACCAAGGCCGGTGCCATAATAAACGATTTTGCAGTTAATCTCTCGAGCTGCGTAGTTTACGAGTGCCATTACCTGTTTCCTGCTTCCCCTTGCCGTCCGGCTCGGTCTATTTGAGCCTTGGCTCTCTCATACCCATCAAACGCTTCTTTTCAAGCGCCTCTGAGTAAACATCGAAAATTGATAAGAACTTACACAATACTGGATACTAAATCATCCCTAAAAAGTACCCTAAATCAGCAAACTAAACCAATCTTGTAAACCAGCTTTTGTGTAGTTCGAGTAAAGGATAGGTCAAACCTGATTGATCATAATTGCTTGGCAACTCCCCCAATCAGTCTGATAACACTGCAGTACAGCGCTCTCACAGTAAGCCTATCACGATTTTTGGTGGAGGTAAGAACTCTTCCACCTATCTATAACAGAATGTACCCAATCATCCTGAACTATTACAAACTTAGCATTTGGCGCTTGGACATATATCCGTCGTGGTACAGGTGATACAATGGCTCCTTTGCTTGTGTTCTTGAATCTACCGGGCCTTTCGGGGCATTCGGCAGGTTTCGTGACTGAATTAAGACGGGAATTATTTTATGGCTAAGCGTTGTGACGTATGCGGCAAAGGACCCCAGACCGGTGTTCAATACACCTTCTTGCGTTCGCACTGGAACCCGCATGGTAAGAGACGTTGGCTGCCTAACCTCCAACCTTTCAAAGCCTTGGTAGGCAAGACTGTTAAGCGCATGAAAGTGTGCACATCTTGCATCAAAGCTGGCAAAGTAAAGAGAGCAGTCTAACTACTCAGTATCCATTTGATTTAACTAGCTTTCCCTCGGGGGAGCTAGTTTTGTCTTGCTATATCTAAATTGGCGAACTAACTTTCTCGAGCCAGATCTAGCAGACCTTCTTTTTCAACCAAATAAAGCTCATTGCAGAACTGGCAACGCCCTTCGGCTTGACCGTCTTCTTCTGCCATCGAAATTATTTCGCTGCTGGGCAAAACTTTGAGGGCTTCAACAAAGCGCTCTCTGGAACATTTACAGGCAAATGATAATGGCTTCACATCGGTCAGGGGCGTAATCTCAAAGCCCGTTAGAATGCGCTGCAGAATCTCTTCAAGTGTCATGCCTCGCTTCATCAAAAAGGTGAAGGTGCCGAAGGTCGAAATATTGTTCTCTATTCGGCAAATAGTTTCTTCTGTGTGATCTGGCAAAAGTTGAATTATCAGACCGCCAGCCGCTTCCACTCCATTTTTACTTAAGTGCGTGCCCACGACGACAAGAGAGCCAGTCTGGTCAGAATTGACCAAGAAATGATTGACGTCTTCACCGACCTCTCCGGAGGAAAGCTCCACTGTAGAAGTATGGGGCTGGCCAAAACCTGGATCTATAGTCACGTGCAAGTAGCCTGTAGAGCCAATAGCCGAGCCTACGTCAAAATTTCCCAATGAGTTAAGAGGCAGTTCGACATTTGGGTGCTCGACAAATCCTCGCACCGTCCCCCGGGGCGACGCATCTACCATGACCTTGCCCAAAGGTCCGTTGCCCTGAAACTTGAGGGCAACCTGGCCATCCTTGGCCAATATTTGCGAGAGCAAGACACCAGCTGTGAGCGCACGGCCTAGAGCAGCAGCGGCAGTAAATGATAGGTTATGCCGCAACCTGGCATCTTCTGACAAATGAGTAGTTGTAGCAATAACGGCACGCAGTGTGCCATCTGACGATATTGCTTTTAATACACCATCTTTCATGGAATTCTCGTTGACTTCTGCGCTCAAATTATTTGCCGAAATTTTTGCCGCACATGCTATCTAAGCCACTATTAGCATATTACAAAAATTAAATGGTTTTGTCATCACCGGCAGCCAGAACTAGTCAGCACTCTGGGTCTACCACCTAAATCGCTCAAGATATGCAAGTCGCACCAACCGCTTTCGCCAAAGAGATCAGTGAGACTTTCGCCCTGGCCATCACCAAACTCAACCATCAATGCCGCATGAGCTGTGGCTTCCAGACCAGGTAAGAGCTTTGCGAAATTTCGATAAAAGCCCAATCCATCAACTCCCGCAACTAGAGCTAAGCGCGGTTCATGGCCTATCACCTCAGGGGCTAAGCCAGCAGCAACATCAATTGGTATATAGGGCGGATTAGAAAGAAAGAGATCGAAGCGATTGCTTGGGGCTAGCTTGGCCAGACCCTCTAAATAATCGTCCTCAATCAAAGTGAGACGCTCAGCCACTCCATGACAAATGGCATTGACTCGACAAAAGTGAGCGGCCTGAGGCGAAATTTCAAAGGCGGTGGCCACTAACTGTGGAAATAGTTTGAGCAAAGTAACCACTATGGCCCCAGAGCCAGCGCCTACTTCAAGCAAACTAGTTGAAATATCTCTGCCTTTAATAAATTCAGAGGCAGCGAGCACAAGCGTTTCGGTATCGCCACGGGGAATCAAGACGCCCGGCCCTACAGCAAATTTGAGCCCACAAAAGTAGGTTTCTCCCAGCACATACTGTAAGGGTACGCGCTTGCGTCGTTTTTCAAGAATTGCCGCTAAAGCTTGACTATCAGCATCAGGCAACCGTGTTTTGGCATTGAGCAATAGCTCATGGGCAGCCAACTTAGTCACATGCTGAAGGGCTAAGTCAGCTTCGCAACGAGCTTCTTGTTGCTCAATGCCAAAGCCGAGTAGAGTTGCTACAAAGTGAGCACGCGCCTCTTCATAAGTGCATTTTTGTGGCCAATCACAAGGCCCGTTGCTGCTCAAAACTAGTTCAGTTCGTCGTCGCGCAATTGCTCGCGCATTAGTTCTTGCTGATAAGAAAGAATGCTCGCTTCTATCAGCTTGTCGAGATCGCCTTCTAGAACCGGTTGCAATGAGAAGTTTTGATTGAGGCGATGATCGGTGACGCGGTTATCTTTGAAATTATAAGTACGAATTTTTTCAGATCGTTCGCCGGTGCCGACCTGCGATTTACGTTGATCGTAAATTTCTTTGTTCTGCTCATCTAACTTGATCTTGTGCAACTTGGCACGCAAAATCTGCTTGCCGCGTTCTTTATTTTGCAATTGGCTGCGCTCTTCTGAGCAAGCAACAAATAAACCGGATGGCTTGTGCACAATACGCACAGCCGTTTCAACTTTGTTGACGTTCTGTCCGCCAGCACCACCTGAGCGCATGGTTGTAATTTCTAAATCGCGCTCATCCAGCTCAAATTCTACTTCTTCAACTTCAGGCATGACTGCCACAGTAGCGGTAGATGTGTGCACCCGACCTTGAGCTTCAGTGGCAGGTACCCGCTGCACGCGGTGCACACCAGACTCAAACTTGAACTTACTGTAGGCACCGTCGCCCTTGAAAGCGACGATTACTTCTTTGTATCCACCTAATTCGCCTTCACTGGCGCTGGCAATTTCAGGCTTGAAGCCAACTTTGTCGGCGTAGCGCAAATACATGCGCAATAAATCGCCAGCAAAAATTGACGCTTCATCGCCGCCAGTGCCGGCGCGAATTTCTAACATGATGTTTTTGTCGTCGTTTGGATCTTTAGGCAAGAGCAACACTTTGAGCTCTTCGGTCAACTCAATATGTTTAGCCTTGAGGCTCTCGACTTCGGCCTCAACCATCTCGCGCATTTCTTTTTCGGTCTCGCCGCGCAGAATCTCTTGAGCTTCAGTTATCTCTTTTTCAGTGTCTTGCCACTGGTGAAAGACTTCCACCGTGCTATGCAGCTGGTGGCGCAACTTGGCTAAGCGCTGATAGTTCTCCTGATCATTGACAATGTCTGGATCGGAGAGCTTTGACTCTAGCTCTTGAAAGGTGTACTCAATCTCTTTGAGTTTTTCGACAAAATGCTCCATAGCACCCTTCTAGGCTGACGCTAAACGTACGAATTTTCGTTCTGCCGCTAAGCAATTAAAAATCGGAGAGGGAGGGATTCGAACCCTCGCTGCGTTTTAGCGCAGACAGTCTTTCCAGGACTGCACAATCGACCACTCTGACACCTCTCCAAATGGTCGTGCCCATTATAATACGGCCAGGTTTCCATGACCCGGCTCTAGAGCAGATTGGTACCTAACTCTAAGAAGTCTTAACTAATTGACTCTTCAAGCGCTTGGCGCCACCTTTGATGAGAGGCAAGAAATCTTCAGCCTTGAGGCTGGCTCCGCCGACAAGAGCGCCGTCAATGTGCTCTTGTTCCATTTGCTCATCAATAGTAGAGGCCTTAACCGAGCCACCATAAAGGATAGATACAGACGCACCAATATGATTGGCACTATACAAACTGTCTATTTCAGCGCGAATCAAGCCGCAGACTCGGTTTGCTTCAGGAGTTTCACAAGTCTTGCCTGTGCCAATCGCCCAGACTGGCTCATAGGCGACAACGACCTTAGCCGCGTCAGTGGCAGCAACTCCTGCTAATCCTGCAACAACTTGCTCTTTTACAACTGAGTCAGTAAGACCTTTCTCTCTCTGCTCGAGTAACTCACCAACACACATTACAGGAATTAAACCGTGAGCTAGAGCAGCTTTCACTTTCAAATTTACGGTTTCGTTGGTTTCACCAAAGAATTGACGTCTTTCAGAGTGGCCAATCAAGACATATTGCACAGCCATGGCTGTCAACATGGGAGGAGCAATCTCACCGGTAAAGGCGCCATTATCGCGGTAATCCATATTCTGAGCGCCAACCTTGCAAGGGCTACCCTTAACTTGGTTTAAGACCTCTGACAGACAAACGAAAGTTGGACATAAGACTATTTCAGGAAGAGCCTCGCCTTTCATTTCACTGGCAATCCCCTCGACAATAGCTTTGGCTAAACTAGTAGCCTCAGCTGGGGTTTTATTCATTTTCCAGTTGCCAGCAATAATGGTCTTACGGCCAGCAGAATTACCAGTTTGAGCACCCATGAATTATTCTCCTCAAAGACCGTCTCAAAGAACGCTTAGATCATTAAAAACAGATGACTCATTCTACATGCCAATCAACTAGAATCACTTATTGGTCAACCTTATTAAAGGCGTTTACTATGTCTGAACCCGTATCTGAAGTGAAAGCAGCCGACTCAAAAGAGGCTAGACGCCTGGCTATTCTTAGCTCGAGAGGGCGAAGAGAAGAAGGCGAAGGCTATGAAGAAAAGCCACTGCGACTGCCAGAATGGGTTAAGCGATCAGTACTCAATACTGAAGAAAATCGCGAAACTCGGACAATCTTAAAAGAACAAAAGCTCAATACCATTTGCGAAAGTGGCCGCTGCCCTAATAAAGGCGAATGCTGGGCCAAAGGTACCGCTACATTTATGTTGATGGGCGCGCTCTGTACTCGCACCTGCCGCTTCTGTGCAGTCAACAAAGGCACACCCTCGCCATTAGATGAAGAAGAGCCCGGCCGTATTGCTGAAGCCTCTAAACAAATGGGTTTGAGACATGTGGTCTTGACCTCAGTCAATCGCGATGATTTGCCAGATCAAGGCGCTAATCACTTTGCCCGCACAATCACGGCCATTAAAGATGCTATCAGTGGCGTTGCAGTCGAAGTTCTCACCCCCGATTTTCAAGGGCGTAGAGAGTGTCTTGAAATCGTACTTGCAGCAGAGCCGGTAGTTTACAACCACAATGTCGAGACAGTGCCTCGCCTTTACAAGCAAGTACGGCCTGGCTCCAAATATGATCGTTCTCTCAACATTCTCAAAATGGCAAAAGAAATTGCCCCCAATATTCCGACCAAGTCGGGCTTGATGCTCGGTTGCGGCGAAACCTTTGAAGAAGTCAAGGAAGTGCTGCGCGATCTTCGAGCAGTTGGTTGCGATTTTCTCACCCTGGGCCAATACCTGAGGCCCACTCGCGATCAGCTTCCTGTAAAGCGCTATGTTGAACCGCAAGAGTTTGATGAATTAGGTCAATACGCATGGAGTATCGGCTTTAAAATGGTGCATTCTGGGCCATTGGTACGCAGTTCCTATCACGCAGAAGAGCTTGCCAACCAACTTTGATACACCACTTTCTCTATGGCTCTTTTGCACAGGGCCCTTTTGTACAAGGAGGTAAGGCAATAAGCGACGATATAAGCTTTGCTCCTCCAAGCGCCCCGGAAGACGATTCGGAGCTAGCTCAAGCACGCCGTCTTTTAGATAATGGTCAACTAGAGCAATGTCGCACAATAATTGCCCGCTACTGGCTACAGAACCCGTACGAGCAAGGAGCGGTGACGCTCTTTAGCGATCTAACTAAAGCTCTCGGTCGCGAAGAAGTAGCGCTCAAGCTTGACAATTTTGCCGCAAAACTAGACGGCTCGCTCTCCCCCTACAAGCACCATCAAGAAATCTTTGAAGCTGGTTATGCCTTAGTTGAAATTTGTCAGCACGAACTAGCAGCAATGCTTCTCAAAGAACTGCAAAGAGAGCTGCCCGACGACCCACTGGTCAACTATGAATTAGGCTTCTCGTTGATGTCTCTGAAGCGCTTTAAAGAAGCAAGAAAATATTTTGCTTTGGCCGTTAACGCCAAAGAAGACTTTGATGCCATGCTCAATTTATGTGTTTGCGAAACCTTAGAGCGCAATCTAGAAGGGGCTCGTCGCCTCATAGCTGAGCTGACACCGCTGGCAGAAAGCGATGAAGAGAAGCTCGAACTCGCTCACCGTAAAATTGTACTGGCCCGCCTAGAAAGTTTATCTGGCAAGAAGCAGCTCAACAGCAGAGATTGGCTCTATGCGCTCTACGGCACCATCTTGCTGCGTCCTGGCATTGCCAACAGCAGTGAGTTAAAAGATGACGTTACCCAAGTAGCATCAATGCTTGTAGTCTTGCGCGGCCTACTGACTGGCTTATCTTTAGAAACCGAAGGCGTTGAATATTATTCTCTGCGCTCTCGGCCCATAAGCAACGCTCTAAGCCAATTGATGGAAGTTGACTATGATGCCTACAGAGGACCAGATAGGCCAGACCAGGTAATTTTACTGATGTGCTGGACCACCGACATTCTCGGGCCCCATGCAGCCTTCATAGAAAACTCGATGAAGCGCACTCTTTTTGCCTACGGCTTAAGCCCCACCGCGCCACTACCGATAGTGCCCGATATCATAGGCTGCCTAGCCTACGATGTTGTTATGCCCTGGGAAGGAAAATACCAAGAGCCGTCCAACAAAGATATAGCCTTAATTACCGAACAAATATATGCTAGAGCCTGCGATCTTGAATCTGATCCAACTCTACTAAGAGAAACCCAAGAAGCTGTCGATTACTATTTAGAAAAACGCCATTTATTGGTACTGAATAACCCAGAAGCTTTCCCCAACCGGCCTGAATACACAGCAGAACTGCCTGACAGCGAAGCTAGATAGAGCCGATGAATGTGCTGAGCAACCTGCTGACCAAGTTTATTCATACCGCTTCTTATGTCACCATCATTCCTTTGGCCCGGTTACTACCGGCTAGCGCTGTCAACGATGATAGCCTAAAAGGACTCGCCATCTACCTTCCGGCCGTGGGCGCCATGCTTGGTGGAATACTGGCTTGCACTTGTCTCATTTTAGAGAAGCTCAATACACCGAACCTGTTGCTAGCCACTATCATCACAATTTTATGGTTGACACTAACAGGCGGCCTTCATTTTGATGGTTTGATGGATACAGCCGATGGCATTTTTTCGCACCGCAGCAAAGAGCGTATGCTCGAAATCATGCAAGATAGCCGGGTCGGCAACTTTGCCGTCATGGTTGGCATTGCCAATTTTGTCTTAAAAGTAGCAGCCTTAACAGCTCTGTCAGCACAGATGCTTCCGGCTCTTCTCCTCTTTGCCCCTTGCCTAGCCCGCCTGGCAGAAACCTTTGCCATTGGTGCTTTCCCATATGCCAGAGCTGAAGGCAAGGGTAAAGTTTGGCATGACACCATGCGCTTTCCCAAAGATATTTTCGGGGCGGCTCTTGTGCCTATTTCTCTACTAATTGGCTGCACCATTGCGTCAAAAGGTGCGCTACTGTTACCTGGAGCACTCTACTTTGCCACCGCTTGTAGTATCGGTATTATTAGCGCCGCCTACCTCAATAACCGCCTAGGCGGGCATACTGGCGACACCTACGGCGCAGTGGTAGAGCTAACCGAAACACTGACATTGACTATTGCCGCCCTAGCCAAAAGTGCTGCGGTTATTTAGCATTGACACTAAGATTAGTTTGTCTTTCGCGAACCAACTACACCAGGTATTTTCAAAAAGAAGAAGGCAAAGATTGCCACCAGAAGCAGCGCGTACCATTGCTTCAAAGGACCTACTGGTAAGAACATAAACGAGACATAGTACAAATTGCAGCTCCACCAAGTGGTCAGCCGCAAATATTTAACGCGCCCGGCCTCGCTGCCCCAGAGAAAACCTTGACCAGAGATAATAGCCATTAGACCTAGGCCACAGAAATCATAAAAAAGAAAATGCGGCAAAACTAGAGGCAGTACAAAAAGCCCTTCTAGCATAACCAGTGCCAGGGCGGCCCGCCGGGCCCTTGTCGATTCGACACTATTATCTGCTCGCTGAGAATTATCTGCACCTTTTAAAATTGTCACAGCTCGCCAAAGGGCAAACAAGCCAATCAATGCAGCTAGCCCGTAGGCCACAATTTTAGTCGCAGGCATGCCAGGGAAAGTCTGCACTATCACCGCCGGTAGTGACACTACCATGTAGGCAGGAA
>JAKFVU010000033.1 GCA_021732025.1 Candidatus Obscuribacterales bacterium | reverse complement strand
ATCTGACTGACATTCAAACAGCGTAACTAGGGAGTAAAAAATGGGTGATCTGCCTCTACAAGTTGCCGTCGGATGCGGCCTACTTGCAGTTCTTTATGGTGCTTGGGCTGGTAAAAGCGTGCTCGATATGAGCCCTGGAAATGAGCGTATGCAAGCGATTGCAGCGGCCATTCAGGAAGGCGCTGGAGCCTATATGAACAAACAGTACACCGCCATCGCCGGCGTTGGAGCTATTCTTTTCTTCGTGATTGGATTTGGTTTAGGTTGGCCGTCGGCTGCTGGATTCCTTGTAGGAGCCGTGCTGTCATCCATCTCTGGTTTTGTCGGCATGTACGTATCAGTACGCGCCAACGTTCGCACGGCAGAAGCAGCTAGAAATGGCCTAGAAACGGCACTAGCTGTCGCTTTCAAAGGCGGCTCAGTTACAGGCCTACTGGTTGTCGGCCTAGGCTTACTCGGCGTATCGCTCTTTTACGGAGCAACTCACGACGTTAACGCATTAGTCGGCCTCGGTTTCGGAGCTTCTCTAATCTCAGTATTCGCAAGACTTGGTGGCGGTATTTACACCAAAGCTGCTGACGTAGGCGCTGACCTTGTTGGTAAAGTCGAAGCCGGTATTCCAGAAGATGACCCAAGAAACCCAGCAGTTATTGCCGATAACGTTGGCGACAACGTTGGTGACTGCGCCGGTATGGCAGCTGACTTGTTCGAAACCTACGCTGTAACCGCAGTAGCAACAATGCTACTGGCCCATGAACTTTTCAAAGAACAAATCGTGGCAGGAACTGCTCCATACGTTATCGAGTACCCACTCGTGTTAGGCGCAGTTTCGATCGTTACATCAATTCTTGGCTGTATGTGCGTTAAGCTCGGCAAGAGCACCAACATCATGGGTGCTCTCTACAAAGGCTTAATCGTCGCCGGTGCTCTCGCTGGTGTGGCCTTCTACTTCGTCACCGATAAGATGATGCAAGGCTTGTCGATTGGCGGAGTTGCAATTCCATCAATCAATTTCTTCTTTGCTTCAATGGTTGGTCTTGTGGTAACTGGTTTGCTCGTATACATAACCGAGTACTACACATCAACTTCTTACGGTCCAGTTAAGTACATCGCTAAGGCGTCAGAAACTGGTCACGCCACCAACATCATTGCTGGTTTGGCAGTTTCGATGAAGTCTACAGCTTGGCCAGTGCTATCTATTGTTGTCGGTATCCTCGTTGCCTTTGCCCTCGCCGGTGTATACGGTGTAGCTCTGGCAGCCATGGCCATGCTTTCAATGGCTGGAATTATCGTCGCAATCGACTCTTACGGCCCGATCACCGACAACGCTGGTGGTATTGCTGAAATGGCAGAAATGCCTAAAGAAGTACGCGAAGTGACAGATCCGCTAGACGCCGTGGGTAACACCACGAAAGCCGTCACCAAAGGTTATGCCATTGGCTCTGCCGGTTTAGCCGCAATCGTTCTGTTCAGCTCATACACTCAAGAACTGAACATGAAGATCCTAGAAAAAGGTGGAACTGCAATCACCTTTGACTTGTCCAGCCCATATGTTCTTGCTGGCCTATTCATCGGTGGCCTAATTCCCTTCCTCTTCGCCGCCCTGGCAATGGAAGCTGTTGGAGCTGCCGGTGGTTTGGTAGTTGAAGAAGTAAGACGCCAATTCCGCGAAATTCCAGGCATCATGGAAGGAACTGCTAAACCAGATTATGCAAAATGCGTAAGCATCGTAACTGGTGCAGCTATTCAAAAAATGATTGTTCCTGCACTTCTTCCTGTTCTAACACCAGTTGTGATTGCCCTGATTGGCGCCTTCTACTTGAACGCCGCACTTCCAGGTCAATACGCAGCAGCCAAGATTCTTGGCGGTATTTTGGTGGGTTCCATCGTTACTGGATTGTTCGTGGCAGTATCCATGACCTCTGGTGGTGGCGCTTGGGACAATGCTAAGAAGTACATCGAAGAAGGAAACCACGGCGGCAAAGGTTCAGATGCTCACAAAGCTGCTGTAACCGGCGACACTGTTGGTGACCCATACAAAGACACTGCCGGTCCTGCAATTAACCCGATGATCAAAATCTTGAACATCGTGGCATTGCTTCTAGTGAGCCTTCTCGTTCAATAGAACTCTTAGGCCACTAGGGTGGAAGATAAGTCAAAGCGGCCGGAAACCTCTAAGGTAATCGGCCGCTTTTCTTTTTTATAGAAGCAAGTAAGCGTCTATTTACTAGTTACTATTTAATAGACGCTATTTTTAATAGATGCCCTTTCCTAAATGCTATTACTAGGTGCTAACACTAAGTGCCAAAGTGCCCAACAAACTAAAAGTGAGACCCAAATGCAAATTCGCCTCTATAGCCGTCAAGACGACAAAGAATTTCGCAAGCTAATGCAAGAAATCTACTCGACACAGGGGCAGGAGCTAGATCTAGACGGTAAGGATAACGACTTACGCAACGTCGAAGGCAGCTACTTTGGCAATGACGGTCTTTTTCTTGTAGCAGAAGACGACGGAGTGATAAAGGGATTCTGCGGTGCTCGTATTGAACCAGGCACAAAAGTAACATCTGGCGCGCTCAGCAGTAACGAGCCTGCCAGCACCGAACGCGATACAATGACCATCAAACGTCTATACATCAGCAACGATACGATAGAGCGCCAGGCGCTCATGGACAATCTCATAAGCGTAGTAAAAAACCACGCCTACCAACTCGACTTCGAAACAATTTTACTGCCAGACGCACTAGATCTCACCAAGCAGTGAGCCGCCTGCTAAATTGCTACTGACACTATCAGCGGTGACTCATAGTCAAACAAATTTCTATCCGGTGTAAGAGTTGCATCGACAGAAACGAGCATTAGCATACCTTCTCTCCATATATTTCTGTCGAAGCAACACCAAAACGCGCCAAGATATAGCTGCAGGTACTTTCGACTAACACCCTGCCTTATCGCTTTGATATTATCAATCGCAGCTTCTGCAAACGCCAAAGCTTGTGGAGAAAAATCAGTGCTGCTACTGCTTTTAACTTTGGCTGCTCTTAATCGAACAAATGAGTTACCAGGCCCAGAAACAATATGACCTAAGAGTTCCAGCATAGTCAGTGACGCCCCTACTGGTCCAGCGGTGCTATCCAGACTCTCGCAAATTGTGTCGACAGAAATCGGCGTCGCCGATATTTGCGCAAGAACTGCTCTATCGAGATCTCCAAGGTCATCAGACATATCACTGCTCTCGGGTTCACTGAATGACTGCGAAAAGTCATTCGATAAGTCGGGCTCCACATCAGTAACTGTAACCTCCTCTGGCACAGACGCAGCATGCTCATACGCACCAGTAATGCGACTACGCTTAATCATAATCTCACAAAAAATGGGACAACTAAGCCCCTCTGATGCTTCGTCAAAAGAGGTTTGACGAAAAGATTCTATGAATAATCCAATCGAGTTGATAATGCAAAGCCCTGTTGATGTAGCAATTCCAAAAATCTGATTGAGCTTTGTTGAAGTTACTACTGCACCATGATCCATTAACCAAACAGCTCCCAATCGTGCTCTAACCTGCGTGACACGCTCGTATAGAGTGCCTACAGTGAAATGGCTGTGCCTCCTGCATTCAGCACATTTCACTCTCCTTTCATACGCAGCCCGAGTAGCTTTCTCAAACACATGGCCGCACCGACAAACTAGTTTTCTCTGTTCAATTTGAGTTTGCAAAATTAGATCAATTGCAGCTTCTTCTGAAGGTACCAAAGCAAAAAACTCAGGTAAGCAACTGGCAATCAAAAGATCATTAACGCTACTCACATCGCTTCTTTCCAATACCATATCTCAGACCTCGCATCTTTATCTAAAATACGAAGGCCGATGGAAAAAAGTTCAAATATTTAGGTCAATTTGTTGAAGAAAAATCGAGCCAGTTTAAACCGAAATGGAAACTCGTTCGATATCGAACGAGTTTCCATTTCAGAACAACACAATCGGACAATTTTCGCCAGAATCAAGCTATAGCATGCCGCCAGAAGGCCGCTACGGCTCGATACCAACTCTAATTTGGGGGAGGTTCTTCCCTAAATTGTTTAAGGTCTGATAGGTTAAAGCAGCAACATCTGCGCGGGTAGCATTTACGTTGGGCTTAATCTGACTCGGATCGGGATAGCTAACCAAGATATGAGCCTTAGCCGCCTTAGCTACAGATGGTGCGGCCCAAGCTGGAACTGAAGCACCATCGCCATAAGAGTTGAGAATGGATGTATCAGCTGCACCTTGAGCAGGAAGAGCCTTGGCCAAAATTACCAAGGCCTGCGCCCTCGTAATTTTGTCTTCTGGTTTAAAAGTACCATCAGGGAATCCAGTCACCAAACCTGCTTGGCTTACAGCAGCTATGGCTTTATTTGCCCAGTATGAGGCTGAAACATCAGCGAAGCTAGCGGGTCCGGAAGCAGCAGGAAGGTTCAATGCCTTAACTGCAATTGCAGCAAACTGAGCGCGTGTTATGCCGTCGTCTGGCTTAAAGGAACCATCAGGGAAACCACCTATGATACCGCGTTGCGTCAGCTGGCCAACGTATGATTCAGCCCAATGGCCTTTCGTGTCAAATGGCACACTAGACGATGATATGGGAGGCGCCGCAGGAGTGGATGCGATTAATCTAGATATGTCAGACTCTAGTGCATCGAGATCGCGATTCACTTTCATCGCTTCCCAGTCATTCAATACACCGTCAGAATTACGGAAAGACCTCTCTACAGCATTAATCCTTGAAGACTCTTTTCGCAAATCACTCAATTGATTGGCATTTAAAGCACCAGAAGCCTCAGCCTCATTTAGTTTTGTCGTGATGGCACGCTGCTTACCATCTATGTTCGGTAAAGGAGCAAGACTTTTCTCAAGCCGTGTTGATACATCGTCATACTCTCTTACCATTGCCACGACTTGTTGATCGGTAAATTGATTATTACCGCTACGCATTGCTGATTCTAGTCGATTGACGCGAGCTAGATCACGTCTAAAATCATCTGCTTGATCTGCATTCAAACGCCCAGAAGCCAATCCATCTTCGATTTGCTTTGCTAGTTGATCGCGCTTAACGCTGAGGTCAGGCAAGGCTCTAAGAGACTGCTGCAATCTTCCGCTTATTTGTTCAAGATCATTTGCTAACGATAAGGTCTCGCTGTCCGTAATTTGGCCGTCGGCCCGGTAAAGCCTCTCCCTCGATGCCACGCGATCTAACTCCGCTCTAAGATCTTGATAAGCAGCTTCAGTTATTCTCTGATTTGCTCGAGCCTGATCGAGCTTAGCTTGAACTTTCGCTTGACGGGAGGCTAGTGTGTTAGTGGGCGCTTGAGTCATACTGCGATCTATTCGCTTGTTCAATTTTTCAATGTCTGTTGCCAGAGTCAAAGTCTCGCTATCACTCAGAGCGCCGTCGGCACGGTAAGATTGCTCGACCGCGGCAATGCGATCAAACTCTTGTTTCAAAACCGAAAGCTCTTGAGCATCTAGCTGACCAGAGTTCTGACCTGCTAACAATTTTGCAGAAAGTGATCGCTGCATTTCATTTATGCCAGGTAAAGCAGCAGTACTACCGCTAGTGGCAGTAAACCGCTCTAGCTTACTATTTAGTCGCTCCAAATCGAGAGCTAAAGAAAGCTGATCCTCTGTGGTAAGAAGACGGCCGGATGCAACCATAGAAGCTTGCCGACTACCAATGCGATTTAATTCTTGCCGATAAGTATCGGCTTCTATTGCCGAGACTCTGCCAGAAGCAACTAGGTCAGCAATGCGAGTTGATAGCTCCCGAGTTCTGTCAGCAAACTTAAAGTCACCACCGGTTCGGGCTTTAAGTTGCGATTCAATGGCACTGGATAAACGGTCTAAATCGAGAGCAAGCTCAAGAGTCTGGGTGCTGCTTAAGGGTTGGCCAGCAGTGTTTATAGATTTGTATGAACTTTCCTTTGCACTAATATTGGCAAGCTGGCTTTTAAAGCTTTGAGCTTCTTGCGCTGTCAATCTACCTGAACTTTGGGCATCGCTTAGACGCACAGTAATGTCGAGTTTCTTTCCGCTAATGTCTGTAAGGCCAACACTAGAGCGCTCGTGCAGGCTCTTTTCAATATTGCTAGAGAGAACATCCAATTCAAGAGTCAATCGCGCTTTTTGGAAGAAAGAAAACTTGCCACTTGCTTTATAGCCGTCTTCAGCATTCTTGAGACGGACCAGCTCTTGTTTGAAGGGCTGAGCTTCGACGGCTGTGAGGCGTCCTGAAACCAAGGCGTCGGCAACCTTCTTATCTAAGTCATTGCGTCGTTTCTCTACATCCAGAAGGGCTGGTATTTGACTGAGGTCTCGATTTCCAAATTGCGCTTGGGCTGCAGGAAAATCGGCAAGTCCGCATGCGAGTGAGGATATAACGGTTACCAGGGCTATTGAACTAGCCAGTGACACTTTAGAGCGCATTTAATCCCCTTTTCAATAACAATAAGTTGTCACAAAAATTCTGTGACCACCAAGGTATAAGTTATAGCGCAAACGCGAGCGCAAAGCCTTATTACATACTGACTAAAGGGTTGGCTGAGTCGTCTCTACCCAAGCAGGCGAGAGATTAGGCCAAAATATGACTCCAAATCATCTCTAGAAATTCCTAAGCGCGGTCCTTCTTTCTCTTCAGCGACCATATCTGCAATCGCCTCTTGGTTATTGAGAAGGAAGGCAATGAATGACTTCTCTTTTGCACTCATTGCTGGGTCAAGCCGAGCCAAATGGAGTTCAGTAGATTCGATAAAACCGTTACCATCTTTATCTAGTCTGTCGAAAGCTTCGTAGGCATAATCGCGAATCGATGCAATGTCTTGTATCTCTTCGCTTCCTTCGCTTTGGTCCATCCAGCTTCGGTCCTGCTCACTTGCCATTTCCTTGCCTACCTCATCCTACTTACCTGACTAGTCTTAAGTTCCCAGGCGTGACCACGTTTAAGCACCCCCTGACTAGGGCATGTGGCAGTAGAGGTGAGACATTATGCGACAAGACATTATGCGACAAGACAGTACGCGACAAGACATTAGCGCGCCCAGGGCAGATTCTGTAACTCAAAATGAGGGCACGGGGGCCGACGAGCCAGTCAACAGAGTTTGGCTTGCCGTAATAGCAGGGCTGCTGGTTGCTACTTCAAATACTTGGCTATTCCACCCACAGCTTAAACAATCAAGTTATAGCGCGCCATGGGTGTATCCCGGATTTGAACCTAAACAAAATACTCACACGCTTTAAGAGCCTAAGTCGCACTTAGGTCTTCAGTACAGAAAATATCAGGCGAAAGAGACAGTAAGCAAATGCCGCTGAGCAGGGAATGGTAAGCAACCAGGCCCAGGCCATTTCGCGCGCCACTAGCCAATGCACCCCTTTGCGCCTATTGGCATAACCAACTCCCATCACAGTTGAAGCTATGACTTGAGAAGCAGAGACTGGGCCACCAGTAATAGAGCCGGTCAGGACAACCACTGCCGAGGCAAACTCTGTGACAAAACCGTGCACCGCTCGCTGTTTGAAGATGCCGAAACCTACCCTTTTGAGAATTCCGGGAGCCATACAGAGCACTCCTAAAGCCATACACAAGCCAATAGTGAGGCGTACCCAAAGGGGGATAGTGTCACTCGATGAAAACGGATCTTGATGACCAAGACCACCTGCGCTCATTGCCATAACCACAACACCCATGACTTTTTCAGTGTCATTGGCACCATGACCAAAGGCCAGGGCTGGCAGAACGAACCATTGTGAACGTTTGAGGCCGTTATTGACTTTGGTAGTGGCGCGCGAAAGCAAAAACTGCAGCAAATGCAGAGTGAAGTAGCCAGCTACAAAGCCTATCAATGGCGAAAGGAACAGGGTGGCTATGACTTTGCACACTCCAGTGGGATGAATTAAGCCGTTAAAGTTTCCCCAAACAATATATTCGAAGGTTCCTGTCGAAGCAAAAATGGCACCAATTAAGCCACCAACCAGAGCGTGGGTAGAACTGGAGGGAACTTTCAGTAGACGAGTGAGATAGTTCCACAATACGGCAGCGAGAAGTGCACAAGCGAGAACACACAAGAAAGGCTCGCTACGTGGATAGTTAGTAATGCCAGATATTGCCGATGCCACCTGCGAGCCACCAAACAGCGCTCCAAGAAACTCGAAAACTGCAGTAAGCAAAACGCCCTGCCAGAGGCCAATAGAGCGGGAAGCAATAGGGCTAGCGGCAACAGAGCTGCCGTCTTGAAAGCCGTTTGTAAATGAAAACAAACAACCAAGCAATAACACCGCAACAAAGTAAATACTGATTGTCATAGATTCAGCATCTTGTCTACAGAGCCAATGGCTACTTCAATTTTAGTTAGAACTAGAGTTAGATTTTGAGTTAGAGTCATTTGAATCTAGCTTATTTTGACGATGACGTGATGCAATTTCTCGGCCACCATATCTATACGCGAGGCAGTCTGCACCATGGTTCTATAAACTTCAAGGGTGCGCAAGATCGTTTTAAAATCATTCAATTCAAAAAGCTCTCTCATCGCCTGGCGATAGACTTTTTCAAAGCGATTCTCTGACTTGCGAGCAAGATTAGCCTGGGCTGAGGCTTCGGCAAGATTGACGTTGAGATTGCGAAAGGAGTTGTAGAGACACCGACTGCCTTCCACCAAGTTGCGAGCCATCTCCGATAGGCTGGCATCACGTGGACAATAATTTAAAGCCTCTACTTCACGAGCGCTATTCTTCGCACTATTGAGCACTTCATCAAGGCGCACAGAAAGGTCGTAGATATCTTCGCGATCAAATGGAGTGACGAACGACTCAGCTAATTTTCGTTGAAGACTAGCCTTAATCTCATCGCCTTGATGTTCTAAATCGCGCACAACCTGACAGCGCTCATAAGCACCGGTACTGAGCCAAGCCTCAAGGCCTTCCACTCCACGCAAGGTGGTGTCAGCTTGAGTAACCAGCAACAAATAGAAATCTATTCGTGGAGCAAAAAACTTACTAACTGCCGACGGTATCGCTTTCTTCCATAGCTTCTTAAAGGATGCTTCCATTCAAGTTCTCACCCTGAGCTAATGCCCGTTTGATCTCGATAAGAAAGTCGTCGGGTTGGATTCTACTTTCGTGCCCGTCTACTAACCTAAGTCGGGCAATTATCTCATCGTTGCCGTTGAAATGCCAGCGACCTCGACCATTTTCCATGGCACTCAAACTCTTAGCTAAGCGAGAAAGATCTAACCGTTTGGCTAATGGCCTAGAGACAAAATCAACCCAGGTCTCATAGCGATAATAGAGTTCGTAGCGTTGTCCTTGCATCACAAGAACGCGCATCCGTTCTGTCAGATTATGCAGCGCCATCGGGTGGAGTACTGAGGATATCCAGCTAGGACAGCGCTCTCGCATAATATAAGGAAACTTGATGTCTTGTACTTGCACTACTAACAGATCGATCTCAGGAATTTCCTCAAGAGTAATAAGTCCAGACGAGATAGCTTCCTCAGTGGTATCAAGAAAACTATCTTCCTCCTGCCAATAGCGCCTAAGATTGTCAATTTTCTGAATGATTTTGGGCAATCGAACTAGTAATTCCTCGTACAAAATCGCGGTCACTTCCGGGTACGGTCGAGCAAAAACTGCTTGATTTAGAGGTGAAAGCTCTGGATTAGCCCAAGCCGACAAGACGAAGCTAATCCTGGCAGACTCACGATCTTTAAAGGTGCCAAAATCTCCAGCACTGGCAATGTCGACCAAAGACGATTGCTCCTCAGCTGCAGCCTGAGGATTGAGCATGGAATAAAGTGAGATCAAACCATCTTCATCAAAATGATTGTTTGAGACTACGATGCCTGATGGCAAAGGAGATTTTGCAGTATTAGCTAAATAGCGAAAAACAATCTGAGCAGAAAGGTCATCTTTCAGCTCTGCTGGTGTATGGCTATTGGGCCAATGCGAGAGCGTGAGCACAGTGGAATCATTAGCCTGCCCGTCAACGATTACGTTGGGTTCTTTACCCAACTTGTGGTAAGGCACATATTGCATGCGCTAGGACACCATGATTCCAGAATTCCCTCAGACCCTTTACCAGCTTAGCAAAAAGAGCGAAGTAGCAAAGACCAGAGTTGCTAAACTCTGAATTAAATCTGGAGTTCTATCTAGCTTGGTTCTAACTAGCTTGGTTCAGTCTCGTCCAAGTTCAACCTAGTCCAAGTTTAGTCTAGTTTTGTCCGGCCCAACAAATTGTCAATCCAATCGCGCAATGCACTAGCCCAGTCTGATGTGCGCATGGCTTGCTTTTCTTCCATGCGGATATAGGCTTTATCAATTGCCATATTAAAAGGCGAAAGAGCATGAGCCATTTCGTAGGCACGCAGAGCTTCAGCGTAATTACGGGCGTAATTCTCTTGTAGCTGACCGTACAAATACAGACCTTCTACTGATTTGGGATCGCTCTGCAAAAGTTTATCGATCTCGCTTTTGGCTAGTTTGCCTTTGCCTTGGTCATAAAAAATATTGGCAAGATAATAATGAAAAGCTGGCTTGACCATAATTTTGTCTTTCTTCAACTGTTCGTAAAACTGAGCGAGCTGCTGTTCAACATCTTTGGTAGGAAGACTACTTATAACTTTGCCTAGCACTTCGGCAGAGACAAGGGGCCCACCAATTGTATGGGCTTCTTTGCCAAGGAAGTAAAAGCCCGGATTGAGAGCATCGTGATAGCGACCATCCCAAAATAAGCAGCGCAAATAAAACTCAGCTGAGCGGTTGAACGAGGGTGATTGCTTATAGAGCTTGCTTAGAGGTTCAATGGCAGCTTTGTACTGGCCCATGCTCATAAGCGCTATCGCTTTGACCTGAAGAGAAAGGTGGTAATCAGGATACTGCGCCAAATCTTCGTTAGCCAGCTTCAGGGCAATTTCAGGAGCCGTTTCTTGATAAAGCTCACCAAGTTCCACCGGCAGGTGTTTGACCTTATAGCCAGCCTTATAGGCTCGATTGAGTACCATTTGGGCCTCTGCCCAATGGCGATGCTCCTTAAAGTTTTTGCCCATAAAGAACAGAATCTCAGGCGAGTCAGGGAAGCGCTTTAGAGCCTTATTCAGCAATTCTGCTGCAGCGGCATTATCGCCCCGAGCAAGAATGTGATTCATGATCCCGGCTGTGGCGCGAGGATCCTTTGGCCCTAATTTGTCAGCTAGCTCGAATTCGCTCATGGCTTGCTCAGGCAAGCCAACTTCATCGAGAACCAAGCCATAGTAAAGGTGAATTTTGTAATTGTTAGGATATTTTGCAGCGAGAGATTCAAGTTCAGCCTGCGATGCCTGAGTCAGAGCACGGTTATCTAACTCGCCTTGGATGCGCCTGAGAGCCGTGCCGACAACCACACCACCAGGCAACTCTTTATCGGGCAATTCGTCCTTGCGCACCGGAGCGCTCTCTTCATCTGGGTTCGAAAGCACTTTGGCGCCACCAGCTTCACCGTAGGCGGCAATTGGCAGAAATAGTGCAAATGCTAAAGCGAAGGGCAGAGTAGAGGCAGTGATGTCACTGGCGATGGCAGATCTTTTGTGTCTTATCAATCTGGTAGTCCTATAAAGTGCCTAAAACTTCGACCCTTATTCTACCCTACCGGCCACCTAGATTAATTCTCACTTAGTGTAGCCAAGACATCGCTGTTGTGGGATTTAAAGAGCCGTTAGCCGTGGCATAAGTAGAATAGGTGATGGTTAGTATTCAGCAACACGCATTGAGTAGTCTGAGATAGCGCATTCTTTCGCGGAAGGCCGATAGTCTCGAAAGTATAAACTCAACGGAATCCAGCGTTATTTGCACCTTTCCCGGGGGGGAATCGCGGTTATGAAGGCAAGAAGAAAGAGCACTGGTGGCCAGATCGCAGAGTTAGCCCCAGCGCTGCTAATTCTTTTTATCGTTGTTCTGTTTCCAATGGTAGATATTATGTATCTCGGCATCGGTTACTGTGCTGGTTGGTATCTCAACCAAATGACTGCAAGAGCCTGTTCAACAGTTAAGACAGCTGAGTATCCGGCTGCTGAAGCAAACATGAAAGCAGCATGGGAAAGCAGCGGACTAGCGCTTTTCACTCGCGCTGGCGTTGTAAAGAATAAGGCCACTGCCATAAATTATGGTTCAACGCTCGACCGAGAAACGGGCAATCCAATGCAGTTGATTCAAGTAGAAACAGAAGTTGCAATCACGCCATTTTTATCGTTGGCTGGAGTGCCATTTATGGCGGCGATGAACATAGACGGTCTGACCAGGCCAATAGTATTCAGATACTTAGACAAGAGACCGCTGGAAGAAACCAATGTCAACTAGCTCACAATCTAACCTGCAACTGGAAAAAAGCCATTTGAAAGTATTTATGACTAGTAAGAGAACGAAGCGAGGCAGTAGCTTAATTGAAACTGTTGTCGGTTGCATTTTTATTGTGATTATTGCCCTCTTCCTCGTAGATGTAGCGGCTATTGTCATTTGCCAAACACAAAATGATGCACTAGCAAAACACTGTGCTAGAGCTGCAGCCAACTTTGAGAACAAGCTCAAAGCGCAATCAGCAATGGACGATGTTGTAAATCAGTTTCTCGCCAGCAATGGTGGATCAAAAATATGTGTGTTGAACAACAGTCCCACAAATCCTCTCCTCGAATACCCGGCCGGGGCAGCTCAAGTACTCGTGGTTTCAACAGTTGTATGTAATTTTCCAGTACCGATTCCGCTTGTAGGAACATCATATATGTCTATGAAATCTGAAGCGACAGAACCTGTTGTGGCGGATGTGGTTGCACCAATCCCTTAGGCGAAAACAAGCTTAGCCAGATTCTTTTTGCGACGCTGTTTTTTGCAACGACGTATATTTAGGAATCAATACACCTGGCAGATTGGGTATTGTTTCATCCACAGAATCTTTAACAGCCACTGTTGTTTTAGGATCTGCAGTCATAGTTATTTTTGTCAGCTTCTGCACGTCGATCAAAGCAGGATCGTACACAACCACCCCGCCATATGGTTTGCGCAAGGCCACTTCACAGCGTTTTACGCCCTTGGTCTGACGCAGGGCGGCGCGAATATTGACAATGCAACGACCACAGCTGACGCCTTCCAGGCGAAAGTCAAAACGATGTAATTTTTGCTGTTTGCTCGCCGCACTACTAACCGCAGGTGATGATTTAGGTTTAGCAGCAGGTGCTGCATCACAAGTAGAGAAAAATGATAATTGAGTGCCCGCGCAGAAGAGAAGCGCTAAAGCAAAAAACTTACTATCAATTTTCATTGCCACTTCCTCCAGATCAAAATTTCAGTATGCCAAAAATGCGAGATACTACACTTTATATCAGATTCCATCTCATAGCAAAAAAGGTTTCTTGTTGATTTCAGAAAAAACGGCCAATCTCCTGATCGGCTGGCTGCTCTACCCTATAGGCGATCTAATTGGACAACTTCTGCTTGGCAAATTTGAGCCAGAAAGAATTTTGGTGATGACCTTAGTCGGTGGCCTGCTCTACCGCTTTGAAATACCAGCTTGGTTCAAAAAACTAGATAGCTTTGAAATTGCCGGCGAAAAGCTCAATTGGATTGGTCGAACGGTTGGAGCGATGCTCTACTTCAACCCTCTATGGATTGCCCGCCATGTCTTTTTCATTTATCTTGCCACTCATCACTTTCAGCTAGGGCCAGATATGCGCAGCTTTGGTGCTGTGATTCTCGATTGCCTCTCTGTCGGCATAAAATCATTTATCACTAATTTGCCTATCTCAGTGCTGGGCAACTTGATCATACAAACAAAGCTTCCAGTTCAATATAGATTCGCCGGTTCAGCTACTCTAAGCGCTATCTTTGCCGTCAGCTATGCCATTGAATATTTACTATTTCGCTGACGACTAAATTTTTAGACTAACTAATTCTTTAGACCAATTGCCTTAGTGATACTAAGGCTGTAGTCAGGTCGAAGCACACCGACTTCGGTAATGATTCCAGCAATCAACTGGGCCGGCGTCACATCGAAACCAGGGTTGTAGGCTTGCGCATCAGGCACCGTGATCGGCGCACCATTGATGGTGAGCACTTCGTTTTGCTCGCGCTCTTCAATTGGAATATTTTTTCCATCAATAAGATCAAAATCAAAAGTAGAAAGCGGAGCGGCAATATAAAAGGGAATTTTATGATAGTGAGCCAGAACAGCTAGATTATAGGTGCCAATTTTATTGGCGCTATCACCATTGCGTGCAATTCGGTCGGCTCCCGTAATCACCATATCAATTTGTCCGCTACTCATCAAATGTCCAGACATAGAGTCGCAAATTAGAGTTGAGGGAATCTTATCTTGCGCTAGTTCCCACATGGTCAGCTTAGAGCCTTGATTGCGCGGCCTGGTTTCGTCGGCATAAACTGAAATATTTTTACCTTGATAGTGCGCTGCCCTTATGACACCAAGTGCAGTTCCATAGCCACATGCGGCCAGACCACCAGCGTTGCAATGGGTGATAAGGCGTGCTCCATTTTTGACTAGCTCAGAGCCAAAATTACTGATGGCAAGATTAGCGGCAAGATGTTCATTGAGTATAGCTTCTGCTTCTAAATAGGCTTGCTCGGCGCATTGAACTAACGGTACCTGAGCGGCAATTGCAGCTAAGACCACCTTTTTCATACGTTCTGTTGCCCAACGCAAATTAACAGCGGTAGGTCTTGTTTGATCAAGGTCGTCTTTAGCTTGGGTAAATGCCCTCAAAAAAGTCAAACCGCCGAGTTGCAGTTTGTCTCTAGTAAGTTCTTCTTTTGTCAGTTCTTGTCGGGTCAGTTCCTGTCGAGTCAGTTCTTGAGCCAATCTTCGCGCCTCAAAGGCCAAGCCAAAAGCAGCAGCCACGCCGATTGAGGGAGCCCCTCTTACAACCATGTCTTTGATCGCGAATACCATCTGCTCGTGCTCGCTTGCATCAAAATAGCAAAACTCAAGGGGCAATTTGCGTTGGTCAACCAAGAGCAGCCGATCACCTTCGACTTTCAGCGGCATGACACCTGGTAGAAATGACTTTGTGAGAGAAGCAGACATATAATAGACCTTGCTTAGTTAGACAAGTAAATTATAGAGACATGGCAGACCCAATTCGCAAACAGCCACAGTGGCAGTCAAAAAAAATTTCAAAAGCACTTAAAGGCGCTCCTCTTGCCCTGTTGGCAGCTGCAATATTGGCCGCTGCACTTCTGACCGTGAGGCCGGTAAGACCGCAGCAAATCAGCACCAATCGGTTATCGCTCGGACCTCAGGCTAAGGTTCAGAGCGGAATGAGCTTGGGCATCAACGCTCCCAGCGAGTATGACTTTCATTCGCGTATTGAAATAGAAAATCTCAGAAAAACATTCGCCAATCAGCACCCAGAGCTGCTTTTGTATCAATACACGCCGATGCCTGCCATATTTAGCCAAGTTGAAGATGGCAAGCCTTGGGTTGGTCTTGAAGGTGAGCTTTTCTATGGAGAAGGCAACCGAATTATCGATGGTCTGTCGGAAGAATCTCGCTTTATAAATAACCCATTTATGCTGGCCTGCGCCAGTATGGTATTGGATGGCTATCAATATGAGAGCAACAAATTTCCCAGCAAAGAAGACTTTGCTCTCAGTGGCTTACCTCTAGAATGCGCTCCCAGTCAGGCAGCTATCTACCCTCGTGAATCAAGAGAAGAAATCACCTACAACGTCACTAACTTCATGCTCGCCAGCGCCAAAATTGTTGACCTGCCCAAGCAACTCGGAAGTGCGCCATTTGATGTGGTGGCATATAATGCTCGAGATTTTGGCTTTAACTACATCGCAGTCTCACCTCGCTACTCTCGCAATATAAACAAGACCAGCGACCGCCCCATTGAGATCATCCAATATATTCATTGTGGCGGCTCCTGCGGTTACAACGGTGGGTGTAATAACATGAGCCCGTATACTGAAGGCTTGCACGCACTGACTCTGAAAGGACTTCCAGCGCAAGCATGCGTTTATCTCTGGCGAGCCCGGCCAACCTCGGTAGACCAAACACCAGACTTCATGGTGACGCTCAATTTCATCTAGGTGAGCCATAGAAACTAATAAGAGAATTAGTATCAGAACTAGTATCAGAATTAGTAACAACCTAAGGAATAAAAGATGATATGAGGGCGGCCCAGCGGCAAAGCTGCAGTTGTATCAGAAGCGATTGGTAAACCAAAGCTGGGCAGGTAGCAAATAATTGAAAAGGGCCGCAGGCCCGACGCACTCTACCCAGCAA
>JAKFVU010000069.1 GCA_021732025.1 Candidatus Obscuribacterales bacterium | reverse complement strand
AGTCGTAATGGGCGCCGACAAGCAGTATTTGCTTGGGGTTTTTCTCTCCGATTATCTCGACAGCGATATTGCGGCAGGGTTTGCCGTCTACCAAGTAAACTTGTGGCTTGACTGTATATCCAGCTTTGCCCAGGCACTCCTCGATGTATTTTGCGGCTCTCTCGAGGTTATCGTAGTGCGCCATGTTGCGTTCGCCGATGGTGCCAGCTAGCATCTCGACGTGCTTATGGAGATTTTGGCCTAAGACCTTTTCTCGATCACTCAAACGCAGTGTGTCGCCAGTGTACGAATTGCCTGGCATCCACAACATGCTCGCTAGATAACCGCAAATACCGGCAATTATCAAAGAGAGAATGCTGTTGAGTTTTGCTTGTTTGGCTTTAGCCTTATCTACAGGCTGGTCCTCAGCCTGCGTTTGCTCTTGTTGCTCAGACTCTGGTTTATTGGCCAAGGACGTAAGCAAAGATTAGCGGAGCAACGATAGAAGCATCTGATTCGATGACAAATCTAGGAGTTTCTTCTCCTAATTTGCCCCAAGTGATTTTTTCATTTGGCACAGCACCGCTATATGAGCCGTAAGAGGTCGTACTGTCTGAAATTTGGCAGAAATAGCCCCAGAGTTTGCAGTCTTCTTGCAAATCTTGTTGGATTAGAGGCACTACGCAAATTGGGAAATCGCCAGCAATGCCTCCAGCGATTTGGAAGAAGCCAATCGATTGGTCTTTGCTGTTCTCTTTGTACCAGTCAATCATCATGCCCATGGCTTCTAGACCAGATTTGACGGTGTCAATGTTTTTGATGTCTTTGCGAATAACGTGCGAAACGAAGATGTTGCCTAATGTTGAATCTTCCCAGCCCGGAGTAATTATCGGTAGATTTTTCTCGCAGGCGGCTAGCATCCAAGAATCTTTGGGATCGATCTGATAGTGCTTGTCGATTTTGCCTGAGCGAATGAGCTGATACATGAACTCGTAAGGGAAGTAGCGCTTGCCGGTTTTGTCGGCTTCTTGCCACAGTTCAAGCACTTCGTTTTCGATGCGGCGAATTGCTTCGTCTTCTGGAATGCAGGTATCGGTGACGCGGTTCATACCGCGGCTATGTAGCTCAAGCTCTTCGGCTGGAGTTAATTGGCGGTAGTGTGGCACTCTTTCGTAGTGATTGTGGGCCACGAGGTTGAAGATATCTTCTTCAAGATTGGCGCCGGTGCAGCAGATGGCATGCACTTTGTCTTGGCGAATCATTTCAGCGAGGGATAGGCCGATTTCAGCGGTACTCATTGCGCCTGCCACTGTCATGAACATCTTCCCACCGGCCTCTAGATGAGCGATATACGCTTCTGAAGCATCTACGACAACGGCGGCGTTGAAGTGACGGTAGTGATGTTTGATGAACTCCTTAATGGCCATGTGCTTCTGGTTCCTCTGCATGAAATAGGGAAAACTTGCTGAGCGCTTACTCAAACATTTGCTCACGAGATCCTAACCCGGAAACTTTTCCAGCTGGCGCAAACCACTGGCTTTGTTAACTGTTTAGATTAGTTAGCGCACTTGTGTTACCGGTAAACCTCGCTAGCGGCTTGCGACGCAAGACTTTTATGAGATTCTGAAAAGGTTTCTCTGGCTCTCTCTTGACGTTTGCTTCGGTAGCGCACATAGCAATGATTAGTGTTCGCTAATAAAAGCTTTGCGTTAGTTAGCGTAAGAGGTTTGCTTTAGATATACGGCGATTCCTATAGTTTAGGTCTAGTCCATTTTTTCCGCGCACACATGAGGTAGTTCCTAAACTTCTAATTCTCCCCGAGTATTACAAGCTTTAGCTCTAGAACGTTTAGACACTGTATCTGGTGTCACATCTGTGATCGCATTTTCTTATAACGGCTTGTAACCCCAGTTTCAAGCAAGTTTCAATCAGCCTTTACCTTTCAACCCTAGCGCCCCGTTTGGTCAGCGCTAAAAAGCGTTTTGCTTCCTTAAACCGGCCTAAGGCCACAAATCTAGGAGATTACTATGCATATCATCATCCCCCTGCTGCTCCTCGCAGTAGTTCTTCTCGTTATTCGCGGCCGCCGCAACAGCAATAGCAACAAGTCTCGCCCCACCGGCGCGCTGCCTTCGAGCGAAAAGACTCCTCTCGATACCCTGACTGTCCCTGCCGCTGTCGCCGACCCTGACCCTTCCCTTCTCGCTGCCCCGGTTCACGACCAAGGCCACGAGCACGACCATGACCAGGATGGACACGATCACACTCCTCCGGAAGGCACCTTCGCCGCCGACGAGTCTGACTTCCACCCCGTTCACCACGGCAAGAACTGGAAGGGCGGCTGCAAGTTCGATCCGGCTGAAGTTCGCCGCACTCGCAACTTTGCTACGCCGAAGATCGACACCAGCAACCTGCCGGCGCCGGATGCTCGCATCGTCAACGCCTTCAAGGTGATCGACATCGCCCGCATCAAAGACACCATGCTCAAGCTCACTGGCGAAGTGCCTGTGACTGTCAACGGTGTCACCTCGACCCTGGCCACCCGCAACACCCACTCGAAAGAGCTCGACATCGCCATGGGCTTCATCGAAGCTCAGTATGCGGCGATGGGCCTCAAAACCGTTCGTGACCCTTACACGGTGCGCGGCAAGAAGCTCAACAACCTCGTCATCGAACTGCCCGGCAAGACCAATCCTTCGCGGATTGTCTTCGTCGGTGCACACCTCGATTCGACCGCTGGTTCGCCGTGGGCCAACGAGAAGGTGGCACCTGGTGCAGACGACGATGGTTCGGGAACGGCCGGTATGCTCGAGCTTGCTCGGGCGCTGAAAGACCTCGACCTGCCGTTCACCGTTCGGCTGATTCACTTCACCGGTGAAGAGCAGGGCCTCTGGGGTAGCTACGCCTACTCTGACAAGGTCGCTGCAGCCAAGACCGATGTGGTGGCCATGGTCGAAATCGACATGATCAGCTACTGCGCCAAGCCGGGCAATCGTCTGGACATCCACGACGACATCGATCAGAACGGCTCTCACGAGCTGACTGTGCGGTTCTTCCGTGCCATCAAGCGCTACGGCATCAACCTCACGCCGGTCGACACCCACAACAATGCGGTGAAAGATCGTTCGGATCATGCCGGCTTCCTCGACCACGGCTACAAGGCAGTGCTTGTCAGCGAAGAGTTCACCGACGACGGCTTCAACCCCAACTATCACACGGTCAACGACCGGGTGAAAAACTGCAATCTGCCGTACATGGTGGAAGTGCTGAAGGCGGTTACCGCTGTTGTGGCTGAGCTGGCTGACCTGAAGTAAGGTAAGCCGTTGTGCCGTTAAGGCAATAAGGCAACATGCCATTAAGTACAAGTGCGAGATGGGTGCTGGAGGAGAAACCATTTGGTTTCCTCTCTGGTGCCCATTCTCGCGCTTGTCTTTTTGCCTCTTTCTACTATATGAATAAGTTGAAAGGTTGAACAGCTGCAAATTGACGTCGTTGGAAATTTATTCCACAGAGATGCAAGCTGACATTGTGTGCTTTTCACCCGGTGCGAGAGTTATCGAGTTTTCAAAAGCATTGGCTGTTTCAACACAAACCATTTGCTTCCAACTGTCGGCACTCATGTCGGCCATTTTGCCAGTTAGTTCCGCCCAAGGGTTCCAAATTACAGTGGTGCTCGAGTTTGTTTTGCTAACAGTGATTCGACGGTTCAATCTGGGGTCATGCAAGTTTATTGCTGCGGCTGTATCGACGTATGGTCTATCAGTTTCGCCACTTATTTGCAGCTCTGATTGTTCTTGTAATTTGCGTTGGAAGCCGTCGGTCTTGTCATAGTAATAACAGCCTTTGAGGCCCTCTAATTTTACTTGAGCTGCGTCTTGCACAAAGAGGTATGTGTGAAAGGCCTCAGAGAAGCAGAGAGGGGTCTGGGAGCTATTTTCCACAGTTAGCTCAAGGCTAAGTTCGCGACCAAAGGTGATGGTATATAGTAGTTGAAAATGCTCAAAGCCCAGTGCCCTAGATGTTTCATTGGCTACTAATGTGAGCTTGACTGTCAATAATTCATCTGTCATTGTCGCCGACAGTAACTGCCAATCCGCCGTGCGGGCGAATCCGTGGGCGGGACCATCGGTGCGGTTGCTTTGGCTAGTAGCCGTGCGCGCTCCAAACCAAGGAAAAATAATAGGCACTCCGCCACGAATGGCTTTGCCTGGAGCAAACGCCGAACGATCGCTGAGAAATAGAACAGGTTTGTGATTGTGTGGCTGCCAATGAGTGAGATGAGCGCCTTGTAAATAGAATTCGGCCGTGCATAGCTTGGTAGTGATGGAGGCTTTGATTAGCTCTCCCGTGTCGTCGATGGCAAAGACGCCTGGTATTGCGAGATCTTTGCAGCTAGCCATTTGGTTAGTGTTCATGCTTTTGATTTTGCCTTTTGAAACGTCTCAGGGAGCGATTGGTTTGCTATTCTAGTTGACCGATTTAAGGGAATCCTTCCCATACTTTATTATGGATACTATGCCTGTGTCTTATGACAACTACGCTTCTTCAATGACTTCTGAGTCGGAAGCGCCTAATGTAGATTTAGACGCTGTAATGGAAGCTTTGCAAGGCGACCTGAGCGAAAAGCCCATAAGTTATCTGCTCCAAGCAGCAGCTTACTATGAGGCGACTGGGCATCTGTATGTTGGCACTGGTGCCTTTTACATCAAAGTGCAATTTGGTTTAGGCAAACCGGTCAATGCTACTTCTTCTCTTGTCAAAGGCGAAGAAGCTGTCATTGACTTGTTTACCTGGAGTAGTGGCCAGCTTGTCTTTGAGTTGGGCAAACAACCAGAATCAGTCAATATTTTGGAGACTAGCGAGGGCCTTATCGCTAAAGGAGAGGCATTCATTGCTAATTTGCGCTTTCTAGAAGAGAACTATATTAACGAAACCTCTTTCCTGATTCGCTCTTCTAAGCTTTCGAAGAGAAAACTTGAAGCAATTATCAATTTGAGTTCGCTGCATAATGCTCAAACAATGCTTGAGATGTATGGCAATATTTATGGCACTCTCAATTTAACCGATGTGGCAGAACGCATGGGTATAAGGCGCAGTGAGTGGGTTTCGGCAGCTGCTGAATTGTTGCGCTTGGGCTTGTTGCTTGCTCCAGACGGAAGAAGCCTACAGCAATTTGATACTAGCAGTGCCAATCTGACACAAGACGAAGAAGCGCCGGTTGTACCAAGACAAGTAAATACTGGTAAACCCAGTACTGCAATTGAACTGCCAAGTTCTACTGGAGAGCCGCAACTGCAGGTGCTGTCTTCAACTAGTAGTGAAGTTAGAACGTTCCGAGCTGGCATTCCTGAAATGCGAAATTTAGAGCTATCGCATTTAGAAAACTCCCTGAAATCATTGAGCAATCCTGACACCGAGCTACTCACCGATGAAACTTTTACTTTTATGCTTTCCCATGAGTTTGCTCGGGCTCATCGATTTGGTTCGATTTTAACTCTCGCCGTCTTCTGTATCAGCGTAGAGGCTCCAGGTAATGCCATCGCCATGAGTGAGCTGCGCCTTATTACCAAGGCTCTGCTTGAGACAAAGCGAGAAACCGACTTGCTAGGTCATTTCGGTGAAAATAGTTTTGCCTTCCTCCTGCCAAATGTTGATAGCACTCAAACTTGCATTATGGTCGACCGCATCAACCAGAGTCTTCCAACCATGCTGCCCACTTTGGGCCATCTAAGGCCCATGCTTCATTTTGGAATTTCAACGGCGCCGTCCGATGCCACGTCAATTGTTGCTTTGAGCACAATGGCTCAGGCTAATATGAGAATGGCTGCAGAGAAGAAGCTCAATCGCTTAACTGTTTAGATCAATAAAGGCTAGAGCAATAAAAGCTAGTGCAAACACTTAGGGAGTAAGGCTTAGCCTGGCAAAGTCAGCCATAGCGACAGCCCGTCGTTCTGGCTTGCACCGCAGGTGCCACCATGGCCGAGCACTATAGCCCGAGCCAGCGGCAGGCCGAGGCTGAGAGAAATACTCCCAGAGGCTAATTCTATGGGCTGGAATGGCTCGAACAGCTTGGGCAAAACTGCCGCAGGCACTAAGAGATTTTCGCTGTTGAAGGCAATTGTGTAAGCTTTGCCTACGTTAGCCGCCACCATGGTAACAGCGACATTGATGGTGTCTCCTTGCCCGCAAAGTTGTAGGAGTGCCTCTAAAGTTCGAGTGATAGCTTGCTGTAGGCGATCTTGATCGGCTGCAATCTTGCCCTCACAACCTTCGAAAATGACCGAAATCATAAGGTCATCCGCTTGGCTGTAAACTGCATCTACTGCCGCGTCTATCACATCTTCTAGGTCAAATTGGGTGACGCGCATGTCAAGCTGACCAGCTCGCAGCTTTTCTAAATCAAGCAAGTCATTAATCAAGGCAATGAGGTGATTGACCTGTGTTTCCGCTATTTTGCTGTTATCTACAATGGTGTTGCTCAATTGGCCATAAATACCCATAGGCAACATGTGTAAAAAACCGGCCACCGAAGTTAGAGGAGTGCGCAAATCGTGGCTAACCATGGCCAAAAATGCTTCCTTCATTTTTTCTATTTCGCGCTTTTCAGTGACATCAATTACTGTGGCCAAGCGCTTGCTTTGACGAGCTTGCTTGCCTAGTGAAAGATCGCTCACTGAGAATTCCACCGGAATTTGATTTTGACCTTGACTTTGATTTTGACTCGCTTTCTTGGCAATTAGCTCAACCACTCCTTCTATTTGGCTAGAATCGGTTAGTGGTGAAGGCTTGGGCCCAGGAATGAGAAAGTGAGTGGCGATGCTGGTTCCCACCATCTTGCTCGGTTTATAATCGAGCATTTTTTCCAGGGTCGGGTTGGCGTATTCTATTTCTTCTGCTTCGCCCTGAACGATTGCCAGGCCAATAGGCATTTGATCGATTATGGTCTGCACCTGTTCTTCACTAGCCAGCACAAGAGCCTCTTCACCTCTGAGTGAGTGCGACATTTCGTGAAAGGCTTGGTCTAGTAGGGCAATTTCGTCATCGCCATTAAGCGGCGCCCGCAGAGGCTTGCGTTGTCTCAGTCGCAGAGAATTGTCTTCGACGATAGTGAGGCGCGAGGTGATGCTACGGGTGAACAGAAGGGCCAAGGCAATGGCTAAAACCACATTGAAGCCGACACCAGCAATGAGCAGATACTTGATCATGTCGCGCTGAGCTTTCAGTACTTTAGGGCTAGCGCTCTCAATCTTCTTTTCGGTATTGAGGAAGTCGATCAAATCGTGAATTAGCCCTTCCATGTTTCTCTGCACTTTGGCTCTCAGCTTAACGGCATATTGCATCGCCACAAACTGAGCTTCTTTGTCTGTAATTGCGCGCATTTCCGCCAAAGTATCCATGCCACCATTGACAGCGCTTTCGATCTTCTCTAACAATTGCAGTTGGCTCTTATCGCCGTAAAGATGCTCTTTGATCCACTTAATTTCTTGAGGAATTTGACGACGTGCTTGTTCGTATCTCTTGATGCCCTCTGGGTCATGGCTAATGACGTATTTAGCTACACTATCCCCAGCGTCATAAAGAGACTGCAGCATCTCTGTGGCCCTAGATATTACTTCTTTGGCTGTTTCTTGCTTGACTGACTCGCGCTCCGCTTCTTGCAAGAGCCAGGCGTGGCAGCCGACAAAAAGCAGCTCCAGGGCAAGCAGCAGCAGAACAACGAGCAAACCTTTGAATCGCAGGCTTAGAGAAAGCTTCATCAGGCACTCCCTCCGTTTGACCGGGGAAGCTTGAACCAGAAAACGCTGCCTTTTCCTTCTTCACTGTTGACGCCAATTTCGCCGTTGTGAGCCTCAATAATGGCTTTGCAGATAGCTAGGCCTAGGCCGGTGCCGCCTTTCTTGTGTGCGTCGGCTGCTTCTACCTGGCGATAGGCAATGAAGACAGCTTGTAGCTGCGATTGCGGAATGCCGCGGCCACGATCAATCACTCCAATTTCAATGTGATTGGGCGACTCTCTAGTAGCTAAGGTCACTGTTGAGCCGGCTGGTGAAAATTTGATAGCGTTTGACAAGAGATTGACTAAAACTTGGACAATGCGATTGCCGTCAACTGTTAGCATTGCCGGGCTGGGCTGAGCCTCTAATTTCACTTTGTGCTTTTGGGCAAAGACTGTTACTGCATTAAGAGAACGTTCAAAGATCGAGTTGAGGCTCTCGGCTGCCGGTTCGATCTCGATTTTTCCAGACTCAAGTTTGTCTAAGTCAAAAAGGTCGTTGAGCAAAAGCACGAGACGCTCGATATTCTGTTGCATTAGTTTGGTGGTTTCTGCAGTTTTTGAATTTATTTCTCCTAAAGCATTTGACTGTAGGCGGTTGAAGAATGATGAAACTTTTGTCAGCGGTTCTTTTAGCTCGGTGCGCACCATGGCAACAAAGGCCTGGCGCATTTGCTTAATTTCAAATTTTTCGCTGCTATCGACAATTAGGGCCAGGGTCTTGTGTGCGCCGTCCATCTCAATAGCAGACATCGTCAGTTCAGCAGGGAAGGTCTGACCATTGCGGCAAAGCGCTCTTAATTCGGTTGTTCGCGGGCTTCTAGATTGTGTATTCGCTACGAGGTCAGGAATTTTCTCACCACTGGCAAAGAGTTTTGATAAGCGCTTGCCCATTAGCTGGTGGTTCGAGTAGTCGAAGCTTTCCTCCAGAGTGGAGTTCATAAATTCGATGTTGCCGTTGCTGTCGAGCATAGCAATGCTGACCGGGAGGTTTTCGATTAGAGCCCGAACCCGGGCCTCACTAGCTTTGAGCATTGTCATTTCTTTGCGCATGGCCGTTGCTGTTTCATGGAGAACGGCATCAACTGTTGCTATTTCATCATTGCCGTCCATCAAGTCTCGAAGATTCTCGCCTGCCTCAAGCCGCGAAACATTTTCTGCTAGGTGCTCTAAGCGGCCAGAGATGCGGCTTGTGAAGAAATAGGCAATCAGTGCTGCAACGACCAAATTAAGCAAGAGGCCGACAATTAGTATTATTTGTGTTTGCCGTCGAGTTGCTCTTTCGAGGTCGGGGCCTGTAGATTCAAGCTTTTGACCAATGGCAATGAGAGCTGGAATATCCTTTACCAGCTGATTGACCATGGGCTGAATAGTTTCTCGTTTTTTGTCCCAGGCAGCTTTGGCGCCGGGCTCCGCTAGGGTAGCGCTCTTGCCTTGAATGTCAGTAATAACCGGTAAACAGACGGTGATGTTTTCATCGATTCTATTGAGAAGGGCAATAGCTTCTTCATTGTCTTTGAGTTCATTCTTGAGCCAACTTATGATTACCGGTACTTCTTCTTTTGAAGCCGAGACACTATCGGCGGTGCCTAGTTGTAAGCTGCGGGCATAGCGCCCAACAGCATCTCCCGTATCGTACATAACTAACATCAGTCGCCCGGCTCGCGCGCTCACTTCGCGAGCGCGCTCTTGGCGGGCAGCTTCTTCTTCCGCTTGACTGAGTAGCCAAGCCAGAGTGCCGATGAAAGTTAGCTCGCAGGCCAAGAGGAAGGCGACTAGCAAAATTCCTTGTTTTGCCAGGCTCAACATCGGTCGTTCGCTTGTAGATGTCTTCAAGTTTTGCCCTAATTAAAGGCTGGTAAAAGCTGTTAAACATTGGTGGAATCGTCAAACGAGTATAGCGCTTATCTATATTTAGACATAGAATTCGCGACTGACGAGCGCCAATAAAGGGTATATTCTTTGCACCCAAAGGTATTCGCTTGCCGGCTGTCAAGGAACAATTCTGTGGCCAAAATCGTAGTGGTAGAAGATGACGTTAGCCTTGCTGAGCTCGTTAGAGACTTTCTTGAGCATGAAGGCAATATTGTTAAAGCTTTCCACAACGGTCTCGAGGGCCAGAATTTCATTTTGGCTAATCAGCCTGATTTGATTATTCTCGATTGGGACCTCCCTGGCCTCAACGGCATTGAAATCTTGCGCGATTACCGCGGCTTTGGCGGCAAATGTCCGGTGATTATGCTCACTGGTCACCAAGATGTCGACGATAAAGAGACCGGATTTGACGAAGGTGCTGACGATTATCTGACCAAGCCCTTTAATTTGAAAGAATTGGGAGCACGGGTGCGCGGCCTATTGCGTCGTTCGCAAGCCGTAATTGGCAATGTCGTTACCGTGGGCGACATCGTCGTTGACCTTGACACCAGCAAAGTTTTAAAGAGCGGACGCAACGTCACTCTGGTGCCCCGAGAGTTTCAGTTGCTGTCTTATTTAGTGAAAAATCGCAAAGAAACTCTGAGTCCACAAGAATTGCTTGATAACGTCTGGACAAGCGACGCTGAGATGACCCAAGAGTCTCTCAATAATGTTGTTCGCAGGCTCTCTAAAAAGCTTGACCCCGATGGGCGCATTTTGCGCATCAATTCAATTATGGGTAGCGCTGATTATATGTCGATGAATGGCAGTAGCGTGGGAGCCGGGCCAGATGGTGCCCTTGACGATCGTAGTGATCGCGGCGACCCGCTCATTGGCCGAGTGCTCGACAACAAGTATGAAATCATTAAAGCGATTGGTGGTGGTGCTTCTGGTCAAGTCTACAAAGCCAAGCACAAGATGATGAACATCATGGTGGCGGTTAAAGTCTTAGCGCCGCAACTAAGCACCCAACCAGATTTGGTCAGACGCTTTGAGCGCGAAGCTCGGGCTGCTGGTCTACTTAGCCACAAGAATGTACTTATCGTTCACGATTTAGGCGTGACCGAAGAGTCGCAGCCTTATATGGTAATGGAATATTTGAATGGCTTTAGCCTAGCTGAACTCTTAGAGCAGAATGGAAAATTGGCTCTACCGGATGCTTTAGAGATTGTCTCGCAAATTTGTCTGGGTATTGGCAAGGCGCACGATGAAGGCCTAGTGCATCGCGATCTCAAGCCTGGAAACATAATGCTTGTAGCCGAGGGCGATCAAACTTACACCGTAAAGATTGTCGATTTTGGTCTGGCCAAATCAACTAAGGCTGAAGAGAATGCACCCAATTTGACTCAAACAGGAGCATTGATTGGCACGCCATCTTATATGAGTCCTGAACAATGCCGCTCTGAGCCTACCGATCATCGCTGTGATATTTATGCCATCGGTTGCATGATGCATGAGATGCTCACTGGTGAAGTGCCCTTTGTCTCTGCCAATATTATTGAGACATTCATTAGGCATGCCCAAGAGCCGCCGCCTGCGCTGACTGTGGCCAACTTGCATCCAGAAATAAACACTTATTTGCAGGGGGTGGTGCACCGCTGCTTGGCCAAGGACAAAGATAGCCGCTATCAATCAGCTGGTCAGTTGCTGCAAGACCTATCGAGGGTTTCGGCTGCGGTGAAGTGATGGGCTTGAGTTCAATTCTGGCTTATTCTCCCAGTGGCCGCTTGCGCATTATACGATTTCGCTCAGCCTGCAATCTAAATGCTTCCATTTGCTGAGCAGCGTCATAGGTCGGCTGCATGGGCGTCTGCACTTGCGGTAGTGTCGATTCGTTATTTTCATTTTTGTCTGGCATAGAGGCGAGATCGTCTTTAGAAGCGAGTCGAGCGGTTTCTCCCGGTTGTTGCCGGGTCGATTGCCCTGTTGAGCGATCTTGTAGTTGCTTGCTATTGTCACCACCATTAGTATCATCGTGGCCATTAGTAGTTCTGTCTAAAGTTTCATCACTTGTATATTGCGGCATGTAGCCTTCTGGAATTCCGCCGTCTTCTTTGATATTGAGCGGTGTCTCGTTGGCAGCCTCTTGCATGCGTTGAATCAACATCATTTTCGCCATGCTTTGTTGTATCTTGATCTCGTTTATTGCCTGGTTGTAGTCTTTCATCTTCAGGGGGGTCGTATCGAAAGTCGTGGTATCCAGCGACAATCGCCTGACTGTTTTTCCTGCTGTTTCAGCTACTGTGTCAGATGGCTTATTAACTTTCGGGGGCGCGGGGTCGGGTCGTATAACAAGACCCTCCTTGCCCTCATATAGGGGGGCAAGTTGACGACTTACTACTAAATTCGTCTTGCCAATATTTGGAATTAAGACCTTGCCATTGTTGAAATCTCTCGCTGTCATGGTGGCACCATGCGATCTGTCAATTAGGTCGTTGGTTGCGAGTAGATGACTGAATACGTCTTGCACTAGGCGTGCTCTTTGCTCGTGCAGCGAATTTTGGTATTTGTTGGCTTCTCTTATATAGGCAAATCGTACATTTGCACAGAGCATTGTGTGCACTGCTGCTGGCATATCCTTTTCAAAAATCTCTTTAGTTAGATCCCCGAGTTTCGTTGGTGCTCCCTCGTGGCTATCGGCAAGTTGCTCATTGGCGAATTTGTAACCCAGCATCTTAAATCTTCCGATTGCTAGTTGCTCGTTTGGCACTGCCAATGGGTTTTCTGCGGCAATTATCTCAAGCCATTTCTTCTGGGCAGCTGCCCTCGTTTCTCGGTCGGGTGCGCTGCTTGACTCGATTAGCTTAGTGAGAAATTCGGGATGACGTTCGAAGAAACTAGGTTCGTTTAAAAGTGATTTAAAGAGATCATCTTTCAGCGAGATGGGTTTATCTTTATCCCACTTCTGAGTCTGCTTGCCGTCGCCATCTAGGCGATCAGTAATCTTGAGTCTGAAAGGGTCATAACCAAACAGCGATTTTCTATATTCAGAATTTGCCAGCTGTGTTTGATAATCTCCGCTTGTCGTATCAAATAGCTTCTTCATTACTGTCTTATAGTCGAAATTGGCATGCGGTTGTCCTGCATTTCCACTGACTATTTCTAAAAGTCGTGTGTGGTCTAAGTCAGTCAAAATGTCATTGGCTGGTTTGCCGGTTAACAGTTTATAGATTGCTTCTGACGGTGATTCAGTTCTGTGTAATTCTTTGAACATCGAGTCAGCTAAACGATGACCTGCTACGTAATCGCTGTCACTTCTCAATTGCTCTTTAGGCATAGCTGTCCGTTCTTTTAGCCAAGGTGCGGCGGCGAGAAAAACTTGTTCAACCATTTCTTTAGTGGCACGGGATGAAACAAGGGTAGAGGAATCGTTGAGTCGAAGATTTGAGCAGAAATTCACGCCTTCTGGGGTCAGCTCAACTCTGTTAGGAGCAGTTTCTTTGATCAATTTTGAAAGATCTAGGCTACCGTTTTCTCTGAGTTTATCTAATGCCTGTGATCGTAGGATCATGTTTTCTTGAACGTAGTGTCCAAAAGCCTCATGACCTAATACATCAATTTCAAAATGTTTAGGGTCAAGGAAAGCATCTCTTTGAAGGCTGACGACACCTGAACCTTTTGCATACTCTCCTTTTTCATTGGCTTTCAAGGTCGGTGAGCCAGCTGTAATTGTGGGCGGATTCATGCCCATGTCGTGGAAACATTTTTGCAGAAGTTCGTGGACTTTGAGGGCCCTGGCATCTGCTATTTCTTGTGCTCTTGGATCTGTTGGACTGATTACAGTCCATGACTCTTTTTCTGCACTAACAACCCTAATGAGTTCTCTATAGACGTTAGGGATGTTTTCTGGCAGAAACTTTCTTCTATCGAGATCATCAAAGCTAATTGCTTTCATCTTGAGGATATCTCGTCGATGTTCATTTGAAACTGTATCTGCATCAACGCCTGCATCTTTGAGAATTTGCCGTTCTTTTCTCACTGCATCACTTTGCTCTTGCAAGGCCGAGCGGAAGAAGTCTAACGGTCCCATACTTGTATCAACAGGTCGAGACCAAACCGCATCATTTTCTTTCTTCTGCTGGTCAGTTAGTGGTGGTGCATCTTTTATTGGATTTGCTTTCAACTCTTTTTCTTGAACGTAGGTTAGAGTCTTTTGCTCCAAAAGGCGGTGCCACTCGGTAAAGTCTTGCTTAGGATTTGCTGATGGATCTACCTTAACAAATACCAGTTCTTCAGGCGGTTTTTGTGCGATAGTAGGATCTGCAGCCAGTCTCGCTTGATATTCTTTTAGTTCTTTCTCGGCTTTTTCTACTCGTTTTAGGCGAATTCCGGCTTGCTCTAACCTTTTCTTGTCTAAGTCGCAATTGTCTGAGGCTGCTTTTCGTAGAGTGGAGATCGCTTCTTCTCGACTCGCTCTAGCTTCAGTATTGGAGCCAAGCGGCTCTTTAAGTTTGCCTGGTACATACTCAGCACTGCCAATACTAAAGCCAAAACGTAAAGTGGGAACTAATTCACCATCATCGTTTCTGATTTCATTGAGGGCAATGTCTGGCACAAAGAGCGATTGCCGTTTGTCTTTAGTGCTTTCCTTTGCTTCTGAGCTAAGAGATTGTCCGTACTCTTGTAGAATTTTTTCTACTTGAGCTCTACGCTCTTGGTTCGGAGCAATGATAACAAAGCCCCCACCCCCCGGCGAGCCGATGAAGCAGTCTTGTGGAATGCGCGCACGCAGATAGTCACCTGCGTGTCTTAACAAGACATTGCCTTGGTCGTGTCCTCTTTGATCATTTATTCCTTTCATATTATTGAGATCAGCTTGAATAACTGAGAAGCGCTCAGTGTTAGCGCCTTTTTTACTGGCCTCGATATTGTCGCGCTCAGCTTTGAAGACATAGCGTCTCAAGCTGCGTTCGTAAATTTCTCTACCAGCGTGGTCGGTCTGTGGATTTACCCACAAGCTTGAGCTAGCTTCCCTCCGCTGTAGGTAAGCGCGGCGACCTTCAATGTCTAATTTTTCGAATTTGGTGCATTCAAGCTCAAGGTGTTTCTTGTAGATGGTTCGCTTTTCTGGGTCTGTTGCAACAAAATGCTCAATATCGGTTTGTTTCTTCCGTAGGTCTTTCACCTGCTCGTGATTGCCGGCCAGAACCAGTTGGTCTACTTCTGTTTGAAGGCGCAGGCGCTCTTGCGCCTGTTGAGGCTCAGACAATTGTTCAAATTGCTTGATGTGCTCAAGAACTTGGCGCTGCGGTGCTTCCATTTGATGGAGCTGACTCGGTGTCATTAGACGCGCTTCCACCTCTGCCATGTCACCATGTTTTGCGTTTGGCGGGACAATATGGTCGGGTATCCAGGCGTCAGGTACCTTTATGTCGTCTCCAGTTTTCCCTTGGATCTTTTCCTTCTCTACTTTCTCTTGGGCGATTTTCCTTTGGTTCATCACAGCATCAGCGCGATCGGCAACATGATGCGCGCTGTCTCCTGGATGCAAGGCAACGGCGCCGACCGCTAGTTTTATTAGGAGCTCCGAAACATCTCCATTTGTTTTATCGGGATACTTAGGGCCCACCAAGCTCATGCCATAAGTTTTGCCGTTTGCGTCTGGTGCGCTATAGCCGCGGCAGGCAAGGTGTATGGTGTCTAGCTTTTCTACGACCTCTTTTACTTCTTCTCTTGTGCGCGATTTGTCCAAGAAGATCATGATCTCGTCGCCACCAGCGCGAGCTAGAAGTTCACTATCTTTTAGGCCGATTTCTTTGGCAATGTGGCGGGTAAGGAAACGCAGAGCATCATCTGCTCCTTCTCGTCCCATACAGTCGTTAGCGAGTTTAAAACGGCGAACATCGATTGATACTAGATAGCCTCCGCCGTCTTTAGCTGCGCAAGCTTTCTCTAAATAGTGCATCATGCCATTAAAGTTCGAATAGCCAGTGAGCATGTCAAACTTCGAAGCGACATGAGCACCCCAAAATTTATTGATATGTTTGTTTTCAAGCAAGCGGGCAAATTTCTTTTCGCTGATTGGAAGGGCGTTCTCTTCAGCTTCTACTAGCCTTTTAGAATTAACTTCTGCTTTTAAATTATTTGAGGCGTCTTGATGAGCACCGATGGCTCGGCGCACTTCGTTGTCGACAATTGCAGTTGATGCTGTTCCTGAGCTGTCAGCATTCGCCATTGGAGGGCGGAGAGCTATAGCGGTTTCCATATCGTGCACTTCACTTAGGGCGCGCTTAAGCTGCCCAAGGCTGGCTAGATACTGCCGTTCACTTGGCGAGAGGTTGATTCCACCTTCTGCTGAACTTCTATATCCATCGACAAGATCGCTTATATGTTTTTCTAATTTTCCCGCTGCTTTTTTGCCGTGCAGCAATTCTTCTTTGGCTGAGTATCGTTGCCGCAGCTCTGCTTCGCAGGCACTCAACTCTCGTAGCAATTGCTCTGATTCCACTTTGTGGCCGTTACCGAGGCGCATCAGGGCTGCTTCACCTTGAGCGTCTACTTTGCCGTCGAGTTGATGCATTAGTACTGAATTGAGCGTCCCGAGTTTCCAGCTAAGTAGTTCTAGGCGTTCGTGAGGGTCAGTTGGATTGGCTTTTATTCTTTCTTCTAGACGGCTTAGATGTGCCTCTTTACCGGCGGGTAGGGTAGTGTCAAAGACCTTATTG
>JAKFVU010000070.1 GCA_021732025.1 Candidatus Obscuribacterales bacterium | reverse complement strand
CCCTAGTTTGTCGAATTGCCGCTGAACTAAAGGCACCACCGGCAGCACTAACCATTATGCCGCCTCTTACGGTCATCGTGCCAGCAGCCACCATTGTGGAGACGCCCCCAGTAAGTACTGTGGTTGCAGCTAAGGCTACTCCTTCTCTTACGTTAGCTTGAGTGTTCTTGCCTTCTTGCGATAGCCTGGCGGCGTCATTGGCCGATACATTCATTTCAGCTAGGCGAGTTTGCATCGAGCGAACATTGTGTTGAATGTCGGCAGTGGCCAATGTGTTTGAATTTAAGCCATCTTCGAACAAATTGTTCATTTGCTTCAAAAATAGCCTTTGGCCATCAATGGTGGTGTCATTGATCTGACTGATTTGGGCCTCGCGGCCAGAGAGCATGCCGGCGTCAACTGCCCAACCAAGTACTCCCCAGCTCTGGCTGTCTATGTAGTCTTTGTTGGCAGCGGCAATTTCTTCTTTTGATTGGCTCGATTGCCTCATGATTTCTTTGGCATCTATTAATCCGCCATCGATCAGTTTACCAGTAGCATCTCGTCTCGGTTCACCGAGCCCCATGATCCAATGTTCTTTATCATCGCCGGCAATTTTCATTTTGAAGAGAAAATTGGGATCGTTTTGCAATTCCACAACCTGGCCATCGATACGGGCTTTGTAGCCAGGTTCTAGTTTGCCGCAAGGTTCTTTCAGCGGCACCCATTCATTTTTTTCTTTGTCAAAAGTAGTGCGATAAAGTTGACCCTTATCTGCATAAAAATGGCCGTGGCCGATGCGCAATTGCCCGCTGGTCTTGGCACATTCTTCATCGCTGCTCTGCCTTGGCACTTCAATTGTTTTGCCAACCTGATGTCTACCTGGTCGGTCGTGTTCCGAACGAACAAACTCTTTTGGTCCACCGCGCAATATTTCTAGAGTGGTGAAGCCGTTCTCTGCTTTCGTCGAATCTTTGATTCCATTTCTTTGTATTTCTTCTAAAGTGTTGTTATAGCGTTTCTCTAATGCTTTTACTCTTTCAAGTCTCTCGACTGGCTCGCCTGATGTTACGCCTTTGGCCATCATTTCGGCGTAAGCTCTCTCTTGTGCTACTTGCTTGCGCAATTGGTCTAAGCTTTGCAGTTGACCTCGGCCGTCATTGATCCAGTGCAGCTTATTTGCAGGATTGCCGTTTTCATCAACGCAGGTAACATTTAGAGAGGCGCCTCTAAGGTTGCTATCAGAAAGCTTGTTGGTAAGTTGGTTGCCGTGCTCGTCAAAGATGCGCAAGGTGCCGGTGGTTAGATTTACGCTGCCAACTAACTCATCAGTTCCTTTCTTGTACACCAGTGATTTGTTAACGTCGAATTGGCTGATTTCGCCAGGTTTTTCTAGTCCTGGTATTTTCAATTCGCCGAAACCACTTAGATTTGGTGGTACTTTTTCTAGAATGTGACCTTGCCCATCAATTAATGCCCGAAGCTGATCGGGTGTTGCCGCATTGTCTCGTTTGTTGTGCAGGCCCATTTTTTGAATTTTGTAGATTGAATTGTCGTCAAGTTGCCCATTAAGAAGCATCTTATCTATGGCCGCCTTGTCCGATTGAAACTGCTTATCTGCAAGGCCTAAAGCCGTTTGCTTGGCATCGTATGAATAGTTGTCCTGTTTATCTACGGCATTGGTGTAGGCAATGGCACTGCCAACAAAGGGAAGTGCACTGGCTTGATCTAAGACTGCTTGTTTCTTCTGCTGTTCAGTTGCCTGATTGAGTATCTTTTGCTTTTCATCGAGATTGTTCTTCGATTTTTCGATAGCAAGATCGAGGTTGATAATACCGCCGGTATTTGGTCTCAGGCTGCCATCCGCTTGAATTTCTGAAGGGCCTAAGACAGCACCGCGCATTTCTTTTTCTTGTCCATCAATTGTGGCCTTGAATACGGCATTCTTCAAGCTCGATAGTGGTATCACTTTGCCATTGATTTCGACTGATCCATCACTAAAGCTGCCATCTTTGTTTTGGTTTGGGGGCACAAATTTGCCAACTTGTTCTTGGCTTTTTTTGTCAATGAGCATGCCCAGGCGCAGCTCTAGATCTTGCGGCAGGGCTGGCTTCCCGTCTTTGTCTAGTAGCTGTTGACCGGTTTTTGCATCAAGGGTTGGCATAAAGAACTGGCCGCTACTCGTGCGGTTTAAATCGAAATTGCGCTGATGTCCATTTTCGTTACCTGTAAATGAATAGTTGTCGCGCAGTAGGGCTGAGATCTTGGTTTGATTTTTTTCTTGCTGATCTATGTTCTTGGCAAAATTGACATTGCCCGTAGCGTCCATTTGTCCGAAGAGTTTTGCATCTTCGGCAAAAATATGGCCGCCGAGAGTAAGCATTTTTTCTTTGTTGTTAGAGATATAGCCATTAAAGCCCTCTTGCCGTTTGCCTTGATCGCTGCTTTGGCCATTGGTTAAGTCAAGATAGCGGCCATCGCTGCCTCTACCCATGAAGGCCCCGGCACGTTTCTCATCGTTGGTGATATTAAAAGTTGTATTACCGATTTGAACATCGCCATTATCTTTGACGGTACCAATTTTCTTGTGGGCCTGGTCGTAGACAATTCCTTTGTCGACGTTGTGCTGGACAAATTTGTCACCGTCTAGGTAGACCACGGTACCGCTCGGTTTCTCACCGTCTCGAGGTTGGCTTGGACCGCGATGGGCCAAGAGCTGTCCGTGATCCATAGCTTCTACTTTGTAATTCGCCCGAATGGGAAGAATGAGACTGTCAGAGGCTTGAATCAGAGTTGCTTTGTCGAGCCCGCCATTTTTACCGTCTATAGTGGCTACTTTGCCTTCATGGTAGTTCAGTGTTACGTCAATCTTTTGAGATTCATTTTTGTATTTGAAAGACTGCGTTTGGCCCATTTCGTCTAGGGTTAATTGCTTGCTGCTGAGCACTTTCCCTTGGTCAAGGGCTTGCTCTTTGATGGTCACGGTGCCGTGCTTGTAGTCGGTTGTTTGCTCAGATGATGCAACCGGATTTTTGCGATCGTGATGCAAGTTGAAGGTTTCTGTCTTGTCAGAAATTACTCCATCGCGCTCTTGTCTGTTCCTATCTATGCGGATTGTGGCATCTTGTTTTTCTACATCAGCAGCCTTACTGAATATGAGTTGGTGCTTTAAATCACCATTGGCATCAAACTGATTGGCGATTACAGCTTCGTTTGTATCCGCTTTGTTTTTGTGCTGTGGATATTCATACTTCGTTTGATGTAGCAGTCTGGCGTCTGGACCGGTAGCAATCTTTTCAATTCTTCGCCCCTTGCCATCTTTGGTGATGGTATTGATCATTCCTTCAGAGTTAATTTGTCGCTCAACTTCAATGGGTTCGTTTTTCTTCTCACCGTGGATATTTTCAACGGTTCTCACTGTGCGATCGTGCGTAGCTACCTCACCTGAGGTTTGGTCAACTTTTATACTATGGGTCTTTGAACTTTTGCCATGGGCGAGCATATCGCCTTGGGCATTGATAACATTTACTGTACTTACTTTGTCGTGTTTTTCGCCCGGCTTGTATTCGACTTCTATTACTGACTTGTTTTTTCCTTTTACTTCGTCAATGCGACCTTGTTTGTCGTAGTGATAGGCTTTCTGTGTTTTGGGATCCACATATTCGCGAACATTCTTTTGAGCACGCTCATTTGGCGTTAGCTTATCGGCGTGGGCTACCTTCTGGCCATGGTCGAGGCGGTCGACCTTTTTGGCAATATATTTTTCGGCCTTGGCTATGTATTTTTCTGCTTTCGCTACATATTTCTCACCGGCATGAGCCGCTTTGTTTATATAACGGTTTACTATATTTTCTTTAGGCGCAGCGGCAGCATGTTTGCTGCCCTTGTCGCTTACTTTGGCACTAGCCTTTTCGTGGCTAGCGCCACTTAAAACTTTAGTGGCCTTGTTATAGATCGAGTGCACAATATCAACAGGAGTTGATTTTGCAGCTGGTAACGCTTTAGCATCTCCTTTCGAATCGCCTTTGTCGCCGCCTTTTTTAGGATTGGCCATCAGTATTTGCTCGCTCTAGTAAATTAGATTTCAGGGTACCTGCAGACTTTGTCCAACTTGTGGCATAACTTTTGACAAAGACAAATGGGACTCTAAAGTTAACTTTCCTCGCTTGCTAGCCTGCCAAACTATTATTTAGCCTTGCAATAGGGCTTCTCTGGAGAATTTATCGTGACTGTTGGCGACCCAAATAAGGTGCCTAATTCAGGCGGCACAATGTCTGACCACCTTAAGAAGTATCGTGATTACATAGACGAATTGAAGCAAGGTCGCTCTAGCGGAATTAGCGCTGCTTTCGGTCGAGCCACTGATTTGTTGCCGCCTGAGGTAATGGCGATTAAGGCCGAACCAGTTGATCTGGTCGCCCAGATTATGGAGTTGGATAGCAATGTTTTGGCTGATGGCTTTGACCGCGATTACTTAAATGAGTCTGTACAAGCACTTGTGCAAGCTTATGCTGATGATTTAGACGATCCTGTGGGCACTACTGTCACCACTGACTCTGGCACTGAGGTGGTGCTTTCGGTCTATGTCGAGAATGGTGTGCGCATGTTCATGCTTTCTGACTTATCAACAATTGACGAAGCCGTTTATCAACGCACACTGGTAGCGGATGCCGCTGATAGTGATGAAGTTGAAAGTCATGATCTCGTAAGCAGTGAAGATGTGGTTGGCGTTGCTGTTGTGCCACCCACTGACTTATCTTCTCCGTCCGACTTTCCTTTGCCGTCCGATTTTCCTTCGCCGCAAGAAAACATAGAGCAGCCTTTTATTCAGTCTGTGGCTACCGTAGACGGTATGCCTCTGTGGCAGGTTCATTACTCGCCGGCGGGACCAGAGCTGGTATCAATGGCCGATGGTGGAATAATTAAGCGAGCCGAAGGCAGGCAAGAATATGTATTTTCGAAGCTCTCAGCCACAGATGGAGACATCAAGTTTTTTATTCTTAGCGGTTTTGTTGTTGATCCTGGCACTGGCAACGTGTATTTCGAGGCAAACGAAGGGGCCTATACTGCAGCATTCTTAAACAATGGTTGGACTATTCACCAATATTTAAGCTGCCAAGGCGATGAAACTTTCTTTGTTACTGAGCCGGTTAGAGCCGACAGATTACCGATTACGATGAAAGTGAAGAGTATAGATCTCGACCTAACTACTGGCGAAGTGACCTACGAAACGATGGACAGCGCAGCCAGTATCACACTGAAAAGCCGAAAGCTCTCAAGCTAATAATGCCCCAGGTTTTGGCGCTGCCACTTCAGTCGGTTTTAAGTCTTTGCTGGCATCGGGCTTGCCTCGACGAGTCACTACTTCCTGACCATTGGCACGGTGCTCTGTAATGGTGCCATCAGGGCTGTAAATGACAAACTGCGTAGCACTAGAGTGCTGAATTAAAGTACCGTCGGCCTTGACGTCGAATTTTAGACCTTGAACGGGCTCACCTTCTATTTGGGGCTGTTTGTACCAGAGATGGTTACTCACCCCGGCCACTCCCGTGCCGGGTCTGTACACAATTGGCTCGTAGCCTTTTTGCGTAATCGTCACCTCGCTTAAATTGCCTTTGGCATCGCGATCGTAGGTGCGCTTATCGCCGTGGTAGTCAGTTACTTCGTTCACTCGACCAGCGCTATCCTTGCTTATAGTGGCGCCAGTTTTACTGTCTAATGATTTTCCGTCGGCTAACTTGCTGTCTGTGGGCTGTTTCTGGAGGTCTGCTGTGTTTGTCTTATTGTACTCAGGTCCATGCTCCCACTTGTCGAGCTGGCCAGCCTTAGTACGGGCAACAATTTTTCCGCTTTCTGAGTCTACTAAATATTTGCCGTCGACTTGGCCGCTCTGGTCGCGCTGAACGAGAAGCAGGCGTCCGTTTTTGTCGAAGCCAACTAATTCTAAGGCCGAAGATTCTAGCGCTCCTCCTGGTTTGTGCAATTCGTTATTGAGCAGTTTGATGCGATGGCTTGCTTCTGCTAAACGATGTTCGTCTCGTGGTAATTCCGGTTTTGTCGCCTCTTGACCCTTTTCTTTATTTGGGCTGGCATCCTTAACTAACGCTTGTTCAGGGGCGCGGTTTGATGTATCTAGTGGCAAATTTTTAGAGGGCGCATCGCCCCAAGCATTGCGTGCCATGTCGATGACACTTTTTTTGCCAGCATCGTCTTTTGCTGGTGTTTCTTTTAGTATCTGCTCCCCAAACGAGTGTTCTTTCATCGCTTCCACCAAATTTGAATATTTTGATCGTACCCCGCGGTCTCGTTCTCTAATCGCTGTGAAGGGCCAATTATGGTAATCTGAATACCTATGCCAAGGGTTTTAGTAGTTGAAGACAATATCGATTTGACCAATGTTGTTCGTTCTCTTTTGGAGTTCGAAAACCACTCGGTTGACATTTTTCATACAGGCACAGAAGGTCTTTATAATATTCTCGCCAATCCATATGATTTGGTCATCCTCGACTGGGATTTACCAGAAGTTAGCGGTCTGGAAATATTGAAACAGTTCCGTCAGCGCGGAGCTAGGACACCAGTGATCATGCTCACCGGACGCAGCACGGTTGAGGATATGGAAGCTGGTTTGGATGAAGGGGCCGATGATTATTTGGCCAAACCTTTCAACATGAAAGAGTTAGGTGCACGGGTTAGGGCGCACATAAGACGAGCGGGAAATGCCACCAATGACAGTATCAATCTTGGCGATATAAATATTGACCTGATTAATAAGCGCGTGAGCAAAGGCGGTCGTACGCATACCTTGCCAGAGCCAGAATTTCAGCTATTGGAGCTGGCTGCCAAATATCCGCATATTGTCCCTTCTAGCCAAGATTTACTTGCTTCTATTTGGTCTGGCGATTTGGAGAAAAGCGAACCTAAGCTAAAGATGGCAATTCGAAAGTTGCGTAAGAAATTTGACCCTAAGGGCAGCATTATTTTCAGCCATCTATACCCTGAGCTTCGCTCCGACGGCGTTGGGCCATTTAATAAAAACTTGGCTGATGCTGACCTCGATATAGATCCATATTTAGGCACCATATTTAATGACAAGTACGAACTAGTTGAGTTGATTGGCGGTGGTGGCAGCGGCTTGGTATATCGGGCCACGCAGCTCAATTTGGGTAGTAATGTCGCTCTAAAAGTTTTACATATGAAAGCTCTAAGTCTCTCTGATACTCTGCCGCGCTTTCAGCGAGAAGCGCGAGTGACTGGTCTGTTATCGCATCTCAATATCGTAGCTATTCGTGATTTCGGGGTGGCCGAAAAAGGCGAGCCGTATCTAGTTATGGAGCTTGTGGACGGAGCTAGTCTGGCTGAGTATCTCAAGCAGTATGGTCGACCTCCTCTGCGCGAAGTAATAGATATTTTTAGTCAAGCATGCGCTGGGCTCGAGCATGCGCACCAGAAAGATATTGTCCATCGCGACATTAAGCCTAGTAACCTAATGCTCATTCACAATGGCGATGAGGGAATGGTTGTTAAAGTTGTCGACTTCGGTTTGGCGCGCTCTGTCAACGTTAGTCAGGGTGAGCAGATTACCCAAATCGGAGACGTGCTCGGTAGTCCTGCTTACATGAGCCCAGAGCAAGCCCGGGGTGAAACTTTAGATCGGCGCACTGACATATATTCGTTGGGCTGTGCCTTGTTCGAAACATTGCAAGGAGTGCCTCCTTTTATTGGTAGTGATTCTGTCGATATTTTAGTAAAGCAAATAACCAGCGATGCTCCGGAAATGACTCTTGAAGGCTTGGCACCACTTCTTCAAATCAAATTGAATACTATTGTGGGCAAGTGCTTAGCTAAAGATAGAGAACAACGATATCAATCGGCTGCTCAGTTGAAAGAGGCCCTTAGTCAAGTCATGAGCGGTCAGGTGGTTCCTGAAGTAACGCCAGTCGAGGCCCTGTCTCAGTCGGTGAAGTTAGGCAGTTGGTCTGGTCGCAAAGAAGAGTTGCTGTCTTGGTTTAATCGCCGTTTCAAGAGCTAGATCTTTTGGGTTTTAGCACTGAAAATTAGCCGAGAAAGCCGACCTGGTCCTAATTCTCGATCGAGTCCGCGTACTAGAAAAAGTACCACGAAAATAGAGAGAAGAACTACCTGGTGGGTGATCAGCAATACGATCGGATGAGCCGCTGCGGCTTGGCTAGCAGTGTTATGGTGGAATAGCTTTTCTTCCAACTTGAGAGCACCATCGACGATGAGGGCCATTAAGGTGGATTTATAGAGCACAGCCCAGATCAATGGCCGGCTATCCCAAGCTTTCATCAATTTCAAATTTTGCGCCAACACCACTACTTTGGCTGCACCAAGGGCTAGTACGGCGGCTACTTGGTAGCCGTGAGCGAAATCGTTAATACCTTGTTGCACTAAGACCAAAGACTTGATAGTTGATAACAGTGAAAGACTTACCCAGAGGTAAATCATGATGGCAAATATCTCTTTCAATTCGTGCAAAAGAAGCTCTTTTTTGGTGGATTTGGAGCCAGTTTCGCCGGCGGTGTTGGGGGTCTCATTTAATGTCATGTCTTTGCTCTGTATGTTGTCGATATGATATGCTTGCCGCCCCTTTGAGGATATAAACGTGGGTTTAACAGCGGCTCAGCCCAAGACGTCACTAAGCACGACTGAGGCTTATGAAATTGGTTTAGAATCTTATGTCTATTTCTATTCTCTTTTGAGCATGGAAATTACCCGTCGTCAGTGTATCAATCTTGACGCCGGTATCAAACCAGGTTCTGGTCCGTCGAATTATTTTTCTCATGTGCGTGCCTACCCCGGTGCCGACTTCAGAACCGTTGTCAGACCTAACTTTGACACTCTCTACTCGATCACTTGGTTTGACCTTACTGACGAACCAATTGTGTTGTCGATTCCCGACTCAAAAGAACGTTATTATTTGATGCCCATGCTAGATATGTTCTCTGACGTTTTCGCTAGCCCCGGCTGGCGCACAAGCGGTACCGGAGAACAGCACATAGCTGTCTGTGGTCCAGGTTGGGCTGGTAAGTTACCGTCAGGAGTCGAGCGCATTGATGCTCCGACCAAACATGCTTGGTTGGTTGGTCGTACTAAAACCGATGGGCCCGATGATTATGCGGCTGTTCATCAGTTCCAAGACGGTTTGAAACTCACGCCGCTTTCGCAATTTGGTTCGTCTGCTGTTCGCACTGTTCCCAAAGTGAAGCCAGATAGTTCGTATGACATGAGTACTCCACCACTGGAACAAGTCAATCAAATGTCTGCTGACAAATATTTCTCATTGGCAGCTGAGTTGATTAAGGAGCATGCTCCCCACGCTACTGATTGGTCTATCTGGGCCAGGATGAAGAAAATTGGTTTAGTGCCAGGGCAGAGTTTTGACATGGGCGCTCTCAGTCCCGAGAATCAAAAAGCTGTCGCTAAAGGGGCTGTTGATGCTCTGAAGCTTATGCTTGAAAAATTGCAAACACTCGGTCGCCGAGTCAATGGTTGGAACATGAACACTGACACCATGGGTGTTTATGGTAACTACTATCTCAAGCGCGCAATTGTCGCCATGGCTGGGCTCGGCGCTAACCAGCCAGAAGATGCAGTCTATCCGCTCAATGTCCTTGATGCTGATGGCCAGCCACTCGATGGCTCTAACAACTATGTCTTGCATTTCAACAAAGAAGAGTTGCCACCCGTCGATGCCTTTTGGTCATTGACGATGTATGACAAAGATGGATTTCAGGCCGCCAATGTTTTGAACCGCTTTGCCGTTAGCTCATGGATGCCCTTCACCTATAACGCTGATGGCTCCCTCGATCTTTACATACAGAACAAGACTCCAGGCACCGACAAAGAAGCAAACTGGCTGCCAGCACCACTTTGCCAGTTGGGTGTGACTTTGCGTCTCTATGCGCCTAAGACCGAAGTTCTAACGGGTGTCTGGAATCCACCAGCCATTAAAAAGGCAAAATAAGGCTCAAGTTAGTCGATTGGAATAAAAGAGTTGTCACTTTAGTAAACTAAGGTGGCAACTTTTTTTGCTTTAATTCTAGGTCGTTGGGAGAGTGGACGTGACCGAAAGTAAGAATAATATTGACGGCCTCATTTCGATCACGCATTCTGATCAGCCTAGTGCTGATGACGTTGCATCAGTAAGCCGAATTCTTAATTCGAATAATCAGCGCTTCGGTCATACATGGGCTTCTTCTCCACTCAGTGTAGTCATGAAAGACTCTGACGGTAATGTCGTTGGCGGTCTCATTGGTTCGACTAATTGGGGCTGGTTGCATGTTGATTTGTTGGCTGTGGATGAGAGCTTGCGGGGATCAGGCTATGGCGCTAAGCTGCTTGCCACCGCAGAATCTATTGCTCGTGAGCGCGGATGCACCTTCGCCTATCTCGATACCTTTAGCTTTCAGGCTCAGAGTTTTTATGAAAAGTATGGTTATGTCGTTTGGGGGCGTCTTGATGATTTCCCGACAGGAGCCAGTCGCATATTTCTCAAGAAAACATTGACTCTGTTTCTTTCTCTTGCAGTATCACTGACTTGCGGTTTGTCGGCCATGGCTAATGATACAGCGGTGTCAACGACCGAGTCTAAGTCGCAGTCTAAGTCTCAGTCTAAGTCTAAAGTGAAATGGCGTGACTTTGATCCATCGGTTTTCGCTGAGGCCAAGCGTGATCACAAGTTTGTCTTGCTCGATCTCGAAGCCGTTTGGTGCCATTGGTGTCACGTTATGGACGCCGAGACGTACAGCAACTCCGCTGTGCAGAAACTACTTAACTCAAAGTATATTTGTGTGCGTGTCGATCAAGATGCCAGGCCAGATCTAAGTAATAAGTATGAAGAGTATGGTTGGCCGGCCACAATCATTTTTAACGAAGATGGTGCTGAGATAGTTAAGCGCTCTGGATATATAAATCCTGAAAGAATGGCTCGATTGCTTAGTGCCATAGTGAAGGACCCTAGCCCCGAAGAGGTTTCCACCACTTCATCGGCATCTGCTAAAGCTTCTTCTTCTTCTTCTTCTTCTTCGTCACTCAATAATGAAAAGTCGGCATTGTCAGGGCCTCTGCGCCAAGAGTTAATTGCTAAACATGTGGCCGGTAATGACCCTAAATATGGTGCCTGGGGAACTTATCAGAAATTTCTTGATTTTGACTCTGTTGAGTATGCCATGGTGCAAGGACTGGCTGGAGATGTTGAATCAAAAGCTCGGGCAATTGCGGCTCTGGATGGTGAAATCAATTTGATTGATCCGGCTTTTGGCGGTGTCTATCAGTATTCTACTGACGGTGATTGGTCTCATCCGCACTTTGAAAAGATCATGCAAACTCAGGCCGAGAATTTACGGTTGTATGCGTTGGCCTATCGCCTCTATGGTGAAGAGCGCTATCTTAAGGCAGCAAAAGATATAGCTCGTTATTTACAAGATTTCTTGAGTGCGCCTGATGGCGCCTTCTATACCAGCCAAGACGCAGATGTAGTTTCAGGTGTGCATAGCGGTGAGTACTTCACTCTTGGTGCTGCAGAGCGGCTCAAGCAGGGCTTGCCGCGCATCGATAAACACTGCTACGCAAGGGAGAATGGCTGGGCAACACTGGCTTTTGCCGAACTTTATCTTGCTAGTGGTGACAAGCAGTATTTGCAGCGGGCCATCAAAGCAGCAGATTGGGCCGTTTCTAATCGCCAACTGAAGAATGACGCTTCCAACCAACTTGGTTTTAGTCACGGTGATAGTGATAAAGCCGGGCCCTTTCTTGGCGACACATTGGCTATGGGGCGGGCCTTCTTGACTCTTTATAGAGCCACAGGTGAGCGCAAATGGCTCAATCAGGCAGTGCAAGCGGCCAATTTTATTGATAGCCAGTTCAAGACAGCAACGCTCACAACTATTGATGAGAACGTGCAACTGGCTCGCTTTACTAACCTGCTCTATCAGTACACTGGCGAGAAGAAGTACCGGGCTCTATCTGAGCAAGCTCTCTCTTATTTAGCTCTGCCCGAGACTGCTAGGCGGCGCAAAGTGTTTGTTGCCGGAATTCTGTTGGCTGACCAAGAATTGCAAGCAGAGCCTATTCACATTACTGTGGTAGGTGCTAAGAAGGATATTGACGCCCAGGCCCTCTTCTCCTCGGCCGCCGCCTTGCCAGCCCCATATATGCGGATTGAGTGGAGTGACAAAAGTGAAGGCCCATTGCCAAACAGCGCGGTAGAGTTGCCGCAATTACCCAAGGCAGCGGCTTTCCTTTGCAACGATGGACGCTGCTCTACACCTGCATTTACTACTGATGCTCTGAAGCGCTTGTTTGAGCGGAGCAAAAAAAGTAAATTAGAGAGCGATGGTATGCGATAAAGCAATCTAATATACTAACTTCTTGTCGTTTGGTTTGATGGCTCGTTGCCTTTGAGGAACTGTGCATCTGAAGATTCTATCTGTGTCGTTTTTACAGGCTTTGATAGCTGGGGCCAGCCTCGCTGCTAGCCAGCTGATCTTTCCTCAAGCTTGGGGCCTGCTAGCGCACTCTGCAATGGGTCAAGCAGAGGCTGCCGCTGAAAAGTCGGCAGCTATTAGTTCGGCCACAGCAAATACTTCTGCGGCTGGTCAGATCGCATCAAGCAGTTTCGACCAGACTTATGCTTTGTTTGGTCGCGAGCTGGCAAAGTATCTCGAGAACGGCAATGTCCACTACAAGCGCTGGAAAGAAAATCCGGCTGGCCTCGACCAGTTTTTGAAGAGCCTTAGTGATTTGCCCAAGCAAGACTATGAGCGCTTTTCTCCTGAGCAAAAGAAAGCTTTCTGGCTCAATGCCTATAACGCCATTACTATCAAAGTAGTGCTCGACAATTACCCGATTAAGGGCTCTCAGTCTCAGTATCCACCTAGCAGTTTCCGCCAGATTCCTGGTGAGTGGGAAAACGGTAAGTTCAAAATAATGGGGGCGCCAGTCACCCTTTACGAAATTGAACACGAAAAGCTACGGCATGAGTTGCCTGACCCTCGTCTCCATTTTGCTGTGGTATGCGCCTCTCGCAGTTGTGCCAAGCTTTCGCCAGCGCCATTTGTAGCTGAGAATATCGATCAACGTCTAGATCAATGTACACAAGACTTTTTTGCTGATCCCAAAAATTTGACGGTCAATCCACGAACAGGTGTGATGAGCGTGAACAAGATCTTTAGTTGGTTCACCCTCGACTTCGCTGGTAAGGCTGGCTACGCCAAACGTTCATTCCCTCCGCCCATGGATGAAGACATTATTGCTTCTTATGTCAGCTTCTATGTGCCGACAGATGAGCGCGACGTCATTGCCAAATTTCGCTCGCAGGACAAACTTGTGCTCGACTACCTGCCTTACGACTGGGCGCTGAACGACGCCGACGAGACAAAGTAAGACTAGGCAAAATAAGACTAGAGCAAAGTGGCAGTGCGTTTGCCCTTATCTAAGCTTGTGCTGGTTTGAAATAGCGATTAATGACCGCATAGATAGCAGCTTTGGCATCTGGGGCTGGATGATTTTCCGCTTGCAGTGTGAGAAATCCGCCGAAACGCTCAAGAGCTGCTGCGGGGATTGCTGATTGATTCTTGGTTAGGCCATGTACACCAAGGACATCGTTGTTGCATTCCATCAAGTTGGCGATATTTTTCAGGCCGGCGGCGCTGATTGGAGCATTGCGTCCTTCGATATTAGCGAAGGCGGCTAAGGTACAGGCGGCAACAGCTTCAACGGGGCGCTCTTTGGTGTTAACGGTGTTAGAAATGGCATCAAGGCCGTCGTTTTGAGTACTGCGATTGTCGCGACCGGCTGGATTGCCTGACTGGTAGTGTTCTGGGCTAAGCTGGGCTTGGCTAACCTGTTCGTTACCCCGTTGGAAGTTATCCGCCGATCCTGAATGTTCCAGTGCGCCCATTGTTACTCTCCCAGTGGATCAAAAAAAGATTGATAATTCGTGGCCGAAAAATCAATATCCAACGCTCTCTTATGTATGTACCCGATAAAGGCTCAAATTTGCCAGCCATTGCTGTAATTTAATACTTGACTTGGGTGTTTTCCCCACTGGAAGCGCTTTCTGCAGTAAAGTCGCCGTGCAGTGCGGCCATGATGAAGTTGGCGGCGATGGCTTGCCTCAGGCCGATGCCAATGATGGGAGCGGGGTCTGGTAAGGCAGTATTGAAAGACAGGTTGGCGTTGTTGTCGAAATGACCGACAAGGTGCAAGACCCTACCTTCGCCAAAGGGGAAGCTGAGAGCCAGAATTCCTAGTTGGTCTGCATCTTGTCGCATAAGATCACGACTGCGCGCCAGTACTTGCACTGATTTACCGCGAATGACCCTAACGATTTGACTTTTGTCCTCTAACTTCCAGTGGGCAACATGCGGTACGCCAGCCAGTAAAATCGGGTCTTCATCAACCACTACGGCATCAACAACTTTGTCTTCAGTATCGCAGCCATTCCATTCAACGTAACCAGGGAAAGCTCTTCGAAGGCACGAATCAAGTGCCCAGTCTGTGCTGAGAAGATAACCACCTTTGGCGACAAACTGGCGTACGCATTGAATAGAGGCTTCGCTCAGCTCGCAACCGCAGTTTATTACCAATATTTTGCTGCCGGACAAATCGGTCTGCACCAACTTATCTTGAGTTATCTTCGTGAATGGTAAGCCGAAATTGCGCAAAATATGTCCGCAATCGTCCCACTTGCCTTTGACTTCAACTACTGTGGTCTTTGTAAATTGAGTGCTCTGACCCGGGTGAGAGCGTTCCAGCCAAGCCTTAAACAATGCTGGTTGAACAGTTGCAGTTTTCGCTCGGTCAAGATAAGGAGCCTGTTGAATAAACTGCGCGGCCATCCGGTCTAAGCCGCGGTTGGGTCGTTTGCTGGCATTGGCACGCACTGTGGCCGAGCTGACACCACCAGTGATGCGCAGGGAGCCACTGCTGTTTACTTTAAGCACCGGTGCCGGTGGCGTTAGTTCTAAGGCTGAACTGCTTTCGTCATTGCTGTTCTGTTTCGATGACTCTTGTTCTTGGTTATTGCGCAGTTGTCTCAGCCGTGCTGGCTGCATGCTGCGCTCTTCGGCATAGTTTTCATCTGGCACTGGAGCTACCGGTGCGCGCCTTCCCCTAGCCTTGTTCAATGGAATTTCGTCAACATCGCCGTCTATCCAGTCGGAAGCATCCGCTCCATTACCAATGGCTATGCTGAGGGCAACCATCAGCAGTAAGGCTGTTGGTCTCAAGAAAGATGGTGTCCACTTCTGTTTGTTCACGCAGAGCCTGGTTTACTCATTATTGACGGCTCAATATAAATATTGACTGCCAACAGATAACCTAGCACAAAAATCGTTTTGTGCTACAGGTCAAAGCGCAGGCTTTTTAAAAATGTACGAAGCTAGGCGCGCTTGCGTTTTCGCTCGTTACCGTGCACCACAGCAGGTTCGCTATTGTTGATAGCCCGACGCAGAGAAGCTAGGGCAGTTAAGTTCGGCCATATCACAGCTTTCATTTCTTCAAATTGGTACTCACCAATTTCGTGCTGATCGTAGCGGCGACAGACATCTTCCCATAATTGAAAAAGCGTCTTTGGGCAGCAGGTTTCGCGGGCCCGTCTTTGATATTCTAATAAGTCAAAAGCTTCGATGATCGTACCCTCCAACTGGCAGGCCAGGGCTTATTTCTAGGATGCGGGCAACTTGATGTTGTGTCAAGTAAGACTTCTGTATGATCGATTTGTTCCAATCTTTAATGGTGGCAAAAGTCTAGTGGCACACATTTTGATTTGGAGTTAGGGGAACGCTGCTGCACAAAGGACTTTGCGACTCGGTAACTAGCTCGCTTAACTTCGATTCGGCGAAGGCCAACTCCACTTGTGCTATTGCGGCCGACAGTCTTTTATGGAGCGGGCAAAGATTTAGCCCATGAGACTGAATGTCTAGCGGGCAGGTTGTAATTTTCTCTATCGGATCGACTGCATTAACGACATCCAGAATTGAAATTTCTTCTGGGCTTCGCGCTAGAACAAATCCACCACCGATTCCTCGCTGGGAATTAACTAGTTTTCTCTTCACCAGCTGCTGCATTATTTTGCTGAGATAACCTGGTGGCACTTTTGTGGTTTCGGCGATGCCTTGGCCGGTGGCCGCTGATTTCTGCATAGCCAGAAAAACCATAGCTCTTAAGGCATATTCTGCTGTCTGCGAAATCATAGGCGCCTCATTTGTAAACAATAATACCTTTATATACAGATTACCACGGTTTGTGGCATTGGGGGATTGACGAAGGTTGCTATAGTGCTATTATGGACATAAAGGTACATTTGATCTCAATGAGTCGGAGGGTAAGGCCATGAAACTGATTTGCACACTCTGTAATTACATTCTGGAAGAAGCTCAAGGTTTGCCAGAGTCTGGTATCGAGCCCGGAACTAAGTT
>JAKFVU010000025.1 GCA_021732025.1 Candidatus Obscuribacterales bacterium | reverse complement strand
TCAAATCCGATTATTACGCGGCCGCTTTCGGCCACCATGCGCACCAAATATAGTGCTTGTTCATATTCTAGACCACCAGGAACTGGTGTGCCGGTATTGGGGCAAAGCTTAGGGTCTAAGCCGTCGATATCGAAACTGACGTATACTTCGTCAGGCAATTGGCTCACGATTTCTTGGCAAATATGCATCCAGCTCATGCCTTCAAACATTTTGGTTTTGATGTCACGATCGTAGAAGCTTACTATTCTTCCATCTGATGATGCCACCAAATCTGATTCCATCTCACAATAATCGCGAATGCCAACTTGCACCAATTTGGTCAGCGTTGGTTCTTTGATAGCATTGAACATGATTGATGCATGCGAGTAAGTGAAGCCTTCGTAGGCGTCGCGCAGGTCAGCATGAGCGTCAATGTGCAGAATGCCAAATGAGTCGTGGCGTTTTGCTAGTTCACGTATAAGCCCCAGCGGTGTGCTGTGGTCTCCGCCTAGAACTGCTGCTATGGCGCCGCGGTCTAGTTGCTCGGCGGCGCGCTCTTGCACCCACTCGTTCATCTTTTCGCAGGAGGCATTGATTTTTTCTAGCATCTGCTTCATAAGCGGATTGTCAGATGCGGTGTGACCCTCTTCTAACATGCCGATATATTCTTCAGCCGTGGGTCGCATTTCGTCGTTGAGCTCGCGAATTTCGCTGGGAATTTCTTCCATCGCTAGACCAATTTTCCACGCATCTACGTAGTCGGGATCGTACAAATCAACTTGGTACGAAGCACCCAAAATTGCATCGGGACCGCTGGCTGTGCCTTCACGGTAAGAAACTGTCACTTCCCATGGCACAGGTATGACCACTATGGCAGCCTCGTCGGCGGTGAAAGGCAAGCCAAAAATATTCTCTGTTTTTTGGCCAACTGAGTTTGGGTCGAAAGTGCGAATGTCTGTCATGGTCAGCGGTTCTCTTTAGTAAGTAGTCAACAGGCGTGTCGAGACATCAAGCATAATAGCCTAAACAGCGCCAGTTTGCCCTTCTATATAGAAAAGGTATCACTATTTATGAATTGCCAAGCGGTTATTGGCCGAGGTCTTGCACTGTAACAGTTGCAGTGTTCTCGTCTGTGCCTTGGCGCTTGATCTGAACAATGCTCAATCTCTTTCTTGACGAATCTGGAATTTCCATTTTTAGCCAGGTTACGCCTTGTGGCAATTGTGGATGACTGTCAATTTGGATACCTTGCTTAGAGTTTGACAGGCCGCTGAGGCTTTGCACCATGTTGAAAACACTGCCAACGCACCATAGCTGCGGCACGCAAGATACTGCATAAGGCCTAGGTGTTGCCTCTTGCTCTCTTGGGTAGCCACAGAATAACTCAGGGAGCCGTTTGTCTTTGCTCTGCATTGCCACTTCTAGCAAGGGTGTTGTCACTTTAGCGGCATCTATATGAAGACCGCGTTTGCGCATACCTGACACTATCAGTGCATTGTCGTGTGGCCAGATAGAGCCATTGTGATAGCTGGCTGGGTCGTATGCTTTTTCGCTACTAGAAAGAGTGCGAATGCCCCACCCGCTAAACATGTCACTCTTGAGTAAGCGTTGCGCAATCGCTATGGCATCTGATTGGTCAATAATTCCGGAGTTGAGTAGGTGGCCAGGATTCGATGCCACCACTGAACATGGCTGTGCTGTGCCATCGATTGCTAAGGCCACATAGTTTTGATCTGGTAGCCAGAATGATTGTTTGAAATGTGCCTTTAATTTTGTTGCTCTTTTTCTCAGTTGGGTTGCTTCTTCAATTTTGCCAAGCTTTTCTGCTAGTGCGGCACCACTGATCCAAGCATCGTACAAATAGCCTTGCACCTCACATATGGCAATTGGTGGCTTAGCCAATTTTCCATCTTTGTGCATCACTGAATCACCAGAATCTTTCCAAGCTTGGTTGGTCAGAGCTGGCTCTTTGCCATCTGAGGCTGGCTTGCCGTAGAAGAGAAAATCGTTTGGCGTATTGGCTTTCAAATATGTCAAAGCTGCTTCAATGTTGGGCCAGAGTGAGCGCGCCAGCTCTATATCGCCCGTACTCTCTACATATCGATTGACCAATACTAGCCAAAGTGGAGTAGCATCGACGGTGCCGTAATAGGGAATGAAAGGGATCTCGCGGGTGCGCGCCATTTCTCCTGTGCGCAATTCGTGCATAATTTTGCCGGGCGTTTCTTCTGTGAACTTGTCGTCTTTTTTGCCTTGATAATTAGCCAGCAGTCTAATTATCTGCTTAGCGCTGTCTGGAGCAAAGTCTAGAATTTGTAGAGCTGTAATTACTTGATCGCGGCCAAAAGCGACACTGTACCAGGGCAGACCGGCGGCAAATCCCGGGCCTTTAGGTGTTGTGATTTTCAGTAAGTAGAGGTCGCGAACAGCCTGAGCAAAAACTTGATTGAGGCTGGGATTGTCACAAGTGATTGAGACATTGTTTCTTTGCCAGTTTTTAAAATCTTGCTCTGCCAGCTTTTTATGGGCGGTAAAGTCGATTGTTGATTTTGCTGGCGCAGATTGCTCAGACGGCTCGGGTGATACGGCCAATTCTATTGTCTGGCTCGCCCCCGGTTGCAGTTCGATTTTGTACGTGGCTGAGTTGTTGGTCAGTGCTGTGGGTTTGCTAAATTGCATAGCGCTGGTGAGAATTTGACCGTCCAAGCCAGTGTAGCGACATTTTGCTTGCTCTGCAGTCAATTCAGTTTTTGCTGTGCCATGTGATTTTCTTGCTTGGCCTCGCACTTCGAACATATCTTTAAAGTCAAAATTGAACTTGACGGTTAACTCAATTTTTTTTGCATTGGCTGAGTTGTTCTTTACAGTGAGTTGTTCTACTACATAGGCCGAGCGCTCTGGGCTGCTATTGCCGATTACTATTTCTCGGTCAATGTTTAATTCGCCTTGTGTCTTGTAGTTAAAGCTTGCTTTGTAGCCGTCTTTTGTAGTGCTTGAGAGAGCCTTGAGTGCCTCACCGTTGGCTGATAAAGTCAATCCGCTCAAGTAGCGAGTGTCATTGAGATAGAGGCCATAGGGAGCTGACGGGCCTCCGCTCATGGTACCATCTAGATCTAGAACCATGAAGATACTGCCGTTTTTGAGCACTAGTCTTGGTTTGTCTAGTTCAGCCTGCTCTGGAGTTTTCTGTGCTGGCTTTTGGTCTGATTTTGTTTGCTCTGAATCGCTTTGCTCTGGAGCAGCATTGAGTGATAGCGGATTAAAAATTCCTGCAAGAAGCGTTAATAGACAAGCGCCCTGCAAGCTAAGAGAGAGCGCTCGACCGTATAAGAAATGAGAACGATTCACTATAGCTCCAATTATTCTAGTGTTTGCACTAATTCTAAGGCAAGAATATTCCAGCTCATAAATTGTGGTGCCCAAAGGCCTTTGCCGGTGTCGGCATCATAATTCTCGAAGAGAGTATTATTGCTGCTGAGGCTGCCGAGTAAGGTTTTTACAACTCGAGCGGAGATTTCGCGCGCTTCTTCTTTGTAGCCATACTTGTTTAAAATTCGCACTGCCATGGCATTGGGTAGAACCCAAACTGGCCCCTGCCAATTTGATACTATGGCGCGTCCGTAGAGGCCTCGACGCTGTTGATTGGCTAGTGGCTCTGATACTGCATGTGATGCCAGACCGTGGGCGCGCAAAAAATGGTCAGGGTTCAAAATGTTGTCTTTAATAACCCGCTCTCTGTGCTCTTCTGAGGCTAGGTCCATCAATACTGGTGCCATGCCAGTCCAACTGCGCAGTTCTACAGCATTTTTATCGAGAGGGTTGTAATTGCAATACATAGCAAGCTTGTCGTTCCAAAGCTTCTCTTCTATCGAAGCAATAAGAGCTTTTGCTTCGGCGCGATATTCAGCTTCTAGCTGGGGCCGTTTGAAGTGAGCGCAAAAATCAGCAAAGCATAAAAATTCGCGGGCCAAATAGCTACTGAGATCGGTAGCCAGTATTGCTCCGTCAGGAAATTTTCCCACAGACTCATCTTCGTCTTTGGCCGCTTCACGCGGGGCAATCAGGGCTAAATTGTCGTCAACTCCGCTTTCTAAAACATTGCGCCAATGGTAGAGGCCAAACTGTTTTTTCCTTTCTCTTTGAAAGAATTTCAAATAGCAATCGAGATCATCGAGATAATGACCGATTTGTTCTCTAGCACTTTCACCAGCTCGCAAGAATTCGCCCCAAAGTGTTTGGGCCAAAAATGGCTTGCACTGGTCTCCTTGATCCCAGATACGCTGTGGAGAGATTGTGCGCGGAATTTGGCCGTTAGCTTCTTTGAGACTGAGAAAATTTGCTACGACATCGATGCCTAATCCGCTGAGAGCATCAAGACCAGTTAGTTGTGCAGCTTGGGCAAAGAAGCAAGCGTCCCAGTCGTACATCTGCAAATAGTGACCAGTAAGTGATCTCTCTGGCACAGCCGCTTGATCATCACCACCGGCTTTGACCGCGTAGGTTGGCGTTGTGTAGCGGTACTTGAGTAGTCCTTCGGCTTTATGTACGCAAGTTGGTGCGTAATCTATAAAGAAGGTTTTGAGTTTGGCCAGCTCTTGCTTGCTAACTTTTTCGGTGGTGCTAAATTTCTCTGTCATTTAGTTGTTGCTCTTGCTGCCTTCTCTGCTTTGCTTTTTAGCTCTTTGTAGTTTGAATCATCTGGATATTTTTGAGAGAGTACTGCGAAGTCGGCAATGGCTTTGTCGTAGTGTTTCATGTCTTGATAGGTTAGTCCGCGCTGGCAGCGGGCCCATTCAGCATGTGGGTCTAGTTCTAAGACATGTGAGTAGTCTTTGACTGCCAAATCGTCATGGTGCAAATCTTGGTGTAACTTAGCGCGATAGCCCAGAATGTCTGTGTCGGTGGGTGCGGCGGCTACTGCCTGATTAAAGTCAGCCAGTGCAGCTTTTTCGTTATTCTTCACTCGCAGCTGCAAGGCTCGATGAAACAGAGCTTGAGTGTTTTTAGGGTTAAGGGCAATGGCTTTATCAAAATCGAGGCGGGCTAGACTTTCTTTTTCGAGGCGGTTGAATATTTCGCCACGGCCTTCGTATGCGTCCGAATTTTTCGGGTCAAGCACGATAGCTTTATTGAAGCAAAGCAAAGCTCGACGTTCTTCGTCTCGGCTGAGATAGAGCTGGCCTATTTTCACGGCGCTAGCGGCAGTTTCACTAGCTGTTTTGCCTGAAGTTTTAGCAGAGGTTAAGAGAGCGGTTAGTTCTTTCGGTGGTTTTGTCGCCTTCGCATTTATATAAATGATGCGTTTTTTTTGCACTGCCGCTTCTGCCGGCTTTTTCTGGCGGGTAAGAAAGTCGCTGTAGGCTTGCAGTGAATAAGTCAGAGTAGGGCTTTCGTCGCCAGCGCTCAGCTCTCTGCCGGCGATGGCCTGTTTGAACTCGGCCTCAGCTTGGGCGGGCTTTTGCCATTTCTCATATATTTCAGCCAATGCTAGTTGCTCGGTCTGCAAATCGAGTCCCAGTTCTTTTCTTTCGGCTAAAACAGCAGAGAAAATTGCTGCTGCTTCCTCAAAGTGCTTGCTCTCAGTGAGTTTTCGGGCTTTTAACTCACTGGCCATCCAGGGGCCGCTCTTCTTTCTTACGGCACTTGTCACTTCGCTGGGTGTTTTTGTCGTTTGGCCGAATGCCTGATTGCTATCTTCAGCCCAGAAGGAAAGGGAGAAGCTAAAGGTGACTGTACATAATGAGATGGCGAAAAGGGTAGATAAATTTAGTCTGTTAATTGGGAATATTTGCAGCTTTGCCCGGTTCACATCTTTTTCCTCTAAATCTATTCACACCAAGCATAACCGGTGCTGCCGCCAGATTAGGGAGATCATATTTAAGGTTGCTGCGTAAATTCCCCATTCCCCTCCGCCTGGCCGAGGAGTTTAATAGATGTATAAGCGGTTCGGCGTTTTCTAAGAGGTACTGACGAATGGGTAGAGATTGCGATCCATGCAACGGCGGCAACAACCGCAATAATCACGGATTTAATCCTGAGAATCCGCGTGATCTTGCCAGAGAGTTAGATCGTGGCAATGCCGGCACCGTGATGGAAGCCCTGCAGCGCGATGCATACGCCATGCCTCAGCGACAGTTTGAAAACACTGTTCGTCAGCTTGCTGCAATTGAAAATCCAAGATTTGGTGACAACCTAGCTGTTTCACCTAGAGGCGACATTGTCATTAGTCGCGAAGATGGCCGCAGATTCGCCATCGGCAACATTTACCGCCAAGAAGACATGGCTGACAGTTATGCAAGACGTAACGATGGCGACTATCGCCGGGAAATTCCACGTCGTCCAATTGTCCAACCTGGTTATGGCGACGATCCCTACTACGGTAGAGATAACGGACGTTATCAACCAGATTATCGCACTCCTCCATATTTCCCAGAGCAGCGTCATGGCCGTGACGGCCGAGTCTACCAACCAGGTTATGACCCACGCTACGATGACAGAGGCCGTTACGGCAACGGTCAACTAGGCCAAGAGATCTTAAGAGACGGTGTAGTTGGAGCTATTGTCGGTAGAGGTTCTGGCGGCGATGCCCTCAAAGGCGCTGGAATCAACATCCTGCTCAATCAGGTGTTCAGACCCCGCGGCTACTAAGAAACTAGTCAGATAATTCTTAAATAGGATGGGTGCCTAGGAAACTCGGCGCTTCATCCTATTTTTCTTTTGCCAATAAAATGCCATAAATTTCCTGTAATGTTCTTCTTGTGAGCAGGGGGAATTTACTATGTCTGATGTATTGAATGGCTGGCAGAAACTAGATAAAACTGTCGATTGCATGAAGACCGGCGACGTCAAATGCGTTTCTGAAACCCTTAAGACTGTTCAAGACCAAAAGCTCTTCATGGATTTGCTTGGCTCAAAGGCTCAGACAGCCGGCCTACCTGGCCTTGAACTTGTTGACTCCAACAAAGATGGTCACACCGATGCAGTTAAGGTCGCTGCTGGTAAGAATAAGATGACCGTTGGTTTAGCCGACGGTAAGCTCTCTGTCACTGACGACAGCCCTAGTATCGGGAAGTCTATTGGTAATGCCATTGATTATGTGTCTGGTAAATTGAGCGCTGGAGCCCAATCGGTTAAAGACGTGGTCAACGATTCGTCACCTGTTAGGCAAATCAACAATGCCAATACTGACCAGAGTGAACTGAACAAGCGCTGGGATGCTCAAGTTAAGAAAGCTGGCGGTTAGGCTTTTAGATTTTGACTATACGGCGCAAATATCTTTGCACTTTCGATCGGAATCGGCCGACTCTATTTGAATTGTTGTGTGAGTGATTTTGAAATCGCTCTCGAGAATATCATTGACTTGCTTTAGAACGGCTTGAGAGTCTGCTTTCGGTTCGATGGTGAGGTGGCAGCTCATTGCTATCAGGCCTGATGTGATTGTCCAGACGTGCAAGTCATGTACTTGCTCAACATTGTCTACAGACAAAAAGGCTTTGTTCAGAGCTTCTATGTCAAATTCGCTCGGTGCGCTCTCCATCAAAATATCAACTGATTCTTTCAATAGACCCCAAGTGCGGGTGACTATGAAAATTGAGAGAATGGCGCTGAGAATGGGATCGGCTAGATACCAGCCGGTGAACATAATGACCAGACCAGCGACAATGACAGCGCATGATGCCAGCATGTCAGAATAAACTTCAAGGTAAGCTGCCCGAGCGTTGAGCGAACCGTGGGTGTGCGCTCCAAGCAGTTTCATCGAAACTAGATTGATGATTAGGCCAAGCACAGCCACTATGAGCATTGGCGTGCTGTGAATCTCGGGTGGCTGGCTAAAGCGGTGAATGGCCTCGCAAAAAATGGCCAGTGAGATCACTACCAGTAGAACAGAATTGGCTAGGGCAGCTAGAATTTCACTACGATGAAAGCCGTAGGTGCGCGACTTTCCGGCTGGTCTTGCTGACAGCCAAACAGCAAATAAGGCGAGTGCAAGTGCTGCGACGTCGCCGAGCATGTGCCCAGCGTCGGCTATCAGGGCCAAACTACCGGTGTACCAGCCAGCCACGGCTTCAACGACCATAAATGTGGTGGTGAGAGCCAGAACAAGTGTTAGTTTGCCGCGACTTTGTTGGCGCATCTCAGAATGGCTGTGGTTATGTTCAGCTGAGTCAGCCTTGCTGCTGACTTGCAGGGTTTGCAGCTGGCCTTCTGGATGATTGTGCTCGTGCTCGCAATTTGAATGAGGCACACTAACTACCTATATTGATCTCTTCTCAAATGATACCAGTAGTAGTGAGAAAGCATAAACTTGCTGTAAAGTAAAACACCCAGAACGCCTAATGATAAGCATTGCTGGATGTTTAAATCTTTGCCAGACGGTGATGAAAACCATAGTCAATTAAGATTAGGTGTGATTAGTTTCTAGTTTTTGAACATGCTCAAAACCAGCTTGAAATAGGCTTCTAGGTCTAGTCTTGTAATGCCGCCTTTTACGCTGGTGCTGCCTTCGTGTACCGCATCAGCAATTGCTTGCTGGTTGTTCAGTAGGAAGGTGATGAATGACTTCTCGCGCGCTGGAGTGTTTTCATCTTTTAGATGTGCTTCTAATTCATGCTTTTCAATGTAGCCGTTGCTGTCACTGTCGAGCTTGTCAAAGGCTTGGTAGGCATATTCTTTGATCTGCAAAATGGCATCAGCAGCAGAGTCTTTTGGCACATAGTTGCTTACCCAAGCTTTTTCAAAGTCATCTTTTTCTACATTCACTTGATTCACAGTTTTTCTCCAATTTTGCTTCTGCTAACTCTATTTACCACTAGTTGAAATAATTGCCAACGTACTGCCATCAGGGCCGCTAAAGATTAAAGCGTGACCTAATGGTGTTTTCAGTTCACCTCTTTTAAGAAAACCATAACTCTCAAGTATTTCTCTGGCGCCACCAATTGTGGTGACCATATAGACATTGAGACTGGGAGCGGGTATTTGGCTTTCTACCAAGATTAGCTCAGGACCAGACGCGAGGCGAATGGCTGCTGCTCTGCGGTGCAGGTCGTCAGATTTCCAGGTCATTCTACCTTTTAAGACATCGCTATAGAAATGAAGTTCAGTTTCAAAATTACCGCAGCTTTGTACGACATAGTGAATCGATTCAAATAGGCTCCCGCTGCTCTTACCTAATATAGAGTCGGCCGATGCTGGCGAGAGAGCGCCAAGATTGGCTCTGGTTGTGCGTGAGTTATTGCCATTGTTGGCTTGGGGCGTAGCTACATGTGACGGTGCTGTATGTGCCGCAGCTTGAACAGCTTGAACACTTTGAAGCGGGTCGGCCAGTGGTGCACGAGTCTCTCGAAGGCCCCGCCTTCTTTCCATCGATATACGTAACATGAGCTCTGTTGTGCGTTGCTTGAACTCGATCGCTTGCTCAAGCTGACCACTGTTCTCAATTTCTTTAGCTAACCTTTGTAACTCGTTAGCAACTTCTTTTTGATTCTCGCCATAGTGCTGCTCTAGGGATGTAATTATAGAGGCCAGCTTCTCTTCAGCCTCATCAGCTGAATGATTTGCCAGGGCAGACAATGCTATTTGTAGAAGCGCTCCACTAGTTACAGAATGGCCATCGGTCATATAAAACCCTAAGTTCCAAATACTCTTATCTAGATTATCCCCAGCAAGGCCTACCCTAATCAGAAGACAGTTTTAGCAGGTCTAAGGCTGGTTGATCATAAAAGTGGCAAAACTGGCAAAAAACTCGTTTAGAGTGGCCTTGTGCTTATGAAACTCTGGCACAGCCTCAAGGGCTGCTTCCATATTGGTTACCCAGGCGTCCCGCTCGACTTGGCCAATCTTGAATGGCATATGGCGGCCACGCATTCGGGGATGGCCGCGTTCATCGCTGTAGGTTGTCGCTCCGCCAGTGCGCTGAATTAAAAATTGAGCAAGGTGTTTTTTACCTGGCCCGAGATCTTCAGGATAAAGCGGCCGCAGCACCGGGTCTTTTTCAACCCCTTGATAAAAGGCCTCGACTAACTGGTAGTAAGGGCCTTCACTGCCAACTGATTTATAGATAACGCTAAGGGGGTCTATTGCTTGCATAGCTGCATTATAGTGTATTAGTTTGTCGCACTTGCCACTGTATTTTTTTGTATGGCGCCATGTTCGGAGAGCAGGGCAATGATTGGCTTGTGGCCGCCCTGGTTGTGGTTCTCTCTGACGGCATCGTCAAGAGGTGTATTGCCCCAACGGTCGACACTATTTAGGTTGACACCCAGTTCAATTAAATAGCGCAAGGCTGCTACCCGGCCTTCACAAGCCGCTAAGTGCAAAGCTGTGCGACCATCGTAGTCTCCGACATCGGGATTGATTCCACGGGCAACCAGGCGGCGCATTTCGGTGACATCCCCTTCGGCCGCGGCCCAACAAAAAGCGTTGATGCCACTAAGGCGCGACTCATATAAATTGCGCCGAGGGTCGAGGCGATCGTCTGTTAATCCGGTGGTGCTATCAAAAGTGTGAAACTTGAAGCGCGAAGCTAGTTGGCGGCAGAAATCAACGCCCCTGACAGAATTACCAAGCTCATCGAGGCGCGGCGACCATACTGCTAGACCGGCCACATTTGGCACCACCAGCATAATTGCGCCCGATACGCCGCTTTTGGCTGGTATACCAATGCGAAAAGCAAACTCGCCTGAAAAATCGTACATGCCACAGCTCGACATTAGTGAAAGACAGTTTTTCACATGGTCAGGGCGAAATACTTGAGCACCAGTGAGGGGGCAGTTGCCGCCGTTGGCTAGGGTGGCAGCAATTACTGCCATGGCTTTAGTTGTGGTCTCAATCGAGCAGCACTGAAAATAGAATTCTAAGATGTCGAGCAAGTTGACGTCAGGGGGATAGGCCTTTTTCTCGCGCATAAAATAGGCTAAGGCAAAATTGCGGTCAGCAGTTTGTCGCTCAGATAAATAGACAGCATTATCAAAGCCAATTTTCATGTTGCCAGCGCATTCTTTCCATTTGCTCATGACATAATCGAAACGGTCAGACGCGTCAGCACCGCTCTTGATCAAGGCACCACACATGATGGCACCAGCATTGATCATGGGGTTGTGAGGTAGGCCTTTGGCGTTGAGAGTTAACTCATTGAAAGTCTTACCGCTGGGCTCGGTGCCGACATAGCGGTGCAGAACTTCTTCGCCTTGATCTTCTAGTGCAAGACAGTAAGTGATTGGTTTTGAGCATGATTGCACGCAGAAGAACTCTTCGCTTTCTCCAAGTGAAAATCTTTGGCCATCTACTGAGCAGACTGAGGCGGCAAATTTATCAGGGTCGACTCGTTCGAGTTGCGGTATGTAATTTGCTAGCTGGCCGTCTTTATTATTAGACACTCGATCAAATATTTGCTGCAATTCTTGGCAAAACTCAGCAAATCTTGGAATAGCCAATTGGCCGGTTAGAACCTGCTCAAAGAGCGCCGGGCTGACGTTTTGTAAGGTTTGAAACTGGTCATAGTCAATCTGCTCACTAGACGCGCGGATAGCCTTGAAGAGGGCGCCACCGCGTGGATCGTCTTCGAGTATGCCGCTAGCTAGAAAGCATTCGAGCAAAACCCGCCGCTCTACCACTTCTTGCTTAGCGAAGGCGCGAAAAAGGCTTTTGTTCGGTAGGTGATCGTCGCTGCTAGACATAGCTTACTTATGCCAAATTGACGCAAGAATTAAGCGCTTTATGCATCCCTTTTTTAGAGGGCACTTATCTTTTGCCTTTTCCGGCCAGTTCCTTGAGCGGATTGTCTTGCAGGTATTCTTCATAAGTACCCTGGAAGTCACGCAGCCCACTTGGTGTGAAGCTCAAAATGCGAGTGGCAACATCCGAAATCAGATCGCGGTCATGAGAGACCACAAAGACTGTGCCAGGGAATGTGGAAAGACCTTCAGCCAAGGCTGATACAGCTTCAAGATCTAAGTGATTTGTTGGTTCATCTAAGACCAATACAGGATTTTTTTGCATCATCATGCGAGCGAGGAGTAGTCGAGCCGCTTCTCCACCTGAGAGGTTTTCGGTTTGCTTCAAACTGTCTTCACCAGAGAAGAGCATTTTGCCAAGTAGGCCGCGCACATGTTGGTGACCTTCATCAACCATATATTGCATCAACCAATCAAGAGCCGTACTGCCAGCGGTTATAGCATCGTGATAGTCTTGTGGGTAGTAGCTCCAGGTGGCAGCTTCTGTCCATTTTACAGAGCCGCTATCGGCTTCGATTTCGTTCATCAAACAGCGCAACAGAGTGGTTTTTCCTACACCGTTCGAGCCGATAATAGCAATTTTTTCGCCCCGCAATAGGTCGATGCTAAAGTCTTTGAATAGAGGTGCATTACCGTCAAATGACTTGGTCAAATTTTTGACTTGCAATACTTCTCGGCCAGAGGGCTTCTCTTGTTCGAAGCGAATGAATGGTCTTTGAATATTTGATCGTTTCATTTGCTCTGGTGCTAGTCTCACCATTTCTTTGCGACGTGATTGCACTTGGCTAGAACGTTGACCAGCTGCGAATCTTTGCACGAACTCTTGCAGTTGGGCAATTTTTTTGGCTTTGTCTTTGTTGGCCGATTCTATTGATTGACGGGCCTGCATCTTGTGCTCGACCATATCGTCGTAGTTGCCCGGATAGACAATAATCGTGTCGTAGTCGATATCAGCTATGTGGGTGCATACTGAATTTAAGAAGTGGCGGTCGTGCGAGATTACAACCAATATGCCTTCGTATTGCCAGAGAAACTCTTCCAGCCAGTGAATCGATTCGAGATCAAGGTGGTTTGTAGGTTCGTCTAACAGCACAGCTTGTGGCTCGCCGAACAGAGCTTGCGCCAATAGCACGCGGAACTTGTAGTCGGTGGCAAGTGTGCTCATGAGGTTTTCGTGATCATCGTCTTCGATGCCGATACCTCTAAGAATTTCTGCTGCTTCAAATTCAGCGGTGTAGCCATTTTCATCAGCAATGATAACTTCAAGCTCGCCGAGGCGGTTCATTTGCTCTTCGGTGAGATTCTCAACTTCGCACAGTGCATCGCGCTCTTTAAATGCTTGCCAGAGAATGTCGTTGCCCATCACAACAGTGTCGATGATGCGTTCATTGTCGTAAGCAAATTGGTCTTGCTTCAGTACGCCTACTTTGCGCGGGCGGGTGATAGTGCCAGCGTTAGATGCTTCTAGTTCACCGGTAAGAATTTTCATGAACGTAGATTTGCCGGCACCATTTGGGCCTGTTAGACCATATCTGTTGCCTGGGCTGAATTTTACTGAGACATTGTCGAACAGTGTGCGAGAACCGTAGCCTTTTGAGACTTCGTTAACGATGATCATTTATGAGCTTTCCCTAAACATAAGCGCGCTAGCACGTGCATTGCTGCCGATTATACCTGTTTAGCGGCGGCAAACGGCCGCACATCAAGCGATAGTAAACAGCTTTAAGGCGGTTTTAATTGTTCAGACCTGAAAAATGGCAGTTTGACTACGATGTCGGTAGTCAAGGGTCTTGCTTTGCAAGAAAATGGCTTCACTCTTTCGTGTAATCGTTTACAGAACAGCACTGCTTTCTGGTCTAGAATGATTTTCGCTTTATACTTGCGTTGTTATTGCGCAATTTAATTGTTGGTTTTGATTCTATGAGCATTTTGCACTCGCCTTTATTGATGGTAATGCACGATCCCGTGCTGCATCAGTTCATTTCTTACCTAGCTGAGAAGAAGGCAGAGCAAGAGGCTAATCCTAATAGTCCTGTGACCATAGAGCTATCGCGAGCTTTGATGGCTCAAGTGCGCGAATCTTTTCGTCAGAACATTCTTGATGGTGAACGCAATCTTCACTTACTCTCGCACTTGCTCTCCACATTGCTCTTAGAAGATGACTTCGAATTGCATAGCAATGTCATTGGTGTCTTACCGAGTGACGAAGATCGACCCTTTCTTATTCGCGAGCGTATTACTCAAGACATGCTCTTCTCGGTGACCGACATCGATATGGGTAAGCATATGCTCGATAACTTTCGCTATCGCAAAAATTTTGAGTGGGTGCCTTTAGAGTTATCAGCTAACTTTATTGAATACCTTCCACGTGGGCGTGCCACCGATGGTGTCAATCGTTTGACGAGTAGAGTAAAAGCTGAAGAAGAATTGTGGAATAAAGTCACTGACGAAATTTTTGTCATCGACGAACTTGTCAGTCGCGATAAGCAATTGCGTCACTATAGTAAGTATGTCAAAGACATTTTTGGCATCAAAATAGTATGTGATGATGAGGCCACCTGCCTTGCTGTGCATGATCGTTTAGAGGCTATGACAGCGATTGGGATTGATTGGGAGCGCTTGGGGGCTCTTCAAGATTTTGGCATTTTGAGCAATGGCTCTATCAAGGGTGACCGTTTGGTTGAAATTGTAGAAACCAAAAACTATCTCACCTGTTTGCCCGAAGAGATGAAGAAAACCGGATGGAAAGCCATTAAGAGTGTGGTTCAATGGCACGAGCGGCTTTTTGAAATACAAGTGCAACCACTCAATAATTATTATTTAGAGCTAGACCACATGTCTGGTCCTTCACATAGTTCTTTCAAGCTTAAGCGCGACCAGATGAGAGACCAAGTGGCCGAGAGAATTCCTCTATATGGGTTTTATCGCGACCTTCTCAAAATGCTTTTCATGGGCACTGACGTATCTTTTGAATGCGCCAATGCTACAGTTGTGATCACCTAAAACATCGCTCCACTAAGTATTTGAAGTCTTCGCAGCTAGCTTTAATTAGTTAGCTCGTTTAGTTCTTTTGGTTTAGTGGTTCATATTTGTTTTACGGAGGGTCTTTTTCCATTGAATTTGAATATGTACTTCAATCGTCGGCCATTAAATTTGGCGCTGGCATCTATAGGAATTCTATTTTTTGGAAGTATGGTGGGCACTGTCGCTGGAGCAGAGGCTAAGGCTAGCTCAGGCGGCTCGGCTAGCTCTAAAAATAGTCAGTCGAAAGTAACAACCACCGATGAAGCAATTAAAGCTGAGGATGAGTCTGCTATTCGCGCTCAAGCGAATCAGTATGCGGTGAGCTATGGCAAAGGCGACGCTAAGGCCTTAGCCTTGCAATGGTCGGTCGATGGCACCTTAACTGAGCCTTCTGGTAAGAAATTGCGAGGTAGAGAAGAAATTGAAAAGTTCTTTGCTGCGCATTTTAAGGGCCATGCGCCACAAAAACTTGATATTGATGTTGAATCGGTTAAATTTCCTGCCAACAATATTGCTATAGAAGTAGGCACCACCAAACTGCCTACTGGTAATTCTCGCTATACGGCCATTCATAGCAAAGACAGTGGCCATTGGCAGATGATTTCTGTTTTTGAGCATGACGCACCAGCCAAATTGACAGAGGTTTCAATTAGTGAATTGTCCTGGATGGTTGGCTCTTGGGGGGCAAAATCTAATTCTGATTTGCGCGTGCAGTGCGATTGGACAGCTTCAAAGAAATTTTTGCAGGTCAACTTCTACTCTAGTAAGTCAGACAATAACACTCCAAGCGAAACAGAAATAATTGGTTGGAATCCAGTTCTCAATACAATCTGCTCATGGCATTTCAATTCGGATGGCGGCTTAGGTATGGGCCGTTGGAAGAAAGATGGTGACAATTGGCTTGTTAGTGCACGCGGTTCTGATCACGATGGTACCCTCGCCAGTGCCCACTATATTTTGCATAAAGTCGACGATAACAGTTACACCTGGAAATCTACCAAACGATTTGCTGAAGGAAAGAACTTGCCTGACTCTCAAGAAATTCTTGTGATGCGCCGAGACCAGAAGTAGATCTCAAACATAGATATCGGAAATAAAACTAAAGTCAGTTTCTCCTAAAAGGTAAATAGTATTATGCGACCTAGCCTTACTGGTCTGACAAGCAAACGCCAGACCGTTTCTGCCGGCCTTCTTGTGGCTCTTTCTCTGTTGGCTTTCACGATAACTCTGCCTCAACTAATGCAAGATGCTTGCGCCCGTGGTGGTGGCGGAGGTGGTGGTAGAGGCGGTGGCTTTGGTGGCGGATTCGGCGGCGGCCGCGATTATGGCGGTGTGCGCGGTGGTTATGGCGATGGCTATGGAGGACGTGACTATGGCGGCGTCCGTGGCGGCTATGGCGACGGATTTAGAGATGGCTATGGCGGTGGCGCCGACATGTTCGGCGATCGCGGCGACTCAGTATTAGATCACACTTCTGAAAGCGCTCTGCGCAGCGGTGCCGACCAAGTCTGGAATACTGGTGCACAAAGAGGTTTGCCTACTGATGGTGGCTTTGGCCGCTCTTTAGCTGACACTGGTGTCTCTCGCGGACTATCAGCTAGTGCTATGACTGACCGCGGTGTTGGAGTTCGCAACGCTTTTCGTGACGACGGTCTTTTTCGTCGTGATTGGTGGGGGCGCTATCCCTATGCTTGGGGCGGAGATTGGGGCGATGATTGGGCCTACGGCTATAGTGATTGGAATGATCTAGCTTCTTTCTGGGATTACCCGGTCAACAATGCACCGGTTGATTATGATTACGGAAACAACATCACTTATCAGGGCGACACTGTTTATTATGGCAATCAGCCCAGTGATACCGCTGCAAACTATTACACTCAGGCCCAAACCATTGCCCAGTCAATGCCGATTCCGGCGACTGTTCCGTCAAAAGCAGCGGCAAATTCTAAAGGTACTGCAACTCCAGCGGTTTTGGCTGCAGCCGAGTCAAAGGATTCTAAAGATTGGAAATCGTTAGGGGTGTTCTCACTCACCCAGGGCGATCAAACTGATTCGACAATGATGTTTCAATTGGCGGTCAATAAGAAAGGCGCCGTCAGAGGCAACTACTATAATGCTCTCACGAAGGAGTGCAAGACCGTATCGGGAGCTGTGGACAAAAAGAATATGAGGCTAGCTTTTGAAGTCGCCGGTAATAAGAGTGTTGTGTATGACACAGGCTTGGCCAATTTGTTGCAACCGCAAAGCCCAATACTTGTGCACTTTAGCAAGACTAATACCGAGCAGTGGAATATGGTGCGCTTAGACCCGCCGAAGAAGTCAACCTAGATACTGATAGGCCGGTAATCCCTGGCAGTCGCTCAAGTGTATTTTGAAAAGCGCACCAGCATTAGCGTTGGCTCTTGCGTTCACATCTGCATGTTCTGGTGCGTCAGAGATGGGCTTTTCTAGCTGGGCTGAAGTAATGTATAAATCTTGCAGCTTGTCGCCAGCGAAAGCACAAGAGGTGACATTGACTACTCCTGGTACAGCAATGGTGGCAATTAGTTTGCCTGTGGCTGAGCTAATTTTTTGCACAGCAGAACCACCCCAGATTGCTATATAAAGGTTGTCATCGCTGTCAATAGTCATGCCATCAAAGTAGCCACCCCACACATTTGTAACCAGTGGGCGCCGCTCAGATATGGCACCGCTCTCTTTGTCGTAATCAAAGGCGTCTACTCGGTTGGTGGCAGTATCAATGTAATACATGGTGTCATGGGCGTGATTCCAGACAATGCCATTAGATATGGTGACATCCGATAGCATGTGCGATAGTTTGTTGTGGTCTAGCATCCACAGATTGGCACTAGGATGGTTGTAGCTTAAATCCATGGAACCGCACCAGAACCGGCCTGCCGGATCGCACTTGCCGTCGTTCATACGGTTAGCAACAATATTTTCTTCGGGCCTAGCCAACACAGTAATTGTATGAATATTGTCAGAGAGGTCGTCTACCACTTTGAGGTGCACAAACTCACCGGGTAGGCCCAAGATAAAACCGCCACCGCAAGCTGTGGCGCGCCGTACAACGCAGCCGGGCTTGGCCGGTAGTTTCAGTGATTTGTTGGTATTGGTTTCGGGGTTGAAGCTATTGAGTAGACAATTGTTTATATCGATCCAGTAGAGCAGCCTCTTCTCGTCGTCCCAAATGGCGCCTTCACCTAATGAAGCACCTGCGAGTAACACTGGTTCGGCCTCAAGCTTTGCTGTCACCAATTATCTCCTTGCTACCTTCTATTTCACCGGGATCTTCCACTCTCCCTACTGCTAAAGCTGCAATGAGAAGAGAAGCTCCACCCATCATGACGACAAATACTGGTTGGTTATTGAATACATATTTGACTAGCGGCTGAAAAGCTAAAGAGGCCACTATTTCTGGTATGACAATGAAAAAGTTGAAGAC
>JAKFVU010000071.1 GCA_021732025.1 Candidatus Obscuribacterales bacterium | reverse complement strand
TTACGGAAAGTCCATGAATAGTCTGGTTTAGTCTTCTTCTTTTGTGTCATATCATTCTCCTTTTGACATTTTGTCACCAGGAGCGATTTCATTCAAACCAACTGTCCACTGAACGGGGGCCAACTCATCATTTTTTTTGTTTTGTTCCTACTACATCTAGTAATAATTAGATTTTAAATCTGACGAACGAGTAAGTCGCCGGGACCTTCCTTGCTCCGCTATTCCATAGCTTTGATCGCACCGGTTTGCCCATCAACTTCAAACCAGTTCATGGTTGCAGTATGATCGGGCATTTGCTCATACACATGCACATTCCAGTTGTTGTCTAGTTCTTCCGCTTCCACTACGGGAAATCCCTGGGTTTTTTTTGACTTTCCATTAGGAAAAAGCGCCAGAAATTTCTTCACATCACTGCGCTTCTTTACTAGAGTGACGGCCTGCTGCGCACTAATTTTTCGCTTGTGCTTACTGTCAGGAGCGGCTAGGCCAGCTAAATTCTGGTTGAAGAAATAGACTGATGCAAGAGCTACGGACAGTGCTAATTTTTTTGTATCGCAGTGCATTTAGAATCTCCACCAGCTCAAATTCGTAATAGGTCAGTTCAAACTCGTAATCTATAAGCAACTTGTATAGGCAATACAGTTGCACTCAAGAATTTAGAGCGGATTATACCAAGTTGATCACGAGGCGTTATCCGTGACCGTCATGAAAGCTCCCCAGAGCCCGGTTGTTCAAGGCACTGACTCTAGGCTGAGCTCAAAGGTGGAACGTCGCTGGCGCGCTATGGCCTTGCGGAATCCCATGCAGCGAATCGACCCTGATTTTTCCCTGAATGACAAGCACTTCATTGGTTTCTTTTGTCCAGAGAACCTTGCTGCCATGCGCCTCTCCCAGTAGAAACGTCCATTTGGGAGGAGTTACGCTCGTACCGGCTGCAACACGCACAGTAAATACCACGCCGTTGTCCGGATGTTTGAAAGGCAACTCCACTGATTTCTTTGCTCTTATTGCTTCTGTTAATGCATATTTGAGATCTTCAGTGGTGGGTACCGCTCCCATTTTGAAAAGCACTATCGTTTGCGTAATTTTTGAATTGCGATTTGATGATAGTGACATTTAATAACTCCAATAGATCAGGCACGGCCACGATAAGCCAATTGCCCTGAAATCATTAAGACAGCAGTTTGTTAGGGAATTTTTCTAGTAACGTGAAATCTGTAAAGAAACGGTAAAGCATTCTTCACTTAGTTGTCAGAGGCAATCAAGCTGAGATACTTAGGTGATGCTCAATTCTTCGAAGAACATACGTAGATATAGTTGCTTGTGCACCGCTCTTGTGGTGGCCACGGCCATGTCAGTTGGCAGTGTTTCTCCGGCGGCATTTGCATTGAGTGAAGCAGGCCATGATCTTGTTTCCGAATCTCAGCAGGTGATGTCTACTGTTTCCGAATCGCGGAAGGTCATTCCTATTGCTGAATCTCAGTCGGGCATTTCTATTGCTGAATCTCAGTCGGGCATACCTATTGCTTCTGCCTCGGCACCTACTGCGCCCGGAAATCCATCGAAATCTCGCTCGCGGGTCAGTAAGACCGCTCCGGGAGTAAGCAATTTAGTCGGACGACCAAAGCGAGAATTGTTTGTCCCGTTGAAAATAGAGGAGCTTACTGAGCCGACAAAAGAATTGGCAGAGGCTCTAGAGATAATGCCGTTGCTGCGTGAAATCAACGAACCGAATGGAAAACTTAGTCTCGAGCGTAAGTCTGAAATTCGCCAAAAAATTCTTGAAACGGTTCTGGAGAGCTACTTCGATGTGGCCAGCATACAGGGTGAAGCTGAGAAAGAGAAAGGTAACTTGGAAGCACTTAGGCAAGTGCTAATAGATAAACGTGATCGTGGTATCGAAACCAATAACGCCATCAACTTTATGGCTTCAGGAACCCTCAATACAATTGGTTCGGTGCTTGGTTTTCCGAAGAATGCCTTGCCCTTTCCAGGCAACTTTAATCAAATGCTTTCTGGTGTGGTTTCAACCGGAATGTCTATGTATTCACTTAAGCAAAGTGCTGGAGGAAAGACTCGGGGAGCGAGCAGTCCGACTGTTATAGCAGAACTCTTCGGTCGGCCTGTTGACCGCCGCACTACCTATCCGGAGAGTGTTTGGCGCTTCTTGCATAGTCGCTCACTAGATCACCCTGAATGCACACGGGTTGAGTTGCTTGAGAATTATTGGATCTCGCGGCAATGGTTAGAACCTCACGGCTCCAAAAAGGAGCAAGCAAAACTTGACTTAGTAAGCGGAGTAGAGTCAGCACGCACAGCGCTTACAATCGACGATTTGACTGATCAGATCAATATTATTTCTGACATTTCTGCAGTGTCATCCCTCATGGCTCACCACCTAAGAGACTTGCTGCGCATGATTGATTCGGATGTTCTCCACTAACTTCATTTGAATATTTCGGCGAAGTCTTCGCCCATGGCCTTTGTGTTCGTAATCTGTTCAGGTTTGCTCACCCTGGTATAAGTGCTTGGTACTTTGAAATCAGTTGCCGTAGCTGCTTTCTTCTGAGCGGCTAAGAGTTCAAATTCTTTAGATTCAGTACCTGCGTTATTGAAGACCGTCATCGCCAGCGGTATACCAGGTGTGACCGGAGCACCAAATGATAGGCTCAGAACTCTAGTGGCAACCGCGGGAACGTCTTTGGCCGGCAATGCCAAAAGGGTTCCTTCTTTAACAAGTAGTCTTTGCCATGTGTGCTGAATGGTATTGCTTGCTAGTTTTTGTCCATTCAATTTGTAGCTAACACACGGCAAGCCTTTTATTTCAGATTGGCTTACTGTCCCAGGTTTAAGTGTGCTGGCATCACCTGGTCGAAACATTGCGCAGGTACTGTTGAAGCTTGACTTAAAGTCTTTTGCCTCGCCTTCCCAGTATCGCTTATAACCAGTGTGACAAATCTGCACCCTCCAGAGAGGCGGGCGCATCGTCAAAATTTGTGATTTTTCGTAGAGGTCTAATTTAATTCCGTCTTTGCTGTAGAGCAGCTCTGTGCGTCCCAACATCAGGGATTTTTGCTTCAAAAATGTGGCTTGCTCATTGGCGTACGCTTTGCAGCTGCTTAGTAACCAAACAGAAAGGAATACAGCAGAATACTTTTTAAAACCATTGAGGAGCGATTTTTTCAATTCAGTCTCAGTTGCTTGCTTCCGGGCCTAGGGGTGATCAAAGTCAGTAAAGCCTTGCCTATGTTTTAGATATCTCTCGATTATACGCACTTTTATTTGCCAAGCGCTTGAACCACAATTTGGTTAGAACGGCTGAGGGGTAAGATATTGGAAGCGAGTATTTCGGTGTCCCAGATTGCCTAAAGTTTTATTGCTTCGTAATTTAGTCAAAGAAGGATTGTATGGCCGATGCGTTTGCGGAAACCCTGCATGAAACAGAAGAGATGCTCAACAACCCAGGCTTGGTGCTTGCAATTGAGCCGGTTCGCTTTGGAATAGAGAGCCAGTCTCCTCCCACTCAAAGTGCGTTCTTTCAACATCTGGCTGGTTTTGCTCCCAGTCTAATTGAAGACGCCACTTTAGCCGACCTCACAGCACTTCACCGAATGGGAGTAGCCTGTCGTCTCTGCGGTCAGTTCGATATGGCAGAGCGATTTTATCGACGCGCGTTAGCGTTGATTGAGGCTGAGTCGGGCTGTCATTCTCTGGCTGCAGCCGCTCATCGCAATTTCCTTGCCGGATTGTTCTTCATGACTGGCAGAGAGTCGGAGAGTATTCCCCTGATTGAGGCATCGCTGCATACGTATATCAAGAATTTAGATGACCGGCACCTCTATACTCGCTTGACTCATTTTGGGCTAGCCCTAGCTTTCGCTCGCATAAGTGACACAGAGCGTGCTCAAGACCATTACCTACGCAGCGAGTTAGGCAGTACGTCTCGGCTTGAGGCCGTGGATGAATTGCGTTGGTCAGCGTTGCCATTGAAACTCATGAGCCTTGCCGCCGTTAAGTTTGAGCAACGTCGACTGGACGAAAGCGTCGAGCTGTTTCGCCATTGTGTCATTCATGAGGCCAACGAAGCCTGGCCCGGAAGCATGGTGGTAGCTCGAGCATTGGGTAATTTAGCGACCTTGTGTCGTTCACAAGGGTTGGATGCGGAGGCTGGGGAGTTCTTTCGGATGACTCTTAAAATGAAGGGCGATTTGATGGCGACGGATAATCCTGACTATCAAGTTACGTTGAAGCAGTATCAGGATTTTCTCAAAGCCACATCTGAACGCCGACCAGACTAGATTTTTATGTGAAAGCTCGTGATTTAATTTTTTTTTGTCTCGATTTAATTTTTGGTTTTTTTATTGGAATTGATTGGTTTTGTCATCTGCAGATTAGCAGGGAAATTTCGGAGGAATTTCTCTGCTAATCTGCAATTACTTGTGCGACAAAGACTTCAGCCATTTTTGCAGTTTGAACTTTTTTACCGCAAATTGGTTCAATGCCAGTGGCTAAATTGTTAAACACCTTTATGTATGCGGAGCTCTTTTTCAAAACCGTCTAGTCTTGCGTTGATCAAATCGAGCTTTTGTTGATTCGTTTGCAGTTCTTTCCGGTCAAGGCAGAATTGCTTGTAACCAGAATCTATGCCCATATTGGATTTGCAGCGATCAATATCTTTTAGAACTTGGTGCCGTTCCCGCAATACTTCACTATATTCGCTATTTAGGTTGTCTCGTTTTGCTCGGCTTAAACCATCTTTCGCATGTAATTGCTCCTCATAAATTCTGGTATCACTGTCGACGCCTTCAAAAAAGCAGAGCAAAATCCAAGCTATTCCTAGAACTATTGATATGACTGCGCTGCCAAATGCTAGAAAGGTGTCCCAGAGCCAAAGTAAAACAATGGTTGACCATTGGCGCATAACGTCCACCCACTCTTTGGTGTGGTCGGTTTGCTTATCAATTTCAAATAGATGGTTTGTGCATTCAGTGCACCACCAGCCGTGATTAACGTGAACGTACTGATTTGTGCTGATGGAATAGAGTCCATGATAGTCGTTTGTCATAAGGCAATCTCTTTGTTTCGGATTGAATTGCTGCCGAGAATCCAGAGCCAGTGACTCGGGAGCACACTTAAATTGGCGGCATGCCTTTGACAATAGTGAACAAAAGAGAACCAATCACCGTGCAATTGCACAGTGTTTGATTCTTGCGCAAAAAAAACAGGCTCCTCGAAAGGAACCTGTTTTCAATTTTGGGGGGCTCTCTGTCACTTATTCAGTCGATAGCCCCTAAACCCTTTCGGGGGAGATAGCAGCGCCCGCAACTATCTCCAGACTTGTCTAGATTAGCCGCACTTGCTGTAGCCGCAAGACTGACAGACATTGCAGCCGTCAATTTTCAGCCACTCCGCGCCGCCACATTTTCCACAAGGAGCTTGTGCTCGTGCACCATTTGCAGATGTGCCGAATACTTCTGCTGTGCCATGGAGCACACCAGTCGTTGATTTGTTTCCGGCTTGTGATGCGGCATTTTGAATTGCTGCAGCAGGAACAGATCCGTGATTCAAAGCTGCTTCAGCGAGAGCTAACTCTTCATGGTCTTGACTGTGATTTTTGCGATAGTGCTGAATGGCTTTGGCTAAGCCATCGCAAGGAGATTGGACCACTACAGCTTTGTCAGAGTCAGAGAATTTGAAGAATGCAGGATAGCCAGATTGAATGTTGACTAGCTGATGCACGATTGTCATCTCTGCTTTTGAGCGCTCTTCTTCACCGAATTCAGCAGCGTATTGCAAGAATGACGAAGCTAAGCGACCAACAGCTTCAAACAAACCAGCTTCTACTGCGCCTGGTTTACCCATGCGAGCGTAGACTTCAACTAGTTCACCAGGATGGTTCTTCTCGTGGTTCAAGCTGACATGCAGAGTGGAGCCTCCATCAGGAGAACCGACGCGCACTTTGTAGTTTTGACCAATGGTCTCATCTACGTGGATATTGCGACGCTCTTGGTGACCGAGTTGAGCAAGCAGATCTGATTCACGGTCGTAGTCGTTGCTGGCGATTTTTTCTACAGGTTGCGATAGACGGCTGCCATCTGGATAGAAGGTAATGTCTTTAACACCGAGTTTCCAAGCCAGAATTACTGAGTCATGCACTTCTTGTTCGCTTGAATCAAGCGGAATAGAGCATGTGTTTGAGACGGAGTTAAATACTTCAGGCATTTCGTTGGCGCCATCGTGAATAGCGGCGAGATGCTTGATGTAGCCTTCTGGAGTGACTTCTACTCGAATGGGGAAAGCGTTTTGTACTGCTTCAGGAACTTCGGCGATACCACGGCAAGATTTGTGATTGTCACGAATTTTCTTCATCAATACTTTTTGAGCATCTTCGCTTTCTGGCCAAGCACCATGCTTGATCATCAATTCTTTGAAGCCTGGAGCAACGAAGTCAACGAAGCGTGAACGAACTTTGCGTGAGAAGACAATACCGTTGTGCGGATCAACTCCCCAGCTAGTTTGCAGAGCCTGAGCCAATGTTCCTGTTGGGGCATTGTTAGTCAAGCAGCTGTTGCGAACACGTAGACCTTTTTTGTGGAAACGACTTCCTTCCCATAGCGGATAAACGCCGCGATCTTTAGCCATTTCTACTGAGGCTTCCAAGGAAGCTTTGTTGTATTGGCGGAAAAGTTCTTCAGTGGCTTGGTGGCTGATTGGAGAACCGAATTCCACACCTAGTCTCGAGAGAAATTCAGCGATACCAGCAAATCCACCACCGTTGCGTCTTTCTAAACGAGCAGTCATATTTTGCAGTGGAATTGGATACCAGCTTACATCAGACACGTTATCCATGAAGCGCTGTTGAACCCGCACTACAGCACGCATTGCTGACATATTGTAGCTGCCGTCTGGACTCCAGAAATCAGAGTGAGCGGCGTGCAGTGATGAAAGGTTGCAATTGCCCATGTAGGTGCGGCCGTCTTTTCCTGGTCCGGCAGGCAAGAATTGTTCGCCGCATGGATTGCAGGTGTTGAGGTCGTAAGCATGGTCATTAGCATTGCCTGCATTGATTGTTTCGTAGAAACCAATGCCGGGTTCGCCAGAGTCTCTCATGCCTTCGACAACGCGCTGGAAGACATCAGGGGCATAGAAGTAGCCGTGGGCCTTGACGTACTTGTCGGTAATTTCCACCATGGCATTGCTCAATTTGCGAGCAGCGTCAATTGCTTCAGGATGTTTTTTGATGTCGACTGAATACTCTTCATATGTAGGCTCTTTGGTGAGCTTGTTCACGGTCATCATGCCGCGAGCATCGAGCACAGGCTTGCGTGGATCGTACACAGGGCCAGTCCATGCTTGATTGTTGAAAGAAGCTGGATAGAAGCGTTTTGCTTCGACTGCTTCCATAAATCCGGGCATGGCCAAAATAGTTACGTTGGTGTTCTTTAGATAGTTTTGTCTGTCAATGTAGTTGGCGTATTGCTCGCCGTACTGTTGTTCAGCTAGTTTGAGCAAGCGTTTTTTGTAAGTCATTGAATCTTCGCCAGATTCTTGTCTCAATTCGCTGCGCAATTGCTTGTAGATTCGGGAAATTGCGGGTGGCGGAATCAGTTTCTTCTTGTCGATGAAGAAGAGAATGTCTGGGTGATCGGAGTTGCGCAGCTCAATCAGCGCTCCGCCGCGGCGACCGCCTTGGGCTACTGCTTCAACGGCTTTAGCGATGGTCTTTTCGTAGAAGCGATCGGGACCAGATGCAGCTGCACCGTTAGAGATAATTGATGCCCATGGACGTAGTGAGGAGGTGTTGAGACCCATTCCCATCGCTGCCTTGGCGGCCAATGCTTCGATGCGAGCAGCTTCTTGGATGCCCTCTAGGCTATCGGTGACGAAGGCTACTCCACAAGCCGCTAAGCAGCCTTTGCCGCGCAAGAATGATGAGAGATGGCCCATGGCCACTTCGTGCTCAGAAAGATTCGTTATTTTGCCTTGAATTACCGCATGGCGCAGTTCTTCCGACCGAAGCCATATATCTTCTTCTTTCATATTGGCTAGCTTGCCGAAAGCCCAATATTGAAGAACTTTGAGCGAAACCTCAGGATCGGCATTGATATTGGCTGGAGTATTGGCCCAGAATCTCTGATTGCCGATGTTGTCAGCGAAAACTTGTGTCCACTGAGCCACTTTAGGATGAGCAATGGCGTCTGCCAGTGATAATTCAACCAATTCAGATGGAGTCAGCACATACTTCAATTCGGCAATAGCAACCGAACCAGCAACTCTGTGAATAATATCGTTGACGCCTTCAATCGGTTGGCCTGTCAATGGGTCTCTATTGCCGTACAAGCCAACTAAAGTCTCTTGGGTTGATTCCCAATAGCGGCTTGTGTAGTCCTCTTTTGCTGGGATCACTGTCGCTGCCGTACTGCTTGATGTTTTAGCAGCATTGGCGAGCGCGGTACTCGCTGTTGGCGTGCTTGTATTTGTCGTCGTTGACATAGAAACAGGCCTTGCTGTTGTTTTCTCTGGGGTGTTATCGCTAGGAGAATCTTCTTTAGAGGAATTTTCTTTGTTCTCAACTGTCAGCATTTATATGTGGTTCCTTCCTAGTGTAGAGAGCGGGAGTACAGAGATACGTGGTGAAAAGGGTGGCGGGCAAGAGCGAAAGGGGGAAAGGTGAAAGGTGATAGGGGAAAACGGCGTGGACGCGAGAGAGAACCTTAAAGGCCAGAGACTGAGTGACTCGGAGATTCTGAAGCTCTGGCTGAAGGTGAACGCGTCAACTAGACCCCGCGAGGGCGGGGCTTTGTTGGAGCGTTGGGGCAAAGTTTTACCTTCGTGAGTCGGTACTCACAAACCAAGATTTGTGATTGGAACTTTTTTGTTTTATGAGAGGTTTTTAGGACCTCTGCGCAAGATTTCGTTATGAATAATCTACTACCGGTAGGGTCACCTCCGCAACTAGCAAATTGCTGTTCAAAAGGTGTTCAAAGCCCGAAACCTGTTGGTGTGATTGAGTTTGCGGGTTAGATAAAATCGCAAAATAGTCCCACTACCCCTAGTGTCGGCACTGCTATATGTGGTGTAGGTACCTCTGCTTGGCAGCAGGTGCTTGTGCCCGCAAATGGGCACAGAGCTTGAGGTCTGATAATGCGATATCACTTTTGTATATGCTCTTGTGGTGGCGTTCGCGGTGGCTGATATATCTAGGTGTGCGTGGTGCTATAGATGGTGCGCATTGGTGGCGTTATTGGTGATTAGCGGCTGCTCATGCGCGTTTGTATATGCATCGATGCGGGGAGAAATATGTCCGATAAGTGTGAGCGCGCGATAATATTTATCGGCGCTAATTATTGGACGCGCAAAAGGTTCAAGTTCAGCATGGCAGCAGACCGCTTCAAGTTCTTTAGTTTCCATTGGTGTCACCGAAGGTTTTTTCGCTATATAAGGAACTTAGTTGCGATTCAATCTTCGTGTCTGTCTCTTTGAACTTTAAAACGCACGTCCGGTTCAGTTCGTCTGCGTATGTTGTCCAAGCAAGCTCGCAATCCCCAGGGAAATTCCAGCGGAATTTCTCTGGAGATTGCTAGAAGCCAACTTCAAGCCCTTGCGCGGCGATTGAACTTTTTTTCTGTTGAACTTTTTATCGATTTTGTACGTTGTTCTAATTACAAAACAATTTTGCGCGCCAGGAGGGAGTTCATGAATACATGTATTAGCAAAGTACGAAAATACATCGCTTCTCTGCCTCCTGGTGCATTGTTTAGCACTCAGTCGTGTGTGCAATATGGAACACGCTCAGCGGTTGACCAAAGTATTTGTGAGCTGATCAAGCAGAATGTAATTGACAGAATTGTGCGAGGAGTCTTTGTCCGCGTAAATAACCGCAAAGACCAATATTCTGCCGAAGAAGTCGCCAGAGTAAAGACGAATGCTTTCGGCAACGAAATAGTTGAACCGGGCTCAAGATGCGCGAAAGCGAGAGGTTTGGAAGACGAACTAAATTTCACTTCTTCTGCTTCTTCTTCTTCGCCCGCATCATTTTCTCCAAAAGGAGAAAGTGATGAGCACAGGTTTTTGACTTCTGGTCATACAACGAGATTTAGGCTAGGTGACGACTATATTCAGTTGCGAAAATGTCATGGACGGAAAATTGAACTTTCCGATAGTCACGTTGGCAAGACTATTCGTGCTCTCTGGCATATAAAACAATCAGCTCTTCTCCTGGAGACTATTTATAGAGAGATATTGACTTTCACCCGCAATGATTTTATTGAACTTATTGCCAAAGCAAGGTTTATGCCAGCATGGCTTAGAGACCGCATAACTAGTGCATTTGCAATGCGCTGGCAGCGGCTCGCATATGAAGTGGCGATGGAACAGAAACGATCGCGTTTACTCGAGTTGCCGTCTAGGCAGCTGTAATACTTATGCTCTGTCAAAACCAATCACGAAATGATCTTAGTAATCTTCGCGATCATTACGATAAACCAATCTCGCTTTAGCGAGTAGCGAGTAGTGAGTAGTGAGTAGTGAGCAAAGAGCTAGCTACGGCGGGATTTAGCTCGCCAATGCTTGAGCAACGTTTTTTGAATGATGTCGGTGAAAAAGGGGGAAACACGAAAACGGGCTGGCCCTGTTTTACGATATTTTTACTGCAAAGCCTCATTCTAGACTTATACCAAGAAAGGAGGTATCCATGTCAGCACCGTATATAGTACCGCTTGCTTTTGTGGCGTTGATTGTAAGCACATGCGGTTTAACTGAAGCTGGGTTGCAGCCGGCCATCGAGCAGTTTAACTCGCCGGGTAAGGTTGGTATCTTAAAATTAGATGATAAAAAGAGGGATCGCTACGATGAACCGGAGACACAGAATCCTTACGGTGCAAGTCCTCGCGGTCCTGACCCTCACGGAGATAATCCTCACGATGAGCAGCATGATAAAAACTTGCCTGCCAACAATCCGGACAAATATTTGAGGTAACCGCGACGCTTGTTCGGTGCAAAAAGCGAAGAAGGGACAAGAGGAGTATTTCGTCTTGTCCCTTTTTTGCTCGAACCTGTCATTGACAGTCTGGAGGCGCTTGAGAAGCTTATTTCACTAATTTCCTATCTGAGTATAAAACCGGCTATGATCAGAAAGTCTTGGCGAACAAACATTATCTAGTTTTTTCAGATGAAGGATTGTTCGATTTTATCAATCACTAGTCAATTACTAGTCAATCACTAATCAATAGCCAATCCGGCACCCATCAATCACTAATCCAGCACCAGTCAATGGCATCACCTCGAACAGCAAAGTAGATTTCTATGAACCGTGGTATTCAGATTTTCCAATTAGCCCTAGCTCGATCTCGCGCACGCCGCAAATGCATGATCGGTTCTGTTTATTTTTCCATTCTTGCCCTAGCAATCGTGACCGACTATAGCGTTAATTTGACTGCTAGTGTGCTTAATTCAGCAGAGGCGGCCGATGGCGTAAAGGCAATCAGGCAAAGTGACACAAGGCAGAGTGATAAAGGACAAACTGACAAAAGACAAACTGATATAAGGAAAAGTGGCACAACACAAAGTGACATAAGGAAAAGTATCTCGGGTGTTGAAAAATCCAGTTCGGTGAAGGAAACAGATAGGCCAAAATTAGATGCCTCTGGAAATTCTGACCATCCAGCTGTTGAGACGAAAAATCTTTGGAAACTCAGTGTTCCGCGCAAGGCAATTAGTCCAAACAAGCTGCCAGTTGGACAATTGGTGTTCTTCCTGCGTAAGCGTAAGGTAGAGGAGATTCGCCAGCTACTTAAGGAAACGCCTGTTCATCAGGGTGATGGCGACGAACGACTAATGTGGGAAGCGACTTGTTTAAGCACCAAGAACCGCATCGAACAAGCCGTAATATTGTTCGATAAGGTCAAAAATATTGATTCTGCTCCAGTATTGGTGATTGCGAAGGCGGCACAGGCTTATGCCGGAGACGCGCAATATGACAAAGCTGTTAGGCTTTGCAATATTGCACTGGCGAAGTATGAAATGAGTGATGTCTACCAAATTCGCGCGGGATGCTATGGTGCAACAGGTCGGCTAAGTGAAGCTGCTGCCGATTTCGAAAAGGTAGCGCTATTGGGCGGATCACCCTCTCGCTATTACAGTCGCGCTGCCAGCTTATTGCTTAAAGCCGGCAAAACAAAAGATGCTTTCAGAATGATTGATAGAGGAATGAAGGTTGTTCCGCCACAAACTGCAGCTGCACTTTTTATGGTTAGAGCAGACTGTTACAAGTCATTGAGCCGCTGGCAGGATGCTGTTAATTGCATTTCGGAAGCAATTAAATTGACACGCGCTCACAAGGCTAGTCCGGGTGGTGAGGATGAAGTGATCTTGTCGACCTGCTTCAAAGAACGAGCCTATTGCTATCAAAAGCTTGGACAAACAAATTTAGCGAAGAACGATTTGAAAACACTTGAGGAATCGAGTAAGGGGATAGCTGATGAGATTATTGGGGATCGCTAACCTGGCTGTACTTGCAAATTATTTGCACATTTATGCCTTTTCTCCAGACTGAGTTAGGTGCAAATCGGGGTTGTGTAGTTCTGGTTTTTGTAGACCCGATTCTTGTAGGTCCGGGTACCATGAGAAGTGAACTTGTTTGCACCGTTCGCTTCTAATTGCAATTGTGGAGCAGGCAAGGCTATCCATTATAGGTAGTGCTGTTGAGCTTGCTTGTTCGTCTGGTCTGCATCCCGCATCTTTTGCACCCATTACTACTAAATCAGCGTCCCATATTGAGGCGAGTTCTAGAATCGCCTCAGAGACAGAATTAGACTGTAGAACAAATACCTCGAGCTTACAGTGTGGCTGTTTTTGGGCTATATCATTGCCTAGTTTTCGCAGTCGATCTTCTAAGGTTCGTTGATATTGTTGTTCGGAGATATAGTTTTTTGATCCGGCGAGGAAGGAAACCCCGGGCTCGCGCTTTGAGGCTTCAGTGACATGAACCAAACGAATCTGGGTGCTGGCAAACCAGTGTGACTCAGCGATCCATTGGATTGCGGCAGCCGCCTGCGGAGAGAAGTTCGTGGCAACAATTATTCGCCTAGGGGATTGGTTTGCTAGTTGTCGAATGGCTTCTGCATCTAAAACCCCGGCGACTGTTGTCTGTCTCTTAAGTCTGCTGAAGCGCACTGCCTCAACTGTGCACGGTGCATTCATTAGAACTTTTGAAGCGATGCTTCCTAATGCCATGCGATCAATTAAGTTGAAATCGTGAGAGCCAATCATAATGTAGTCAGCACCCCAGTTGCTAGCCACCTCGCAGATTTTTTCTGAGATGCGCCCACACTCTATGTCAGAATCGGTGTTTGGAAAGGTAGTCCTGAATGACTGTTTGATGCGACTCAGCCATTTGTGCATTTCGGTGCGATGTTCGTTCTGTTCTGCTAGCAATGCGTCTCTGTGCAAGATCGTGTCTTCGCGATTGCCGCTGGCAAGGTTTTCGATCACAGTAGTTAGCATGAACTGTGTGTCGTCTGGCCATCGACGTGCCATGGCGGCTTCAAGGGAATATAGGGCTGAATCTTGTGAGTTTATAGGGATGAGAACTCTAAAGCCGGTATGCTCCCGGGCCTCGCTCTCGGAAAACATCTTTGCTTCACTTTCGCAGAATGTCTTGGCCTCGCTCTCGGAAAACGTCTTTGCTTCACTTTCGCAAAATGTCTTTGCCTCGCTCCCGATAGCGACGCCTGGTTCTTGGCTGACTTCTAGAGTCGACTGTTTTGCCTTTGGCGGTTTTTTAAGTTGACTGACTTGAGCCTTGGTTTTCTTGCGTTTCAATTAGAGCCCCTGAGTGTAGTCTTGCTTCACCGAATATGTGGGCTACCTTTCGAACTCTACTAAACAAGTGGAACCTTGTTGCAGCCAGCGCAACAATTTCTTTCCATCTACGATAAACGTTTTGTCTGGTTCCAATAATCACCTATTCGGGTGATTGCTTGAAAAAAACGTGTACTCAATGACTTCTGTACCGGGCTTCTTAAGTACTCGTGTTCCCGTGACTCGTGTTCCCGTGACTCGTGTTTCCGTAACTTGTTTTCCCGTAACTCGTTTTCCCGAGTAGTTGTGGTTCTGGGGATTTGAGTTTCCGTACACTGGGGTGTCTACGTGCCACAACAATCAGTTTTCGTTGATACCGTCTCAGTCGAGTCTACTTCGGAACTATGTCTAAGCAGCTGCCAAAGCTCTTCCATAACTCTTGCTGAATCATTATTTTGCACTGCTTCCACCACACAGGTATTAAGGTGGTCTTTGAGCATGATCTCGGCGCTCTTATCTAATGCCGATTGCACAGCCTTAAGCTGATTGAGGATGTCAATGCAATATTTCTGCTCATCGACCATCTTATAGACGGCATTTAAATGCCCAATTGCCTTGGATAAGCGGGCTTTTAGTTTGTCGCGTGATTCATTCGTGATTGCCATGGTTAGAGTGTATCTCACTGTAGTGTTTGCACTGGATGTGCGAGTCTTACATCTAGCTAAGATATCTACTTAAGCAATGCACGAAGCGCAATACCGGTTGTCAACGGACGCGCGGTCAGGTTTTGATTGGTCAAGTGAGCAATAAGTTTGGGTGAATAGCCAGAAGTCGGCTAGTCGAGTAGACAGCTTATTTAGTTTCCAACTAGATTGATTTGGCTTGCGTGAAGTAAATACTCGATTTCGCTCACGAATATACAGTGGGCGAAGGACTAAATCATGTTTTGTCTCTGTCATTCTTCTCGGCGATTTCTCTATAGTTAAAGCAAATGTGATCCTTTTCCTCTAAGCAAAAGACGCCTATAGACCCTAAAAGAAGAATACAGAGCTGCCGAAGTTCCACGATTTATGTGGCGCGATTGCGGCTGCGGTGGTCTCAGATGGGCACTAATTTTGGGGACGGAAATTGAGTTCACATTCCAGTTCACATTTGAGTTCAAAGTCGAGTTCAAATTTGAGTTCACAACCATTTAGCGAAAGGAATCTGCAAATGGTCAATTACAAACTCCTTGGGGCCTTCATCACGGCTCTCTGCTTACTGCTGCTCTCCCTCGCTCCGCGGCTCAACGCCGCTGTTGCCAATCGGCTTCTATTGCGACCTCACACCTTAACTTACGACTCGACCGAATTGAATGGCTTGGCCGACCATTGCCGCTCCGAGCAGCTTACTTTCCACAATCAATGCGGCCAGCCTCTTAACGCTTGGTTTTTTCAACCACCCGTAAGGCCGGATGAAACTGGCACTGTGATCTTTTACTTGATGGGCCGCGATGCTGACATTGCCTCGCGAGCGAAAGTGTTGGCTCAAATTGCCAAATCTGGAAGTTCCGCTTTTATTTTCGAGTACAGCGGCTTTGGTCTGAGTGCGGGTCGCGCCTCTCTTACCCAGATGTTTAGCGATTCCCAATGTGCCCTAGAATTTCTCAACCATAGGCTCGGAGTTGCACTCGATAGGACAATATTTTTCGGCGAGTCTTTGGGCTGTGCTATAGCTGTGACACTGGCGCAGAGCTACCGCCCAGCTGGCATTATTCTCAAGTCTGGTTTTTCTGAGCTGTCGCGGGTAATGCGCGAACATCAACCGCTGCTAAAAATTGTTCCGGCATCATTGTTGAGTTCAAAGCAGCTGTGTGTGCGGGAAAATCTTCGCAACTTACAGCTGCCGGTGCTGATCGCTCATGGGCTTAACGACAGGATAATTAGCTGCCATCACGCCCTCGATCTCTACAGAACGGCCAAAGGTAACACTAGTGGCATAGCCGACCTGTTATTGTTGGCAGAATCAAGGCACGCTTACATGAGTGATCACGACTCCACAGTGTTCACGTTGAAGTTAGGGAGCTTTGCTCGTAAAGCAATGCTTGTGCGGCAACTGGAGAACGCTAATTTGCACTATGCTGCGGCCGAGGAACTCAATGTTCCGACCGACGTGTTGGCTGCGCTTCAAGGCTCAGTTGTTGCTCTCACTTGCGAGCTGAATAAGGCTAGAGATTTGCCCACATAGTAACGAGCAGGAAGATTGGCGAGAGTTGCTTTGAGCTGGCAACTCTCGCTAATATTTCTCCAATATCTATTGGAAATTCAACTGATGCCGCTTACAAGTTTGCAAAATATGGCTGTGCGCTGCCGTAGTTCTTCTTCTTCTAGTAAGGCAAAAGGTATCATGTACTGATTTGGGACGGCTTTCTTCCTGTAATATGCCCGAGTTGAAACGAAAGGCAGAGCCGCTACCATTGCCGCTTCCTCTAAACAACTAGCGCTGTATTTCTGATCAAATTTAACTGTCATATGGAGACCAGCGCTTTGCTTTGGTATTACAACCGACTCACGCAAAGAATGTACTAGCTGATCAATCAATGCTTTTCTTCGATTACTATAAATGCGTTTTGTTTTGCGCAGATGTCTGTCTAGATGGCCGTCTTCAATGAATTGAGCCAGGGTGCGCTGCTCAAGCAGAGAAAATTGTTTTTCGGTTGCTGTTTTAACAAGTTCAAAAACATCGATAAATTGTGGTGGAACAACGAGAACACTTATGGTGAGCAGCGGATAGAGAAGCTTCCAAAAGCTATAAATGTAGAAAGTACGGTCAGATTGATCTAACCCTTGAATGGCAGGGAGGGTGGGAGTAGTGTAGCAATAATCGCTATCCCAGCCATCTTCAATGATTAGCACATCATTGTTTTGTGCCCAAGTGAGTAACTGCTTGCGCCTTTCGAGGGACATTATCGCTCCCGTTGGATCGTGGCAACTCGGAGTAGTGTAGACAAATTTTGCATTGCAGTGCCTGTCTAGTTGTGAGACGATCAGACCTTCGTCATCCATTTCTATTTCGCAAAAAACTGCATGTGCAAAGGTGGCATTGTTGAGTGCACCAAAATAGCTCGGTTCTTCCACGGCGATGACATCTCCTGGGCGACAGAGAATATTGGCCAGGTAGTTGAGAGGCTGTTGTGAACCAGAGAATACTAGTATTTGCTCCGCGCTACACCGCAGACCTTTTGTCAAGCATAAATAGTCGCTGATTGCCTTTCTGCAGGCATACCAACCAAAAGCTTCGGGTGTTGACTCTAAATTATTGAGGGTGATGTCGCGACACTGGTTGATTAGAAGTGTTTTCCAAACTGCTCCAGGCAGCATCTCGGCGGCAGCGCCACCGTAGTTGAACTTGTGCATTTCTGAAAAACTGTTGTGACTCAATTTTTGGTTCAACAGATTGCAGGCGAAGTCGCTGAGTTTTTCGCTGCTTGCCACATTCATGGGTTGCGCGCTACCGTCTATCAACTGGCGACGCTTTTGCATTCGGTCGCTCACAAACGAGCCTGCACCTGGTCTTGTGACGATATAGCCAGTCGCTAAAAGTTCCTCGTAAGCTCGAACTATAGTCAATCTATTGACGGAAAGTTTTTTGCCTAAGTCGGAGGTTGAAGGTAGCTTCGCTCCAGCCGGAAGACTACCATTCTCAATTAAGGTTCTGACTGCAGCCGAGACCTGAGTGAATATAGGTAATGTGGACTGCTTATTTATTACTATTGCTAAATCCATATCCAGTCCTTGTCGCTTTCATCATCGGCATGATTGTTTACCTTGAGTAGTCGAGCAACTTTTCTACTTGCCGCATAAAGCGTTATAGAAGTTGGTGACTTTTGTACAGGCCTGGCTTTCCTCGACTGCGGCAAATGGTAAAAGATAAGAGTGCTTTTGATTAAGCTCATAGAGACTGAAGATATCGACAAGCGGTAAAGCAGCCTGGGCGGCTGCCTCAAGCACCTTTTCAGGTTCCAACTGGCGAAAACGCACAGTCATGGTTAAGCCGCCGCATTGATTTTGAATATCAATTGCTGCACCAAAGGCTTTTTTTAACTGAAGTGTGAGGGCGATGCGGCGTGCCGCGAAAATTTTATTCCATCTTCTTAAATGGCCCTGCAAAAAGCCACTGTTGAGCATTTCGGCTAGTGTCGTTTGCATCATTGCTTCTGCTACGCCCTCGCTCAACCCTTTGCCCCGCAGTAATGCCGTAGTGATTGATGGTGGTGCAACAATAAAACTAGCTGTGGTTAATGGATAGAGTATCTGCCAGAATGTTGAAACGTAAATCACTCGGCTGTTTTTATCTAATGCCTTCAGTGGTGGAATCTGAGCGCCACTGTAAGAAAAAGAGCTATCAAAATCATCTTCGATTATGTAACTATCATTGCGCTCCGCCCATTGTAAAAGAGCCTGTCGCCGGGCCAATGACATGGTGACCCCAGTGGGATCTTGATGGCATGGTGTAACATACACTAGCCTGGGCACAGGGTTGCATCTATTCAAGAAATCAATGCTCATGCCCTGGTCATCTACTTCGATAGTGGCTAGCCTTAACTTTTGTAGTTTGATTAGTTGTTTAATCGCCCCATAGCCTGGATCTTCGACGGCAACAGTATCACCTGCTTCTAGAAGTAATTTGAATATCAGGCCTACTGCGGTTAGTGAAATATTGAAGACAATTATTTCGTTGGCTGTCGCGTTTATGCCACGACTATTTAGTAAATGTCTGGCTAGGCTGGAGCGTAGTTCTAGCCGTCCGGCAACATCAACCTCAAATACCAAATTGTTCGATTTCAGCAGCTGGCATTGCTCTAGCATAATCTCTCTCCAGCGCCTGACAGGTAAAGCTTCTTTTGGCACTGCGCCGTGATTGAGCTTGCTGAAATCGAGATCGGGCGGCAAGAAAATGTCATCTTCAATCAATGTCTTTCCAAATTGAGACAGGGCAATTTCGTGTTGCCGAGTGTCAGTCTTGGATGCAACAGCAATTCGCTTGCTGACGAATGTACCGTGAATTCCGTCGCTCTCAATAAAATTATTGTCTCTCAAAATTTTGTAGGCGCGAACGACTGTATCACGAGAGACCTGCAATTGCTGCGAAAGCACTCTAGTCGGCTCAAGAGGGGCACCAGCTGGCATTTGGCCTGATTCAATTGCGGCGATAATATCTGCTGCGATCTGGCGATATCCAGGAGCGGAGGTGTTAGTTTTTTTAGCCACAAGAACCACTGCACCTAGGAAATGCCGGTCTCAAATGTACCATCTGGATTGACATATGGCCATCTTCCTTCAATCGTTTAAAAAATTGTGTTTTTACTAAAAGGCTTAGTAGGTATCTGCAAAAAAAGTTGCATGAGTTGGCCCCCGTTCAGTGGACAGTTGGTTTGAATGAAATCGCTCCTGGTGACAAAATGTCAAAAGGAGAATGATATGACACAAAAGAAGAAGACTAAACCAGACTATTCATGGACTTTCCGTAA
>JAKFVU010000032.1 GCA_021732025.1 Candidatus Obscuribacterales bacterium | reverse complement strand
TCTTGATCTAGAGCGGCCCACGGAGCGTCAGGCACTTTCAATTCTAAAGGTGGTGCGCACCGGCCAGGAATGTCGTCGGTAATAACGTTGTCTGATGATCCATAGGTAGGAAAGTTGTCGATGATACTCAGATCTGGTGGGCCGTTACCTGGAATGTCGTCAGTGATAGCGTTCCCGGTGTCGCATGGTGATATTGATATTGTCAGGTCTCTGTAGATATCATCGCTTCTGAACTGTAGAACAGGCATGTTGTCGTCAAAACCTTTGCTATCAGAACGTAGAACTGGCATGTCCACTGAATTTTGGCCGGGTCCCTTGCTGTCAAAGCGCAGAACTGGCATGTTGTCTACTAGTTTTAGGCCGGGCCCTTTGCCTGTATCGAGGCCGGTAATTGAGAAGTTGTTGTCGAATCCTAATGGCAGACTGCCGCCACGTGAGCATGAATTATCGCCTTTGAAGAGATCAATTGAGCTTGCAAATGATGGTGCGTCGGGCACGGCTTTGATTTGGTCTGAAGCGGCATCATTAGCAATGTTATTGACTCTCACCATATAAATTCACCTTTCGCGTTGGGTGGGTGGAAGACAGCTGCTGGAAATTAGGTAGTAAGGTAGCAAGCTGGTTTGAACTGTCGGTTGCAAAGTGCTCGACTCCAATAAGATAACTTTCCGATGTTGGCAAAATATGGGCGCAGTGGGGTAACCCCTAATAAACTCGATTATGTCGCCCATTGGCGCTCATTTGGCGTTTGTTTAGGCATTCATTTAGGCTCCCATACTCTTCTATTTGACACATTCGCTAGTCCTTGGTAAATTACATACCAACTAGTCGGTACTGAATTTTGGGTTAAATCCGAATTTCAAAAAAGAGACACCCTAAGCCCATGGCCCGCACCCGCAATAGCCTTGAAACCCGCACAAAGCTGCTTGACGCAGCCCGCGACTTGATTCGGGCTAAGGGCTACTCTGCTACAACGGTCGACGATATATGCCATGCGGCAGGAGTAACCAAAGGCGGATTCTTCCACCATTTTGAAAGCAAAGATCAACTCGGGGTGGCGGCAGCCGAGCAGTTTAGTAGTATGGCTGAGCAGATTTTTGGATCGGCTCCGTATCAAGAGCTTGAAGATCCCCTTGAGCGACTTTTAGGCTATATAGATTTTCGCATCGCTATGCTCGGTGCTGAAATTTCTCAGTACACATGTTTGCTGGGAACCATGGTGCAAGAAGCATATGCTACGCACCCCAGCGTTCGTGCCGCCTGTGATGCTGGGATGACAACGCATGTTCATGATTTAGCTCACGATATTGAAGATGCAAAATTGCTCTACGCTCCAAATGCCAGTTGGACTTCTGAGAGCGTTGGTTATTTTATTCAATCAGTTATACAGGGCGCTTTTATTTTTGCAAAAGCTAAGCAAAGCCCTGATGTAGCGGTGGAAAGCATGATGCATTTACGCCGTTATTTGGAATCTCTGTTTAATTCACAAAACTCACGTAGCTCATCAAGCTCACAAATACAGAAGGAATAATCATGCCCAAAGCCAATCCATCAGTTGCAGAAAAGACTGAAGCTTCAAACAACCTTGAATTGACTCTGACCCGTATTATCGATGCTCCGCCAGAAAAACTTTTTAGAGCTTGGACAGAACCTGATCTAATTACTCAATGGTTCACACCACCACCATATTTGACAGTTTCAGCTGAAGTAGATCTGCGTGCTGGTGGTTCAAGCTTAGTGGTGATGCAGGCTCCAGATGGTACTCAAATTCCAAATCGCGGAGTCTATCTAGAAGTAGTTAAGAATGAGCGATTGGTTTTTACGGACGCGTACACCAGTGCTTGGGTACCATCGGCAAAGCCGTTCATGACTGGCATTCTTACTTTTGAAGCACATGAAGGCAAAACTAAATATACCGCTCGCGTTGTACATTGGACCGTTGAAGATCGCGAAGCTCACGAGAAAATGGGTTTCCATCAGGGTTGGGGTATTGCCACAGATCAGCTTGAAGCTTTGGTGGCCAAGCTAAAGTGAGCATCGTCTTGCTAGAAACTTTTTGGAAACACTTTGGAATCTCTTTGTAGTTAGCTAAAGCAATTAAAGGAAAGTATTTACATGATTGAGACTCCATTAGTCACAGAAGCACCGGCGCAGCAGACAGCATATATTCATATTGTTGTTCCGAGAGAAGAGATTCAAACCGTGATGGGTCCTGGCATCACAGAGATATTTGAAGCGCTTGGTGCACAAGGTCTGGCTCCGGTTGGTCCATGGTTTACTCACCATTTAAAGCGGCCCGATTCCACTTTTGACTTTGATATTTGTGTACCTGTGGCATCACCGGTGACACCAGTCGGCCGCGTTAAGGCAGGGCAAATGCCTGCTACAACTGTAGCTCGTACTGTCTATCAAGGTGGCTATGAAGGACTAGGCGAAGCCTGGGGCGAGTTTCTTCAGTGGATAGAAGGTCAAGGCCACCAGTCTGCCGAAGACCTCTGGGAGTGCTATTTGAATGGTCCTGAATCGGGTCCAGATCCAAGCCAATGGCGCACACAACTAAACCGTCCATTGGTGGCAGTCAAACAATTGACGTAGTGGTCAGGTCAATATAGATCGAAAATAAATTTGAGGAATAGAATTATGGTCAAAAAAATAGCGATTGCTATTGCTGCAGTACTTGGTGTGGCTGTGGTTGTAATACTAGGTTTAGCTTCTACCAAGCCAGACGTTATGGTCATTGAACGCTCGACTGTAATCAAGGCTTCGCCAGAAAAATTGTTTGCAAAAGTGAATAACTTACACAGCTGGATCGAGTGGTCGCCCTATGAAGCTTTGGACCCAAAGGTGAAACGCACCTTTAGTGGTCCTGAAGCTGGCAAGGGTGCCGTTTATGCCTGGGACGGTAACAACGATGTGGGAGCCGGCACCATGGAGATTACTGAGATCACAGAGCCTTCAAATATAAAGATAGACCTGCGCTTCCTCAAACCCTTTAAAGGTGACAATAAAGTCAATTTCTCCTTCGTGCCTGTAAGTGAGCCTGCGGCAAATGCCACTGAAGCAAACGCCACTGAAGCAAACGCCACTGCAGCAAATGCCACTAAAGTAAGCTGGACCATGAGTGGCGAAAGCCCCTTTATGTGTAAGGTTATGCAAGTCTTTTGCAACGTAGACGACATGTGCGGCAAAGACTTTGAAAAGGGCCTTGCCAAGCTCAAAACTTTAGCTGAAGGTTAAAACGGAACTTTCACTTCTCTCTCCCGTCAGCTGGCACACAACGGGTTTATGAGGAAAAGTAACCATGTCAAATTTGAAGCAGGCGTTAACATTAGCTGTAGCTTTGTGCGCAGTGCCGCTCAGCACTTTGTCCTGCTATGCCGGCGAATCTCAGGCCAGCAGCATGGCTCAAACTCAGAGTTCTACTCAGGCTCCACCGCTAGGCTCTACTAATAGCAGCAGTTCCAGCACTCAGAATTCAACCCAGGCGGGCACTGCAAACTCGAGTCAATCTGCGCCGATAGATCGTCAATCTGCCTCCAGCAGTTCCAGTCTAGCTCCTGGAAATGGCCCAGCGATGACTCGGCCTCCTATAGTGCAGAACATTCCGTCGACAACTTCCACAGCTTCAACTAGCTCAAAAACTACAGTTTCGAAAACAGCTGTACGTCCTAAACCGCAGGTTAAGACATGGAAAACTCGCACCTGGAATCATAGAGTAGTTCGTCATTAAATCGCGGAGCCCGCGATAGGTTATTATCTGACCTGTATAACCTAGCAAGGGCTTCACGTTGAATATGGTTTCAGGCCGCAAGGCACATCTGACAACATCAGTACCATTGGTATTGATGTTGTCTTGGTTTGGCTGTCAAAATTCTGTGTTGGCGCAGAATGAGGTGAGCATCTCGCAAGGCAGCCAGACGGCATCATACTCCGCCGAGTGTAGTTCAGTTGAAGGGGTGGCTAACGAGGCTTTTTGGAAGCGCGATTTTCATGCGGCCAAAGGGGCAGTTTCGCTGCTTTTGAGAGGCCACGATTTAAGCCCAGCATACCGAGCACGCTGCCTGACTAATCTATCAATATGCGAAGCGCAGCTGGATGAGTGGAGTAAAGCTAAAGAACATTCTCTAGAAGCATACAAACTTGGTGACCCTAAATCATTGACTAGCGCTGATGCTGCCATGGTACAAGCTCGCTGCCTTCTCCTCAATGGTGAGCTAGACCGAGCGATTGTTTTGTATAAAGAAGCAATCGACATAATCAGCACTCTCCAAGGGCCCTGGAGCGCTGATCTCGGACCGTTTTACGAGGGTCTTGGTGGCTGCTATCTATTGGCTAACAAGTTAGATTTGGCTGACGCTCAGTATAAAAAAGTCGCTCAGCTTGATCTGCTTAAATACGGCCCAGACAGCTCCCAATTTGCTTGGAGTCTGCTCAGTCTCATGGGCGCAGAGCGTTCGCTTCATCATAAAGAATTACTTGCTGATCTGTATAAGAAAGTATTTTGGAATTTTCGCAACCAAAACGAATTGCGAATCTTGTCTGAGTACAAAGATTCACCGAATCAAGAATTGCTTACCGAAACCCTGCGCAAACATCTTTACGGAAACGGCTATGGCAATCGAGAACTAGGCCTTGATTTTATCCGCACAGGTATTCCGCAAGAAGCTCTGGCTAATCCGCTTCTTAGACCACACACTTTCGATAATTGGTATAAAGAGCGTATTGGGCGAGAGCGCGCTCCTGGCCTAGGATTTTTCGATCCTACCAAAGAACTAAAAGCTTTGATTGTTACCGTGCATGGATTAGGTTTGCATGGTGGAGCATTTACTCCATTTGCAGAGAAGATTCAGCATGAAGGCTTTGGTGTTGTATCTTTTGATGTTCGTGGATTTGGCAGCTACCGCAATGATGAGGTCTTTCAACAGATTGACCTGAAAGCGGCCATGGGTGACATTAAGCGCATACTTACTGAGCTGCGCGCTGATTACCCGAGCACTCCAATAGTTCTGTTGGGCGAGTCAATGGGCGGCGCTATTGTATTGCACATCGCCTCCGAATCTCCTCAGTTAGTAGATGCAGTTATTAGCTCTGTACCGTCTGGCTCTCGCTATCAAGCTAAGAAAACAGCAGTAAAAGTTGGCTTTCAGTTTCTCAATAAAAAGCATCGGCAAATTGATATTGGCTCTGCCGTTGTTGAGCAAGCCACAGCCAGCGCCGATTTACGCGATATGTGGGAAGGTGATCCTCAAGCGCGCATGAAACTCTCTCCCGTTGAGTTGATCAGATTTCAGAGTTTTATGAGTGAGAATATTAAAGCAGCGCAGAAAATTACCAAGACTCCTGTCATTATCTTCCAAGGCTATAGTGACAACTTGGTCAAACCCATGGGCACCCTCGCTATTTACCAAGCAATTCCAAATAAAGACAAAGACATGATTTTTCTTGGCCGCGCTGAGCATTTAATATTCGAAGAGGGTCAGTTCGATCAGGTTGTTCTGCGCGGAGTTACTGAATGGATTTTGCGCCATTTGCCGAAAGCAACAACCACTAGCGCTCCATCTCCGTCAGTTAAGGTAAACTAAGACTATTGATTGGAAAGATTGATGGTCAAAGGCTTGCGTCGACAATTTAGACTGTGCTGCTTTACGGTGGTTATCCTGGCGACCACTGGGTTTGTGCAGGGTGCCGCCGATGCAAGCGACGATTCTACTAAGAAGAAATTGATTGCTGATTATAACCAGGGCAATTTCAAGCAGGCTGAAGTTAGTGGACGATTGGCTTTGGTGCAGCAACCAACTGATATGGAAATTCGCTACTATCTTGCCAATACTTTCTCTAAGTTAGGCAAAATGGACGAGGCTATCTTTGAGTATCGTCAGTGTATAAACGGCAATGCATCGCCTCAGGTGAAGGAGTTTTCTCGTCAAGGCTTAGAGAAGATTTTGCAGCAGAAAGAAGCTGCATTGACTGCGGCAATGAAGTCACCGGCGCGTGAAAAAGAAACAGAGTTGAACGCATATCAACGGCGCTTGACTGAAGATCAGAATTTGGCCGAGGCAAGGTTAAGAGATGAAAATACACAGGCGAAGCGTCTGGCTCAAGAGCGCTATTCTGCTCGCATGAGGCATAGTCCTCGTGATTCATATTCTTATCAGCAGAGCGTCAGTGATTCTAATTTTTACATTCGAGAGTTGAGAGCGCTTGACGAAGATTATTTTCGCAAGATTGCAGACCTGCGCAACCATGCTGCTAATGCATTGAGTCAGACTAATTGTGGCAAGGGTACTATTCGTGTGATGCCATCGCTTAGTTCGAGTAAAGTGAAGAACTATATAAACTATTCTGAAGATGTTGAGCCGGTAGTCAAACCACTACCCGAGTCTATGAGTGCCACAGCACTGTCGCTCGGTAGCGCTAAGACAAAGAAGCCAAAGGTGCTTTCAGGTAAGTCTAAATGAGGTCATTGCTGTGTCTTATTGTGGTCGCTCTTTGTCTTAGTGAATTTCCAGCCTCTGCTCTGCCTCAGGCTAAGTCTATTGCCTCGAAGTCTCACACCTCGAAACCTAACGCCTCGAATTCTAGCGTTTCAAAATCTTCCGCTAGCAGCTCCATCACCCTGTCGGGTGAAGTAAATGTACTAGCTGGTGCCTGTGCGGCATCGGGTATTTCAATCAGAGACAATAAGCTGCCCACTGTCGTCGAGAAGGTGCGAATGGGCTCTGCCGCAGCCTACGCTGGGTTGGTCGCTGGGGATCGCATTCTCAATGGTCAGATTGGTCAAAACAAAATGTTCCTCGCCATCGATCGCGGCGGAAAAAAGTACACTGTGGCATTGCAATATACTCCTGATAATTTGGCTGCCGATGCCGCACGAGAAGCAGCGCGAAAAAATCCGAGCTTGAAACTATCTGGCGGTGTTACATCGCCAGAGCAAGAAAGAAAATTGGAGGCCGCTCGTGTTCTCGCTGCTGCTGCTACAGAGGCCGTAGATTGGCGTACTTTGAAAGAGTACGAAATTGTAGTTATGGTCGATTCGTCAGGCTCAATGGATGACAAGCTAACTTCGCCACCAATGACAAAATGGGAATGGTGCTCAAAAGAAATTTACAACCTGGCTAAGGAAGCAGAGCGGATCGGTAGCGGTGGTTTTACTCTTTGCACTTTTGAAACAGATCATGAGATGTTTGCCAACTGCACCGCTGCAAATGTTAGACAACTTTTGCAAAGCCGTCACCCTGGCGGTGGTACTGATCTGGCCACACCGTTAACTGAAGTGATTAACAGGCATTTCAAGAATGCCAAACGTAAGCCGTTGTTGGTGGTTGTGATTACCGATGCATTGGTCTCAAACGATGAGATTGAGAATGTATTGATCGATGCCTCAAAGCGTGTTCGTTCACCACAAGAAGCCCAGTTTCTCTTCTTGCAATTGGGTGATGATGCACCGGGGCAAGAACTGGCTCAGATATTAGATGATGAACTGACTACGCTGGGGGCGCCATATGATATCGTCAGCAGTATCACTTCAGATCCGCTAGTTTCTTTTGGTTTGCGTCGTGGCATGATTGCTGCTATGACTAAGGCCCCGGAGACCAGGCACGCTAAGAAAGCAGCAACTCTCAGCGAGGAGCTTTCACGAGTTCGCGAAGAGCTCAAGCGACTGAGAGCGCATAAGGTCAGATAGACTATTTTCGTTTGGGCAAAGATACAGTCAATACACCGCTCTTAAGCGTTGCTTTTACTTTGTCTCCATCAACTTTGCATGGTAGCTGCACCGTGCGCACGAACGACTGGCTTACGGTCGAGAATGATTTGTTGTTGCTGCTTTCTTCTTTCTTCTCGCCTTTGATAGTGACCAGGTCGGTGCCCACCTCAACGTTGACATCTTTCTCAGTTAACCCAGGCAGTTGGGCCACAATCTGTATTTCCTGGTTGCCATCGATAGTCTTTACCGCTGGAACATCCATGGGCAGGCTAACAAAATTTGGCAGTGCCAGAGGTGCGATGTCTAAATTGACGGGTGTGAAGAATGGATCGAGAAATACATTCCATAAATTTGGTGCGATCATGTGGTTAGAGGCGATTGAAGCAGTTTGCATTTTGTGAACTGGAACATTCGCGGCAGTTTCATTTGCCCGGGCTGAGTTTTGTGCGTCAAAAAGATCTCTGCTGGCATAGCCACCGACAAAGCCAGTAAAGAGTGCTACTGCAAGGAAACCAATCGCTTTTACTTTCAGATTGTTTATAGCTTTCATAGCATTCTTCCCTCCTTTCTTTTGAGGGCCCCTCTCCCCGGGGCCCTCGTAAACTCTTCTGATTAGGCATGCAATAGCTGTTTATTCGTTTCTGATTACTCCTTTTTTATGGCAATACTCTTGGTGCTTGTCTGTGCTTGTGGTGTCTTTGTCAGCGAAACGGTGAGCACTCCATTCTTGAAGACTGCACTGCAGCTATCTTGTTCGACCTCACAAGGCAGAGAAACTGAACGAGTAAAGCTGCCATAGCTACGTTCCATGCGATACCAGCCTTTTACGTTTTGCTCGCTTTCTTGTTTCTTTTCGCCGCTGATTGTGAGCATATCTCTCGATAGAGAAACATCGATTTCGCTTTCATTCAGCCCTGGTAGTTCTGCTGATATTCGCAGTTCTTTGTCAGTCTCACGAACATCGATACGAGGTGTGAGGCCATGTTCAAAAGCTGTGAATGGTGACAGCGCGAACGAGCGTCCGAGCATCGGCATCTCAGTAGCACGGAAGAAGTCATCAAACAGGCGGTTCATCTCGCTCTGGAGCGAATATACTGGATGTTCTTCTTTATGTTCATTCAATTCACTTGAATTGTCTCTGCTCGCTGATAGGCTGTTTTTTTTGCTGAGCCATTTTGAAGGTAATAATTTGAAGTCCATATTTATTCCTCCTGTTATAAATTGGAACTCATTGTGTAGATGGCGAATTTTAGTGGATTATTCCGATTTTACTGCGATCTTTCTAGTCATAGATTTTTGTGACTTCGGCAAAATGAGTTTTAGAACTCCATTCTTTACCGTCGCTTCAATGCCGTCTCTATCAACTTCTTCAGAGAGCGTGAAGACTCTGCGGTAGTTGCCTTCTGGGCACTCACAGTGGACAAGCTTGAGTTCATTTTCTGTATTTGGAGTTGTGAAACCATTGATGGTCAATACATTTTTTTCTAGGGTAATATCGATTGACTGCTCATCTACTCCCGGCATGTCTGCCAAAATGAAGAGACGGTCTTTGGTCTCGTAAATGTCTGCCAATGGCACAAAGACACGCCTATTGCGAATCGGCTCTCCGCTTTGTGGGGTGGCAATTTCTTCTTTCTTGCGTTCAGCGATGGCACTAGTCATGATACGAATCTCCTTTCAAAATTTTCAGACTTTCAAATATGCAGTGACTTACGATGCTTGAACAGTGATTTTCTTTGGAAGATCTGCGGCCGCTCTAGTGAATTCGATTCTGAGCATGCCGTTGCTGAAAGACGCATTGACTGTTTCTGCATCAATTGCATAGGGCAACTCGATAGAGCGAGTAAACTGGCCGTGGCCGCGTTCCCGTCTATGGAAAGTCTGGCCTTCTTCCTGTTCTGCGAGATGTCGCTTGGTCTTTAGTGTCACGGTTTGGTTGCAAACTTGAAGATCTATATCTTCAGCATCAATTCCTGGTACTTCGGCAACGACTACAATGCTTTTCTCTGAAGCCCATACATTGATAGGTGGAAATTCAGTATTCCTACTCTCATGTATGTTGTTCACGAGCCTGCTCAGGCGATCTTGCAGTATCTGCATTTGTGTTGCTGAATCAAATGGTGATGCAAGTTCCTGGAAGAACATATCGTACCCCTCCTTTATTACTTACAAATATTCGAGTTTTTTTGGTTGTTATTAAGACGTCCGCAGATTTGCGGAGAGCAAAAATGTCAGAACCTTATCAACAGTGGTTTGTCATCTGAAGACAATCAACATTCGCTCTGTAATAAATTTAAAACCAAATGAAATCGCTACCCGGAATTTCTAAATGATTTTTTTATGGATTAGTTTTCAGGGCAATTCCTAACTGTTGAAGTCTTGCGCGAATACGCGGGAGAGCCTTGATAGCAGCGGCTTCGCCCTTGGAGACTGCCTCGTCAACATAGCGCCAGTCTTTTGAGAGAATGGGAATATTTACAAGTTCTGGGCGCACCACTATATCGGCACCATGTACTTTGTCTTCGTCAAGTTGCTCAAGAGTGGCGTTCATTACTCGGTCAAACACCGTTCTATACGAGGTAAACTGGCTGGCTGCTATAGGCTTCATGTCATTATCTATTTCCACAGAAATGACAATATCAGCACCACTGCGTCTGGCCTCACCGGTCGGCAAGTTATTGCGAATTCCGCCATCAACATAAAGGTTGCCGTCTATTGGCACCGGTCGCAATAACAAAGGAATAGTTGCACTGGCTCTGAGCACATCGTCTAATCTTCCTTCACTAAGAACGTGCGCTTGCCCGTCGATTAGATTCACCGCGATGCTAGAAAAAGGCACCTTCAGATCTTCAACTTTCATATTTGGATCTGGCAGCAAACCATCGATTATTGCTTTCAGCTTTTCACCGCTAACTAGTCCGGCGTAAGGCTTGTCTCTGCCCATATAGAAGACATTGCGAACTGGTCCGAATAATATTCGGCACCAGAGAAAACGCGGAAGATATGCACTTACCAGCGAACCATCAGAAAGAACTGATTGGATTTTATCCAGTGGTACATTGGCGCAGTGCAAGCCACCAACGACCGCCCCCATGCTGTTTCCCACCACATAGTCAATGGGAATACCTTCGCGCTCGAGTACCCGCAAGACCCCAATATGTGCCGCGCCACGAACACCGCCGCCGCCTAAGGCTAAAGCCACTTTTGGGCGTGGTGCCTCATTGTCGCTAGCCAGAACTGGCAAAAAGACAAGATTGCAAGCGAGAATTGCTACAAAATAAGCTTTGAACGATTTTTTCAACTTCTTAGACCTATCGATTCAGAAGATTGAAAGCATCTGATAAGAACACTCTACACACAATTCGAGGTCGTACCTTGCACCATTTCGGATTTTCGAAAGCGTTGTCATGTTTTGACTGTTTTTTTGTTCTCTTTATGGCTGTAAACCATTGCTCTGTAAGGCTTTTCTGGATAATAAAGAAATTGCTAAAATCTCTTTACTTGTGGAGGAGTTTTTGATATTTTGCTTATTGGAAACCTCAATTTCCACTGCGAACACATGTTCAAAATCTTTGTGTTCCGAGAACGCCGCAAGAGATTTTCGGTTGATGAGACCGGCTCTCGAAGGCTATTTCCCTCGATTCGGCCGCAAGGCTGGCTTTAGCTAAATAGACTGACGGAGGTAAAACTCATATGAACTATGCTGCCGTTTTTAAAAGATATATACAAGCGGGCAATCCTAACTGTTCGCCACTGCTACTTAAGGCTTTATCCCTGAGCCAAGTTGATCGCATTCGTCTGAGAGTCGCCGAGAACCCCAATACACCCGAGGAGGTTTTAGATTTTCTTTCAAGAGATAAGAACGCAGAAGTCCGCATCGCTGTTGGTGTCAATCCGGCAACCCCGAGTCACATTAGCAACCGGCTGGCTTCTGACGAAGATTTGAACGTTAGATTTGGTCTAGCAGAAGATATGGCTTGTCCGTCAGAATTGCTCGATAAACTGAGCCATGATGCAAACCCCTATATCAGTTGCAGGGCAAAGCAAACCAAGGAACTTCTACTAGCAGAGGGCAAACCTAGCTTTGACTGCCATCCATTCTTTCGTTGGGTTACCGAGCCTGACCAATCGGGCCTACGTTATGCGTGATCTGGATTTTGTCGAATTCATGATCTAATTGTTGTCTCTTCAATAATGCACTCGGAAAGAGAAGCGGTCATCTGTGACTGCTTCTCTTCTGGTTTAGTTGCTGGATTCTCTTCTCTGGCTAAGATTAGTCATTGCATTAACTATTTTGTAGTGGTATGAAAACTGTACCTCTAGTGAGTGAATGAGCATGAATCGATCCCTATTGGCCAAAGAGAATCTACCTTGGTTTTGGAATCGTGTAGCCAAGAGTTTTTCTATTTCACTGACAGTGTTCTGTCTTAGTGCCTTGGGTTGTTCTTCTCAGCCAATTGTTGAAGAAAATCATGCTTTGCGAGAGCAAGGCATGGCTCTCTGTACTTCTGGAAAAACGAAAGAGGCGGCCACCTTTTTCAAGAAGATGTTAGCTGCTAACGACAAGTCAGCAGACGCTCACTATGGACTTGGTGCTGTTTATGCCGCCGAGGATAATTGTGATATGGCGATTGCCGAATTTGACCGAGCAATTGAGTTGAATCCACACCTTGAAGAAGCATACAACGACCGCGGCAATCAGTATGTAGAGAAGAAGATGTACGACCGCGCAATCGCTGATTACACTAACGCTATAAAATACGGACCCCAGTACTATGTGCATTGGATTGGCCGTTCTGGTGCTTATCTTAAGAAAGGCGAGTTCGCTAAGGCCCGAATGGATGCCACCGAAGCAATCAGTAGAGCTCCCAAATATGCGCCATTGTATGTGCGTAGAGCTAGAGCCGAGAAAGCTCTGAATTTGCTTTCTGAGGCTCAGGCTGACCTTAACATCGCGTTGAGTTTACCTACTTCGTCTAAACGTGAATTTAAGGCTCTGGGGAGCTATCTGCGAGACGACGGTGCGCCAAGCAGAGCTTTAGAACAGTACGACAAAGTTATTAAGTTGGACCCCAAAGATTACGGGGCTTACAGGGGCCGCTCAGCTTGTTATCAGGCTATGGGTAAACTAGTTGAGGCTAGAGCCGATCTAAATATGGCTGCTCGCTATGCCCCAGAGCCTGACTGGTATAAAGCGTCATTTCTCACTCTCGATGATCTTGATTACGATGTTACTCATGGCGTGCCTCTTCCCGAGCGTTGGGCGCTAGCCTGTACTGCTTTGCTGTTTACCAAAAATGACGACGGCTGTAATTCGTGGCTAGGCGAAGCTCCGACACCAGCGAATATACGCGGTCAAAGTAGGGCTATCTCTGAGTGGTGGGGTATTAAATCGCGCGAAGATTTGCTGGCTCAACTGGAGGCTTTGCGCACAAACGGTGGCTACAACAAGGCTTGGAAAGAATACGTGATGTATCAGAAAGAAGGCATTGGTTTCGATCAGGTGCGGGGTGTAACTACCGACATCGCGGAAGGAAACTTTAGCAGTCGCTTAGCACTTGTTAAAGAATATGGCCCTAAGTTCGGTGAGCGCGGGATTCTTGCCTGGGATCTATGCCGCTACATTTGTCTCGTGCGTTGGGGCCTTATGCTCGATTTCATTAGTGAGAACGAAGCAAGCGATTTGATCATGCCGGTGGCTCGAAGATTGCAGAGCACATATGGCAGTTGGAAGCAGATGGGCGAAGAGTATTTAATAGGTCGACGGTTCTGGAATGAGGAACTCTGGAAAGAAGGTGAGGCTGAATACGACACAATTTACAAGACTCTCCTGACCGAGAAGAACAGCCCCTGGTTGACTATACCCTGGAATACGGATCTGGCCCCCTCTACTTCACCGGAACTCCCACAATCGAGACACCAGTAGGCCCGTCAACTGTGCGCTTTAGATCGATATCGAAGGTAACTTGATTGGCCGGTGGTTTTGGAAAATCTGGTATTTCGAAGAAGCCCACTTGGTCAACTATTTTCACCGCTGTTTCTCTAAACTCAGTCTCTCGTGGAACATTGCGTTCTATATCTGCAGCGGGGACGAATTCTACAACTCTGGCAGCAATATCATGATCTGGCTTGATCGTGACTTCAAGTTTGGCCGTGCCGGGGCAAACATCAACTGTTTGCCAGCGAGTGTAAATCGCTTTGGCTACGACGCGATACCACTGCGGCCAAGTGTCGCAGGGTGTGGCCTGAAACTGGGTGAGTACATTGGCTCTGGCCGTTTCGCTAACTGGCTCAATTCTCGTGAAAATTCGCTGCGCTTGCAAGGTGCCTGGTACCGCACTTAGGCTTACAGGGTTAGGTTGATTGGCCGACCAGCGCCCCCCTAAAGTCTCTTTGCTCTGGCCTGGTGGAGTTATGGTCACTTCGTAACCAGGCGCAGTAGTGATACCGTGCTTGGTGACATAGTGAGTCTCTTCAGCATGTGGCAGAGGAAGGTTGCTTCGTAGATTGCTGACAGTGTAAATGCCTGGAGCGATCATAAGCAGCGTTGATTGAACTGTGCTGGACAGAGAACCCAGGGCTGGACCAATCATTCGACCACCAAAGAATGTGGTTGGCTGAGGTGTTGCTGGAGTCGGTATCGATGAAACAGCCAGTTCAGGTGCCAATACCGTAACGCCTCTGCCAATAGTTTGATAATGATTCGGGGTGGTGTTGACAGTGTTATTGCTACCACTAAAGATTGATGTGAAATTGGAACCAGGTACATAGTTAACTACGCCATGGGCGGGTGTGCGGTTGTACGAGGATATCGGCGCAATCAATCCGTACATCCTGCCGTTGCCACCTCGGGCTGTGTCACCTAAGAGTTCTACGGGGCCACCGGTGATGCCACCACTGGTGCCACCGGTATGTACATTGCCGCGAATCTGTTCGGGTGTGTATGTGTCTCTGATAGGTGATAATGGGCGCCCATAAGCACCATTGCCATTGACCTGGCCTTGATATTGGGGAAACAGTTGTAGTGATGGATTTAATTGCGACTCGCTCTTGATTCCACCTTGCAAAGGACCAGTGCTACTAACGCCAGATGTGAGCGGATGCTGGTTAGGCACCACTGGAATTGGTGCGGTAAAGTAATCGGTTACTCCGTTGCTTGCTATGGACGGCATAGCGCTGCATAATCCGGCGGCAATAGATAGGGACACGAGTATTGAAGTTGAGCGAATCTTTTTGCTGCGCATTTAAGGCTTCTCGTATTTCTTGCTAGCGATGCTATTTGACCATAACCATGAAATTCATCCTAGCAAAACTAGTCATACCCGAATTTGCTATTCGCCAACGGCACAGTGCCCCACAGCTACATCGGAACGGCTTTTTCAGATGTTGTCTCCTTGCAAATTCGGATTTCTGATGTCGTTATTTGTTAATCATTGCCCCGTAAGACTTCGCGGTTAACTGGCTTACCTGTCTAGAACATCCATATATGGGAATAATAGAGTAGCTCCCTATGGTTGTTGTATCTATGGCAGGTCCTGAGAATAACAAAGAATCATGCAACCTTGACGGCGCAATCCGTCAAGCGGCTCAGGGCAAGGATGTTTCGGCCAAGTTCAATTCTGAATGTAGCCTTGATGAGCGCAAAGAGTTCTTTTCTAACTTGCGTGAACGAAGCGGTGCACCTGAGTCTAAACAGGGCACGCACGTTTCTTCTATGCTCAATGGCTTTCAGATAGATTTTGATTCAGCGACGCGCAAGCTCGACGGTATCAGCGCGCCAGGCGTTCAGAGCCGACATGGCTCTGCGGCTAGCCTAGAGGCCACTGACTCGAAGAAGCATGCACCGGTTAAGGCCACTGAATCTCGTTCTGTCAATGTCGCCGACAAAGGAACACCAGGAGTTGACGACCAGTACACTCAGGCATTTCGACGCAATTTAACTGATGATGAGAAGAAAATTGCGAAGAAAGTCGGCGAAGATTTGCTGAGCGGAGATAAGGTCTCCGACACCATCAATAGCCTTGGTCGTGATTCTAAAGTGAGAGTGATGGCCGAAGTCAAAGGTCACATTGCCGAACAACCCGGTGCCAAAGTCAACGTGAGTGGTGGTGACGGACTCGATAGCAGTAGGTATGTATCCCTTGAAACGGCTAAGGGGCAGAAAGTTCTTATCACTGAATCTAGTCATGGCATTCCCAAAGATATTGTCACCAAGGGTAATGGCATACTAGATAAGTTTTCTGGTAGCAAAGATGTCTACGATCAGCCTGGCGAAACTAAGGCAGCATCGTCTTCATCTGGCTTTAATCTACGCGAAAAACTACTAGGCAAACCGCTTATAGAAGGCGACGGCCCCCTAGCGCGAGTTGCTCGCGGCGAAAGCATTACCGAGGCCGAGCGCGCCGATCTCGAGAAGAAGAAATTGATTTACAACGTTGGCGATAAAACCAAATAGGCCCTTACAAAAGGCGCAATTTATTTTTGCGAATAACTTTGCATCAAGTTGCTATAGGCGGGTAGATGGTTGGATAGTAAGGCGCCGAGCCCTTCTATGTCATTGCGCCAGTCGCGGTGCAATTCGCAGGCCACACTAAACCAGTTCATCAACTGCGCGCCGTTTTGAGTCATGCGACTCCAAGCTGCGTCGCGAACTATTGGATTGAAAGTGCCAGATGCATCAGTGACAACGAATACTTCAAAACCTTCTTCCATCGCTGATAGCGCAGGAAAGGCCACGCAGACGTCAGTGACGACACCAGCAATAATCAATTGTTTGCGTCCAGTTTTCTTGACTGCGGCAACAAAGTCAGCGTTGTCCCAAGCGTTGATTTGACCGGGTCTGGCAATGTATGGAGCATGAGGTAACTTTGCTTTCAGCTCTGGCACTAATGGGCCGTTGGGGCCTTGCTCGAAACTGGTTGTCAAAATAGTAGGAAGCTTGAAGAAGTTGGCAATGTCAGCGAGCGCTAAGACATTGTTTTTGAACTCGTCTGGGCTGAAATCTCTTACGAGCGAGAGCAGTCCAGCTTGGTGATCTACCAGTAATACGGCGGCATCGTCCTTCGACAATTTATTGTATTTGCTCATAGCAGTGCTCGCTTCTCCATTGGTTACCGGATTGTTCGCATTAAGATGCTAGCGACCATTTTGGCAATATTGGTCGGCTAATACAATCGAAGTTACCTCAATTGAAGAGGTTGTTTACCTATTGACGTGTCATTCGTGGAGCTATTTAGTTATTTACTTTTTCTTGTATGAACTTTCTAAGTGCTGATTGCTCGGTCTTTCTGCTATGCGAGCCAAAAGGTGAGAGCCGACAATAACACCAAATTTCACTTGTGGTTTGAACGAAGAGAGCAAAATTGCTGGTCCAAAGATGTTGGCGCCGTGTGTCAAGGTGCCAGCTGTTTGGCCACTGAAAGCCACCTTATCTATGGCCCAATTAACGCCGACGCCAGCGCCAAGGGTGAGCAGGCTGGTTTTCATAAACGTTGATTGTTCTTTGCCAAGCAAACTAAAAGCTTTGCTTCTCGATTCGATAATTTTGGCAGCATTCGTTTCTAGTGTGGCAGCCATGTCTGACAAACCTTCACTTTTAATCAGTGGGTTTTTGCTCAAACCTTTCAAGGCTACGAGGTGTTCGCCTTGGCTTGTAATTAGTTTCTCGGCGCCCGGAGCGTGAGTTTTTTCAATTTGTCCAAGTAGGCCTTTGAGCTGTTCAGGTCGCTTCAGTTCCGCCACCTTCTCAGCGCTCAGTGCTGGGTCGAACTCAAATCGTCTTCCTGTTTCAAACAGTGTTGGATTGGTTCTCATCAACTCTTGCATTTCCAGGTCAGCGGCATGTTTGCTCAAACCAATGTTAGCCCGCAGGTTTTGCAGGTGACCATAAAATTCTTTTTCGGCAAGATTGGCGGCACGGCCCGCTTCTGTTAGTTCGCTTGCCCCGCCAGGGCCAGCATCTGCCAAGGCCTTTCTAAACTTCTCAGCACTTACATCCAATTCAGAAGTCCATTTTGTTAGGTCTTCTTGTTGTAGCAATGGGCTTTTGCCTAGATGCTCGGAGTATTCGCTAACTTGCTGTAGTTGTTCTACAGTAAGGGCGTTCTTGGGAACGTTGTCGATGGCTTTGAGCACTTCATCCAAGTCGCCGGGGCGATGGAGCTTTTTCATCATGTCTTCAGCCAGGTTGGCTTTCTCGAATTCGAAGCGATAGCCCTTATCTAAAAGAGTCGGGTCAGCAGCAAATGCTGCATCTGCTGTAGCGCTTGCGGTGGTGAGTTTACCTTTTAATCTGGTGGTCAAATCTTCGCGACTGATATTAAAATCAGTAGCGAGGGCTTGGGGAATAGCGTGGTCGCTCAGGCTAGCAACTTTCGAACCAGCTGATTCGGCCACGTTTTGGCTGCCGCGCTTTGCCAGCAAGTAGCCAGAGAGCAGGGCCTCAGGCACTTCAATCATTTTGCTCAACTCTTGAGCAGCGGTCATGTTACTGCGGTGAGGACGAGCAACATCTTCATCTCTAATGACAGGAGCGGCCGGTTTGGGCTCAGGCACGCGCCTTAAAACTGTTTCTGACTGGCTCGGCGCGGCTACTTCTGTGGCAGCTGTTGCTGGCAAGCGCCGAAGTGTAGGCTCTGGCTGTACCGTCAAAGCAGGTAAGTCTTTAGCTGTATTGGCAGGCGCCTCAGCGGCCTTGCCTGGAGCGTCTTTGTGAATGTCTACAGAGTTTAGATTAAGCCCGCTGTGAAAGCGTTTGAGGACGGCGTTTTCTTGTGGCTGGTCGGACATTGCTGGCTCCTGGGTCGATTACTATCCTTAAGATATATCATTCCCAGATTTGGTTGTAATGGGGGGAATACGCTCACTACATTAAGCTCATGGGCCCTTAGGGCAACAATGGCGGGGCTACACCGCCCGTTAGTGCTACGATTTTAGGTCGAACAACAGTTCGTTTAAGAGTCCGGTTAAGAGTTCGTACCGCAGATTTAATGGCGTTGGTTGATGGCTGCAAAGCAATTATTAGTAATTTTGGGAGTGATGCTGGCCTTTTTGGCCTGTACTGGCGCGACTTACTATTGGGCTTGGTTTAATGTCTGGAGCGCTGATCGACATGGGCCTGCCATTGGTGCTGAGCCTTTGAAAATTAAGCTTGTGGCAGTGACCAAAGATATTCCAGCCGGGACCGAAATCGGGCCGACCAACGTGGACGAACACTATGAGACTGTAGACCATATTGCCCTCGATGCATTTTCTTTTGCCTCTGATTGCATTGGACGCAAGACTAAATGGGCTCTGAAGAAAGGTCAGTATGTGGCTAAGCATGATATTCTGCCAGACCCAAAGTGAGCAGCTATGAGCGAAAATAACGCTTCTCTGAAACCAATCAAATACTTCCTGTTTTTAGTGCCAATCGCTATGGGAGCTGGCTACTATGCAGGTAATGAAATAGCTATTGGCGAAGTGGCCATGCATAAGGCTGAGAAACTTGAGTCGAATACAGCTCAAGGGACAATTGTTAAAGTCTTGGATGATGTGCCATCAAATACGGTGATAGTGCCATCGATGGTGCAAGCACAAACAGCATTTAATAATCGTATAGAACCCGACCTGGTCACCTCTATCGATTTAGTTGTGGGTAAGAAAACAAAGTTTGGTTTGAACAAAGGTCAGTTTGTAGTCAAAGAAGATTTGGAGAATTGAATTAATGCGTCTCAACTCTAAAGCCGTGGTGACGCTATGTTTGCTTTCACTGCTGCACATACCAGCAGCCCATGCTGGAAACTTGCAACGTGATACCGATCAACTTGTGCGCTCTGTGCAAACTGGGTTAACCATGCAAGGAAAGTGGCCACCACCGATTGGTAGCCCTGAAATGCAGCTCTGTACAGCCTTGCAGGCTTTTAGCCAAGAAGTGAAACGCGCACCAAATATCTCAAATAATCAAAATCAGTTTGGTAATCCGCAATTAGCAGGTTTGCAAGCTAGTGCTGCCAACGTTGATAGTTTCATTGGTTTGGCCGCCAATTCGCCTGATGTGGCCTCACGCTGGATGAGCATCAAGAATGAAATCGGCTCCTTTAGCGGCAATCCGTATGGTAATGGCTTTGGCAATCCCTATGCTAATCCGTATTCCAATCCTTACGGCAATGCAAGTGGCAATCCATATTTTCAAGGCTCCATTAACCAGGGTGCAATGAATCCAGGATTTAATCCTGGGTTTAACCCAGGCTTTAATCCTGCCTTTAACGGCTCCCATAACTTCGGCACTAACAGTTTTGGCACAAGCATCAACGGATTTAATAATCCAGGCTTCAACAATAATTTTGGCAATCAGTACTCCAATACCAGCGTTAATGTAAGTGGCCGCGTTAATGATTTGAATGACGCCATGCGTGATTTCTCGAGCTTTTCCCAGAAGTCGCTTGGCTCGGGTGGTTTTAATGCTGGCAATCCTTCCGCTATTTTCGCTATGGCCAACGCCTTGCAGCAGTTACAGTCGACCGTAAAAAGCGCCGGTAACAGTCTGTCCCGCTCGAACAGTTACGGGCAGCAACAGATGCAGGTGCAGGTTATGGCCGCCGCCTTCAATAACTTCGAGACTCAGTTTAATCAAGCTGGCCCCAGTGGCCCTGTGCAGATGCGCTATGGCCAGCTTAAGCAGCAGTTTTCGATACTGCAGCAATCTGTGCTGATGAACTCTGGCCGTATGCGCTAGTAATCGAATCTGAAGGCGAGCGAAAAAAGAATTCCAAATTAAACTTAGAGGTGATTTATTTTGTCACGTCTTTTTCACGCTCATGCCATTAGTTTAATAGAGCAAACGCACCGCACCGAACGAGCTGATTCGAACAACAAAGAAAAGCGGGCCGAGCACAATTTTATAAAGTTACCGTGGGGGTAGAGACGAATCCCGGTAGGTTGAGGCCATCAACCTTCCGGGAATCGACTCTTTTTAGGGTGCTAAGATCGATGGTAGCCCGCACGTAAAAAGCCAAGCATGCACTTTCGACGCAAGCAATTTAACAGCACTTGTTTGCGCCAGCTACTGCCAGCTGCGCCAATTGCTTTAGTTGTGTGGGCGCTAAGTTTGACGGTAAGTGAGAAGGCACAAGCGCAGCAGCCATCGATTGATGCCGCACAGAAAATTGAATTGCGCCAACTGAACGATGAGTTTAAGAGCAAGCTTAGAGCGAAAGAATATTACAAGGCCGAAAAATTAGCCAGAACAATGCTTGAACAGTGGCCTGGCATGACGGTTCCCTATCAATCGATGGGTGAGGTGAAGAAAGCTCAACGCATTTATTCTGAAGCACTAAAATATTTCACTCAGGCTCTAACCAAGAGTGGTGATAAGTGCGAGGTGTTAATTGATCGCGCCGATCTCTACAAATTGATGGATGAAGATGCTCTGGTGCTGGCTGACTGTCGGTTGGCACTCACAACTAAAAATATTAGAGCTAGTCAGTGTTTACATTTGGCTCAGATGTTGGCTGCAATCGACAGCCCCTTGGAGTGCATTGCCGCTTGCGACAAAGGCCTAGCGCTTAAGTCTGACAGCTTTAATCTACTGCGATTGAAGGCGACCAATCTGAGTTCGTTGAAACGATTTGGCGAAGCAGAAATCGTCTTGATGAAAATTTTGCAAAAGAATCCGCAAGACGACAAGACCCTGAGAGAGTTGGCTTTTGTGCAAAGCTACATGAAAAAATATGCAGAGG
>JAKFVU010000066.1 GCA_021732025.1 Candidatus Obscuribacterales bacterium | reverse complement strand
TCTTCGAAACAATTTCAATGGCCTTGATCTCTTCTTTTAAGCGACCACTCTCCATGGCCACTTTAGCCAGTTGTTGGCTGCGCAGAGCAAATTGATCTTGATCTTCGCGACTGATTTTATATTTTTCCTGGAGATTCTCGGCAGTCTCACCCATGGATGCTTTGGCGTAGGTATCGCGAATATCTAGACCATCCCACAATTCCATATGACCCATGCGATTGCCCCAACGCGTGCTCCAACTGCTATAAGGAGTACTCGATAAATGATCGGTGCCACCGGCCAAAACGGTAGTGGCCATGCCGTTTTCAATCTGCATTGCCGCATTAGCGACGGCATAGACACCAGAACCACATAACAAATTAAGAATAAGGCCCGGGGTATTTTCCTTTAAACCAGAGCGTAAAGCCACATGGCGAGCCAAATAGATGGCATCTTTGCTGGTCTGAATAACATTGCCCATAATCACAGAGTCAATTGTTTCTTTATCAACTTGCGAACGTTCAATAGCACCAAGTGAGGCTTCAACAGCCAAATCTGTTGCTGTTTTAGAGGCTAATCCACCACCGAACGCTCCGAAAGCAGTTCTTGCTCCATTGACTATGACTATGTCGCTCATTTTCCTACTCTTATATTTGGTTGCAGTGCGCACCCGGCATCCGAGTGACGAACCTAGCGGGCTACTAAATCCAGATTCTAACAATATCAGCTCAAAGATCTGCCAGGCCAATTATCAGAAGCTCAGTGGCCAAATATGCAGTAAATGGCAAATTCGGTTGTCAACCAAGAGCAAAAACGAGTTGCCAAGCGCCCAATCATAAAACATCTATCAAGAGAATATAGTAAAGACATATTGCGAGATAGAATTTCAATCTCTACAGATGCTTATAGAGATTAGGTTCGAATATTTGGAGGGTAAGACCTTGGCTAAGGTTGGAGTGCCGAAAGAAATTAAAGACAACGAATATCGCGTTGCCATCACACTTGCCGGTGTCAAAACACTGGTATCTGAAGGTCACACTGTCTACGTTGAGAAGAACGCAGGCGTTGGCTCGGGTATGAGCGATGACGAGTACAAGGCCGTAGGAGCCAAAATTCTTCCTGATGCAGCATCTGTTTTCGGCGAAGCCGATTTGATCTTGAAAGTAAAAGAGCCACAAGCACAAGAAGTGGCCATGCTCAAGAAAGGCCAATTGCTCTTCACTTACCTACACTTAGCTGCAGCTCCTAAACTAGCTGAAGACCTCGCTAAGTCTGGCGCTACCTGCGTTGCCTACGAAACAGTACAAACAGCCAATGGCCAATTGCCATTGCTCACACCAATGTCTGAAATCGCTGGTCGTCTAGCTACTCAGATTGGTGCTCAATACCTAGAGCGCCCAATGGGCGGTCGCGGTGTACTTCTTGGTGGCGTACCTGGCGTTGAACCAGGCGAAATCATCATCATCGGCGGCGGCGTAGTCGGTATCAATGCTGCAAAAATCGGTGTTGGTCTAGGCGCTCGCGTCACTATCTTTGATCTATCACTAGATAGATTGCGTTATCTCGATGACGTCTTCGGCGGCCAAGTGAGAACAGTATTCTCAGTCGGCCACTACCTCGAAAGCTTGCTCCCTCACGCCGACCTAGTAATTGGCGCTGTTTTGATTCCTGGCAAACAAGCACCAAGAATCGTCACTCGCGACATGGTTAGCAAAATGAAGAAAGGCTCAGTCATCGTTGACGTAGCTATCGACCAAGGCGGATGTATCGAAACTATCCACGCCACAACTCACTCACAACCAGTTTACGAAGTAGACGGTGTGGTGCACTACGGCGTTGCCAACATCCCTGGCGCCGTGCCATGGACTTCTACTCGCGCGCTCACCAATGCCACCATGGCCTATGCTTCTAAGCTAGCCAAAAACGGCTACCAAGCTTGCTTAGACGATCCAGCCCTGCACCTCGGTGTCAACATTCACGAAGGTGAAATCGTTCACGCTGGCGTGTTGGAAGCAGTCAATGCAGCAAAAACACCAGTCGGTTCAAAAAAATAGGCTTTTAAAAGTAGCCTAAATAGTCGAAAAATAAATAAGGCGCACTTGCTCAAACAGCAGGTGCGCCTTGTTCTAAGATATAGAAGAGATCTTCAAACTAAAAAACTTCATTTGCGGTGAACATGTCTAACCTAAAACTAGTCTCGTGGAACATCAACGGCATCAGAGCCGTAGCAAAAAAAGGCTTCTACGACTGGATGGATACAGAACAGCCTGACATCTTAGGCTTGCAAGAGACAAAAATTTCAGCCGATCAACTGACCCCCGATATCCTGGAACGTAAAGGCTACAAAAGCTTTTTCTCGCATGCAGAAAAACGCGGTTATAGCGGGGTAGGAATCTACACAAGAATTGAGCCAATCTCTGTCAAAGAAGGCTTTGGTGTGCCCCGCTTCGATTGCGAAGGGCGCACACTAGTGGCCGACTTTGGCGATTTTGTCATGGCCAACATTTATTTTCCTAATGGCGCACAAAATCCAGAAAGACTGCAATACAAGCTAGATTTCTACGAAGCTTTTCACAAGTGGGCCAACAAAATAGTTAAAGAAGGAAAGAAGCTCACAGTCTGCGGCGACTTCAATACGGCCCACAACGCCATTGACCTAGCCAGACCAAAAGAGAATGAAAAAATATCAGGCTTCCTTCCTGTGGAACGAGCCTGGATGGACAAATTCGTCAAATCCGGATACTCCGACACTTTCCGCATGTATAACAAAGATCCACACAATTACAGCTGGTGGCATATGCGAACAGCTGCTCGAGAAAGAAATGTTGGCTGGCGTATTGACTACTTCTTTACCTCTAAAAACCTGACCGACAATGTTGTCAATGCTGGTATCCTCAATGATGTGCATGGCTCTGATCACTGTCCGGTCACCCTCGAACTCAAAACATAATTCTAAGTAGCTGGTGGAGCAACCTGAATGAATGAATTACCAACCATCGAGTCAGGAAAAATCTGGGAGAATCGCTCCACTAAAGAAATTCTTTTAGCCATTCAAAAAGGCAAAAAAGCAGACTATGCAATCGCACGCATGGCTTCTGAATTTGGCGAAATAGATGGCGAATTTTTGATCGTCAAAAGCACCTATGTTCATGGTGCAAGATTATTGGAAGACAAACTTACCGGTTTCGAAGCACTAGCAACTTTGCTAACAATTGAGCATGGCACTTACTCTTTGATGGATTGCAGTGAGTTTCCACAAGAAGCCGCTCACCTTGAAGAAGGCTTGAAGATCAGAGTGAATCTGCTCATCAATGCCCTACCCGCTCTGCCAGCTACCGCCGAAGAATTAGCACTGACCGGCACAGCGATGACTCGCATGCGCTCGTATGAAGGCAATGAAGTTCCTACTGGACAAGAACAAGCAGCAGCAAAAAGCGCACGCAAAATGCAATCAGAAGCAAACGATTTAAGCCCCGTTGGCGATGCTAGAGAGCGCACTGGTATCAGCCCAGTTATGATCGCAGTTATAGTCATGGTTATTGTTCTGGCTGGTGCCGGAGTGATGATGTTCGCCAGGCACTAAGATTTATTGTGACACTACCAACTGAACAACCACCATTGATTGGTTATCCAATTACTCTGAAGAAATTTATTCTCTTCAACATTCTTACGCTCGGCATTTTTGAAGTAGTCTGGGCCTTCAAACATTTTCGAGCATTGAAAGGGCACGGCAAAGCGAAAACTGCCGCTGCAGTTGTCTTTTCTGTGTTTCTACCATTGTCCTTTTTCGACATGATGAAAGAGTATGAGAGCTCATCCAGCCAAACCAATTTTCCAATTAAATTCAACAAATTCTTACTCGGTTTATCGTACTTCTTTATCGAGCTAAGCATTAACTTTGCTGACCGTTTTCCCGGTTTACCTGACTGGTATGCGCTAGCTGCTTTTCCTTTCAGTCTTATCCCCTTAATGTTGATGCAACGCCAAGTCAATTTACTCAATAAAACACTCTACCCAGACGTGCCCTTCGCGCCACCAATGACATGGAGACATTGGGTTGGATTAGCCGTCGGCGTCATCGTGCTAATTGTGATATTGGTAGCGGCTCTGTTACTCGGCGATAAGGGCAGCACTTAAGTTAACTTGCCAGCGGCAGTTCGAATTTGAACTTAGATCCTTGACCTTCAATAGACTCAACCCATATCTTGCCACCATGCAAGACAACAAGCGCTTTACAGATGGCCAGACCAAGACCTGAACCGCCCCTAGTGCGCGCTGTCTGGTTACGAGCTTGTTGAAAGCGGTCAAATACAGTGTCTACCATTTCAGGAGCGATACCAACTCCAGTGTCAGCCACAGTGAAAGTGACGGTCTTACTATTAGATTTAGCCGAAACAGTGACAGACCCTGCCGCGGGTGAGAACTTGATTGCATTTGAGACAAGGTTAGACAAGACTCTCAATAGCTTCTCTTCATCAGCATCTACAAACATATTGGCCGGCTCAAATAGCAAAGTTACTTTGAAATCATTGGCCAGATTGGCCGACTGCTCGTAGGTATCTTGAAAAACTTTTTGCACCGAAACTTTCTTGCGCTCTAATTCCATCATGCCCGAATTGATTTTCTCAATGTCTAAGAGATCACCAACTAAGCGCATCATGCGTTCACTACTGCGTTGAGCACCAGGCAAATACTGTCTGGCTTGCTCTGCCAGTTCGCCGTATGATCCATCACCGAGAAACTCTAAATAATTCTGCACCGTCATTAGTGGCGATCTTAGATCATGTGTCACCATCGCCACCACTTCTTGCTTTAGACGCTCAGCAGCGCGATGCTCGGTGACATCATGAAAGATGCTGAACATCTCACCGGTTTTTCCCTCTGACGGTGCCCACTGCGATGACCACAGTACTTCTCGCACTTCGCCATCGGCCCTCCTAATTGAAATGTTCAGAGCGGTAGGATTGCTTCCCTGTGTCACTTTTGAAAGAAATGCACAGGCCTTCTCAGTGTCTTCAGAATTGAGATAGTCAAACAAGTGAGTAGAAATAATTTCGTCTTCTGTACGAGCAAAAAATTCTTCACAAGCAGGGTTAACCGATATAAATTTCAGACTCGAATCAAACGAGCAAATGCAGTCGTTGGCGTTTTCTAAGATTGCTCGCTCTTTACGAGCGGCTTCTTTTAGCGCAGCAGCCATATCATGAAACACGCGGTCTAGCTGAGAAATTTCATCATTACCAGAAACAACCTGGTTGAGCGGCATATCACTGGCCAAACGGTAACTATTATCATTCATAATCTTGAGCCGGTGAGAAATGCTGCGCGTTAAAACAACACCTAAAATTAGCGTCAGCAGTATATTTGCAACTCCGCCACCAATAAGCACAAACTGAACTTCTTCTCGAAACTTTCTTTGAATTTCAGGGCTGGCATCAGCCTCAGCTCGCCCAGCCTCTCCCACATCAAGTAGATGATCTGACAGGGCAAGATTAACTGTGCGGAAGCGGCGAATGAGCATGAGTCGGTCGACCCGGCCGCGAAACTGACCGGCCTGATATCCGATGCGGGCCTCATTGACCATCTTTTCTGATTGCTGCATACAAAGTAAGGCGCTTTCGAGCGACTTCGCCATTTCTGGCTTGTTGCGTGTCAATTCTCTAAGTCTCAAAAAATGATTATCAATACTTTTGGTCAACGATTGATACAGACGAGATGCTTCAATCTCGGTCGAGACTATTGTTTCACGCTCAAGATCAGTCTTTAGTGCCACCAAATCGCGAGTAATGGCAATCACTTCATCAGCTATCTTACGAGCATGTTCGGCACGCCTTGCTTCAGCCTCTGCTTGATTCTGCAAACCAGCAACAACCGCTAAAAGAGCCAGCTGTAAAATTAGAGGCACGAAAATAAGAACTAAAATCTTGAATCTTAGACTAACCGGTCTGAACATGGGCCGAATATCTCCAACAGTCAGACTGAGCGCGCAGGTATATTTATACAACTCTTGTTGGTATATTTATGCTGATTGCAAAGCCAGTAAAGAAAATAAGCCTGAGACGACGAAGAAACGGATACCGAGAATGTCGAAAATCTTACTAGTTGAAGACGATCAAGACCTGTCAGACATGATTTCAGGCTGGCTCAAAGGCGAAAGATATACAGTAGAAGTGGCTTACGACGGGGCTATTGCTCGCGAGTTGTTGCAAATATCTAGCTTCGATGTCGTTGTTTTAGACTGGGACCTTCCAAGCCATTCTGGCATCGAGATTTTGCGCGAATTCCGCGCCAATGGTGGCTCTACCCCTGTGATTATGCTCACAGGCAAGTCGACCATTACCGACAAAGAAACCGGGCTTGATATTGGCGCCGACGACTACCTAACCAAGCCGTTTAACATAAAAGAGCTAGGTGCCCGCATCAAGGCCTTGATGCGCCGGCCTACCTTGATCAATCCGTCAGTGCTCAAAGCCGGAAATATAGAACTTGACCCGGCCAAGCACCGCATTCTTCGGGCTGGACAAGAGGTGCACCTCTTACCTCGCGATTTTGCATTGCTCGAATTTCTTCTCAGGCATAAAGATCAAGTCTTCAGCGCCGAAGCCCTCATTGCTAGAGTGTGGGAATCTGATTCTGATGCTAGCCCAGAGGGCCTTCGCACTGCCATCAAGCGCATTCGCAAAAAAATCGATGAAGGCGCAGAAGACGACCAATCACTGATTGAAAATATTCCCAGAGTTGGCTACAGGCTTCGCTCTAGCAACTAGTACGAAAATGCTTCGGCCATCTCTTTGCAAGAGCTAGCCGAAGCATTTGTCAAGAACATCTACTTTGTTCTCAGTTTTTGCTCTTTGTCGTCGTGGCAATCTATTTTGTATGGGCTTCCTGGTGCGCAGACTCCGAACTCTGGGCTCCAAGGTTTACTGCCGGGTTTTCCTATTGGTTTATCCGAAGGCTTATCTAAATGCTTATTAGGTAGTTTATCTATTGATTTGTCAGAGTTTTTGTCTTCAATTTTGAACTCGTTCAACATCTTCTGAATGTCTTTTGCTGACAGGCAGCTACTAGCATTGCGATTGTCAGAGTTAGCACTATTACTGTCAGAATTACCGCCTCTGCCTACAGAATTGGCTTGGCCAGCGACTTGGTAATCTCGAACTTCGTTGAACAATCTTGATGATGCTGAATCTGAGAGGCCAGCCCCTGCTGATCTTAGTTGTCCGGCCTCAGCTGTAGATTCTGATGATGCAAATACCATTGCTATTCTCCTTTGTAATTGTCAGTGTTGGCCTGCTGCCAGCACTAGATATGGTGATTAAAACTTCAAATCAAAAACCATTATTTGGTTGGATGACAAAGATTCCAGAGATACCGTTCAAATCGACTAGCGCGATCTTGATCTGTCGGACCATCCCGACCTGGAACTAGAGGCTTTTCCCCATCTTTGACAGTAGAGGTGATTCGACCGTACTCAATTGTTTGGCCTTTCATCATGCGGCAAGCAATAGCTTGCTTACGAGAAGCCTCTTCGTCTCCTTTAATTTCAAAGCCGCCCATTATTTTGTCGACTTCTTTATTTATGACTTTGGTATCGCTACCGTCGCCACCAACGGTTCCTCTTGCGCTCGAAATAGCTTTGTCGTTTGCTTGGTAAGTTGAAGGTGATGAAAGTTTTGAAAGTGATTGAACTTCGTCGAACAATCTAATAGAAGCTGAATCAGTTTTGCTTGATAGATTTGAGTCAGTCTGTCTAAACTGGCCGGTTTCAAACTGTGCATGTACCATGTGCTTAACTCCTTTTGAGAAGGTGTGGTGTTCATGCAAACAGAATAATCGAGGTAGCGCGACCGACTGGTGACGGTTCGGTGACGTGTCTGTGACTGCGCAAAAAAAGTAAAGCAGAAAAAACAAAGCCACAACTAGTGAGTAAGAAAACAAAAAAGAGAAGCAAAAAGCAGCCTCAAAAGATCCACGAGATCTATGAAGGCTGCATTTTTACTTAGCTTGATTGTTTGTAGCTTTACTTAGCTCTAGGTAATTGCTTAATAAGGACGCAAGAATTTCGAATCATTCAAATCAATGGTCACGCTACCAGGACCTCGTTGAGCAGGAGTTCTTTGCTCGTTTTTATCAGGCTGGAATTCTCTCAAATTCTTTGGTCCTTTCAGTGGCAAATCACAATCGTCTTTGTCAACTTTCTGCATTGGTTTGAGAATTCCTTGCTCTTGCAGTTTATCTATTGTGGTTTTCTTGCCACCATTATTTGGATCTTCATTGATGACAAAATCTTTCAGAATCTTCTCTACTTCTTTACCATTAAAGAATTTCTTCACAGCTTCATCACCAGTGGCAGTCTCAGCAGTGCCGATCAAATTAGGTCTGTGCTTTTGTTCTTGGTAATTTTGAACTTCTTTCATAATATTGCTAGAAGCAGCAGACTCAACTGAGTTTAGCGTTTTGGCAGACGAAGCTTCACTGAACTCGGCGGGTGCGTATGGCATGATTTTGTCCTCAAATAGTAGTGTGTTGCGGTCATGCAATTACATTACTTTCGAGACAAAACCAAGTGGTGACCATTCCGTGACCGAACTGTGACTAGTGATTCAATAAACCTATTTATGACCAGCCCCACGGCCGGTCAAATATTTGATTGTGTCGAGCAGATCGGGATCTTGAAATTCGTAGCCAGTTTGCTTTAGTTTCTGCGGCAATACTCGCACACTAGCCATAAGCAGTGCATCGGCCATTTCGCCAAAGGCTACTCGCAGCATGGCCGGTGGCACAGGGATAAGCGTAGGGCGGAATAAGGCACGCCCCATGGCTCTGGTGAATTCAGCATTGGTAGCACAATTGGGCGCCACCACATTTAGTGGGCCTTCAACTTGCTTAGTGACAATGGCGTGGTAGATGGCGCCACAAGCATCATCTATTGAAACCCAACTGAAGTACTGCTTACCATCGCCGATTCGGCCACCGCCGCCAGCAGAGAATATAGGCAGCAGCTTCGCTAGAGCGCCGGCTTTAGGACTAAGAACAGCACCGATACGGGCCGAGACAACTCTCATTCCAGCAGCCTTAGCAGCATTGGCAGCTAGCTCCCAGTCAATACAGACTTCAGCAAGAAACCCAGTGCCCTCGCTAGCATCTTCAGTCAATGGCTCGGAACCACGCTCGCCGTAATATCCGATGGCCGAAGCGCAGACTAAAACTTCCGGCTTCTTCTCCATGGCCGCCAAAAGCTGGCACAAATACTGAGTACTTTGCACCCGACTCTGGTGAATCAATTGCTTTTCTTCAACGGTCCAACGAGCAGCAGAGACGTTTCGACCAGATAGATGCACAACAGCGTCTAAATCATCAGGAAGCTTCGACTCGATTGTACCCGCCAGCGGCTCCCAGAATATTTCAGTGAGAGCTTGATTATCGGTCTCAGACTTAGTGGCCGGTGCGCTGCCAATGGCGGTATGACCAGAGTGTCGACGACTGAGGCGAACAACTGAATGACCTTGAGTCAAGAGCATAGCCACAAGCCGTTCACCAACTAGGCCAGTAGCTCCACTGACCAAGACTTTTAACGGCTTTTGGCCATAACGCTTAAACAAAGCCATGTCACGGGCCAGAAGGGCGTGCCTATAACGAAACAATCGACTCAGTTCAGAGCGTATAAAGCCCGCACCTGCAAGCTTGCCAGCCAGACCCATTGGCACTGAAAACTCAACTTTATCAGTGAGGTAAGAATGCGATGGGCCATCTTCTTCAAAAACGTGACTTTGTTGCCAGTAGTCAAAGGGGCCGGCAATCTGAAAATCAACGAACTGCTTACCCTTGACATAATCTTTGTGGCCAAGAACCCAGGGCATGCGCATGGGCCCTTTCTCTAGCAGCAAGACTACGCGAGAGCCGTCATTAATGCCGCCGCTTCGTTCTACACACTTAACATCCACCCAAGGGGGAGACAGCCTCTCAAAGGCTCCAGGCATTTCGTGCCAGCCAAAAATTTCATCAGCAGTTGCATGAAAGCGTGATTTCGCAACAAATATTTCTTTCTTCACCTGGCACCCATATTGGCCCAACGTGGGCAATGCTTAGCGTTTATTCGGTCTAGAATTGGTTAGGGCAAATTGCCTGCCATTTGCATCATTAGAACAGATTGAAAGCTGGGTAGAATTAACATGTGATCGTACTAGAGATTTTCTTGACATTTCCCTTAGAAATGTTCCAGAAAGGCTAAGCAGGAAACATACATTCTCTGATGAGCAAAGATTGGGAAAAGTTTTTCGAACAGGGCAATCAAGCCTTTGAATCAGACAACCTCGAGCAGGCCGAAAGCTTCTTTCGGGCAGCCCTAGCTGCCGCCGAAGAGAGTGGCAATGAGCTGAACACAGCTTTATGCTCTGAGAGACTGGGCGAATTGCTCTTCGAGACCCAGCGTTATAGAGAGGCTGAGCCTTGCTTCAAGCGTACTCTCGAAATACGCGACCGACTGCTCGCACCTCACGACGACTTCGTTGTGGCCGCTCTCAATAACCTATCTGCCCTCTACTTCTTTGAAGGCAACCACGAACTGGCTGAAGAGCCCTGCAAGCGCTTAACTGAGATCTACGAGCAAGTTCTCGGTTCTGATAATCCTGAAGTAGCTACTTCGGTCAACAACCTTGCTTTGATTTACGCAGCACAAGGCAAAAATCGCCAAGCAGAAGAATTATTCAAGAGAGCCTTGAGCGTCAAAGAGTCGGCTCTCGGTCGCGCCCACCCTGAAGTGGGCGACATTCTCCATAATTTGGCCAATGTTTATTTGACACTCGAACGCTACGAAGAAGCAGAACCGCTCTTAACCGAAGCTTTGATCATCCTCTCCGATACCATCGGAGACGACCACGTAGACCTCGTTCCTGTTTTGGTCAATCTGGCATCAGTATGCCAAGCCAATGGCCATCACAAAAATTCCAGCGCCCATCTAGAGAAGCTCTTGAGCTTGAAAGAAATTACTCTTGGGCCCAATCATCCAGAAGTGGTGGGCTGCATCACCAATCTGGCCGGATCATACATTTATGAGGGCCGTTTCCCTGAAGCAGAAAGGCTCTACAAACGCGCCTTGAGCATCCGCGAGCGGGCGCTTGGCAGACAAAGCCCTGAGGTGGCTGAGATACTTGCCAGCATTGCTTTTGTGCATCAATCTGACAACAAATATCTCTTGGCGGAAAACCTCTATAAAGAAGCATTGGCAATTAGTGAGACAGCCAAAGGCGTTGAAAGCGTTGAAGCTGAGGCCAGACTTTGGGATTTGGCATGCCTTTATCACAATCACAATCGCTATCAGAAAGCTGAACCATACTGGAAGAAGCTCATGGATTTGCGTGAGCGCAAGTTAGGTATGACCCACCCTGACACCCAGGCTTGTATTGATAGTTTGATTATTTGCTATTTGCAGCTCACTAAGTATAAAGAAGCAGAGGCTCTGCTCAAGCAGCTGACAGAGTTGCGCGAAATGAATCTCGGTTTAGAGCATCCCGATGTGGCCGCCTGCCTGCACTATTTAGCAGAGATTATGCGTTCAGATGGGCGCTATGAAGTGGCAGAAAAGAACTACAAACGGGCGATTGATATTCGCACAAAATGCTTAGGACCCAATCATCCTGACGTGGCACATTCGCTTGATGGATACGCTAATCTGTTAGCAGCGACCTATCGCGAAGCCGAGGCCGAACACATGAGAACCTGTGCCCAAGCAATTCTAAAAGCAAGCGTCTAGTTTCAATAATGTCTAATCAATTCAAATTAGCAAAAGCACACTCCCTCGGTTTGTGCGGAGCTATAGCCTGCATCGGACTGGCGTCATTAGCTCTTTGCGCCTGCACACCAAACAAGGTTGAATCTGGTAGCGACGGAAAGCTTAGCTCGCCAAGTGAAACCAACTCAAAAGCAGACACCACTTTAGGCTCAAGCAACAGCTCAACCACTGGGTCAGAAGTAATTATTGCTGTCAGCCCTGAGGCAATAAACAACGCCACAATCAAGAGCCAGCCCATAAAAGAAATGAGCTATGAAAGCGACATAAAAACCACCGGCGAATTGAAAGCCGATGAAAACAATGTCTTTCATATCAATTCGATGGTAGCCGGTCGCATCACCGTCGACAAAGTCAATTTGGGTGATTTCATTCACCAAGGACAAACTTTAGCCGTAGTGCAAAACAAAGAAGTAACTAAGTTAATTGGCGACTACATTCATGAAAAGCACTCGAATGAAATTCAAGCAGATCAGCTCAAGTCGCGCCTAGAGCTTGCCAACAAAAACCTAGATCGCCTCAATAAACTTTCAGAAGAGGGTATTGCACCACTTAAAGATGTTCTTGCAGCCAAAAACCAGGTTGACCAAATAACAATTGAGCTGCGCGGAATCAAAGAACATGATGTGCACTTAAATTCTGAAACTGATGCCATGCTCTCGACCTACGGCAAGCACCTGACGAACTACGACAACCACAAGATAGAGAGCGACAGCCCGCTTACAGCGCCAAGAGCCGGCGTAGTAATTAAGAAGACAATTACCTTGGGCGACGTGGTCAATACAGCAGATCCACTATATGTGGTGGCTGACCTTTCTGACATCTGGCTCGATATTACAATCTACGACAAAGATCTAGCCCAAGTAAAAATCGGCCAAGCTGTCACCTTCATAAGCGATAGCTTGGCCGGTCGCAAATTTGATGGCAAAATTAGCTATATACAGCCATTGGCTGGTGACGCCAGCCGCACATTTTTAGCCCGCGCAGTTCTACCCAATAAGCAGATGGCGTTAAAACCGGGAATGTTTGGCACCGCCATTATTCATACTCAGCGCAAAGAACTTTTGCCTTATGTCGCAGACAACGCCGTTCAACGCTACGGTAAAGATGTCTTTGTTTTCGAAGACCTGGGCAGCGGAAAATATGCCAAGCGCTCTATAGAACTCGGTGAGCGCTTGCTCGATGGTTACTTAATTAAGTCGGGCATACGAAGTGGAGCGCTAGTAGTGAATAGCGGCAGTCTCACTCTCAAAGCAGAATTTTTGAAACGCCTCAACGGCAATCAAGAAGATTAAGAGGTAAGGCAAGATTGGAAAATTTCCTATCCAGCATGATTCGTCAAAAACTGCTGGTGCTTACTTTGTTTCTGGCAGTGAGCACAGCAGGCATTTTCTCACTACTAAATTTGCCAATCGATGCTTTTCCCGATCTTGCCAATAACCAAGTTCAAATTATCACCGAGTCGCCCGGATTAGGACCAGTAGAAGTTGAGCAACTGGTGACAATTCCTTTAGAGTCAGTCATGAACGGCCTGCCAAACGTTGATGAAACTCGTTCAATTTCGAAATATGGCTTGTCTGTTGTTTCTGTTATTTTCAAAGATAAAGTCGATACCTATTTTGCCAGGCAACTAGTTCTCGAGCGCCTCCAAAGCGCCAGGGGGCGATTACCAGCAAACACAAACCCACAGCTTGGGCCAATTTCAACGGCTATGGGAGAAATATACCAGTATGTTTTGCGCGGCCAAGGTTATTCAGCTACTGAACTAAAAACGATTCAAGACTGGGATATTAAGTACCAACTGCGCACAGTGCCCGGGGTAGCTGAGGTCAATACTTGGGGTGGTCTGACTGATGAATACGAAGTAGAGGTTCTGCCAACAACCCTGCAGCAGTATGGCCTTTCAATGAAAGACGTGTTCTCGGCAATTGAAAAGAACAATGAAAATTTCGGCGCTGGAATAATCAATCATGAGTCAGAACAATTTATTGTGCGCGGACTCGGTCGTGCCAATTCACTGCGTGATATCGAAAATATCATAGTGCACACAGTAAATGGCGTGCCCATCACAATCAAAAATATTGGCAAGGTTTATCACGGCAGCGCCTTGCGGCAAGGGGCCGCCACTCGCAATGGTCAAGGCGAAGTGGTGCTGGGTCTAGTGATGATGCTTAAGGGAGAGAACAGTAAGGCTGTAATTGAACGCGTAAAAGAAAAGCTCAAAGAGATATCTCGCTCTATGCCAGAAGGCATTGTGATCGAACCGTTCTACGATCAATCTGGCTTAGTGGGCGAGACCATCGAAACAGTAAAAGATAACCTAGTCAAGGGCGGCGCCCTCGTTCTCATCGTTTTACTGTTGACCGTAGACAGTCTGCCCGCTGCACTAATATGCGCCTCAGCTATTCCACTTTCAATGATGTTTTCATTTATTGGCATGAGACTGCTTGGAGTAACTGCCAACATCATGAGCCTGGGCGCAGTAGATTTTGGCATGATCGTAGACGGCTCAATTGTCATGGTAGAAAATGCCTTGCGCAATCTCAGCGAAGCTCAAGAAGAAGCGAAGCTGAACCCGAGCGCAGTGCAGCTAAGCACTCAAGCAATAATTGAAGCATCGGCCAGAGAAGTATTCAGACCGATTCTTTTTGGCATTGCCATCATCACAGTTGTCTACATGCCCATTCTCGGACTAGAGGGCATGGAGTACAAACTCTTTTCGCCAATGGTCGTCACCGTGTCGTCAGCACTCTTAGGATCGCTTTTTGTTTCGCTTCTACTAGTGCCTGTGCTCGCAGTTTTAATTATCAAAAAAGCACCGAAAGAAAAAGACAATCCAATTATCAAGTTTCTCTACCAGCCTTTTTCATTAGTCTTCAAACAGGCTATGGCTCACAAGCTAGTAACATTGGCTACGGCTGTTGGAATTTTTGTCGCCTCACTACTGCTCTTGCCTTTCTTAGGCACAGAGTTTGTGCCCCGTCTTGATGAAGGCGACATACTTGTTGAAATCAAAAACATACCAAGTATATCTCTGCCATCAGCACTGAAAATTTCAAGTGAAGTAGAGACTCTAATTCGCACGATACCTGAAGTGAAAACAGTGGTGTCAAGAACAGGCCGGCCTGACCTGGCAACTGACCCAATGGGTGTCTATGGCACAGATTGTTTTGTTATGCTGAAAGACCGTTCTACCTGGCGCAATGGCCTGACCAAAGATCAACTGACCCAGCAGTTGCGCGAGCTGTTAACTAAGAACATCGCCGGAGCCCAGTTCAACTTTACTCAGCCCATTGCCATGAGAGTAGACGAACTAGTATCTGGGGTGAGAGCTGACGTTGCGGTGAAAATATTTGGCGAAGACATGGACTATCTTCAGAACAAAGCCAAAGAAATTGAAACAATCATTGCTACCATTCCTGGTGCCGCCGACCTGCAAGTAGAAAAGCTGCAAGGGGCAGAACAACTGCTTATAGTACCTGACCGCGTGCGCATGGCCCGTTATGGCGTTGACATCGATGATATAAAAACATTGGCCGAAACAGCCATAATCGGAACTTCTGTATCACAAGTTCTCGACGGTCGCAAACGATTTGATTTAAGAGTGCGACTGCCACAGGGAATAGACATGGAACCCGATAGCGTCGCCGACTTGCTGGTCGAGACCAGCACAGGAAAACGTATTCCCCTATCACAAGTAGCCCAAGTAAAGCTTGAGTCTGGTCTAGAGACAGTAAATAGAGAACAAGGATCACGGCGCATAGTAGTGCAATGCAATGTGCGTGGAAGAGACATCGGCAGCTTTGTCAAAGAGTGTCAGCAAAAAATCAAATCAGTAAAACTTGAACAGGGAACGCAACTTACTTGGGCCGGTCAATTTGAGAATCAAGAACGGGCTATGGCTAAATTTGCCATCTTAGTACCGCTGTCGATTGCCATCATTTTCATTCTTCTGACTATGACCTTTGGCACGATCAAACACGCTCTGGTGGTGCTCCTCAATGTGCCATTTGCGTTAATTGGCGGAGTAATTGCTTTATACTTACGCAACTTGTATTTGAGTGTTCCTGCAGCTATCGGCTTCATTGCATTGTTTGGTGTAGCAGTGCTCAACGGTGTAGTGCTAATTTCTTACATCAATCGACTAGTGGACAAAGGACGCCCTGTCGAAGAGGCTGTGCAAGAAGGTGTTAAGACACGCTTCAGACCCGTTATCATGACGGCACTAGTAGCCGCTCTAGGCTTCTTACCGATGTCGATCTCGAACGGCTCAGGTGCAGAAATTCAACGGCCACTGGCCACTGTAGTCATTGGTGGGCTAGTAAGTTCGACACTACTAACACTGCTTGTTTTGCCAGTTATATATTGTCTAGTCAGTGGCCGTCGCAAGAACGAAGCAATGAGCACAAACAAAGAGTCAGACCCTGAATAAACAGAATCTGACTCTTTGAGCAATCGGCGGTTAAACCTATTTAGATATTACTGCTCAGGTTTTACTGAACTAGCAGCTTGAGGTTGCGCATTTTCTCGTGAGTTCCGACTTGTGCTGACATAAGATCAGCGGCAAGTTCTCTCACGTTCATTTCGGCATCGGCGGTGAGCTTCTTGTAGTCAGCAAGGCCTTTGTCTTCGCCTTCTTCAAGCATAGAGACAGCGGCTTTGTCGCCAAAGACAGTGGCACCACCTTCCAACAATTTTGCAAAAGATCCCCAGACGCCAGAGTTCTCTACAGGCTTACCACCGAGAGAAACAATTTTCTCAACAATGGTATCTACTCTTTTGGAGTGGCACATGTGGCATTCTTTCAGAACTTCCTTCGCTCTTGTATCTTCTACTTTTTCAAGCGCCTGTCTGTATGTTTCTAATGCACTTAGTTCGCCCTGAAGCAAACCGTTCATTTTATCCACAGCAGTTGCGGTGACATTAGTAGCCATAAAACTTCTCCTTAACTTTCGTGCTCAGGCCGACGGCACCTGCTTGTGAAAGTTCCAACAACACTCAAATTAAGAAGCTAAAATCTAGCAAATCCTGGTATCTGCTAGATAGCGGGGCGCAGTATGTGGCATAGTGACGACAAGGAAGTTATGCAAGAAATATGAAAAAGCAGTGCCGCATATTATCGAAGATTAGAACAGCAAGAATATTTCTATTGCTGGCGGCCCTTATTTTGTTTGGCAACTCCCCTTGTTCTGCCTTTAAAGAATGGGGCAAGATAGACATATACGTTCCCAAAAACGCTAGCCCACTCGAGAAAAGCATTATTAGAGTAGCCGAATCTGGCAAGCCAAGCGAAGCTCTATTGCTAACAAACAAAGCGATCAAGACCGAGAAAAACATCGCTGGCTTATTGCTCATTAGAATTAAGCTCTACAGTTTGCTACTTCAAGAAGAAAAGGTTACTGCAGATTTTGAGCAACTGCTAAAGCTGCCCCTAGAGAGCGACCAGCTCTATCACGCCGTCGACATGGCCGATAGTCACGATGAAATTGAGGTTGGCATTCAGTTAGGCCAACGCTACATCAAAGAGTTTGGTACAACCATACCGCAGCCAACTTTACTCACTGCACGTATGTACAGCAAACAGAAACAGTATGACAAAGCAGAAAAACTGCTTTTACTGATAATTGGCAATCCAATATTTACTGACTTCAGTTACCCAGAACTATCACGCTTATATGTCTATTGGAACAAACCAGAGAAGCTCATTGCCATCGCTACATCTGCGCTCAACAAGCCAAAGTCGTTCACTGAAAAATCTAAAATAGTACTGCGCACAATGCGAGCGCAAGCCTATCTAGAAACAGGAAAGTATAAAGAAGCTCTAGGCGACTACAACATATTAATAGCTAAAGCTCCCGAGTTGCGTGAGCTATACAAGCTGCGAGCAAAAGCACTAACAGGTCTTGGCCAACATAAGCTAGCTGAAGCAGATAGGCTAAAACAAAAAGAGTTAGACAATTTAGATAACTAGTGCCAGGGCCAAGCAAACGATCACTACTAAATCTATCCTTTTCCCCATATAAGCTGATGCCCTTCGGTGTTACTGTCGACTAAATTGTCAAGAAGACCCGCTAAGCATGCGCATGAGGTGTTCATGGATAGATACCCCGTGGTAATTTTGGACCAACCGATTCGTATATTTGATTTCAAACCGATACCACTTCTCTGCCTCGTAGCAGCAAGCTTAGTAGCCCTGAAACTCTCATCATTTATTGATCCCAACATCTATATTGCCGACATTCCCGCCAATCTTTTCACATTCATATGCTGCTTCTCGCTAATTGCAGGCAATGTCAAAGCTTTAGAACTAAAGCCACTCAAATGGTGGCTGAAAAGAATCAAGTACATAAGAGAACCCCTCCCTCTCTATCTACCAGAAGGTGAACTGTCGTCATCGCTTGTTGGCAGTGGTTCAAACTGTTCATGTCTCAAGATCAACAACCATGATTTAGCTAATCTGGATGCCGTACAGCGCCTCAAAATAGCTGATCTAATAGTAGATTTTGCCAACGATCAATTAGGAAGTTTGCAAATCTACTCGCCACCGAGATGGGCGCAAAGCGATGGCGAACAAAGAGACTTCTATTTAATTAGCAAAGAGTTGGCTCTACCTGACGAGGCGCTAAGCAGCAGCGCGTCAGAATCTACAAAGCTGCGCTCGAGATCTCGCTTTCTTAAGCTAGCAGCTCGCGTGGCAAAATACGGGCTGGGAGTAGAAGCAGTTTCGGCAACCGATATACGCAAGATGCTTTATGCTCAACTCAGCCCCTCGCACATAGAGCCTGACCACCACGCCGTCAATTCAATCAACAATGGTAGCGATTTACTTTCGCTATGTGTCGCTGGCTTTGAACACATGCCGCGCTATGTTGTTATCGACGGCAAATACGTCTCTACCGTTCACCTCACAACCTTGCCGCTAGAGGTCAACTTCGGTCTCTTAGATAAGCTACTCGACTGCGATGTCGACTTATCCTTTTCTATGTATCTCAGACCGTGCAATATGCCAGCTCTCAAAAGACAAGCCCGCTTTCGCTTAAACTGCCAACTTAGCACCGCAGAACGCTACAGAGAATTTAAAACACCAGCAACGCACCTGGCGCACTTCAGGGCCTTTTGCGAAAGCGAAATGGCAGCAACTGGCGTCGGTATCTCCGCTACCATTTATGCAGACAACCTCAATGCACTCGAATACCAGATGATGAGAATACAGAAGGTAGTCCATCGCATGGGCGCAACCATCAACACTTGCTACACCGAAGAGCTAGAGGCAATGATATCTGGCCTACCAATCTGCGAAGACATGGTCGCTTTCTCTCACACTATTACATCGCAGGCCGCAGCCAAGTTCATCCCCTTTCTCTAAACAAGCCCCAGCTTAGATATAAACAGTTTCACACTCGTGTCACATTTGTGCCCCAAAGTGAAACCTATCGAAGCGCAATGACTCTCAAATGAGCTCCCCCCACGCCATAGACAAGCGCTTCGAATTAATCAACACCAATTTTCGAGGTACTTTCAAATGGACGAAGGCCACTTCATCAAGAGAGACGCACAAATCGTCGCACGCGAAATGCGCGAAGGAGACGCAGCCAGTGCTGCCAACCTACTGAGAGAAGATTGCGCCCATATGAATCCTCGTGAGTTCTCAAGGCTAATACAAGAGACATCGCGCAACACCGGCAATTGCACCCTAGCCGATTTGCAAATTGAACGTGACGGCGATGTGGTAGTTCGCTCACAAGATGGCCGACGCTTCAACGCAGGATACCTTCCGCGAGAAGAGGCCGCACGTTTTCTCCCCCCACCTCCACCTGTGGTCATCATTGAACGACCTGACGTGCATCGCCGCCCACCAGTCGTAGTGATTGAGCGACCTGATGTACACCACAGACCGCCAGTAGTTATCATGCCTCGGCAGCCAGAGTATTGCCCACCAGTTGTAGTGATGCCTCGACCAGACGTACACCGTCAACCTCCAGTAGTCATCATTGACCACGATAGAGATTTCAGACCAGACCCATCACGTTTTCCTGGAAGGCCACAAGCAGGCCGTTCCGATGGCCCAAGTGACACAGTAATTGGAGCTCTTGGAGGAGCAATTATTGGTGGTGTGATCGGTGATGGTAAAGGTAAAAATGGTGCGCTCAAAGGAGCTGTAATTGGTGGCACCGCCGGTGCAATACTTGGCCATGTTTCAGACGAGATGAAAGAGAAACGCTAAAAAGACTTCCCCCTGGTGTTGACGAAAAAGAGAGAAGCGAATGTTCGCTTCTCTCTTTTTGAGGGTTGCTAAATATTTGTGCCTTCAAGGGGATATTTACCGGCAGCATACTCAGCGAAATTGCCGTATAGTTCTTTCACTGCGAAACCTTGTTTGGCGAGGAGCAGAGCGGCTTTAGTAGAAAGTGCACAAGTAATGTCGTAGGCATAAACGATAATCGTATGGTCTTTGTTCAACGATGCTGTGCTTTCTTGTAACTGCTTGAGAGTCAAATTAACAGCTCCAGGAACATGACTAGCAGCATAAAGCTCAGGCGTGCGCATATCAATTACTGTTATTGCTTGCTTAGATTCTACGGCCGATTTAAGCAGGCCAGGGCCCATTTCATAAGCAAGCTTCTTCTCAAAATATTCAACCGCTTGCAGTTGTTCTTTAGTTAGTTCGTTTTGCAGTTCGTTCATCACTTTCGCCTTCTCCAACCAATTCTAATAGTGTGCGATATGCGCCCGTATGCGTGATCATCAACGATAGGAATCTCCACACAAGCGAAGCGTCCTGTGCCATAGATATAGAGTGGGTGACCTTCAGAGTCTTTAGTAATACTTTGTGGTTCGCCAAAAGTATCTAATATCTCAGCTCGACTCTTACCCTCCGGATTACCTCGTAGGCATTGATATCCGGCAATCTGTCGCACAGTGTCGCAAGGAATATCCTCAGGAAACCTTGACGAAAAGCGAAAGAAATTAAAATCAGCCATTTTAAGTTGCTGAGCAGTCGACAACAGCGCACTGCCAACACACCTATTTCCATCAAATACTAGCCGGACAGGAATTCCTGAGTACCCAAAATAATAGACCCAATTCTTCTTGAACTTGTCGCTATCGCCCCAGACTATTACCGGTCCTGTTTTAATGCTAGGCTCGCCTCCCAAATCTAGAATTTGCATTTCCGTCAACCCGAATGCGCGATCACTAAATTGCAAAGCTGCCGCCCCCTCAGCCTTGCGAAAACACTTAGAAGAAGCAATATATTGATGCTCGAAAAAATCACGGGAACCAGGGTCCTCATTTAGCTCTTTGAATTTAAGTCCAGTAAGTGAAATAGGTCCAAGGGGCTTAAATTCCTCTGTGTCTAATATCGGATGTTTCAAAATTTCAGAGCGATAGGGCCCTGTGTAAGGCAATTCCTTCTTGTACAGTTTTTTCACTGTTTCACCGCAAACAGCCCTGGTGCAATCAAATCCTCTGTAGGTTAACTCCAGTGGTATATGGTTGAAACCGACCGTTAGTTTCTTGTCAGTTGTATAAGCAGGGTCGAGATTCGCTGGTCGGTACGTATTGAACTCACCCGATAAAGCCAGCTTACACAGCTGTTCGGCAGCATCTAGCTCGGCCGCTTCATGGGCCAAGTAATTGGGATCAAAAGGAACCTCTCCAGACCAATATATAGATTCACAACAAAGTTTGTCAAAATCAACTGCCGACAAATCACCCTTATAGTGCTCACCAGCCTTAGTGCCAAGAACGGGATGCACTGAATAATCGCGAGCGAGAACATTTACACATGAAACCGCGCGGATATCCTTTTCCGGAGGACTCGTCAATGTTTCAGAAAGAGCAAACACCGAAGGGGTCAAAGCAATAGAAAAGATCAAGGAAGCCAATAACTTAAAAGCGCGAGCAATCACATTGGCCGACATCAAAGCTAAGCCTCAGTGACAATGCGATGAATAGTCGAATAAGCTTCGTGCTTACCAAACGAATTGGAGATTGTGACAGTAATCATTTCGTCGCTGACATAGGCTTCTAGATTGTTGGTGCGGTCAAGACATTCGCCTATGCCTTCCACAAAACCATCAT
>JAKFVU010000075.1 GCA_021732025.1 Candidatus Obscuribacterales bacterium | reverse complement strand
CCATACCAGAAGTTCACGCTGCCTTTGGTTATTACTTCTGTCTATTTTCAATGTTCTGTGTCTCTGGCAGCCTGCTCTTCTGGCTCAAATACAATGGTCACATAGAACTAGAGTAGATCTTACTTTCAAGGCTATTAGGAGTTTAAGTTGAAGCGACAAGCAAATACTTGGCTAAGTAAAATCGTAGCTGCACTAGCAATTCTCTTAGTGCTGGCACCATCGGCAATGGCTCAATCGGCTCAAAGTTGCAAGAAGTTTGTACAGTCTTTCTACACTTGGTACATTCCGCAAATGACCAAGAATGTTCCGATACCCTGTAACGAACGTATTCTCAAAGAGAAAGCTAGTTACTTCAGCCCCACTCTTCTAGCAATGCTAAGAGAAGATCAACGTGAATCAGCCAAAGTCACCGATGAAATCGTTGGCTTAGATTTTGACCCGTATATTAATGGTCAAGAAACTCCCAAACGTTACCTGGTAGGCAAAGCGTCTCCTCGAGGCAAAGGCTATCTAGTCGAAGTCTTTGATGTATCCGAAGGTAAGAAGGGCAAAGATCCAGCCGTAATACCAGAGCTCGTGTTCTCAAAAGGAAAGTGGGTGTTCACCAATTTTCACTATTACAAAACAAGCTTTGCTGCAAACGAAAATCTAATTAGCATATTGAAGATACAGAAAGAAGCCAGGCTCAAATACGCTAAAGAGCATAAAACTCATTCTTCAACAAAATAGATAGAAGGTCCTTCGTATTCGATGCTCTTTGAGGCAACCAGAGTGCCCACTTGAGCCGCGGCCACTGGATTGATGTAAATGGTCAAACCAGCAAGGGCGGCGCCACAGAACGAATCACCGGCTCCAGTGGGGTCGACCACATCGACCACTTCAGCTTCAATGTGTTCATGTTGCACACCCTCTGAGTCAGTTGTGTATAAGTCAACACCGTCACCACCCGCAGTGACAAAAATCAGTTGATACTCTTTAGGGACAATGGCATTGTCGCCAAACAAGAGGCTGGCTTCGTTGCTATTCATAAAGAAGGCATCACTGCCAGTCAACAGCTCGTGCACGGTAGCGCTATCGGCAGCAATGGCCCGAGCATAGGTACCCACCGAAATCACTTGATTGGCTTTGACCATCTTTAAATAGGTCATAAATTCCAGCTGGCGAGCAGGGCTGCTTAATGCCGCTATGTGAGTAATGTCAAAGTGGGTTTCAACTAGTTCTCTCATAGCCTCTGGTTGAAGGAGATTCTCAGCACCCCACGAAGCATTAAGAAGAGTGGCGCGGTCGTGGCCATGATGGACGATCTCAAGACTAGGCATTTGCTCGATGCTAATTGATGGGCCCTGCCAATTGAGGGCTGCTTCAACCGGTTTGAGCAAGTCAGGCATAGGTTGGGGTTTTGGAGCAAAGAGAGTGACTTCCGCACCGACTTTCGCTGCCGCCAAGGCCGTATATAGGGCTGCCCCACCAATAGTCTTTATTGTGCGGCGCTCAGGAGGCGAACTATCTCCTGACAGCTCCAAATGCACAGTGTCGAACGATACACAGCCAATTACCAGGATACGACTCATGAACAAATCCAAAAGGAAGGGTTGACAGTTTCTAGACGACCGGTCTAATATGATTATTAACAGCGCAGCATTAACAGCCGAGCACTTACGAACGGACAATTACCGCTCAATCAAGCGAAACCTAGCAGTGATAATAAACGAGGCAGTCATGAACGGCAAGAAACGAATCTTCAATTCACTAGCATTATTGCTTGGCCTTGCCTTCACTACCATCAATAGCCCTCTAGTGCACGCCAGTAATCTTCACAAAGAGAGCTCTTACGACTCTGGTAACGTCATTACCTACAGCCTCGGCAACAATCACGTCGAGTCTATTGCCCAGTGGCGCGTAGCAGAAGGCAAACAGCGAGCAATAGTTCTTTCACTACATGGCTTCGGCTTGCACAAGTGTGTCTACCAGGCCTTGGCCGAACAGCTCCAAACCATTGGCGTCGCTACCTATGCCATGGACGTACGCGGCTTCGGCAGCTGGTCGCAAAAGGCAGGGGCCAAATCAAAGTTCAACCCCAATAAAACTCTTAGCGACGTCAAACTGGCCTTGCAAACTTTGCGTCAAGACAACCCCGGAACTCCAGTATTCCTTTTAGGTGAATCTATGGGTGCTGCTCTTGCTCTAAAGGCTGCCGCTCAAAATCCTGACCTGGTAAGCGGAGTAATCGCCTCGGTACCGGCTTCAGAGCGCTATCACTCTAAGGGTGCCGCTGTAAATTTAGCGGTGCGCAACTTGCTTGGCGGTGGTGGTCATGTCAATTTGACTAAGCGTCTAATTTCGCAGGCAACAAGAAACCCACTCTTAAGAGAAGAATGGAAAAATGATCCCAGTGCCAGACTAACGGTAAGTACTGGCGAACTGATTACATTCTCAAGGTTCATGCGCCACAACCATGAAGTGGTCAGACAAATTAAAGACACACCAGTGTTGGTGCTTCAGGGCACCAATGATCGCTTGGTCAAACTCTCAGGCACTGTAAGACTCTTTAACGAGCTATCTAGCAGCGACAAAGACCTTCTATTGGTCGACCAATCAGAGCACTTGATACTAGAAGAAGGGCAGACCGATGGAGCTACCCTTGCTCATCTAGAAACTTGGCTGGCTCGCCATGAGCCCGAGCAAAGCCCTGAACAAGAAATAGTAAAAGCCCAGCCGCTTCTAGCTGTCCGTTTCTAACTGCCTGAAGATACCAAAGGAAATTAGCCCATGTGGATTGTCGAACTTGCCCTAAAGCGGCCCTATACATTTGTTGTAATGGCCGTTCTCATTTTAATCATGGGCGTTGTTTCGATAAAAAATACAGCAGTCGACATCTTTCCCAATATCGATATTCCGGTAATTAGTATAATCTGGACTTATTCGGGACTACCGGCCGATGAATTTGAAAAGCGCATCACCGTCTATAGTGAGTATGCGCTGTCTGCCAACGTCAACGATGTTAAATCGATGGAATCACAAACCCTGGATGGCGTCGGCATCATTCGCCTCTACTTCCACCCTGGTGCCAAAATTGAGACGGCTCTAGCTCAGGCAACTGCAGTTTCACAGGCCATCTTAAAGCGCATGCCCACTGGTGTTCAACCACCAATCATTTTGCGATACACGGCCTCATCAGTACCTATTATTCAATTGTCTCTAAGCAGCAAGACCCTATCAGAAGCGCAACTTTATGATTACGGCATATTTAGAGTTAGGCAAGCACTGGCTGTGGTGCAGGGCACAACACTACCGGCACCATACGGCGGTAAGGTCAGACAAATCATGATCGATATCGACCCCGAAGCGCTTCAGGCCAAGGGGCTTTCGGCCAGAGACGTCAACGATGCCATCAATGCCCAAAACTTAGTTTTGCCATCGGGTAAAGCAAAAATTGGCAATATAGATTATCGCGTTGGATTAAACAACTCACCCAAATTTATGGAACTGCTCAGTGAAATTCCAGTAAAAGTAATCAACAACAAAGTAGTCTATATCAAAGATGTCGCTCACATTCGAGACGGCAATTCGGTACAACAAAACATCGTGCGCTCAGACGGCTCGCGCTCTGTTCTGCTGACAATTCTCAAAAACGGCAATGTCTCGACACTTGATGTAGTCAATCAAATCAAGAATCTAGTTCCTACCTTGCAAGCGGCAGCACCACCGGGTTTAAAGATTGACGCCCTCTTTGACCAATCATTATTTGTGCGCGCCGCTGTAGATAACGTTATTCACGAAGGCATCATTGCTGCCTGCCTTACTGGCGCTATGATCTTGCTTTTCTTGGGCAGCTGGCGCAGTACCTTTATTGTACTGGTATCAATTCCCCTCTCTATATTGACCTCTATTGCCGTACTCACGGTGATGAGTTATTCCCTAAACATTATGACCCTCGGGGGCCTAGCACTAGCGATTGGTATTTTGGTAGATGATGCCACTGTAGAAATTGAAAATATTCACCGCAATCTTGGCTTAGGCAAACCATTGCGGCAAGCTATTCTTGATGGGGCTGAACAAATTGCCTCACCGGCCTTCGTTGCCACTCTATCAATATGTATAGTTTTCATTCCGGTTGTAATGCTTGAAGGTCCGGCACGTTATCTCTTTGTGCCTTTTGCCTTAGCAGTTGTCTTCGCAGTCTTTGCTTCTTATATATTGTCACGTACTCTTGTGCCGGTAATGGTCGAATACATGCTCGCCTCTGAGCTTGCCAACCACGGCAAAGAGCAGAACAAAAACATATTTGCCAAAATCCATGATCGCTTCAACGAATTATTCGATCACCTTCTCAATTTCTACTTAAAGTTGCTGGCCTGGTCTTTGGCACGTTCGTGGGGCATTGTTACTCTCGCGTGCTTGATACTGCTCAGCGGCTTTGCCCTTTTCCCATTTGTGGGCCGCGATTTCTTTCCTATTGTAGATGCTAGCCAGTTCAGACTGCACGTCAAAGCTCCAAGCGGCACCCGCATTGAAGAGACAGAAAAACTCTTTAGTGCCGTCGAAGAAGAAATTCGCCACGTCATACCACCCGCTGAGATAGCCCTTCTAATTGACAATATTGGCGTACCTTCAGAAAATTTCAACTTGGCATTTGGAGACAGTGCCACCATCGGCACCGCTGATGGTGAAATATTGGTATCGCTAAAGCATCACCGGGCCCACAGCACACCAGAATATATAAAACGTGTTCGCCTGGCCTTGAACGAAAAATTCCCTCATATGACTTTCTACTTCCAGCCAGCCGATATTGTCAGCCAAATTCTTAACTTCGGGCTACCAGCGCCAATTGACATAAGGGTAGCCGGCTTTAAGAGAGACGAGAATTTGCAGATCACAAAAGAGATTATGGCCCGTGTTGCTAAAGTTGCAGGCGCTGTCGATGTGCATATGCACCAAGAAGTCGACTCGCCACAACTAAAGCTCGACGTTGACCGCACTCTGGCTGCAAAAGTAGGATTGACGCAACTCAACGTAGCTAACGATGTCTTGGTATCACTAAGCTCAAATACACAAGTAACACCAAACTACTGGATCGATCCAGTCTTCGGTATTCCCTATTTTCTAGCGGTGCAGATACCGCAACACAAGGTAGATTCAGTTGAGGCCATTCTCAAAACTCCTTTATCAAGCACCATGACCAAAGGTGCTGTGCTCTTGGGCAACGTTGCCAGCATTAGTCGCAGCACCACTACTGGTGTGGCCAATCACTTCAACGTGCAGCCCGTGTTTGACATTTATGCCAATGTTCAATCAAGAGACTTAGGTGGAGTGTCACAAGACATTCAGAAAATTTTGGCAGAATATAAGCCTAAGATGCTGCCAGGCAATCAGATAATCATGCGCGGACTGGTCGAGAGCATGGACAATGCCTTTTTCAAGCTCGGCCTTGGTTTCGTCGGAGCCATAGTGCTGGTTTATCTACTTATGGTCGTGAACTTCCAGAGCTGGAGCGACCCACTAATTATCATCATGGCTCTCCCCGGTGCTGTGGCGGGAATTATCTGGATGCTCTTTCTCACCACCACCACTTTCAACGTGCCCTCAATGATGGGGGCCATTATGAGCATCGGGGTGGCTACGGCCAACAGTATTTTGATGATAACTTTTGCCAACGAAAAGCTAGAGGAAGGTCTGAACCCCAATGAGGCGGCCTTGGAGGCCGGCAAAACCAGGTTGCGGCCGGTAATCATGACGGCCATCGCCATGATTGTCGGCATGCTGCCCATGTCGCTTGGTTTAGGCGAGGGTGGAGAGCAAAATGCGCCACTGGGCCGAGCTGTCATCGGGGGCCTGAGCTTTGCCACTCTCTTCACTCTATTTTTCGTGCCAGTGGTCTTTAAGCTGGTAAGAAGCCCCAAGAAGTCCAGAAATTAACAATTTGGATAACTTGGTAAAAATCAACCACTACAAAGGGTTGACAATGGTAGACGACCGGTCTAATCTAGAAACACAGAAGGTAACTAGCTAAGTAGTTAATCCTAATAAGGCCACTTTCTCAGGAGAGGAAGTCCAGGAGTCAAAAGTGAGTACCAAAGTAGAAACTCTCGAAAAACCTGAATCTGAGACTATCGTAAAAGCAGAGACAGAGAAAGAGACTGAAACTGGCAAAAAGCCCGCTGGCATTAAACGTCTATTGGTTGTTGCTGGGCTGGCAATGGCAGCTGCGCTGCCCATAGGTGTCTATCCTCGAGTATTACAGAGTGAAGAGCTGCATCACTCACAAGACAAAGCCATCAACAGCCTACCGGTTGTTACCACCACTTCACTAAAAGCAGCTGATGCTGTAAAAGATCTGAAATTACCGGGCAGCCTAGAAGCTGTGGTAGAGGCCGAACTCTACGCTCGTGCCAACGGTTTTATCAAACAAAGATATGTTGATATTGGCGACAAAGTTAGCGCAGGTCAGTTGCTAGCCGATATCGAGACACCTGAAGTAAACGACAGTCTGGAAGAATCGAAAGCACTAGTTCTCACAAACATTGCTGGCAAAGCTACTATTCAGGCCGATATCGAGCAATCAGAAGCTAATTATCAAAAATCATTGGCCGATCTTGCTCAAGCTAAAACCACTGTGGCACAAAGAGTGCACGACGAAAATTTTGCTCTCAATACTACTAAGAGATGGAAAAAGCTTGCGGCTGATGGTGCAGTGTCGCTTCAAGATGCTGACGAAAAGGAGACAATCTACAACACCAGTGTCGAAGCTACCCAGGCTGCTCGCGACAAAGTAATAGCCGCCCAAGCAGACGTTTCTGCCGCTAAAGCTCACATTAGTGCTGATCGTGCTCGACTCACAGCAGCCTCCGCCAACATTCAAGCAGCGCAGGCACGCACAAATCGCTCAACTTCTGAGCAATCATTTCAACATGTGGTGGCACCATTCAGTGGCGTCATTACCGAAAGAAGTATCGATCAAGGTAGCCTGGTTGCTTCAGGCACTGATTCTAAGGTGCCCTTGTTTAAACTAGAGCGCATCGACACTCTCAAAGTTTATGTGGACGTTCCGCAATACTCATCATCGGCTGTTAAAACTGGTCAAGCAGTGTCTATTGCCATTCGCGAATTTCCCGGTCGTTTGTTTAGAGGCAAAGTGGCAAGAACTTCAGTCTCATTAGATGCGACAGCACGTACCATGAAAACTGAAATTCACATCGCTAACCCTGGTCTTGCACTTGCTCCTGGAATGTTCGGCGAGGTTAAGTTCACAGTGCCGCGCTCGAAGAATATTTATTTGATTCCTTCTAGCGCGCTTGTTATCCGCAGCGAAGGACCACAAGTAGTAGTCTTGGACGGTGAAAAAATCGCCTACAAGAAAGTACAACTAGGCGACGATTTGGGCAAAGAAGTAGAGATAATTAGCGGCTTAAGCGGCAAAGAAAAGTTGGTCGATAACCCCAGCGATACTCTACGCGATGGCACCAAAGTAGCTTCACTCAAATAGAAAACAACAAATCAATTAGGAGCAGCAGTGAAAAAGAAACTGGAAGGCAAAGTCGCCATTGTGACAGGTGCCTCAAAAGGTATCGGCGCATCTATTGCCAAACATATGGCTCTTGAAGGTGCATCAGTTGTGGTCAACTATGCATCGAGTAAAGAGGGCGCCGACGCTGTGGTAGCAGAAATTGAAAAGGCCGGCGGTAAAGCCATCGCAGTTAAAGCTGATGTCAGTAAAAAAGCAGAAATAGAACGTTTATTTGCACAAGCGAAAAAGTCTTTTGGCCAGCTAGACATCTTGGTCAACAATGCCGGGCGCTATGAGTTTGCTCCACTTGAAGCAGTAACTGAAGATCACTTTCATAAGCTGTTCGACCTCAATGTCTTGGGCCTGATTCTAAGTGCACAAGAAGCAGTTAAACATTTTGGCCCAGATGGTGGCAACATTATCAACATTAGTTCAATCGTTGCCACTTTAGCCCCACCAAATGGTGCGGTCTATAGTGCCACCAAAGCAGCGGTCGATGCGGTCACTAAGTCTCTAGCAAAAGAACTTGGACCAAAGCAGATTAGAGTCAATTCGATCAATCCTGGTATGGTCGAAACCGAAGGTGTGATAGCAGCGGGCATGAGCGAAGGCGACTTCCGCAACAAAATTGAAGCCGATACTCCCCTAGGTCGCATCGGTCAACCGCAAGACATTGCCACAGCAGCTGTATTTTTTGCTTCATCAGATTCTTCTTGGATAACAGGAGAAACTTTGGTGATTGCAGGTGGTCTGCGCTAAAGATCTCGGAGAGGAGCAATGGCAAAACAAGTATTTATAACGGGCGTGGCAGGTTTCATTGGTGGATCTGTTGCAACACGCCTTGTGCAAGCAGGCTACAAAGTAAAAGGTCTAACTCGACAAGAGTCGAACATAGGCAAGCTCAAGGCCCTTGGAATTGAAGCAATAATTGGCGATCTAAGCGACGCTGCCTTGTTATCGAAGCTAGCAAACGAAGCAGATATCGTCATTGATGCAGCCGATTCAGACAATGAAGAGGCAGTAAAAATATTTCTCGCTGCATTGAAAGGCAGCGGCAAAGTGTTTGTTCACACCAGTGGCTCAAGCATCGTTTCAGACCAAGCTAGTGGTGAGCCCGGTCAAAATATTTATGATGATCACCTCTACGACGCAAACAGCACATTCAAGCCAGACCCTCAAAAGCAGGCAAGAGTAGACATAGACAAAATGGTTTTGGCTGCCACTAAAGACGGTATTAAGGCTGTGGTTATCTGTCCGTGCCTAATATACGGCAAAGGTTCAGGGATTAAATCTGAGAGCCAACAAATACCAAACTTAGCAAACGAAGCCCGTCAAAGTGGTGTGGCAAAATGCATAGGTCGTGGTGAAAACATCTGGTCTACAGTACACATAGACGACCTTACAGAGCTATATTTGAAGGCAATTGAAAATCACGATCATTCAAACGGTCTATTTGTATTTGCTGAAAATGGCGAAATTACATTTAAAGAAATCGCGCAAACTATTAAGGATGCACTCAACCTCAAAGGCGAAGTATTGGAGTGGCCAGTAGAAGAAGCAATTAAAAGTCTTGGTTTTGGCACTGCCGTTTTTGGCTTGGGCTCTAACTCGCGCATCCGTGGAATAGTCAGTCGCACTTTGGGATGGCAACCCACAAGAAACAACGTCTTAGAGGACGCCCGCCGTACTTGCGAAGCCTTAGTGGCAGCCGCTACTTAGCAACTATCTAGACAGAAATTTTAAGGGCCTTGACAGAACTAGACGACCGGTCTAATATGTTTATATGGTCACAGATTTCATAGCCACGCATGCTGCAAGTCCAGTTACAGCGAGGAGTCCAAAATGTCAGACGACAATAACAGCTTAGTTAATCAATATATCGCCGCCGGCGATCCCCGCATCTCTGAAAGATGTGTAGAAAAGCTTTCGCACTCACAAGATCCTCTAATACGCAGAAGAATTGCAGAGAATCCTTCTACACCTCTGCCAATTTTATTGGAGCTATTAAACGACGAGCACAGCGAAGTGCGTCTCGGTGTATCTTTCAACCCTGTGGTGCAACGACCATTTTTAGATGAACTCGTGCACGACAATGATGTAGATGTTCGCTATGGTCTAGCCGAAAATCCAACTTTGCCACTAGACCTTATTCAAGAACTAATAGAAGACGAAAACCCTTACGTGGCTCAGAGAGCCAGACGTACATATAACCGATTAGCCAGTATCTCTTGGGCAGCCTAAGAGAAACTGCAAATGGAGCGAAGAACATGGTTAAGCTTGTAAAAAATCAAAGTGAAGGCACATTTACTGCAGATGTACTGCAAACAAATCGACTGGCAGTGGTTGACTTTTGGGCACCATGGTGTGGTCCATGCAATCAAATGGCACCAGTGATAGAGGCATTTGCCGAAGACCAACCAGACATCGCTGTCTTCAAAGTCGACGTCGATCAAAATCCCAACTTATCGAAAACCTACAAAATTCAGTCGATACCAACTATCGTGCTCTTCGAGAATGGCCAAGAAAAAAAACGAATCGTTGGCAGCGTAGGCAGACAGGCCCTTCTAGATCTAGTTACTCAGTAATTGAGGGGCAAAGGAGACTGCAATGAGTAATGTCAAAAATCGTCACCCGATTCCTCCTGAAATTCGCCGGGCATGCCTCATATTAGGCCTGCGCGCAGAAGATGTAACCACCGAAACTGTTATGCATACTTGGGAGAGAAAACTCCTCCTTGATAGCGAAATTGAAGACGGTGATGATGATTCTGCCTGGTTTATGAACGCGGCCAAAGACGCCTTAGTGATTTGGCTAGAAGCGACCTCATAAAAAAATGCGCACAAGGGTTGCCACCATGCTGTAAATGAAAGTAAGTGTGATTGCAGAGGGAAACAAACTCCCTCTGCATATTGCCCTGTCCTCAGCGAATCAACTAGGTGGAACTAATGACGGGGAAATGCTCAACATGATTATCGCCGTTTCGCCCGAAATAAATGACTCGTGCGCCGGAGATCTGAACAAAATAGCCAACACATCCGGCCAGCATTGTCTTTAATAAGAAATCGCTGTAAGTGTGTTCGTTGCCTTGGCTTTGCTTAACGGCAGATGCAACCAAGTCTGCTTGAAAAGCATTACCTATCGATTGCTGCGGATGTGCAATTGCTACCACATGCGAAGTGCCATCTTCAAAATAATAAGTGATCTCCTGCCTGCTGTAATCTGCATGATACCTCTCAACACCAATTGCAGTTAACTTTCCTAGCACCTCAGGAAACGATATAGTTCCAGCCAGCGAGCCGTTTGCACACTCTTCTAAAATGCCAACGAGCTCAGTATTCATAAAATCTCTCCTTTCTCCATTTACTGTTGTCATTATGAAACAAATATTGGTCAGTCCCGTCACTTCAAGAACTCAATTTACGATTTGGAGCAATAAATGGCTACTAAAGCAAAAATTCTTTGTTTTGCAGGATCGCTCAGAGCAGAATCTGTTAACAAGAAACTGGTCAAAATAGCGATGCAGGGTGCAAAAGCTGCTGGAGCTGAGGTTACCTATATCGACCTAAAAGACTACCCTCTGCCGATTTACGATGAAGATATTGAGACAAGTCAAGGTATACCAGCTAATGCTGTCAAGCTAAAAGAACTGTTTCTGGCGCACAATGCCTTGCTTATGGCTACTCCTGAATACAACAGCTCAGTGTCTGCTGTCTGGAAAAATACTATCGACTGGGTCTCTCGCTCCGCTAATGGTGAGCCTATGCTTCATTGCTACAGCGGTAAAATAGCTGCAATTATGAGCGCTTCACCCGGTCAGTTAGGCGGTCTACGCGGGTTAGTGCACGTGCGATCAATTCTTGAAAATATTCAAGTGATGGTCATACCAGAGCAATTTGCGTTGCCAACGGCATACGGCGCCTTCAATACAGAAGGGCATCTTACAGATGAGAAGAAGCAAGAAACTGTAATCAAAATTGGTGAAAAACTGGCTCAAGTAGCGGCAAAGCTATTAACTTAAGCGATTTTACATCTTGAATAAATCATCGCTGATACCAGTATTGGCCTTGACGTTCATCCAGGTGCTTGAGCAGGGATCTTTATAATCATAATCGTCCCAACGTACAGGCAAACTGGTTTTAGGGTCAACAAAAACACGTTTTAAGACAGTTTTTGGATCGCTCGATTTGAAAATCTCTAACACTAAAGTTGGTTGGCTCAGCCCTGGTGCAGCCACCGCTTTATCGCTGACACGAGCCTGCTGTCCTTGTTTAAGACGATCGCGCAAGACATTGCTCAGTGAGACAAAGTCAGAATCTTCCATGCGATCCCCATTGGCCGCATCAAGTTGTTTGTCGGATGGATCAAGAGTTAAAGTGACGAACTTAATCATGCCACCAGCATGAGCCCTTACTTTTCCATCTTTGCCTAAGACAGCTACAGAGCCCTTCTTGTAGTCACCAATTTCTTCAAGACGCATTAGCTTAGGCTTTTTAAAATAGAGATTTCCTTTCTCAGAAATAGTTTCGCCTTTCTTGAAAGTGATGGTCTCGAATACTAAAGAATAGTCATTCAGCTTCTGGGCCTCAGAGCACATAGTATTGACTAGGGCCTGACCATCTTTCATCGAAGACAACATCGGTCCTGCTTGATTGAAGTTTTCAACTACATATCGCTTGGCCCAGGCCGGACACAAACCCATGGAGAGAGATAGAAATGCTGCCGCTGCACAAGCAGACTTGATGACAAATTTAGACATCTAATGACCTCTGAAAGCGAGGCTATTTTACTCTAAATATTGCCGCCGTAGCGCCAATAGAACTCCGGAGTTGGTCTCATGAAACGCAAGTTGCGATAGCGCCCGCCGTCTTCTGGCACATTGAAAGTATGGTCATTGGCACCGCGCAGAGCACCATCAGCACTAACAGCAGTGACAATGAAAGAGTCACCCTTATTGACGCCATGGCGCTTTGCCACCCGGTGACTCCAGTCGCGCACACCATAGTCGCCTGGTCTTACTTCATCACGCGGTACTTCGTGAAAGAGCCCACTTTCTTTGAGCATGCGGCCCTGCACCGTAGCAATCGCTGGTGGCAGTTCGAAGCCAATACCTTTAAAGGTCAACCGTGGCCCTTTAGCGCAATCACCAATCGTTCCCAAGCGCTCGGCAATACGAATGGCAGCATCAGCCAAATCATGACCAAACTTCTTCATGGCTTTAGCCAATTTTCCACCATCGCCTTCGTTGGCAGTTTCACTAGAATCATCTGCAGGTTTGTCTCTTCCTGCGCGTTGACGTTCTTTCGGGCGGCGTTGATCTTCTGAATTATCACGCTCTCTTCGTTCAGGTAATTCTGCTCTCTGGCTGCGGCGAGAGGCTTTGGCAGACTCCTGATGACCGTCCTGCTCGGGCACATGAAGCTTCATGCCCGGTGCCAGTGAGTGAGGATTGCGAGCCAGGCGGGGATGCTCCTCGCTATTGGCTTTAATAATTGATTGAATGCGCTTAGCTATTTGGGTATTAGAGGCAGATTCGCCACCGGCGTTGAGCGAATCCTTAGCTATGCGCCAAAGTGTATCGCTATTGGTGACGACGTGCTCCTGGCCGCTCTTGGAAGCTTTTTCAGGTCTAGTGTCCTGGTTGTCTTTAAAACTGTCGCTGCGATTGCCATTGATTTTCCAGATATTAGGAATATCTAGACTGTCTTTGATTGGCAGGTTGAAACCGTTACCCAGCAATCGATTTGGCTGCTGCTGATCGAGTCGGTAAGTCTGCAGCGCATCGTTAGCCGGCGCATCAGCCTTGTGGCGTCGATTCTCAACTGATTCGGAGGCTTCTCTTGTCAATTTTTGAGCTCTAGTAAATGATGATAACTGTCTAACAAATTAGCAGCGCCGAAGTGAAAAACTCGTGAAATAGTCAGTGACAGAGATAGCGCTACAATTAGGCCCATGAGAAGCCAATCAAAAACCATGGAAATTGACCAAAAGAAGCTGCAGCAAGCAGGCATAGATAAAGACTGCATTGCAAGGCTCTATGCTCGGCTAGAAACCGACGTAGCTGCGGGCCTGTACCCCGGTGCAGCAATTGCTATGGCTCGCCATGGTCAGGTGGTACTGAGTACCAACTTTGGCCTTGCGCGCCTGGCTACCAATGAAACTCCCGCTCAAAAAGCAGATAGTGAAACGCTCTGGCTTCTTTACTCGCAAACTAAGCCTGTTACGTCATGCGCTATTTGGATTCTGGCTGAACGCGGTGAGCTAAGCCTGCATACTCCCGTGGCTTTCTATATTCCAGAGTTTGCTCGCAACGGCAAAGAAAACTTGACTATCTATCATCTACTGACGCACCAAGCTGGTTTTCCCAATGCCATGGTGCCTGAAGAAGCTTGGTCAGATCACGACCTGCTGCGGCAAACAGTCTGCGACTTTAGTTTAGACTTCGAACCAGGCAGCAAGGTCTTCTATCATTCTTATGCAGCTCACTGGGTGCTAGCAGCATTAATAGAAGCGATTACAAAGAAAGATTTTCGTCAATTTATCAGCGACGAAATTCTCAAGCCGCTTGCTCTCAACGACTTCTATGTCGGGGTTCCTGAAAGTGAGCACCATCGTCTAGTTGGTGCTTATTATTGCCCTGATGCAAAAGAAAATACTAACCATGTGACAGACCGTAATTTTGATAAAAAATCGTTTTACCAATCTGGCATGCCTGGCGCCGGTGGCTATGCCACAGCAGCCGATGTCGCCACCTTTTATCAAATGTTATTGAACCAGGGCACACACAATGGCACCAGACTGTTGTCACCAAGGATGGTGCAATATGTGACAGCCAACCATACGGAAGACCGCATTGACCATTTCTTCGGTACTCCAATGCACCGGGCCATGGGTGTGCATCTAAGGGGCAACACTCCTAATATTCGCGGCCTCGGCAGCACAGCCTACAGCCAAACATTTGGTCATGGAGGAGTGGGCACCTCATACAGTTTCGCTGATCCCAATAGCGGTGTATCGTTCACTTATCTGACTAATTCAAGGCTGACAGAGCCCACTCATTCAAAACGGCTCGATGAAATAATCACCATGGCCCATGCAGCCATAAACTTAGTCTAGGCCTAGAATGTATCAGAAGCCACATCAAGTAAGTATTATTGGCTTTGGTCGCTTCGGTCAGCTCTGGGCCAATCTAATCAAAGCAGACTTTCAAGTTAAAGTTTACGACAGCTCTAAGGCCGCTCTCGATAATGCAAATGTCATAGGTGTGCAGGCCACTAGCCTAGACGATGCCCTATCAGCGCCAGTAATATTTTACAGCGTACCTATTTCAGAGTTTGCTCGAACCATTGCTGAGCACGCCGCAATTTTCAAGACAATGACTGGGGACAAGCTCTTAGTCGACTTATTATCAGTAAAAATGCATGCCAAAGAAGTTTTTACTAGAGAAATTTCAGAGCCTCTCCAAGTAATGCTCACCCATCCTATGTTTGGGCCTGACAGTCTCAAAGAAGCCGGTATAGCCGGTCAGCGCATTGTCATTGAGAAATACAGGGCAGAAAACGAAACCTATAAATTTTGGAAAAATTATTTTATTGAAAAAGAGCTAGAGGTGCTAGAGCTGACAGCCGAAGAGCACGACAAACAAGCTGCATCAAGTCAGGCATTGACGCATCTAGTCGGACGTATATTGACCAGAATGCAATTTTCCCCAAGCAGTATTGACACCAACAACAGCAAAAAACTTCAAGAAATAGCACAACAAGTAAGCAAAGACGAACTTCAACTTTTTCTAGACTTACAGCGCTACAACCCGTATACACAGGCCATGCGCGCCGATTTTGTCAAAGCCCAGACGGAGCTTTACAAACTAATCGAGGGCTCATGACAATCTACAACCACGCGCTATGCGCTACCCTAATAAACCCAAACTAAAGTATCAGTATGAAACCGCTCAGAAAAAAGAAAAAAATCAAACCGGCTAAACCGCAACAAAAGAAGCAGGTTCGCCCTGTCGAACTGCCAGCCCACATAATTGCACATAGCAAGGCCACCATGGGCCGACAAGAAGAACAGGCCGCCTCCAAGGTTGTTCATTCAGGCTATGTGGGAAGCGGAATGGAGATCGCCAAGTTTGAATATGATTTTTGCAAATTTCTAGGCATCCCAGAAGGGCATGCCGTTGCGCTTTCAAGTGGAACAGCGGCACGGTATCTCGCTCTTTGGGCTCTCTCAGCCGAGAATCAGAAAGTAATTATTCCCGCCTGTTCATCAGGCCTAGCCAATGCAGTAGCTCTCGCCAAAGCTAGCGTCGATTTAATTGACAGCCAAGAAGGCAGCCCTAATATCGATTTAGTTGCTGCTGCCAAAAGCACAGCCACAATAGCTTTAATACCTCACATGTTTGGTCTGCCAGTTGACTTGGCAAAATTACTCGAACTTCGTCAAGGGCGAGAGCTGAAGCTAATTGAAGACTGTTCGCAAGCACTAGGGGCAACTGTTGGTTCTAAGCAGCAACCTGTAGGCTTAGTCGGAGACATATCAGTATTTAGCTTTAGCACTGACAAGGTCATAAGCACCGGCGGACAAGGCGGTATGCTCGTTTCGAAAGATGAAAGCCTGATTGAGAAAGTTAGAAATTACCGCGATCATGCCTCCGCAGATGCTGTCTCCTTTAATTTCAATATTACCGACATGCAAGCAGCAATCGGTCGCGTGCAACTAGAAAAGCTGGCTAAGCTTATGGCTCGCCGTGAAGATATTTTTGATGCATATAAAGAAGCCGGCTTTGAAATATTTGATAACGACAATGATCAAGCAAGCCCAGTAAGACAAGGTGCCATACTCAAAAGCGAGCGTGCGGCGGCTATAATTGAATACCTGAAACAAGCATGCATTGAGGCAATTGTGCCAGTTGACCCAATCGCGGCAGCAAATGCAAATGCTGTGCCACACGCAGCCAAGCTCAGCCAATCTACTGTATCTTTACCGATTTACCCGCATTTGAGTAACGACGAAGTTAGGGAAATACTAGAGCAAGTACGTGACGCACTTGACTCTTAGTCAGGGTTACAGCATTAGCCAAGCTTAATGTAGCAAGCGGAACCAAAAGGCTATATGTCATGTCGAGTACATACGAGAAACAGCACTAGTTCACTTTTAAGACAAAGACTAGGTGCAGCGCTGCTTAAGCGCAATCTCGCAAACAATTAGTTTAATGGGCAAAGATTATGACTATATTTCAAAGCCATATGGCTTATTTCTTGGCGCGCAAATTTACAGTAATCTGTTTGGCACTGGTTTCATTAATGGTGGCAGCACCGTTCACAAATGAAGCAGCCTGTGCGTCAACAAGCGGTGACATTCACAAGTTGTTCGGTGGTGTTGCCTCCTGGTACGGCGGTAAATTTCACGGGCGACGAACTGCATCTGGTGGCATCTATGATATGCATAAACTGACCTGTGCTCATAAGACTTTACCTTTTGGCACCAAGCTTCTAGTATTCAACCCCCATAACGGTAGGAAAGTAGAAGTAGTGGTTACCGATAGGGGGCCTTATGTCGGAAAACGGGTCGTCGACTTATCAAAGGCTGCAGCCGACAAACTAAATATAAGTGGCATCGGCAACGTAATATGCTTTGCTCGCAATGCGGTGAAAGGTAAGCCAGGAGCCCAAGAGCTAGCTCCGATAACGCCAGCTTATACTCTCCATGGTGAGCTAGAAATTGCGCCAGAGAACCTACCACTTACAATTGCTACTAAATAGCTTATTGTTCTGGAGTTTTCTCAGGAAAATTAGAACGTAGCATCCAAAGATTACGTCCAGGAAGGCCTTGCGGACCAGTTGTAGCTCTACCTTCAAGCAGATGACCTTGAAAGACCGTGACACCAGTTTGATTTTCCAGAGCTAGCTCGCTAGTCTGACCTTCCAATACAAGGCTACCAGGCTGAAGCAGAACCATTTGCTCTTGCTGCACCAAAGCAGCAGCAGCGGCGGGGTCTTGCCTTCGAATAAGCTCAAGCAGGTCTTTCTTGTCTAAAGCAGCGGGCGTAGCAACAACTTCAGGTTTGGGAGATAGCACGAGGCCACTGAGCACGAAACCAAATTTACCCTGAGAACTTTTGCTCACACCAAATGATTTGATTTCGCCAGCGCGCAGCACAGAGATGTGAGCTGAGTTACCTGCCGCTTTAAACTGCACCACAGCACCAGGATAATCTATAACGGGCTGATCATTGATAGCTAACAAGCGGTCGTATAGCTGAACATCTTTAATTCCTTCAGGTTGCTCACCGGTTAAATAGCCAACAAAATAGACTGGCGTGTGCACCACTGGTGATGATTGAAACTCTATTGCATTCAACTTCCAAGAAAACAATCCTATGCGTTTCAGAATGAACTTGACACCTTGGCCTGAATATTTTTGACCAGCAAAAGTGACGAATTGATCGAGACTAGTATAGTCATTGTCACTAACTGAATTAGGCTCAACTTCGGGAGTAACACCAACTGTTTGAAGCCCTGATGCACCATCGGCGTCGCCTTTTGAGCCATCTAGACCAATGCTTCCACTGACAAGATTACTGCAATTAAAGAGATTCTTTAGACCAGAGGGACTGACTGCCATCTCAATAATGTCAGCGTCAATCAGTTGCTCTTTCACACTAGCCTTAACGGCTGCATAGTCAATCAAATCAGAAAGTTTAGCTTGATCGCCGTTGACAGCGGCTGCTTTTAAACTATTTACGGCAAAATACGGTGAGGCAAACCAAAATGCTATTAGGCAGTTGGCCAGCAAGAAAACTACTATCAACAAAAGCGTAATCGGTTTTGCTGTTCGTGCTTTGCTACCAGGAGCAAATGAGGTTAGGGTTTCCAAATTAAAAGCCTCAGATTCTCTGATTTCTTATAATGGCAGTACTTTTCTTTCAGGCAGTACTTTAACAGTTAGAAAGCGACTAATACATTAACTGGTCAAGCTTTCATTTTGCCTTGGCAATGGCAAGACCCTTCCAGCTTGTGGTGTATTCAGGGCTTTTAAAATTGCATTTGATCTGCCAGCTATGGTTTTGCCCTTCAGCTGCCAGATACAAGGTTCCCTTGCCCATGGCCGAATTCGTTGCATCCATCAACTTCATTAGTTTCTCTGATCTGGTGTTAACTGCCTCAGATTGAAAAAGTGAGAGCTGTCGCTCATCGGCATTACTTAAATCAATAAGGCTTACAGCAGCCTTTTGATAAGCGTAGCCACTGCGGTAAATTTGCCGAAGGGCATTGTTGGCAGCTTTGAGCAAGACCATGGTGTCGTCTGTCGGGGTGCGAAGAGTTACTGTTGCTGTCTGAGAATATTGGTCGCGGCCTTCAGCAAACTTGTTCGTGCGAATTGATACTTCTAGCGCTCCAGCCAATGACCTATCTGCTCGCAGCTTAAGAGCCGCTTTTGACATATAGCTAGCCACGGCCTGCTCTAGATCACTAAGCTCAAATACGTTCTTGCCAAACGAACGAGACGAAACAATCTGCTTACGAGGCGAGGCTATTTCGGTCATGTCTAAGCAAGATTGCCCTCTTAGCTCACGCACCGTCCGCTCAATCACAACACTAAAATGTTTTCGCATAGATTCAGGCGAACTCTCTTTCAGTTGCAACACAGTGTTAATGCCCATTTGTTCGAACTTCTGAGCCAGCTTACGTCCTATTCCCCAGATTTCACCGACTTTGATAGTGGCGAAAATGCTATCTCGCTCCTCTTCATTGAAGCCAGAAAAGTCGAACACACCAGCACAGTCACTACGCGATTTTGCCGTATAGTTAGCCAGCTTAGCCAGAGTCTTGGTAGCGCCAATGCCCACGCAAACCGGTACACCGGCGTACTGTTTGATTGTTTCTCTAATTTCGCGAGCCCGACTTATTCGATCGGGAATGCCAGTAAAATCAAGAAAACACTCATCGATTGAATAGACTTCTTGATGAGGGCTAAAGCCACTCAAGATGTTCATTATTCGAGCTGATAGATCACCGTACAAAGCATAATTTGATGAAAGCGTTACTATCCCGGCGCTCTTTACCAAATCGTTTATTTGATAGAGGGGCACGCCCATCTTGACGCCGAGAGCCTTGGCTTCACTCGATCTTGAAACGACGCATCCATCGTTATTAGACAACACCACCACTGGTCGGCCTTCAAGTTTTGGGTCAAAGACCCGCTCACAAGAAACATAGAAATTGTTGCAATCAATGAGGGCAAATAGCTTGGGCTCAGTCAATGGCCACCTCTCTACAGCTCATGAATTACATTAGTGACAGTGCCCCAAATCTCAAAATTAGCATCGCCACTGATTTTAATTGCTGGATAGTCAACATTTTCAGAAGCCAAAGTATAGTTCTCGCCATCGACCAATAGCCGCCTTACAATCAGCTCGCCATCGAGCACAGCAACTACAACTTTTTTATGTTGTCCTTTTAGTGAACGGTCGACAATAATCAAGTCGCCACTGTGAATACCGGCCCCAAGCATAGAGTCGCCTTCAACGCGCAAGAAGAAGGTGGCCTCTCTGTGCTTGATTAGAAGGCTATTCAAGTCTAAACGCTGCTCGATATAATCAGCAGCTGGAGAAGGAAAGCCGGCGGAGCGGCGATCTAAGGGATTAGACGAACCTGAATTGTCAGAGAAACTATCGGTCACTTTCTAACTATTCCAAGAGCCATATCTACGTATGGTGATATCCTAACACAATCTCAGAGGTCATGTACGACCATTGACCCCACGGGCCACAGATCGCATAATCTACAATTTTCATGGCAATGTGAGGCACTATGACCGAGCCCAGAAACAACCGCTGCACAAAAATCAGTGCGCTGGCTCTCAGTACAACAGTCTGCCTTGGTTCTATTTTTCTGTCTGCAGTACAAGCTCAGACAGCAGACCAAGGCAAGCCTGTAAGTGAAAGCAAACCAAGTAACGAGCCTTCAGGCTGGAGTGCAAAGGAAGAAGAAGCCGAGTCAAGCTTTGTCGCAGGAAACTACACTGAGGCGGAAAGGCTCTGGCAAGAAGCCATTGCCTTAGCTGAAAAAGACAATCAATTGAGTCTGGCCGAAACTTTAAACCAGATGACGCACCTTTATATAAAGCAAAAGCGCTATGACGAAGCGAGAACCAACCTGCAAAAAGCTCTAGCAATTAGAGAAAAAGCTCTCGGTAAAAATAGCGAGAAAACAGCTGAAACTCAAGGCAACTTGGCTCTAGTCGAGCATAAGTGCGGCCACGATGTTGAAGCTGAGAAGCTCTATAAGCAAGTAATTGCCACCAAACGGCAAGCAAAAAGTGCTACATCTCTCGCGATCACGCTTACCAACCTGGCTAATCTTTATGGCGAAATGAAGCGTTTTGACGAAGCAAAGGCACTTTATTTAGAAGCTCTGGATATAGACAAAAAGGCCTACGGAGCGGATCACAAAGAAATTGCCCAAGATTTATTCAATATTGCCGCCATGTACTACCAACATAATTACAGCAAACCAGCTATCGACTATTTCAAACAAGCGCTCACAGTCTACACAAAGCTAGACGACACTCAAGGGAAAATTAAAACCTATCACTACTTAGGTCTTTGCTATGCCAAAGAAAACCAGCACGGTGAAGCAATTGACGCTTATAAAAATGCCCTACAAATTCATTCTAAATTAAAAGGCGACAACCATCCAGATACCTTTGTGCACCAACTTAATTTGGCTCGCAGCCTAGATCACACAGGTAATTTGGCTGAGGCTGAAAAACTCTACAAAAATGCAGTGGGGGCCGCCACTGAAAATCATCGCAGCGCCAAAATCAAATTAGTTGAATGCACCTTAGAGTACACCCACTTCTTGAAGCGTCACAACCGCGGCATAGAAGCAGAACAAATGCTGAAAGAAATACTTCCTACTTACGAGACTTTGTCAGCTAGCGACAGACGTCAACTGTATGAACTACCCAGGGCTTACTCAGATCTGCTCAAAGAATTGAAACACGACAGCGCAGCTGATGCTATGGCCCGCAAGCATTTGAATGTCTTTGGTCCATCACAACCTCACCACACCAATCAATAGAGACAGGAGTCAGAATTATGCAGCTGACTGCTGAAGTCAAAGACGATAACTATGTTGATTTGCCTCGTCAGCAAGAAGCGATATACGCTAAATCAACCGACACTTTATTGCGCGCTGATGCGTCGACAGGTAAGCACTATTACGACTTAAATGCGGCTGCCAAATCATATTCTGGACCGTGGCTTTTTGGACGCCAACATATTCAAGTTTCTGTTCGGGGCATGAACGCCCAATGGATGCAGTGGTGCCCGGTACCAGCTGATATTCGCGATAATGTAATGATGCGCGGCAATGTCATCTATCAAAACACTAATGGCACTTATCGCACATCAAGCGATGTCTACGAAGGTGTAATCGAATCAGAGCATGGTTTCGAAGGTGGGCGCTACTTCGTCGGTCGCACCCAACATACTTTCTTCGCCAACAATTTGCCTGGTGGACGGCTGCAGGTGGTCGCTAATATCAAAATTCATCTCAATGAAAGACTGCCTTACAATCCGATGATGCCTCAGTCTAATTCTCAGCCAAATACCCAGGTGGCATCTTACTCTACGCCTGCTAGTTACGGCCAAAGCGTGTCACAGCCGCAGGGCGACACGGTGGACGCTAACTACCCTACAACCGCTAACAACTACAGTGAAGCCCAATATGGTGCCCGCGACACCTCATCTGGTGACAGCGGATTTTAGACAAATAGAGTATTGTACTTAAATTGAGGAGCCCAACTTTTATGAAATTGCGTTTTCTTACATCACTACTTTCTCTTCAACTGCTCACAGTAATGCTGGTGGGGCAGCCCGCTAGAGGAGAAGGATACGTTACTGGTGGCCTAAAAAAAGGAACCAAAGTAACTGTTGGTGGAGTGAAGAAAGGCGCTAAGGTCACTGTTGGCGGAGTGAAGAAGGGTGTCGATGTCACCGTGGGCGGCACTAAGAAAGGCCTGCGCTCCACCAAGAATTTTTTCAAAAAAGTCTTCTAACTAGGCGGCCATCATATCCTCATCTTGATAGATACTGCTGGTGTCAAACATAGGTGGGAAGACATAATCGGGCAGGTAGTTCGTGTTTGGATCTAGTGTCTGCTCAACAGCTGGCTGCTCCACTACTGGTTGTTCAACAACTACTTCAGGAGTTTCTTCAATTACCGGTTGCGGTGCCTGGCTGAAGTGCTCAAGGGCAGTTTTCATCATCGCTTCTCTGCGCGTTAGCAAATCACTATGGCTGATGGTGCCGCTTTCAGGATTCTTCAAAAGATCGAAGTTTTGATCAAGCATTTCCATGCCAGCACGTTCGTCAGCAGTTAAGTCGGTACGACCAAGGGCTGCTACCACATCTTCATGATTGATAAATGCACTAGAGTATGAACCTTCAGGTGATTCGTGCTGAACTGCTTTTAGATAAGCAGAGCCAATCTGTTCAAAACTAGAATCTATACTATTTTGAGCTTCAGCCAGGCCGGCAGGGTCTGTAACTACAGTAGTATCGACAGCTTCAGGTTGAGGCAGAGTCTCAGTCATTTGACTATATTTTGCATCTATTTCTTCATAGCGCTGGGTTTTGCCGCGCTCCAAATCGGCTAAGTGAATGTTGCCGTCTTCAGAGCTTTTCAGATAATCAAATTGCGATTGCATCATGCCTAGGCCAAGCTTCTCATCGGCAGTCAAATCGCTACGGTTGAGAGTATTGGTAATGTCATTAAGGGTGGCTGATGGTTTGGAATAAGTGCCGCGCGGTG
>JAKFVU010000078.1 GCA_021732025.1 Candidatus Obscuribacterales bacterium | reverse complement strand
GTGCAGGAGGGGCTACTACTGGTGGCGGAGCAGCACTGGAAGCAGGGTTGGGCACAAAAGGTACGCCCAAAATTGGATAGGTGTAGGTGCGAGCATAAGGAATATAACCGTCGGCTAGCTGTGCCCCAAAGAAACCAATGGGAATAGGTAGACGCACATTACAACGGGTCGTGACAGCAACATACGGGGAGCCCGTGGCTGGCGCAACATAGATGAAATCGCTAGGAGAAGTGGTGGTTACACTAGGCTGGGTGACAAAATAGCCGTCAGTTCTGTGCGCGGCCGCTGCTTGTTTTGCTGCATTTAAGCCGGAAGCGGCGGTGTTAGTAGATGCTGCTGCTCGAGCGGCATCACGGGCTGCCGAATCAAGAATTGAATACCCCAAAGCAACAATTAGCATGTCAAAACCGAGCACGGCAAAGACCACAAGGAGAAGCGCTGTTATAGCTACTTCAATTGACATACTAGCAAAATTCGTGCGTCTCTTTAGTCGTGCTCGCAGGATAATTTTTGTCATTGAATAAGAACCTATTGAAGCACTACAAGACTGCGAGCAATCGTTTGAAAAGCACTATTTAAATCAGCAGAATTAGTGACCGAGACATAGATAGCATTGTTACCAGAGCGGTAGGCAATTCCAGGATTGGCTGCATTATCACCAAGAACAGCGTCTTCCAAAGGTTTAATAGCTGCATTCTGAGAAAGGCCAATGGTGTATATCGGTATACTTTTGCTCTTGGCCAAATCTGCCTCCGAAAAAGCTGCTGCCTTGGCCGCAGCGTCTCCACCAGGCAAGTTAGGGACACCATCGGTAAACAATATGATTGCCTTTTTGGCCTTAGGTCGAAACTTTGCGGGGTCGGTGAGTTCAGTAATTGCTTCGTGCAGCGAAAGCGAAATACAAGTTTTACCAGTTGGTCTCAAGGGCAAAGTTGTGGCAGTTCCATCAACTGCAGAGTTAACCTCGGCATAATTAGAGACTGTCTTACTTAAGCTTATGAGCGGAACAGGGAAGCTAGCGGTGCCGGAATGAACCCAAGATGGATCGCATTTGCTATTGGTATCCGGCCAGAACGAAGTGGGTGAAGTACCCGCGGCATCAGAGAAAGTGCACATACCGAAATGAGCATTGCTGGCGATGTTCATAGTGTAAAAGAAATTGTTTGCCGCCAAACGTGCTGCAGCAATTGGGTCTGCAGTTTTCTCGACCTGGCTCCAATAGGCATTGTAATAACCAGGCTGTCTAGGCGGCAAAACTGGATTGATAGTCACATGTCCTTGGCTTTGCAAACAGATTGCATCGCTTTCCATGTTGCCTCGAGCGGCCTCAACACATGTCTCAATTTTACTGAAATCGTAAGGTCCAACGCTGGGAACTTTTGTCACTAGGTCTGTGTAACAAGTAGGCTGAGCATTGGGATTTACCATATTGCCAGATGGATCAAGTCTGTTTGTTGGATTGAAATTACCAGGCGGCCAACCTTGTTCGGGCACAAGGGCACCGGCTGGATACTTTGTTGCAAGAGGCAATCCAGGAATACTACCTGCGGCATAAACACTTTGATTGCCGCGTAATCCAGCAGCAGGATTTGAGGCTGGATAAATTCCTTCAGAAAAGGCAAAAGGATTAGCATTGCCGGTAGCACCCGGATAGGAACCCTTAAACAAATTTTGCGGCGGCAAGGCATTCAAACCGGTGCCGGTAACCGGTGGTCCAAACGTGTCGTAAATCGATTTATTTGAGCTAACCACCTGGTAGTCGACTGTGTCTAAACCAGGGTTCCAAAATCGCTTTACCAACGCTACCTTAGTTTGATCATCCATTGAACCAGAAACATCAAAGCACAAAATCAAATCAAGTTGCGGCAATCCTCCATCAGAAATAGCCGAAGCAGTTTCTATAGCTCCAATTTTCAAAAGATTAGATGCAAAAATAGGAGCGTCACTGTAGATCGCTTGCACCCGCATGGTAACAGCGTCATTGCTGCCTGTGGCAACAGCAGCACCAGCCTGGTTTAGCAGGGTTATATTGAGGTGAGCTTTGTGCAGTGGCGGAGTGCCAAGTACAACTGCAGTATTTTTGTTAGCAACAACATTGCTGGCACTAAATGGTGTTTGCAAAACACTATTTTGTTCAAACGTCTGAACGGCGACATCCATTGCTAGATTATGCAAATCAGTGTAAGAATAACCTGGTGGCGAACTAGCCAGTGCGGCCGTTCCCGCGAGAGTGGCTGCATCAGTCACTGATTGTAGCTGAGCTGCCAGAAGCGTATAGCGAGCAAATTCAAAACCTAGTAAACCTAGAGGTAAGACTACAAAGAAGGCTAGCACCATAATTAGTGCCACAGTAGACATGCCATTCTTTGAGCGTTTCAATTTCATCTTCGCTACCTCAATCACTCAGTTAAACCGTTGGGATTTTCAACATAGGCCTGCGAGGTAAAGTGGAGAGTGTACGGACCTGTAAGACCAGGTACGTTTAAGCCCATAAAACCACCAGCGAAATGTACAAGTGGATCAATATCTGCATCAACGCCCAAGATGACAAAATAAATGTTCTGAGAAGTATTGACGGTGCCGGGAGCTAAAACCGTCGTAGAGGTTGTAGAGCTTGCATTAGATAACGATTTGGTCTTTATTGTCAAAACCGGAACTACATTTGATATTCCCGAAAAGGTAGCCAAATCAGTAGTCATTGTAGTCGTGGCGCGAGTCTGCGCTTCTGTAAAACTTGGTGCTTTTGAGGCCTTGCGACAAGCAGCGTCTGTGGCAAAGTAAACCACAGATGCACGGTAGCCCATGCTAATCAAAATAGCTAATGGAAATAATAAGCCAATAAAAATTGCCCACAAAACGAAGGGCATTTCAGCTATTGACGAGCCTTGACGCGCTCTTGAAAGCGGTCTCTTGTTGGCAAATGACCTAGCAATCATAAGTATAGTATCTCGCTTGCCGCAACCAAAAGTGGTGCATATTGCTTAGGCTACTTAAGCGCTGATCAAAAGTCAATTGCCACTTCACAAGCACTTCACGCATACAAAAAAAAACCATAAAACTAGATAGAGACTATTGCTTTTCACGTTTACTTCACGGGCAATTCACCTTAATTTCACGCTATTCAGCGAAGATTCACTAGAATAGTGATATCTTCTGCCCATCAATTTTGAAAAGGCCTCATAATCATGTCGGATTTACCAAATGATTCTTGCAAAATAGATGGCCCAGAGCCGTCAAAAAAGAAAAGAACAACACCTACAATATCTGACTTAAAGACGATTGTTGTGGCCGACAATCTAGATCAAGAAGCTTGCGAGTTCTTTAGCCCACTAGCTTCAGCTAGCCCGCTCTCACTGGCAGAGGGCGACCAGGATGTCGCCACGTCATTGTCTGACGAGCAGCTAACTAAGCCAGAATCGCTGAGTGCTCAACCGCTTAAGAAGTATGACGCCATCTCTAATTTCATTGCAAGAAACGCCGTTCAATATGTATGGATGGCAGTTTGCTTAATAACATTGGCATCTACTGTCGACTTGCTAAGAGCTTTTTCTATTAGTAAAACAGACGAAGCATCAAAATTGATAAGCGAAGAGAAGTATCAAGAAGCGCTCAATAGTGCCACCATGGCCGTTCGCTGCAATCCATTTTCAGCCAAGGCTTACCTGGCCCGTGGTCGCGCATTAGCCAAACAGCTGCGTCTCAAAGAAGCCTTTGAATGTTTCAATAACTCACTGACCCTAGCAGCAAACGATCCTTTAGCTCTTGATCAAAGAGCCAGCCTGGCACTTAAACTCAACCTACCAAAGATAGCAATTGCCGATTTGTCAAAGATTATAGCCACTCACCCAGAGCAAGTAGCTACCTATCAGTTTGGCAACCGCGCCGCAGCCTATATGAAAGTTGAAGAATACAAAAAGGCAGTGGCTGACTACGAGAAGGCACTAATACTTGAACCTACAAATTATGGCCTTCAGCTTGGCCTGGCACTTTGCCTAACTGCCGACAAGCAATATGCTAAAGCACTGAAGACCTATATTGTGCTGCACAATATGGAGCCTGACAACAACGAAGTATTGATGCAAAAAGGATTTTGCCGTCAATGCCTCGGTGACAAACAAGGGGCACTAAATGACTTCAACCGTGCCATAAAAAATGATTCAAGCACGGCCCGGTGGTTTTCATATAGGGCAGATTTATACAGCCAATTAAATCAACCGCAATTGGCTTGCGCAGATTTGATCGCTGCTGCCGACCTCGAACCTAAAAACGAAACAGCACAACTTGCAGCGGCCAAGGCATGCAAAGGTCTCAAGCGCCAAGCTTTAGCACTCCGCTTTTATGATCGGCTTAGTCAATTTCCAAATTTTCGCGCTTCATTTGAAAAATTGTCTGAACGAGCAGCTTTAAACATCGAAGCAGGCAATTATCAAACCGCCATAGAAGACCTAACTAGCGCAGTCAAACTCAAAGTTGAACCAGAGCTGCTTTACCAACAAGCTATCTGCTATAGCCACTTAGGCCAGCCCAAGCTAGCAAAAGCTGCCTGCGATAATGCCACCAAATATAGTGCTCCTACAGCTAAAGCGTTTCTCTATCAAGCACAAATAGAATCATTGTTAGGCGATACAGTTTCAGCTATTAATCATTACACCCAAGCCCTTAGCCTTGAACCAAACAACTCTAAAGCTTTGTCAGAGCGAGGTAAGCTTTACCTAAAGCGTGAGCAGTGGGCGAGTGCTAGCAGAGACTTCAAAAAAGCCCAAGAGTATGGAAACACAGATAGTAAGGTGCATCAAGGTTTGATTATTAGCACTCAGATGCTTGGCAAGAATGCCAAAGTCTCACTTGATTTACCGAAAGCATTCGACATTGACTTAAAAAAGCTTAGTCGTGAGTGCCTAATAAAGGACGGCTACACTCAATATCAACAAGGCAACAATACTATTGCCGCCATGTACTTTGCCGAACTGGTGGCGCGCGACCCTAACGATCTAGAGATGCGTCGCTACCTGGCCCACAGCCTTGCCAGAGCGCACAATCATAGCGAAGCCATTGCCACCTTTGCTGTCCTGGCCAGAAGCAATAAACTAAACCCAGACGACAGAATATCTTACGCCAAAGAGCTAGCCGCATCATCGCAATTCGACAACGCTATAAAAGTGGTCGAAGAACTAAGAAATGAAAATCCCAACTCAACCAGCTATTCTTATGAACTGGCGCAACTGCTGGCAGCTTCAGGCCAGAATAAACGTGCCATTGCTCTCTGCGCCTCTTCTTTAGCTCAGACACCAAAGGCAAACCTGGAGCACAAGAACCTAGAGAACCTTTATCGCGCTCTAAACAACGAGCAAAACAAGCCAGCTAAACCGGTAGACAATTCACAGATTAAGCCAGAAACAGAAGGCTAATGATCAAGTACAAAGAGATCACTTGCAACGACTATAAAGAAATCGCTCTATCATTTGTTGTAGCTAGCTATCTCTTTTTTACCATTACTTGGCTCTGCCCCGACGCCCCACTTAAAACCCGAATACTAGAGCCAGTCAAGCAATTTTGGCTCTTTTGGGGTTTGGAGCAAAATTGGAAACTATTCTCTCCCGAAATTAGAGAGATCAATTTTCATCCAGAAGCAATTTTGACCTTTGCCAACGGCGACCGCATGATTGTAGAAATGCCGCGCATGAATCGCCTCAGCTACGGTGAGCGCTTCCGCTTAGAGAAATTTAGAAAATGGTCAATAGACTCGCTACCATGGCCAGATTACAAAGAATTTTGGCCAGACTTTGCCCGCTACATCGGCAGAAAGCATTACAACCAAAACAAACCGAGCACTCTCTCGCTCAATCTCTACTGGATAGAAATTCCCAAACCCTCTGCCTCCTCTAATGTAGCGGCGCTACCTGAGCATACAAAAATGAGCACTGTATTTTTCTATAAGTACAAAGCAGAAGATTTACCATGACTATCGCGGCACTAGTTAAACACTGGCGACAATTCTGGTTTGCACCAGAAGATAGTTCAGCTATTTCCATTTACCGAATTTTGTACGGCCTACTTGTGCTGCAGATCACAACCATTCACCTCGGTACAAATTTCTTAGACTGGTATGGCCCCAAGGCAATCGTGACACTACCCACGGTGATCAAACATTTCTGGCTCAACGAGCCGCGCTTTGATTGGCTCTTACTCTTACCCCAAGCCGATAACGCCATTGGTGCCTTTCATCTATTTTTCATTCTTGCGGCTGTGTTCATGACCATTGGCTTAGGCACACGCTATAGCACGCTGTTTGTCTGGCTTACTCTGGTTTCTCTGCACCATCATGACCCATTTAACATTAACGGCGGCGACGCCTTCCTCCGGGTGGTGGGCCCCTGGCTTGCCTTTTCCCACTGCGGCGACAAATATTCACTAGACGCATGGCTCAAGCGCTACTTTGACAAAAAGAGCGGTCGCCCTGTAATGGAAAACCCTCCCCCTAAAGCGCCATGGGCACAGAGAATGATTCAGATTCAACTGGCCTTAGTTTACTGGCAAACTTTTGGTTGTAAGCTGGCCGGTACTCAATGGCTAGATGGCAGTGCGGTTTACTATGCCACCAGACTTGATGACATGTTGAGATTTCCTGCACCGCTAATTGCCAACAACATATTTTTGTTGAAAATTCTTACATGGTCAACGTTAATAGTTGAGTTTGCTGGCTGGACCCTAATTTGGTTCAAAGACACCCGTTACTGGGTGCTACTGGCTCTTCTCGGGCTGCATCTCGGCATTGACTACATGATCAATTTGCCAGTATTTGAGTGGGCTTTCATTTGCACACTTATTACATTTATTCCCGGTCAAGACTTGCAGCGATTGTTCAGCAAAATTGCTAGTTTTCGCAAGTGAGTTCGCGCAAATCAATCATGAAGCCTGGATATGAAACGTCCACTGCTTCTGGATTCTCGATCTGTAAATCACTTCCGGTCACAAGGGCGGCAATATGTCCGGTCATAGCCAAGCGGTGATCACCGTCACATTTCCAAACGCCAGTAATAGCCATAGGATGCTTAACCGGGCCACTGCCATGAACTGTGAAGCCGTCGCTATGCTGCTCGACATTAATGCCTAGAAGCGTCAGATTTTCACAGATAAGGCGAAGTCGATCTGACTCTTTCTGAGCAAGCTCAGCTGCTCCTTTGACCACAGAAGTACCGTCAGCAAAGGCCATAGCTAAGGCTAGAATGGGTAGTTCGTCTACGCCAGAAGCAATCTGATGCGCCTCAATTGTGGCTCCTTTTAGCTGGCCGGAAAAAGCAATTTTCAAATCTGCCACAGGCTCTAAACCGAAGTTTCGCTCATTGACCAACTCAATGTTGGCGCCCATGGCTTTAAGCACATCAAGAACTAATGTTCGCCCCGGATTAATACCCACACCTAGAAGTTCAATTTCTGAACCTGCTAGCAATAAAGTAGCGACAATGAAAAAAGCAGCAGAAGAAATATCAGCCGGAACCTGCAAGTCTCGAGCGCGCAAATCACCCTGGAGGGTATCTACGGTAATCTTCAGGCCGTTATTCTCACTGACAAATGGTATACGAAGATGAGTCATCATGCGCGTCGTATGGTCGCGAATAAGATCGCGAGTGCTCACAGAGGTTTGTCCTTGTGCGCTTAGGCCAGCTAGAATTAGCGCAGTTGAGACCTGAGCTGAATTGACATCTAGGGCAAAATCTCCGCCCGTCAAAGTGCCGCCTTGAATAGTGAACGGGGCTTTACCTGGAGCATCATGGTATTGAACTTGGGCTCCCATGGCGGCCAGGGGTTCAAGCACTCGGGTCATGTCGCGTTTTCGCAATGAGGCATCACCGTCAAATTTAAAGGTGCCACTCCGACCGGCCAACATGCCAGCTAAAACTCGCATGGTTGTACCCGAATTGGCAGCTTCTACTAAGAAAGGTTTTTTGCCAAGAGCAATAGAGTCAATACCGCCACCGCGGATGAGCAGATTAGCGCGCTTAGAAGGTCCCACTCCAGATATCTTGATTTTCAGACCAAGTGTGCGCACCGCGCGAATGGTCGAAAGACAATCTTGAGAAAGCAACGCTCCTTCTACGGACATTTCCCCCTTGATAAAGGAGGACAATATCAAAGCGCGATGAGTAATTGATTTATCACCGGGAGGCTCGAGACTACCACTTAGAAAGAGTTTTTCCGACACAAAGGAAACCTATAAGATGTGATCTAACAACATACAAAATGTTAGTATCGCACCAATTGCATTTACAGGTATTACTTTCATGCCAGCTCTGCGTTTAATTACCGGCGGAGAATCTCACGGTAAAGCCATCGTTTCGATACTTGAAGGCATGCCAGCGGGGCTGCCAGTAGACTTAGACAAAGTCAACAGCGAGCTCAGTGCCAGACAAAGTGGATATGGTCGCAGTGGCCGTCAGCGCATTGAATCTGACCATGTAGAAATATTAGGTGGTGTGCGCCATGGTATTACTACCGGTGCGCCTCTAACCCTCATGATCGAAAATCGCGACAGCGCTAATTGGACTCACATAATGGCCAGCAGTGAGCCGGATATGAGCGATCCAGCTGTTATAGCGGCATTGGATGCCAAGAAAATTGTGCGTTTTCGCCCTGGTCATGCCGACTATGCCGGCACCCTCAAATATTCACACAAAGATGTGCGCGACGTGCTAGAGCGCGCAAGTGCTCGCGAAACCGCTGCCCGAGTGGCCGCGGGAGCCTTTGCCAAAATCTTGCTAGAAGCTCTTGGCATTGAAGTGGCTAGTCACGTCATCGCCATCGGCACGGTTAGCTCACCGCTCAATGGCCAACGTGTGGCCGGTTTGCGGCTCCCAGAGCTTGAGCAAAGAGCGAGGCAGTCGGACGTGTTCTGTGCAGATGCGACAGCCGCAGAGGCAATGAAAGCTGCTATCAAAGCAGCCCTGATGTCAGGTGATAGCCTGGGTGGCCGGGTGGAAGTTCTGTCTGATAATTTACCAGTCGGGCTGGGCAGCTTCAGCCAATGGGATAGGCGATTGGACGGCCAATTGGCTCAGGCCCTGATGAGCATTCAGGCAATAAAGGCCGTAGAAATCGGCGAGGGCGTAAGCGACTCGCAGCTACCAGGTAGCAACGTGCACGATGCGATATACCCTAGACATAGCGGCAACGATGGCAATTCTGAAACCCTGCCGGTCAGGCGCGAAAGCAACCATGCTGGCGGCATCGAGGGCGGCATGACCAATGGTGAGCGCCTCATTGTCAGGGCCTATATGAAGCCTATTCCCACTCTCAAAGCTGGTCTGCCATCGGTCACCTACCCCGAATTCGCGGCCTGCCAGGCTCATTACGAGCGTTCTGACGTCTGTGCCGTTCCGGCGGCTTCAGTTGTAGCGAAGGCAATGGTATGCTTGACCCTGGCGAATTCTATTATTGACAAGTTTGCCAGCGACAGCATGCGTGAGCTCTCAGCTTCACTGAAGCAATATCGCCAACAATGTCAAAATCTCAACTCTTAGAAGCACTAAAAGGGAAAGAAGCGAAGATGCGTCATAAGTCTAAGCATCGTGGACCAGTAATCACGATGAACTGGAATACAACTCTCGAAGTCAAAACTCGAGTAGCAGTCGGTGCGGGCGCCAGGCATAAACTTTCTTCAATTCTTGCTCAAATTGGCGCTGGCCGCCGAGTGCTCTTACTTTGCCAACCGTCCACAGCAGTGCATTGGCTTCGCGATGTCCTCGATACGCTGCCATCAGAAGATTTTCAGGTCACTACCTTAGAAGTACCAGATGGCGAAAACTGCAAGACCAGCGAATGGCTACTGCGTATTTGGGAACACTTAGAAGCCCGCGGCTTTGATCGCCAAGACACAATTGTTGCCCTGGGTGGCGGCGCCGTATCTGACCTAGCTGGCTTCGCTTGCTCTACCTATATGCGCGGCCTCAATTTAGTGCTAGTGCCAACCTCCCTTTTAGCCCAAGTAGACGCAGCAATCGGCGGCAAGAATGCCATCAATTTACCTTCTGGCAAAAATTTGGCCGGCACCTTCTTCTTCCCTAAGGCAGTATTGGCTGATCAAGAAGTCTTAGAAACACTGCCCCGACGCCAACTCACCTCAGGCTTAGCTGAAATTCTTAAGTATGCATTGATCGAAGATACAGCAGCTAAGGCTACAGACTACGAGAAAGGCCCACGGCCATTAATCGACATCGTCGAAGACATGCTGCGCAATGTTGTTGAGCACGACGACCCTGTGCTCTCCGGATTAATCACCAGTTGCATCAAAATGAAATTGTTTGTTGTTGCTCGCGACCCGCACGAAGCCACCATCAGACGGTCACTCAATCTTGGACATACTTTAGGCCATGCACTAGAGATGGCCACCGCCGATAGCAGCACCGAACTCTCCCATGGAGAGGCAATCGCAATTGGCATGGCACAAACAACCAAGTATGCAGTTGCCCAAAAGAAAATTGGCAAAGATGCCCTTGAACGGGTCAAAGAAATTTTGATAAGAGCAGAGTTGCCCTATGAAGTGCCAAAGGGCCTGGCCAAAGACAAGCTTGTCCACCTCATGACCGCCGACAAAAAACGCACTGGTGACACAATTAAGCTCGTTTTGCCGCAGACCAAACTGGGACAGGTAGACTTTGAAGCCCCAGTGCCACTGAGCGAATTAGCCAAGCTCGTCTAAAGTGATCAAACAATTGAAACTTTTTTGCGGAACTCCCGTATTGGATAGTGCAAGGCCACAGCGCTATCCATTTACTTTTGCATTTTCGGGGGAGTACTCATGAAAAGTTGGCTCAACAATAAATACACAGTCACAGCTCTGGCAGCCGGGGCATTACTACTTGTAGGCGGCTCGAGCTTAGCAGTATGGGCAGAAAGGTCAGAAAGGGAAGATGTTCCAGTCTTCTTGGCACAGGCTCAACTGGGCAGTAGCGACCCAGAATTCGAAGCCGCTGTGGTCAAACACGTACTCAAACGATTCTTTAACCGCATAGACGCTAGCGAATCGCAAAGAACCGAGATTTCAGAGATTGTAGAAAGCAAACGCAAAACCAACCAATCGAAACGCGATGCCCTCAAAGTCGGAATGAAAGAGTTTCTTTCTTCAGCAGCCAGTCTTGATAATTCCGAAAGTTCAAATGATTCTTTGCGCGCCAAGGCGAAAGTGCTTAGAACAATGCATGAAGAGCTAATGGACGATCGATTAGAGTCGTTCTTAAAAGTCAGATCACTCTTAAGCAGCGAACAGAAAGAGAAACTGCATAATAGCTGCAAGAGCTTTGGCGCCTTCAAAGCCTTTAGAAGAGGTGCCTAGAATTAGCGACGCTAACTACGACAGCGAAGATCTTGCCAGCGTCAAAAAAACGCTGGCCGGTGATAGCCGTGCCTTTGAAGCTCTGGTAAAACGGCATCAAAGCTTGGTTTACAACGTGCTCTATCGTATGGTGCAAGACAGCGAGGTGGCCCGAGATTTGACTCAAGACGCTTTTATCAAAGCCTTTCGAAATTTGAAACAGTTTGACCAGAAGCAGTATAAAACTGTAAAACCATGGCTAATGAAAATTGCCACCAACAATGCACTAGACTACTTGCGTCAATCAAAATCAACAGTCTCGCTTGATCAGTTATTGAATGATGAACCATATTTAGAACCATCTTCAAACAAAGATGCCAGTGTAGACGCCGAGCATACAATTTTTGTGGAGAAGCTCAATCAAGCTTTAATGCTGCTGCCACTGAGATACAGACAAGCTTTCGTCTTACGCTATCAATTCGAATTCAGCTACGATGAAATTAGCACCACAATGCACGAAAATGAAAATACAGTCCGCACGCTTTTATTTAGGGCAAAGGATCGTCTGCGAAAACTAATTTTTGCCAAGTCAGGGAGGACCGACAATGTCAATGGACTGTAATCAAACGAAAGAGCAATTAGAGATTTTGATCGATCAAATAGTTGATGCTAAGTTGCAGAGCAAAATTGAGAGAGGGTCTAATTTTGGCCTCGATAGCACCTTAAGGCACGATCAAATAGAAGCAAGTGTTCTGCCATTCAATCTACCTGCTCAGTGCCAAGAACACCTCAACCAGTGCTCTGATTGTCGCGACTACCAAGCTGCAAGTGGCATATTGATTGAGTCTGCAGCACTACTGCCACTAAAAGAATTAGCTAAAGCAGATGAACTTACAGCGTGCATAATGCAACAGATTTTGGCCGAACCTTCGTTTGCTGTACAGCCGATCAAAGCCAGTAATAAAGATATTTATCTAGTCACTCTCTCATTTGTAGCCTTTGCCGCCACTTCAGTCTACGGACTGCAAGTGGATGAGTCTCTCTGGAACATCGGCTCATGGCTAGTTGCCCTAATTGTATTTGCTGCATGCAAACCTTTGATAGAAGCGCGCTACCTAGAAAGAAATGCCTCTGGTTTCCCGGCATGAAAACAAGTTTGAAAATTAGTCGCTTTTGCAGTCACACTATGTGGCGAAGATTTATACAAGTGGCAGCCTTGGTAGCTGCTCTTACTATTTTTTCAGGAATAGATTGTCGAGTATATGGTCAGCCCAATGAAACCCTAAAAACTTTGGTCACTGAGCGCCTTAAGTGGCGGCAAACTGACGATGCTCCAATTGTGCTCGACAATAATTTGCGACGACCATTTCTGTTTTTCCGTGATGCTATTAATCAACCATGGAAAATCGGTCGTCTATTCTTCATAATTATCATCTCGGCTTCATTGGCCAAACTCTTTGCCGTCAACCTTGTAGCAGGAGCACAGGAACGCTGTCGTAAAAAGTTCTGGGCCAGCCTTGCCTGTGCTTTCATTTACACAACAGTTTTGCTGTCCCTGGCGCGCATTGCTTTTCCCATCGAGGCGATGGTGCCCATGGCATTAGGTTGCATTGCCTTGGTGCAAATCAGCTACATTATTGGAATAGGGTTGGGCGTCAATATTTTCGCCAACACCATTCGCGACTTAATTAGCAACCGATTTGGCCTAAAAGAAAAAACGGCAATGGGCATCTCACCTAGCGGCTGGAGCGGCTGGATCGCCTTAGTTGCCACATCCATCATTCTCACTGCCGTTTCTATCATTCCTGAAATTGGCAGACTTCCGCGCTTGGGCAATCGCCTAGTGGTTTTGGTTGCTATCATTGGATTAGGCAGCCTTATTAGCGACATGCGCACGAAGTCGAGACATAGAGAAAGTGAATGAAGATATTACTGGCTGTAGATGGCTCACCCTGCTCCAAACTAGCGATAGACTCGATGGCAACGAGAGCCTGGCCGAGCGAAACAGTATTTAAAATTATTACGGTGTTAGAGCCATTTCACCCAGAGCTGGCCGGCTGGCATTCGGGCTATGTGCCGTTGGCCATCGAAGCCCAACAAGAGCGCCTTGATGAAGCCAAAACCTTGGTAGAGGAGACAGCTGGCCGCTTGGCTCAATGCTTGAAGGCTGAAGAATGCCAATTTACTGTTGACTCCACGCCGGTCGCCACTGAAGTTCTAGAGGGTAACGTCAAAGAACGAATAGTCGAATGCGCCCGTGAATGGCACGCCGATATGATTGTTATGGGTTCGCACGGACGCCAAGGAATAGAAAAGCTGTTCCTTGGAAGTGTTTCTCAAGCAGTCTTAACCGAAGCTCCCTGCTCAGTCGAGATAGTAAAAAAGAATACTGAAAAATAGAGCGCTTAATTGAGAATTAGCGCCTATTGCTCGTCTGGACCCGTATAAGGTTCAAAGAAGGCTTTCTTGGCGCCTAAGAATAGGAAAGTAAAGGTACTCATGCCCAAGACTATAAATATGAAGATAACGGGCTGGGTTTGAAAGTCTTGCATGCAGACTCCTAAATGCTGGAAAAGGCCTAGTAAACAATAAGAACACTTATTCAATAATACCTTTGCAGGGAAATTATAAACATTTGAACTTCAAACTGTAGGTATTTTAATGTTCGGCTATCCCCTTGTAATTTGCCCTCCGCAGGCAATTAGCGGCCCTTAAGCGGCTCCTTACTACTGACAAAGATGTGCTATAACATCTCAGTTACCATCGAATTAGATTGGATTTCCGCGAAACAGGGAGAACGGCACTGATGACAGCTTCTAAACGGTATGTACCCGTAAGCCTGGTCTGTCTTTTGATAGCAAGCACCTATTCAGCTACAACAAATCCAGCCAAAGCAGGCCCTTCGTCCTCGCTCGATCCTTATGCAACGATCCAGGCACCAACCGCCAAAGAATTGGAAGATAAAAACAATAAGGCCAGAGCTAAGAAAGGTTTGCCACCGATTCACAAGCATCAACCAGCAACTGGCAGCTCGACCAAAGTCGAAGACATCTCTAGCACTACAACCTACGTCACTGCACCTGGTGGCGGCAATGGTAAGGCCATCAAACAAAATTCTGCAGTGGCCGAATCTGGCGCTACTGGCGGCAAGCTTTTCGGCAAATTCCCCAAAATCGGCATGCCCAGCCTGCCATCTCTGCCATTACTAGGCAAGGGTAAGAGCAAGGCCTCTGACGAAGAACTTGATACAAAAGTAGCAAAAACTCCGGTTGAGAAAGCCCCGAAAGTTGCATCAAAAAAAGTAGAGCCAGCTGTAACTACTACTAAAGTAGTGAAAGAAACACCAATCGGCGAAGAACTTGAAACAGCTTCGGCCTCATCGCCTGCTGCTAAGACAGCGGCAAAACCTGCTGATGTAGACAGCGAAGGCAACATGGTTACAAAAACCTTGAAGGCCACTACGAGCGGTATGGTCAATGGCAGCAAGAAAGTTGGAAGCGGCATCGCCAGTGGTGCTAAAGCTTCTGGCAACGCTCTTGCCAAGGGCGCATCAATGGTTGGCAGCGGCTTCAAGGCCACCGGTGAGAAGCTCAAAGGTGGCACTGGTAAAATCGCTTCGATCGGGATGCCTAAGATGCCAAACCCATTCCAAAAGAAAAATAAGGCTGGCAATACGCCCGCTGGTTTCGAATCAGCCCCAGCTATTGCTGGTGGAGATCCTAGCCTAGGCAGTCCGATCAAACACGCATCGAACACTTCTCAGAACGAACTTCTGAAGCAGAGCAAAGTTTCAAGTGCTCCTGTTGCCAAAACCAAAATTGCTCCTGACTCAGACGAGTTGCTTTCCGAAAGTGCTATCAATGCAGGCGAAAAAGCAAACAAAGGCGGCATGGCTGGCATGTCAGAAAAAATGACAAACACCTTCTCTAAACTGAATCCGTTTGGTAAGAAAGGTATTGCCGGTAAGAAGCAAAAGCAAACTCTCTAGGTTGCTAGCTTTTAAGCTCTAAGACTACAAAAATGGCGTGGGCAGCTGATTTGCACCACGCCATTTTTATCAACTCTACAAATTCGAATGATCATTCGAATTTACTCAGCGGATAATTTCGCAATCACTCAGCCACTTGGTCAGCTCAACTAGACCAGGATAAGTAACATCAGTGCTGCGCACCCAAAGTTCTTTCAAAGCCTTCATGCGAGCAACATGAGTGAGACCGTCGTCGCTAATACGAGTGCAGTTTAAGCGCAGCCTCTCAAGCTGACCTACTTCTTTGAGCTTGGCCAGACCTCTATTGGTAATGCGGGTGAAAGAGAGGCTCAAAGTCTTCAGACTCCGCAACTTAGCTATGTGAGATAGGCCACCATCACCCACATGCGTATCATCTAAGACAAGTTCTTCCAACAGTGGCAAATGCTCCAGAACCGTGAGCCCTTGGTCAGTTACCTTGGTGGACGACAAGTTAAGTTTGGTCAGCCTCACCAACGGAGCTAGATACGATAGACCGGCATCACCTACTGCCGTACAACTTATATCGATTTCTCTGATGCCACCCAGTCGGCCAATTGCCGCCAGCTCTTCGTCTGTTATGTCAGAGCCTAAAAAAGAAATACTTGATAGTGCATCAGCTGCCAATTCTAAAAGTGGGCTCAAGCCGTAGGTCGGATCAAAGCTGTAATAGAGAGAGAGGCATTTGCCAGCTGGTATGTTTACCAATCCGGTCGCCTCTCCCAAAAATTCTGAGCGACCAGTATCGTCAACGACATAAAGCTCACCCAATGAGCGATTCTCAGGAAAACTTACCTGCCTCTGCTCTGGTTGCCTTTGATCTGTAAGCGGAAGGATGACCATACGCTGCGCTCCGACGGTATAGACAATGTACCAAATGTATCAGCCTTTCTAATCAAGCCAAAAAATCGAAACGGTTGGTTTCTGCAAAGAAACCAACCGTTTGAATAAGAGCCCGAAAGAGGCATTTAGAACGATCGTTGACTGATTAGACAGCGCTCAGTCTTACTCGTTCAGCTTCGACAATTGTCTGTGCTTTTGGCATGCTACGAGGGAATTCACGGCCTCTCATCAAGAGCTCCTTGTCGAAGCTTTCAGGCTTGAAGATCTGGCAGAAATATTCAATCGCGTCATCTACATTGAAATCACGACAAGAGAAAATGTCGAGAGTGGCAAAGCCTTTCTCTGGGAAAGAATGGATGGAGATATGCGACTCGGCAATGAGTACGACTCCACTAACTCCCCAATCGTCTTCAACTGCACCATGATAGGTGAAGACATAAGGCGGCATAATCTTAGTCATATCTAGCTTTGCTGGATAAGCATCGAGAGTTTGACTCATTAGTGTCATGTCTGCCAAAAGTTCTTTTGGGCAACCATAAGCTTCTAGGATCAAATGTGGTCCAAACATGTTTCTTCCCCCTGGGCGTTCAGCGGTTAACGAGAACGCATTGAAATTGGTATCCGAAAGATCCAGGAAAGTTTCAAGAAGCGCGAGCCTTGGCTTTTGCTTTATATTCATTTCCCTGGCGGGGTACACGAAACGCTTATCTACACCAGATAAAGACTAGTCCGAACTTGGATAGGCCTGGGAGTTGGGCGTTGTGTGGTGCATCAACCTCCGTAAAGAAGTAGATCGAAAGACGTATTCTACAGTAAATGTTCCTGGTGTAAACAAATTTGCTCTAACCTGCAAAGAAGCGCTTTACTTTGCTTTAGACTTGAGCAAAGCTGGCCTACAATGAGGGTTTGAGCAAATGCAATTTCACCTATATGTGGATCTTATTGACTCTGACTTTCACTGACTCGGCAAAATTAGTTTCGATAGCAGCTGGCAAGCTTGAGCTAGCATCGACCCAGAACTGAGCGCCCACGAGAATAGCTGAAGAGCGCTTGCCCTGTGGGAAGTGCAGCAAAACTGGGTCTTCACCCTTGTGTAAAATGAGCAAGTCTTTGAGGCGATGCAGGTCAGCAAACGACTGGTTGGCGCTAAAAATAACGTCTACCATCGCGGCGTCGCCGATGCGTCTGATACTAGAGCCCATGACAGAAGTGCTCTCCTCGTTCTTCTTCACCTTTCCTTTGATGAGAAGCAATGATTGAGGCACCAGTACGTCTGAAGAAACTTTCTCTAAAGCTTCACTATAAAGAACGATTTCTGCTTTGCCAGTGAGATCTTCTAAGTGGATGATACAAAGTAACTTATTCTGCTTAGTCAGCTTCTTCTCTATCGAATTAGCCAACCCACCAAGGATAACGGTGGTGCCATCAGGACACTCCTTCATCTCTTTAACCGAGTGAGTGGTGACATATTTGAGACGGTTAGCTATGCGCTTCAGTGGATGGCTGGTAACGTAGAAGCCGAGAAGCTCGTGCTCCATAGTTTGCAGTTCACCTTCAGCGAACTCAGAAGGGTCGCCAATTAGAGGAGTTTCTAGATTGATACCCTGCGATTCTCCGAAGCTGAACAGACTAATCTGACCAGTATTCTTCTGGTTCTGTCTGCGGTTAGCGGCATCTACCAGTGAGTCTAAATTTGTCAGCGCCTGCTTTCTGCTCATGCCGAGACCGACGCAGGCACCAGATTTGATCAACGATTCTAAAGACTTTTTGTTGACCAATCTCAAGTCAATGCGGTCGAGGAAGTCTTGCATAGTCGAGAAAATGCCGCCGCGTTCCCGCTCTTGCACAATTGCTTGCACAGCTGCGTCTCCAAGCCCTTTCGTGGCAGACAGTCCGAAACGGATGCTGCCACCATCTGAGGTGAAGTCTGAACCAGACACGTTCATATCTGGGGGCAAGATAGGTATGCCCATGGCCTGACACTCAGCGATGTAGTTCTGCACTTTTTCAGTATCTCCTGATACTGATGAGAGGACAGCAGCCATGTATTCGACTGGATAGTGGGTCTTGAGATAGGCCGTTTGATAGGTTACTACTCCATAGGCAGCACTGTGAGACTTGTTGAAACAGTACTCAGCAAACTGCACCATGATGTCGAATAGATTGTTTGAAATTTCAGGGCTAACTGAATTTTTGGCACAGCCAGCACAGAATAGCTCGCGCTGTTTTTCCATTTCGGCTGGCAGCTTTTTACCCATGGCTCGGCGAAGCAAGTCGGCTTGCCCTAAACTGTAGCCACCAAGCACCTGCGCAATCTGCATGATTTGTTCTTGGTAGACTATTTGCCCATAGGTAGGCTTAAGAATGCTCTCTAGAAGAGGTGTTTGATAAGTAATCTTGGTCTTGCCGTGCTTGCAATCAATAAACTTATCGATCATGCCCGAATCGAGCGGACCTGGGCGATAAAGAGCAATCAGAGCTGAGATGTCTTCCATGTTCGATGGTCGCATATCACGCGCCACCTGCTTCATGCCGGCTGAAGTCTCTAGCTGGAAAACACCAGCGAGGTCACCGTTTGAAATGGTCTGGAAGGTCTTCTCATCATCAAGGGGAATTTTGTCAGGAATTATCTCTATGCCACGAGTTTCCTTGATGCGCTTGCAAGCCTTATCGATCATGGTCAAGTTGCGAAGACCCAAGAAGTCCATCTTAACCAGACCTACATAGGCTGCGTCTTCCATGTAGAACTGGGCAATGATAGTACCGTCATTGTTACGCTGCAACGGAATCATTTCTTCCATTGGCACATCAGAAATGACCACACCAGCTGCGTGCATGCCGAAGGTTTTGTTGCAGCCCTCAAGTTTGCGCGCAAGGTCAATTACTTGCTTAGCATTGTCATCAGTCTGGTAGATCTTCTTAAACTCTGGGTGTTCTTCCACCATTTCATCAAGTGGTGTGGGCTTACCGCGCACCACTGGAACCATTTTGGCCAGCTTGTTAGATTCACCAAAAGGAAATTCAAGAACTCGAGCAACGTCTTTAATAACAGCCTTAGAGGTCATGCGGTTAAAAGTAATGATCTGGGCAACGTGATCTTCGCCATACTTTTCAGCGCAATACTTAATTACTTCGCCACGCCGTTCAATACAAAAGTCGGTATCAATATCGGGCATACTCTTACGCTCAGGGTTCAAGAAGCGCTCAAAGAGTAGGTTATAACGCAAAGGGTCAATATTAGTAATACCAAGCGCGTAAGCCACAATGGAACCCGCAGCAGAACCTCGCCCGGGGCCAACCGGTATATCCTTCTTTCTGGCATAGTCCATAAAGTCAGCCACAATCAAAAAATACGAAGCAAAATTCATGTCTTCGATAACTTTCAATTCTCTAAAAGCGCGGTCTTCGACTTCTTGAGTCCAATCAGGGAAGCGTTCTCTCAGACCATCGAATACTTTGCGGTTAAGGAAGCTCTCGGCGGTGTGTCCAGCTGGCACCTCAAAATTAGGCAAGCGCGGCTCACTAGCCAGTTTTACAGTCTCTACTTTGTCAGCTATTTCTAGTGTACTTAAAATTGACTCTTCAATAATCTCGGTATCAAGGTGATCGCGAAAGAGATAGGCCATCTCATCGCCGTTCTTGATGTACTCCCAACCGGTGAACTTCATGCGGTTAGAATCGGTAACGTTTTTTCCCATTTGAATGCAAAGCAAGCAATCATGCGCTTTAGCATCCTGTTTATTAGTGAAATGACTATCGTTTGTGCAAGAGAGCTTGATATTTAGAGCACGAGCAATTTGCACCAAAGACCGATTGACCTTGCGGTCTTCCGGCATACCGTGGTCTTGAATCTCGATATAATAATTTTCGCCAAAGGTTTGTTTGTACCAGTCAGCTACTTCAAGTGCCTTCTGGTATTCATCCTTGAGTAAATGCTGACAGAGTTCAGCTCCTAAGCAACCAGACAGAATAATCAGCCCTTCTCTCTGATCAGCAAGCATCTGCTTGTTTATACGCGGCTTGTAGTAGAACCCTTGCAAGTGAGCACGCGAATTGAGACGGACGAGGTTCTTGTAGCCTTCTTTGTTACGCGCCAACATCGTCAGGTGATAGAGAGGCTGTTTAGCAGACTTATCTTTGATATCACCATCAATAATGTAAGCCTCACAGCCAATAATTGGCTTAATACCGCCAATTTCTTGACATTTTTTGGTTAGCTCAACGGCACCGTACATGACACCATGATCGGTGATGGCGACAGCAGGCATATTTTCTGCTTTGGCTTTTTTCACCAGATCTTTGATCATGGTGGCACCATCAAGCAAACTATATTCCGTGTGCAAATGCAGTGGTACGTATGGGCGCGGGCTCATCATTCTCCTAGCAGGCTTAAACTAATATCCCTAATTCTAAGTAATTCCCTCTATTAACAACGTCCAACCGCCTTCTAAAGTTCAATGAACTTAGTCAAAATTTGCCAAATTAATGCAAAATACCAAAACAGGAAGGCAAATGCCTTCCTGTTAAATAGCTTTTTTTCCGCCAGGCCAAATAAATGGGGGAGATTAGCTGGCAGCCTTAGACGATTAGCTCTTTCAAGTGAGAAGTCAATCTCGAACGTGAGACCCGTCTACGCGATACGGTGGTTGGTCTGTGAGCTACTGGTGAATCGGTTCCGACTTCAACAGGATACTCTTTCAACATTACATCTGTTACTTCTTCGAGCTCAAGCTTGGCAATAGCCTGCCTAAACCACATTTGCAGGCATCGTCTTTCATCGTTTGAGAGGGTAGTCTCGTTCATTTTATGCTCTCCTTAAGGCCAATTAGGGGAATTGCCGCGCAACACATATACGCTTCAATTGCTTTCAAGCGCTTGAACACTGCATCCACATCCCGTTGAGCAAGCATTGGGAGGGAGCATTTGTTCCGCTTGTCCTTAATGCCATTATGAGTGCTTCTCAAGAGGAAGCAATGCTTGACATTTAATGTAGAGATAAACAATCGCTAACCATCAGCCTCTCTTTCAATAGAAAAAGGGAATCACGCGAAAGACTCCGGCCGGAAGGCTGACTGGCTGCTCTTCTTGCTCTCTCTCCATTTTCTCGATGCGCCACCCCATGAAAACCAAAATTCCAGGCAAAGCGAGGAGAGGAAACCATGTCAGGTGAGAAAACGCCAATCCTGAAGCGAGAAATATGACACCGAGATAATGAGGATAAGCAATTTTCGCAATTTTTTGGGGAGCCGAGAGGCCAGTGACGAACAAATACGCCCCAATGGCCGTCAATATCCAGCCGATATACGCCACAAATTGCGCTTGTTCATAAGTACCGAACAGGGCCAGCTTCATGCGCATGCAGAGCAAGGCGCTAGTCAAATAAAGCGAGCCATAGGTGAAAAATCCTATTCGCTCATTCCACTCACTCAAACCGACTGGCCTCAACCAGCGTTCAATCGCTGCTGGCTTACCAAGACAACCAGCGGCAAATGCAGCAAGCAAAACAAGTACATAGAAGACATACTGCCCCACAGTGAGAAATCCATGGGGCAAAGGTCGCGCTACACCATACGCTGGCACAGCAGTGAAAGCCGCGACGAGAGCCAGACATACTAAACCATTAATAAAACGATGAAAAAAAACTTTCAAGAGACCTTGCCAAAGCTCGCCACCAAATGCAGTAGCACTTCTATTTTTCTAATCAAATTAAGTATAAACCAAGCGATAGCTAGCGATCGGCCCTTAGTCTAAAATAGAGATCCTCGTTCCTAATATTCATCCTTATACCTTTACAGGTCAACAGTGAGGCTACTATGAACCAGCTCCCTCCCGTTCCGGCAATTGGGCTTACTCTAGCTGTCCCCAAAGAAAGGGTAGAGCAGGCCATTGACGAAATGATTCTCCGCGGCCGTAGCTTGCTGCAAAGAAAAGCTGACTCCTCAGCAATGATGGACCAGCTAAAGAGGCAAAACTGGGACTGGGTGGTTCAAACCTCCAACTCTTTAAAAGAGTACTTTTCTTCAGAGAGTGTTTCTCTTTACTTCGCCTCAAACGTCTACATTCAACCAAGCCTGAAGCTCGATGAATTTGAGCGCGACCTAGATGAGTTTCCACCCATCGTTATGGGCCGACTCGACCGCCTAAATGGCTTTCGCAAAATGGTCGCTGTTATTCCAGAGCCACCTTGCGGAGACTATATAGATGCATTAGCTCATCCGCGCATCTACCATGCCGCCTGGAAAGCCTTTGAACTCGGTCAGTACGGTCAGGCGGTAATGCTAGCCGTCAAAGAAATAGAAGACACTATAAGTCTTTTAGTCTCCGGCAATATCAATGCCACAGGAGTCGAGCTCGTTCGCCAAGCGTTCGATCAAGAAACTGGGCCGCTAGCAAGCCTTGAGTCAACAGCCTTAGAAAGTCTTGGTATTGCCGATATTCTTGCCGGCTTCTTTGAGCGATATAAAGGGGTACCAGGAAACTCGCCCTTTGGTGTCGCTCAAACTGCTCGCGTGCTTTCGCTGGCGAGTTACCTCATGTTCACTCTTGAAGGAATTCATCCGCGGAAAGCAGAAGGTGCAGAAGAAGAGGCTCCGCCAGATCAACCCTACGAATTTGAATTTCTCAAAGAGTAAGCCATTTCTGGCTGCCAACCATTGGCAAAGCGAACTATCTTGGTCAACCAGCCAGGCATAAGCTGGGCTGAGTTCGTCAACTTTTTGATCTCATCGTCGTTCAGCATACGCATCGCGCTCTGCACTGCGTGTACGTCACAGCGGTCCTTGCCGAGGAACCAGAGTGCTCGAATTACTTGGCCCAACGGCGAATCACCTAAAACAATTTTGCGAGCGGAGAAGTTTTTCAAACATATTTTCGTTGCAATTGATTGAAATGAGCTGCTGACGCCATGTACGCAAAAAGTTGGTTCGACACTGGCGAGGCTTGCCAGGCCCAATTTTCTGGCAATATCTAAGCCTTGAACAGCGATACTCTTATCAAATACACTGGCTTTGAAAGCGGCAACAGCTAGGGGTTCGAAGATCTTAGGCTGATCATCCCTAAGGGTAAAAACTCCTCGCGCTATGCGTAAGAGAAATCCACATTTGACGAGCCTATAGAGCGATTGATCAACGGCCTCACGACTTCCAAACTCAAGAACCTGGCGGGTAGCAAACCAGCTATCGACAGGCAAACGCTCAACAAACGCAATGATATTGCGATGACAGTTCATAGTTTCACCTCGCTTGAAGGGGGCTATTCTTACAAACGTCAAACGGGAGGAAAGAGTTCAAATAATACTTGGAAAATTTGATAAATCTTTGATTCTGGAAATATGGTGCACCGTCGGCGGTGTTAGATTTAAGATGGCCTTTTCTTACTAGAGCCGTCGTTAGATAATCCGCGAGTTTTCCTTACTCGGATCCACAGTTAGATTTTTAGCGACTTTTTCTTACTCGGGGCCGTCGTTAGATAATCAGCGACTTTTTCTTACTCGGATCCGTCGTTAAATAATCAGCGACTTTTTCTTACTTCGGATCCGTCGTTAGATAATCAGCGACTTTTTCTTACTTCGGATCCGTCGTTAGATAATCAGCGACTTTTTCTTACTTC
>JAKFVU010000073.1 GCA_021732025.1 Candidatus Obscuribacterales bacterium | reverse complement strand
CGCCACAGCAAGCCGAGAACACTTCGAACCTCAATTGAGCTCCATCACAGGTCACTACTGGATCAGCAGCTGCGAGCAGGCGTTCTCTAATGGCTCCAGGAGAGAAAAATCTAGTGCGGCTGATTGCCGAGAGAGTAAGCAAAATGTCTGCAGTTCGCTTAGGATTTTGCAACCGGCCGTTGAAGAAGTATGGATTTTTTTCTAGTCCACCACTTGTTGCCAGTTTTAGGCCATGCCGACCATCGTATTGTTCCACCGCTGAGGCAAAGCGATAGTCGTAGCTAAAATTGATTGCTGATGACAAGCCTCAAGCTCCCACAAGATCCTCTAGGCCATTCTGAAGGATCCTTCAGGTTTTTCAATACACCATTTGGTGAACGCCTGATGATTTTGACATACTTAAAAATTAGCCGACGAGGGGATTCGAACCCTCGACCTACGGTTTACGAAACCGTTGCTCTACCAGCTGAGCTACGTCGGCACATGGGGCATTATAAGAGAAGAGATTGCTGAATCCAACAGCTGGGACAATTTTCAGAGTACATATTGACTAACGTATTCAAGAGCAGGTCCATTCCGGCTATGTCTGCTTGGGCTTTTATGTATATCCAGAATGGCCACAATATGGCCGCATTCCATATACAAGAGTGCGATTGGCTCTACTCCTCTATTCCAGCTACTTAGTAATTCGCAATGAACGCAATCGGCTCTAGCAGCGTGCTTGGGCAGGCACAGGCTGAGCGATCCTTAAATCAAAAACGGGGTACTTACGCTCGGGCTCGCTGCTTGATAGATTAGTTACATACGGTGAGTGGCTAAGCGAAGTGGCCACTTTGAGCCGAGGGGCGCTGTAGAAACTTCAGGAAGACGTCTTCCGGAAACGACAGCAGAGAGCCCGCATCGCGTGAAGGACTGACTGAATCGCGGTGAAATACTGAGTCCAGCAACGGACAGTCAGACAGTAGCAATAAAACCGCCGCGACTAGTTCGGGTGGTTTTTTTGTTATATGTGTCTCAAATTGCGCCCGGGCCCAGAATTTTGCCCATAATGCTAGAATAGTCTCTCCCATAAAGCGAAGACGATGATTCGGACTACCTCTCTCCCAAACGGGGCAAGAATAGTGACCGAGGTCGTGGAGTCTGTTTATTCAGCTGCCATAGACCTTTGGATAGAAGTTGGATCGGCCTATGAAACAGCCGTGAACAATGGCGTGTCTCACTGCATTGAGCATATGCTCTTCAAGGGCACTGAAAGACGCTCGGCTGAGCAGATTGCTGAAGATATTGAAGACGTTGGCGGCATGCTTGGTGCCTCTACCTCTAAAGAACTGACAAAAATCTATGGTCATGTGCTTGGCGAGCATTTACCCGTTGCTCTCGATATTATTTGCGACATGATTTCTGCACCGCGCTTTGACCCTTCCGATCTGCGCCTAGAGCGTAAAGTCATTCTCGACGAAATGCAGATGTATGAAGATGATTCGGCCGATGTTGCTCAAGAATTGACCTATTTGAATTTGTGGCAAGGCTACGCTCATAGTTATCCTATTATCGGCAACGTTGACACCATAAATGGTATTAGCTTGCCAATGATTGAAGAGCATTATCAGCGCTTCTATCGCCCTGAGCGCATGGTAATTTCGATTGCTGGAAATTTTGACGAAGAAGCAACTATAGCTTTTCTCACTGAGAAACTAGGAAAGCTAACTCCGGGAAATGGCCCTAAGCCCCCAACACCGCAACCGCGGGTTTTCAATATTGTGCGCAACAAAGATGTTGAACAAGCGCAAATGATGTTGTCCTTGCCCAGCTTGAGCCATAGTGATAAACGTATTGATGCTTTGCAGGTGCTCGACCTGTGCCTCGCGGCTTCAGCATCGTCGCGCCTGTTCAAAGAAATAAGAGAGCGGCGTGGGCTTGTTTATACAGTGGCTAGCATGCAGCATTGCTACCGCAATTGTGGTCTGTTTGGTATCTATGCGGCCATGACTCCTGAAAATACATCGCAAGTATTAGAGTTGATTGTAAGCGAGTTAGATCGAGTCAAAGCAGAAGGTTTTACGCCTGCCGAAATTAAGAGGGCTAAGACCCAGTTGCGCAGCGACCTGTTGATGGATTTAGAATCGATGAGTGCCCGTAGCACTAACAATGCTTCAGACTTGGTGCACTACAACCGTATTGTGCCTTTAGAAGAGGCTCGCACCGACATCGAAAACATTACCAATGAAGCGGTGATTGAACTTGCAAATCACCTCTTCAAAAAAGAATCATTATCGTTAGTAGTTGTCGGGCCGAAAGCTGAACTAGCAGAAAGCTATCATATGAAACTTAGTTGACTGGAGGAAAGAAGACGATGATCGGACCAGTAGGAAAAGTGACACTTAAAGTTAAGCGTTTGCCTCATTGTAAGGCTATGCCTAAGTACGCAACATCTGGCTCGGCCGGGCTCGATCTAACTAATGCACTAGCAGAAGCAGTGACCTTGCAACCTGGCGAGCGCTGCCGCATTCCGATCGGCATTATTGTTGAAATTCCACCAGGCTATGAAGGTCAGGTAAGACCAAGATCTGGTTTGGCCGATAAGGCTGGTATCAGCTTAACCAACTGTGTTGGCACCATTGACAGTGACTACCGCGGCGAAGTGCAAGTATTGGTCGTCAATCACGGTCAAAAGCCTTATACCTTTGAGCCCGGCGAACGAATTGCCCAACTGCTTGTCACTCCTGTGCCAGAAGTTGAAGTGGTAGAAGTTGAAGAATTATCTGACAGTGCCGAGCGCGGTGCTGGTGGTTTTGGCTCTACCGGTCGTTTGAGCGAAGGCAAAGAAGTTCTGGTATAGAGCAAGACTTTTTGCTACCAAATGGTTGTGTCGACAGACCGTTGGTGATTTACAAGGGGTATAACAGTTGATTATTCAATCAGATACCAGAATCAAAGTTGCAGTAGCTGGCATCAACGGTCGCATGGGCCGTGCTAGTCTGACCCCGATTCTTAAAGATGGTGCCTTCGAGTTGGTCGGTGCTTTCGGCCGCACTGGGGCACCATATGTCGGCTGTGATCTAAGTGAATTTACTGATGCAACTGAAGATCGCAGTCAGCTAGGAATCCCGGTCTGTTCGTCTTTTGATCACCTTCTTGAAACGGCTTATCCTGACGCAATAATCGTGCTTATGGTCGCCGATGCCTCTTTTGCCTGTGCAAAGAAAGCTCTAGAAAGCGGAATTCGCCCAGTGATTGGTGCCAGTGGCTTAAGCAAAGACCAGATTGCCGAACTGTCTGTTCTGGCTTCAGAGCGCAAGATGGGTGCACTTCTTGTACCAAACTTCTCGATTGGGGCTGTACTAATGATGGAGTTTGCAAAGCAAGCTGCTAAATATTATGGCAATGCTGAGATAGTCGAGATGCATCACACCAAGAAACTTGATGCGCCATCGGGCACAGCTACTCATACTCTAAACAAGATGGCTAGCGGTGGCAAAAAATTCAATGTGAAAGAAGTTACTGAACATGAGTCAATGCCTCATGTCAGAGGAGCAGAACACTCTTCTGGTATCAGAGTTCATTCGCTGCGGTTACCAGGCTTGATTTCGCATCAAGATGTCATCTTCGGCAGTGATGGCGAACTGCTCACTATTCGTCACGACAGCTTCAATACAAACTGTTTCTTGCGTGGTATCACCCTTTCGCTAAAAGCGGTGATGCAACTGACAGAGATGAAAATTGGGCTAGAGACAATTTTAGATTAGTGGCAAGATAAAATTGAGAGGAGATAAAATTGATTAGTACAGATGGAAAACTCTTTGGCAGAATGATTACCGCGATGGTAACGCCTTTCGATGAGCATCTAAAAATCGATTTTAAAGCTGTTGAAGCTGTTGTTGAGCATCTGATAAAGACTGGCACTACTTCTCTTATTGTGGCTGGCACCACCGGTGAAAGCCCGACTTTGGCAGATGATGAAAAAGAGGCTTTGCTTAAAGCTGTTATTGCTGCAAGCAATAAGCGGGTCAAAGTAATTATGGGCACAGGTACCAACGATACCGCTAAGTCGATTAAGGCGACCAAGCATGCTGAGAGTCTTGGTGCTGATGGCGCTCTAGTTGTGGCACCCTACTACAATAAACCCAATCAAGCTGGTCTTTTAGCACACTTTTCTGCCATAGCCCAATCATCAAATTTGCCACTTATTGTCTATAACATTCCGGCTCGCACTGGTATCAATATTAGTGCTGAAACAATGATTACTTTGAGTAAAAATGAAAAGACTATTCATGCACTCAAAGATTCTACTGGTAATGTTGAGCAATCTTCTGATGTCGCTGCGGCCGCCCGCCCAGATTTCTTAGTCTATTCTGGCGACGATAATCTCACGTTACCCTTCTTGTCTATTGGTGCATCTGGTGTAATTTCTGTTGCCAGCCATGTTATCGGTCGTCAAATACTGGCCATGCAAGATGCTTTCTTTGCCGGCAAACTCGACGGCGCCCGCGAACTGCACTATAAGTGTATGCCCATGTTTAAAGGCCTATTTCAAGCGCCAAATCCAACTTGTGTGAAATACGCCCTCTTCAAACTGGGGCTTTGTACAGAGCATCTCAGGCTGCCTCTGGTGCCGCTTGATAGCAGCCAACGCCAAGCCATGGATAGCCTTATCGATAGCTATAAATTAGACAATAGTCTTCAACTCACTTAGAGAAACAATAACGAGGAACCCTGTGACGGACGATAAGAAAAAGGCGATCAAGCCAGAATTGAAAACATCTACTGATGGATTTTCAACCAGTAAGACACTCAAGATCATTGCTTTGGGCGGTCTCGGCGAAATCGGCAAGAACACCATGGCAATTGCTTATGGTGAAGACATGATTCTGGTTGATGCTGGCTTGGCATTTCCCTCCGAAGAAATGTTGGGAGTTGATCTGGTATTACCTGATCTCACTTTCTTAGCCAAGAATCAACAGTATTTGCGGGGCTTAGCCATTACCCATGGGCACGAAGATCACATTGGCGGTATTCCCTTTCTCTTGCGCGATGTCACTCTGCCAAGCATCTATGGGCCAGCTCTGGCATTAGGTTTGCTTGAGAAGAAACTGTCAGAAAATGGTCTTCTCGGACGCACTAGTTTGAAACATGTGAAGCCTAGGCAGCGCGTGCAGATGGGTTGCTTTAATGTCGAATTTATTCGCTGCACCCATTCAATTGCTGATGCCTTTTCACTCGTTATCAGAACACCTGTTGGTGTAATTGTTCACACCGGAGATTTTAAATTCGACTTTACGCCAGTTGATGGCGAACAGTCTGATATTGCGAGTTTGGCTGCAGCAAAAGAAGAAGGCATCTTGCTTCTTATGAGTGATAGCACCAACTCAGAGAGAGAAGGTTTTACCCCTTCTGAGCGGACAGTGTGGGCCAAGATTAATGAGTCCTTTGCTAATGCCAAGGGTCGCATAATTGTCACTACTTTTGCTAGCAACGTCAATCGCGTCAAACAGGTATTGCAGGCGGCCATGATGTATGACCGCAAAGTTGCTGTACTCGGTCGCTCTATGCTTACTTTTGCCAGTATTGCTCGCGAGCTTGGCTATATGACTTATCCAGATGGCCTGCTTGTGCCTGTTGATCAAGTCAATCAACTGCCAAAAGAGAAGGTCGTAATTCTTACTACTGGTAGTCAGGGCGAGCCAATGTCGGCTCTAACGCGCATTGCTAACGACGAGCACAGGCAAATAAAAATCATTGCCGGTGATACCGTAATTATTTCGGCCACGCCCATTCCTGGCAACGAAAGATCTGTGGCCAATACCATCAATGCTCTATGCGTTAGAGGCGCCAAGGTCATTTATGGCCGCGATGCTGGTGTTCACGTTTCTGGACACGGCTGCCAGGAAGAGCAAAAATTGATGATCAATTTGTGCAAGCCCAAATTCTTTATGCCTGTTCACGGTGAATATCGCATGCTGGTTCGTCATGGTGAACTAGCCGTTGAATGTGGTGTCAATGCCGACAATATCTTCATTATGGAAAATGGAGAAGTGCTAGAGCTGACTGCTGATCAGGGCAAAATGACTGGATCAGTTGAATCGGGAATACTTCTCATTGACTTCAACCGTGACTTCTTTATTGACGAAGAGATTGTCGCCGAACGACAGAAGCTTGCCGACGACGGTTTGGTTGTAATCGCCATTACTGTTAATCCGAAGGGCGCAGTGGTTGGTGGGCCCGACATTACTCTGCGTGGTGTGATTTTACCTCGCGGCATACCGGTCGAAGATTTTGTTCAAGAGTTGCGTCAGAGCATTGAGGGCATCATTGCCAAAGCCAATGCTGCTGGGCCAATTTCACCTGATGAAGTTCGCAGTTTGCTAGTAGAGAAGCTCGAAGCTCATTTCGCTCGTGATTTGAGATCGAGCCCCTTGCTGCAAGTGATGGTTATGCGTTCGGCTAAATTTAGTGCAGAAGAATTAGCCGAGACAGCAACTAAAATTGCTAGCGTGCCTAAGACAATGAAAGAGAAGTAAAACAGTTGAGAGCACTATGACTTGGCGTGAAATTACTGCAGAAGAGCTTAATAGCCTTAAAAAGGTAGTAATTGTTGACGTTCGCTCGCCATGTGAATTTGCTGAAGAACACATTCCTAATGCCATAAACGTGCCTCTATTCACAGATGCTGAGCGTGAGACTATTGGCACTATTTATGCCTTAGAAGGCGAGGCAGTGGCTCGCAGACAGGGTCTTAAGCTAATATCGCCGAAGATACCTGAGCTTATCGATGAGATTATGTCTAAGCGAGTAGGCTCTACGCCGGTAGTCGTTCACTGCTGGCGCGGTGGTCTGAGAAGTGAATCTGTTGTTAGTTTGTTGAGTATCATTGGCTTTGATTGCTGGCGCCTCACTGGTGGCTATAAAGCCTGGCGCAAAGAGATGCTTAGTGAATTTGATGATGACCCATATGCTCTTACCATGGTGGTTCTGCATGGACATACTGGTACGGGTAAGACTGAGATTTTAGGCAAGCTCAAAGAGATGGGGCAGTCGGTTTTAGATCTAGAAGGTATTGCCAATCATCGTGGCTCCGTATTTGGTGCCTTAGGTTTGGGGCCGCAACCGACTCAGAAAAACTTTGATGCTGCTATTTGGGAAGCCGTTCACAGCTTTTCCCCAGGCCTGGTTTTTGTCGAGGCCGAAGGTAAAAAGATCGGCCGCCTTTTGCTGCCTAAATTTGTCTTTGACCGCATTCAATACGGCAATCGTGTTTTAGTCGAGGGAAGCCTTGGCGCTCGCTGTCAGCGTATTGTGCGCGACTATACTGAGGGTTCAAAAAGACTTTCTAGTGCTGCCAAACAGCAAGCTATGCAGTCTCTTGAAGTAATTAAAGAGCGCTTGGGTGGGCAGAAGTTGGCTGAGGTAAAGCGTCTAGCTGAAGTCAATGATTTTTCTTCTGTCGTAGCGATTTTGCTTGCTGATTACTACGACCCGCTTTACTCAAAGGGTATAGCCAACAATCAGCCCTATGAGCTAACAGTTAACGGCGACGACCCTGATTTGGCAGCAGAGACCATTGTCAAGCACTGCTTCACCGCTCATACAATTCAGAACCACTAACCACAAGACCAAATTTCAGGCGCCGGTGGGCATCTGCGACTGATAAGGTTTTTAATTGTGTGGCTGTGGGTATATATGAATGGCTAGCGATTTGAATGATTAGGAGACTTTATGGGTAACGATAAGCCAGTTTGCGAGTCACGTGAGCACGTGAAACAAGCCGAAGCTGTGAGAGATTCTCACCGCGGTTTTGTCGATTGGGTTATGGATGAAATTGGCCTCCCCAAAGAAGACGCTGATCTCAAAAAGGTCGCCTGCATACCCAAAGAACAATTTGAAGATTCTCAGCGGCCCAAGCTCAATGCTGAGCAGCGGGACAAAGTTAATAAGAACGTGGCTGACGTTACTAAAGCAATTGGCACTGGCGACTTAACTGCAGTCGGTGAACTCTTCAACCGTCTGGCCCCGCGGGCCGACAATACTACAAAGCCTGAAGAATTCCATAATCGATCTTCTGTAAAAATCGCTGATGAGACTTTCTATCAACTAAATAAGCAGCTTGGCCGTCACGGAATTGACTTTGATTACCGCGACATGGGTGTCTATTCGGGTGATCGCTCGCCATCATTGATTATTTCCCGTGAGCGCCAGGTAGACAAAAATACTACTGAACATCTAGAGCTGACTTTACAGGGCGGCACTATGAAAGACTTCATCAAGCACAGTGCTGCCGAGAGAGTACTGATTCGCGATTATGGTGGTCCGGGTGTCGAATCTGAGTATATTCGCCAGCCAGTAGCCAGTGCTGGCGGCAAGACTGCAGCAGAAAGTGCTTATCAAGAAATCATGCTGCCCTATCGTGCCGCTCACAGACAAAAATAGCTGCCTGAGCTCTAACTATTGATTACTGACTATTGATTACTGAATCTTTTCAAATAGTTTGCCGTTAATCGACAGTCTGTCTGGCGATTTAGCTGATCTATTGTCTAAATGTTGGGGGAAAATCGTAGTCGAAGTCTTAGTTGTATTATCGGCTCCGAAGCATATCTCAATGTCATTGCCAGACAGTAGATAGGTGCCTGTTTGCTTCTTAACTGATTGCTTGTCTCTTTGCTCAAGAGTTACTTTGCCGTCTAAAGTAAAAGTATATTTGACTGGACTAGTCGTAGGTTTACCTTGATTGACGATAATTTCTTGACGAGCATAAGTGCCCAACAATTTAGCATTGGCAGGAAATGATGGTGCCTTGTCTGCCACCATGCCATTGAGTTCTAGATTATTGCCTTTGTGGCGAAGTTTCCATGTGACGGGCTTATCGATTTCATCACCACTCCACTGAAAAACTATGGTGTCGCCGATGATGCCATAGGTACCGCAGAGATTTGGAGTTTTTCGTGTAGCCTCTGCCCAGTCTAAGTGAGCGGGGCCCTCCGGTGGCAAGGCGTGATAGACCCTGCCATCAGGATAGAAATAGAATAGCTCCTCTTGGCAAATCATTTTCTTGCCTGCAAAGCTTTGACCAAAGCGCGTGTACAATCCGCTCAGAGATTTTGCCTTGGTGCCAGCAGTGGCAGTGGCTTTGAGCACTTTAGGGTTAGAAGTTTTTGCCTCCGTTTTGCTACTCAAGTCGTTGGTCTTTGAATTAGCCGTGCCTGCTGGGAATACTAACTTGATTTGCCTGGCGGAGACTTGAAACTGTTCGCTTCCTTTGAATTGAAACGAAGGCAACATCTGTACTGTGTACTTGTTTTTGTTAATAGCCAAAATTGTGGCAGGTAAAGGAATGGTGGCATCTGTCACTGATACGGTGACTTGATCTCCGACCTGAGCCTCGAGCTTCGTTTTTGAAGATGCACCGCTACATCCAAATGAAAGGATGAGCAGCAGTGAAGCGAATCTGAATTTAGCAGTGCGAATATTGAGCGACATTTATGCCTTAAACAGAACTTCCCCCTCGTTGGACGAAGGGGAAGAATGTTGTGGTGGATTAAGTAAGGAGGAGGCGGCAACAAGCGGAAAACCCGCCGGTGCTTCATATTTCAATCATACCAGCGAGAGTTAAGAGGAGCTGTTAAAAAACTTGAAGAAGAACTTTGCAAAGGCCGCAGGGCCAGAACTATTAGATTTCTTTAACAAGCGGCCCTAATTAAACTATGAGTTAGTCCATGGAGAAGTCGACTGACTTGTTCCTTGACTACCTCTACCTGGATAGAGAAAATCAAGGGCGCCAAGACCCAAATCTGAATTAAGAGATTCAGATGGAGTTGGCAAACCAGCGAGAGTATCGCCATAAGGAACATACGGAGTTTCAACCACTGGCTTAGCCGGTGGAGTGATGCGAATGTTCGAAGGGCAGAATACATAAACCTGTTCGCTCAGTTTATGGAAGTCACCATCTAGTGCAGCAGAGGCACCAGCGACGAAATCAACGAGACGACTAGCGTCAAGCTTTTTCATATTCTCGAGTGAAATTGTGGTGGCAGCGCGAGAGCGCAAGCATTCAACAATTTCGAGGGCTTCTTCGAATGATACTGGGCTGAATATTGAAATCTGGGTGCCTAATCTGGTTGGTGCGTTCTGTCGAACGGAACCCAATGCCATCATGCGACGATCTTGCAGGGCTGGAAAAAGATCAATTTCTCTTTTGCCAGACTTGGTCTCGTTAGCAAATATAGGTTTGTCCTGTGGGCTGTCTCTATAATCGTCAACCATGGCTTTCCCTTTTTTATGCTTGGAAATAAATACTGATTGCTATCAATTTTAGTCGTTTCTATAAAATGCGCAAGAGGCACCACAACTGGTGACAACTCTTGAGAGAGGTGCGATTTGCTATTGAATCTATATGCACCGCAGGTGGTTATAAAGGTGTATCAGGTAGATAAAGAGGGGTAAGAAGCTCACAGGCGCGCATGTCGTCGACGACTGTAACCTTAATGTTGCTATTTGATCCTGCGAATACTACGACTTCATGGCCAAAATATTCCAAGATAGCTGCATCATCGGTGACACCAATTGAAAGCTTGGCGGCCTCTTGGTGACACTGCCAAAGTAAGTCGAAAGGCGCAGCCTGTGGGGTTTGCACCGCAAATAAATGTTCTCGGTTAATTGTCTGGCAAATTTTATCTTGCTCGACTTTTTTTAAAGTGTCCGATACTGGAGTGGCGACAGTGCAGGCACCTCTCGTGGTGACTGTATCTATGGCATCTCTGATGGTTTTGGCAGAAACAAAGGGGCGAGCTGCGTCGTGCACCAGCACAAAGTCTGGCTTGCCAAGCTCAGATAGTTTACTCAATCCTTTATATACAGATTCTTGCCGACTACTACCACCGGCAATGACTGATATTTTTGAAGAGTCTTGATTGGGAAAAATTACTGCTAGCTCAAGGCTAATCTCATCAACGAAATAAGCCGGCACTGTGACGACAATATTGCTGAACTGACCGTTTCTATATAGTCTGGATAGCGACCATATATACAATCGATATCCGTTAAGGGGTAAAAATTGCTTTGGCTCAGCTTTTGGCAGTGCTTCGTTGGCTAAGTTTAATTCTGCTGCAAACCTGCTACCAGAACCGCCAGCAACTAAGACAGCGCCAAACGAAACCTGTCTTGCATCTGGTGCTTGAAGCAATTACTTATCTCGCACTGACTAATATGATGAAGTTGGCACTTCTTGAGTTGGCATTACTGCCATAGTTTCTACTTGAGACTTAACTTGAGGCTTAACTTCGCTCTCGTTTTCTTCGTCGTCAGAGTCATCGCTAGGAGTCGTGTCATAAACATGATTGTCGGCGTCTACCGCTGCTTGAATTTGAGCTTCGGTATCGGCGTCAAGCTGCACATTGTCAGTGCTTGGCACTGGAGCATCGAAAAGCTCAAGCTGTACATCTTTTTGAAGTGATACTTGCTCTTCTTCTGGACGGTCTTTATTGGTGGCAGTTTCTAATTGATGACGCCAAGTCTGGCCATCTTTAGATAGTCTGAAATATTCTTGGAACTTTTTAGTTGTCGTCAGCAGTGGTGAGCGACCGTCTTCGCGACGATGAATCAATTCACGAGCAATCAACTCTTTGATGTGATCATAGGCACCAGCACCACGCAATTTGATTACTTCAGATTGAGCTACCGGTTGCTTAATAGCGATTGCTGAAAGAGTTCTTACCAAAGATGTAGGCAATTCAAATGGTGCAAATTCATCAACGAGACCAGAGAACTCATCTTTGACTTGCAGCATGTAGCCGTCTTCATCAGCGATTTCGAGAGCGCTATTGCGAGTCTCGTAGTCGTTTATAAGGTCAAGCATTGCTTTGCGAATGTCTTGCACGTCTTGATTTAGAGTGCGAGCAATTACCGCCGCCTTAATTGGCTTATCGGTTAAAAACAAAAGTGCTTCGATGTGATTTTTTAAGCTCATGGCGCTGTCAGCTCTCGGTGATGGTACTACTAATAGTGCTAGAGTTCGTGCTTGAGTCAGTGCTAGAGGAAGGGCTAGATAGACTGATAGGGAGGGTCAAGAACAACGGTCCGTAGAATGTTTCTTGCTCTAGATCTATCTTACCTGCATTTGACAAAAATAGCGCGGCTAAAAATACTTCTACCCAATCTTGCTTTACAGACAGTTTTAAAACTAATTCAAAAACTTCTATACCCTGCCCACTGAGCATGTTTTGAATGATCCATTGTTCAATCAATTCAATTGATTCTTGAATGTCTTCATCGTGAGCAAGATCAAGAATATCGTCGTAAGCATTTACTTCATGGTGATCAGATAGATCAATAGTGGCTTTTGGCTTTTTCTGCTGTCTTGTTTTTTCAACTTTTTCAGCTTCACGCAGAGCGGCGATCAGTTGTTCGAGGGTTACTTTACGCTCACGAACCTGAGTCTTTTTGCGCTGTGCCCGTCTAACAATTGCTCCTTCAAGATCTTTGAAGGTCAGCTGTCTGCCAACTTCTTGCTTGTTCGAGTCATAAAGAATCGGACCGCCTTCATCGTCAAAATCAAGAAAGTCATCGGCAATTGGATTAAGGCTGCTGTTAGCTAAAGATAATAGTGCTTCTGCTTTCATGCGCAGAAGAACTGCGGCATGGAAGATTACTTTTCCACTGAGGCGTAAGCTTTCTTTGGGATTGGCCGCAATGGCTTTAAGGAACTTGTCGCAGACGTCGATGATATCTACGTTCTTTGGATCGATCTCGCCTTTCTCTGCCATCTTAACCAAAATCTCAATACCTGAGTCTGGTTCGCTTTTAAAGGCATAATCGTTGCCAGAACGAATTACATCAGTAGATTCTGGCTGCATCAGATCTTCGCCAAGACCAGCTGCTAGAGGTGCTAGGGCCGGATCAGCCAAAAGCTCGCCAGTTAATTCTGCCGGCATCTGAGCAAGAATTTCGGCTCTTGTCAGAGGGGCGAAATCAGTAGTTGGTGAAGGTGGTGCAAATGATTCGGTGGGAAAAGTTCTGGTGCTGAGCGGGCTAGCTTTCTTACCTGAAGCTTTTTTCTTGGCTCCACCCTTGGTGTTTGCATCTAAATCTGTGGCCACGCTAGTTACTGGGGCGGCTTTTTTGCGTGACTTTGTTGGAGGCTTGAGTGCCCCCGCCAAATTCTGAATAGTCACATCGTTAAATATGTCACTGCTCATGCACTAAGCTCCAGCTGCCACAGGAAGTTGCGACTCATCGGGCAGTTGAACTTCTTTGATGCCAACGACTCTAGAGAAACCATCTGCTCTCAGTGATACACCAATGGCATGGTCGGCGTTCTCAATCATCGGACGGCGCAAGCTCACAACAACGAACTGGGCACTAGCCGATTGAGTCTTAACCATACGAGCTAAGCGCTCAGCATTGGCACCATCAAGCATCATATCGACTTCGTCGAAGGCGTAGAACGGTGCTGGGGCAAAACGCTGGAAGGCAAACACGAACGATAGAGCCGTCAGTGACTTCTCACCCCCTGATAGGGCCTCAATGCGCTGCATCTTCTTATCGCGCGGTTGCGCTCTAATGATCAAGCCGCCTTCAAATGGGCTCTCAGGATTCTCTAGCTCTAGGCGGCCAGTACCGTGAGACAGTTCGGCGAAGATGTCTTGGAAGTTGGCATTGATGGCAGTAAAGGCTTCCATGAAGTTTTCTTTTTTCAATTGACCATAACCGAGAATACGGTGGTCGATTTGCTCGCGCTCATCGCTCAAGGTCTCTAGGTTCTCAGCCAATTCGCGCTGCCGCTCTTCGGTCTGATTGTAATCTTCAAGAGCTTTCATATTTACTGGTTCAAGGGCGCGCATACGGCGCTCCAGGCGCTCTACTTGCTGCTTCAGCTGCTCTACGGTGCCAGCATTAGGCGGCTCGTAGTTCGGATTTTCAGCAAGAATCAAGGCAATTTGTTCTTTCACTACAACTAACTGCTGTTCAATTTCATAGTGAGTCATCTTGCGCTCATTTCTATGTTCTTTGACGCGAATCAGTTCTTGATCAATTTTGGTGCGTTCGATTTCTGAAGCAGTCACTTTCTCGTGTATGTCTTCTTTGGCCTTGCGCATAGATTCAAGCTCATCAGAGATGGCTGAAACCTTCTTCTCCATCTCGCCAATAGCGATTCGCATGCCAGTGATGACAGCTTCATGAGTTGGTCTTTGAGCTTCTAATTCGTCTAGCTCAGCGCCCAATTCGTTTGCCTGAAGGGTGAGATTTTCGCGGTTATTGATTTCAACGCGTTCTTCAGTTTCAGTTACGTCTATCAAGCGTTGCAGTTCTTTGAACTCTGTTTCAACAGCTATTTGAGCTTGTCTCAACTCTTCTGATTCAATAATCAGTTTTTCTAAGTGAGTCTTCTTGCCTTTATCACGGGCGCCCTCGAGTGAATCTTCGAGCTTGGTGATTTCGGCCGTTAAGAGCTTAACTTGAGCCTCAACTTGCACGGCTTCTTGATCGATGAGGTCCATCTCGTCGCCCTTGCTACGCAATTGCGGCTTGATGCTTTCGACATCGTCTTCCATGTTTTTGACAGACTTGCGGTTATTGTCGAGTTCGGCAGACTTTTGTGCCAATACCTGACGAGCGCTGTTGAGTTTGCCGCGCTCTTCGTTGAGAGCTGTTTCTAGCTCTTTCAATGAATCTTTGAGCCAGCGTACTTGGTCGGCCAAGCTCTTCGCTGTTTGCTTGAGCACAGCCAAATCGGTTTCGCCACGATTACCAAAGTGCAGTTTGCCTTTGTTGTCGTTACCGCCTGAGATACTACCTGACTTGTCGAAAAGTTCGCCGCCCAGAGTGACCATGCGTGCTTGGTTTAGAAGCTTTCTGGCATTCTCCATGGTGTCGACAATTATTGTCTGACCACAGGCATATTGGAAGGCTTTGACAAATTTAGGATTGAAGTCAATGAGGTTATAGGCAAAATCAATGATGCCAGGACGATTTGGTAGAAGGCCTGGAGGCTGAGTCTGAATCTTATTTAGAGGAACGAAAGTGGCGCGACCAGCTTGATTTGCTTTCAAATACTGAATGCAATCTTGAGCAACTTGGTCGTCGTCAACAACAATGTGGCCGAGTCTTGGACCAATCGCTGTTTCTAAAGCAGTGGTGTATTGATCGTCAACTGAACCTAGCTGGCCAATGGTGCCGTGTACACCGGGAATATTGGCAGACAAGATGGCTTCAACGGCTCTGCCATAACCAGACTCGCCCGCTACTTCGCGGGTAGTTTCAAGTTCAATTAGGCGTCGATTAACTGTATCTTGGGCGTGACGCTTCGATTCAATTTCTTCTCTAGTGCCAGCTAACTCACCTTCATACTGTTGCAGTGAGCGTTCAATACCAGCGACCAGAGCTTGGTGATCAACGAAGTCTTTTTCTTGCTTGCTCAATAAGCCTTTAGTTTGAGCTGACTTTGTGATCTGCTCGGTAGCCTTACTGCGCATAGCATCGAGTTCACGCTCAAGCGATTCACGCCTGGTGCGCAGCTCGGTTTTCTTAACTTCAAGGGCGTGACGATCATCTCTAAGTTTTTGCAAGTCGCCGTGCAGATTAGAGATTTTGTCGGAAGACTTATCTTTTTCTTGGCGTAAGACTTCAATCTCAGCCATTACAGCACTGAAGGCACCTTGCCGCTCCATCAAGCCAAGGCGCACTGCCTGCTGGTCAGTTTGATGCTGTTTCTTTTGCTTGGAGATATCTGAAAGATGCTTGTCAATAGCTTTGATCTGAGCGCCAATTTGCTTAGACTGCTTAGATTTCTCACCAATAACACCGTTCAAGTTCGAGAGCTTGTTCTCTTCGCGAGTTAGTTCGCCTCGTTTAGTCTCAAGTTCTTGACGGAGCAAGAGCTGCTCATTGCCGCCTTTTTCACGAATCTCTTGATCGATGCGACCCATTTCGGTGCGCAGCCCAAGTAAGTTGACTTCTGTTTGGTGAAGCCGTTCGACTAATTCTTCTTCTTTTTTGTTGAGCTTCTCAATTTCTCTAAGCTCAATAGCGCAACGGTTTTCCAAATCAGCCGAACGCACAAAGACGAGATCGCGCTCTACTACTTCTTTCTGGGTTTTTAGCTCAAGATATTTAAGAGCTTGATCGCGATCAGTTTTGAGAACTTCGAGACGAGAGAGAATCTCAGTCAGAATGATTTTTTGCTGTTCGATTTTTTCGCCAACTGACTCAAGCTCATTTTGGGCTTGATCAATACGCCGGTCAAACTCGGCAACACCAGCCAATTCGTCAATGATCTTGCGGCGCTCGGAGGCACTCATGGTGACGATGCCAGTGACGTCGCCTTGCATGATGACGTTGTAGCCGGTGGGGCTGACGTTGTATTTAGTCAGCTCTTCGTGCACTTCAGTTAGGGTGGCAACGCGACCATTAAGTATATAAGTAGATGTATAGCCTGTATCTTTAACACGAATTCTACGTGTTACTTCGAGCTCAGCACCGTCATCGTGGCAGAAGCGAACGCGCACTTTAGCTTCGGTTTTGCCACTCAAGTTATTGAGTAGATCGGGCAGTCTTTCAGCCCTCATAGTTCTAGTTGAAGATAAACCCAAGGCAAATAGCAGGCTGTCAATGATGTTTGACTTACCTGAACCGTTGGGCCCGGAGATGGTCGTAAAGCCATCTAATAGAGGGACTAACGTTTGCTTGCCGAATGACTTGAAGTTATCAAGTTCGATTTCTTTGATTCGCAAAGATACACCTGAATGATGCGATAGATGGCACCCTATTGCCGCATTAGACTACACACTGCATTTAGTGTCAAGTGTAGACAATACTTAGCATGACAATATTATCCCGAAATTGCCGTGCTGTCATCATTTTGGCCAAAATTTGCTGATTTTTCTCCGACTTTTCTTTGCTTGAGCACCACTTTTTGATCAATTGAATATCTACTGGGGTAGATTTAGCAATATCTCGTCTGTCTGGCCCCTAGACTGTATCTATCTAACGGTCTGCACCGCTGGTGGTGAATATTAGCAGATATGTGTTTAGCTTCTTTGTAGGTACTTTATAGCGGCTATGTAGAGGCAATTTAGTCATAATGGTATAGCAAGCATATAGCTAATTTGACTAAAATTAAGCTATTTTGGCGGTTTTCAGGCTATAGAAAGAGTGCCGCTTACCATATATACTTTTACGTTTGTCCCACAGATTATTGGTGTTTTGGTGTCTCAATCTCATACGTCCAGCCAAATCGGTGATTTGCTAGTCACAGCAGGGCTTGTTGCTTCTGACAGTATTGATTCGGCTCTAGTTATGTCGAAAGGGCGAAAGAGCCCGCTGGGTAAGGTCTTGGTAGATTCTGGTCTGGTCTCGGAGCGCGAATTAAACGGTACTCTCCAGGCCCAGAACCTCATTAGAGAGCGGCTAATCAGCCCTGATAAGGCAAGCGAAGTTTTAAAACTGATGCGGGTTAACGGCGACACCTTCGTCGATAATCTTTTTGCATTAGGCTGTGAGATTGAACACATTAACTTTGGTCGAAACTTAGGGAAATTATTTGTTGATGCCGGTGCAATTTCACCTCATAAACTTTCGCTGGCACTAGAGACAAGCATCTTGTCGGGTCTGCCGATTGTGCGCGTTTTAGTTTTGCAAAAGTCGGTCAATGAAATGGTCGCCTATGCTGGCCTCACGGCCCAGCTTTTGGTGAACGAGCGTAAAATTGGCTACGACCAAGCTGTCGGCGCCTTGAAGCTATCGCATATGCACAATGAGCATATAGAAGAAATTCTTGAATTTGGTGGCCTAAAGCGCTATCGCGAAGAAAATTCAGTACGGTTAGGCGAACTTTTCGTACTGTCGGAGCTGCTGACAGAGCTAGATTTGCTCTCATGTGTTGAAAAAAGTATGGCCGAGGCCAAGCCTTTAGGGCAGGTTTTAGTTGACGAAGGAATTATCAGTGAACTGATTGTCTCTTCAGCATTGCGCGCCCAAAAGTATATAGCTGAAGGTACCGTAGACCCGATTAGGGCCGCTCAGATGCTCGGTATGTGCGCAAAGACAGGTCGCCCATTAGAATTTTCGGTAGAAGAATTAGCTGCCATGAAACCAGTTATGGTGCGGCCGTTTAGTGAGCTAAAAGAAGATCTTAGTCTCGTTGATATGATCGAGATAATCGGTATCGTCAACAGCGCAGAGCTAGAACAGGTCAGGCTTGTAGAACAGCAAGATAGCGAGCAATTAGAGCAGTTTTTGGTCAATCGTGGCTTTGTTGATCAAGAAAAACTAGATGCTATTAAATCTGGCCACGCTCTCATATCGCAGGGCGTACTTACAGCTGAGCAGTTAATTTTCGCCTTTCATGTCTGGCTTTGGCGGCGTGGTGACTTCGTTTCGACCCTCAACCTCTTGGGTTGGAAAGCTTGATTTGAGTATTCTATATATAAGGTATGCCGCTAAAGACTTTTTAGTAATTTCTCGGCTTGCTCTTTTTCTGGGCCAGAATTGTCTTCTATGAAGCGCACCAGCTGGGCTTTTGCTTCTTGCGGCTTTTTCTTTTGTACATAGAGAAGAGCGAGGTTATAGCGGGCCTTGCTATATTTTGGTGCCAGTGTAATAGCCTTTGTATATTCTTCGATTGCCTCGTCGACTTGCTTTTTGTCTGCCAGTACGAAGGCGCGATTGTAGTGACAGACTGGCTCATCGGGATATTGCTTGACCCACTGAGCAAGAAATTTGAGCAGGTCTTTGTCTTCGTTCATGATGTCTAGCACTTTGATTAGTGGCAAAAAAGCTTGGCGTTTCTCGGCAAACGTAGTGCTTACCTCTAGTGCTCGCTCGAATTGCAAGCGCCCACCAAGAAATTCTTTATTGTCCATATGCAGCTTGCCTAGGGCTATATGAGACTCAGGGCTTTGAGGGAAATCTCGGGTGGCAATAGTGGCTGACTTGATTGCTTCATCAAGATCACCCATTTTGGATTGACATTGGGCTAGCTTAATTAGTGAATCAGGGTTTGCTTTATTAAGGCTGGCTGCCTGTTTTAGATAGATAACCGCTTGCTTGTAGTTTTCGCTTTGCATGGCTAGGTCACCAGCCATGGTGAGTGCTCCGGGGTTGTTACCAAAGCGTTTGACCATTTCTGCCACCAATTCTTGAGCTTTCGCTTTCTCGCCCAATTGGCTGTAGGCGCTTACTTTCGTGCGTAAAAGAGAAAGAGCGAGGCGGCCAGAGAGGTTGATTCCATCAAGCTTTTCTAGTATGGCGAGGGCTGTGGCAGCATCTTTGTTTGCCATTAGAATATTGGCTTGATTGAGAAGATTGATCGGATATTTTGCCGGATTTTTCTGCCAAGGTGAGGTCGGCATAGCCTTCTTGATGGCAGTGGCAGCTAGAGTTACATTGCCAGTTAGAGCATTTAAACAGAGCTGATTGTTTTCTATTCTGGCTTGGGCGGTGGCACTAGGCTTGCCCGAAATACTTTTTGCGGCAGCTTCTTGTTTGCCTAAAGCAGCGGCCAAACGCCCACCAAGAGCGAGATCAAAGGCTTGCACTAAGTTGCAATCAACAGGGTTTATCTTATTTAGTAGTGCTCCTTCGCCATCAGCAACCGGTGGTGCACTAAATTCGTCTAGAACTTTTATATCATTCGATGCCGTTCCTAGAATTAATTGCTCTGCTTGAAACCGTGTCTGAGCCAGTCTTTTGTCGTCCAACGAGCCTTTTAATTTAGGACCGTTCTCAGTGGCCGTCGATTGACCAAAGGCTTGGTAGCGACCCAGCAGCAAATGCAATTGATCTGACTCAAAAGGTACGCTGGCATATACATCCGCTCCGCCTTCTTCTTTTGGCAACAGATTCACAGCTAGTCGCTTATCTGTTTGCAAGCGTCGCTTCAAGACTCGATTGGCATAAATAGCTGTACTATCGCTCTCTTCCCCTTCAGTAAAGCTAAGCTGGGCCGCCGCTGGTAGGGCAGAGAGCAAGAGGACGCCCCCAGAACAGACGCTAATTATTGATTGGGTAATATAAGCTTTCATCTATCTGGAATTATATCTATACTAGTCATTTTAGGCTCAGGTCGACTTAGGCTCACGGTAACCCTTTTTGAACTACGCAGTCACTTTTGAACTTGAAGCCGAATGCCCTTGGTCTGGGGCACGCGCGGGTAAGTTTCACACCCCCCATGGCACGGTTGAAACACCGGTCTTTATGCCGGTGGGTACCAATGCTGCTCTGCGTGCGCTTACCTTTGAGCAAACCGATGACTGTGGCGCTCAAATTGTGCTTTCTAACTCTTATCATCTTTATTTGCGCCCAGGCCATGAGTTGATAAAAGAGGCCGGCGGCCTGCACAAGTTTATGAACTGGCACAAGCCAATTCTCACAGACTCTGGTGGCTTCCAGGTTTTCAGCCTTGATGAGCTGCGCAAAATCACAGACAAAGGTGTCTTTTTTAAAGATCACCGCGGCGGTCGCGAACACTTTATCGGACCTGGCGAATCGATGACCATTCAAAATGCTATTGGTGCCGATATCATCATGGCTTTTGATGAGTGCGTGAAGAATCCGGCCACATTTGAAGAAGCCCAGTCAGCCATGGACCGCACCCATCGGTGGCTAGAGATATGTGTTGACAAGCACGCTAGAAGTGCTGACCAAGCCCTGTTTGGCATAGTCCAAGGCAGTATTTACGAAGATTTGCGCCGGCAGTCGGCTAAAGAAGTCACTGCTCACGACTTGCCTGGCTTTGCCATTGGTGGCGTGGCCGTGGGTGAAGACCGCAAGACCATCGAGAATATAGTTCTCTACACCACTCCTTTATTGCCGCGGCTCAAACCTCGCTATTTGATGGGTGTGGGCACGCCCTGGGACATCATCTATGCCATCAGATGCGGTATTGATATGTTCGATTGTGTTTCACCTACTCGCCTGGCTCGACACGGGGCAGCCTTCACGAAAGAAGGGCGAATCTCACTCAAAAATTCACCGTATAGAAAAGATTGGGGCCCGATTGATAGCGAGTGTACGTGCTCGACTTGTGCCAATCATAGCCGTGCTTATTTGCACCACTTGGTAAGACAAAATGAAATGGCAGGAGCGATGCTGCTCTCCATTCACAATGTTAGCTACTTAATTGATGAGGCGCAGAATTGCCGTAAAGCTATTCTTGAAGGACGGTTTCAGGATTACTTTAGTCGTTGGTCTTCAGCTCGCGAACATCCTGAGCTTCTATAGATGTGATGTCTTTGGTCTCAAGTAGAACTGGGTCAAGATTTTCTTTATCACCAACAATCAGTTTCGGTTGATCGCCAGAGCTAGCAGCGGGTGCTCCCATCTGACCTTTGAGCATCATCAATTCCATTTCGATGTCGGTTTTGCCTTCGAAATTCTTGAATTGTTTATCGAGCTGGTCGCTGCCTAGTTCACCCAGAGCTGCTGCTTTGGCTTCACGCTCAAGAACCTTTGTTTCCATGCGTTCGATAACGTTCAAAGTGCCATTCGAATTGGTCTTAGACAAAATTTCGTTGGCTTTCATCGTAGCCTTAGCGGCTTTATCACGGGCGATTAAGACTTGCTTTTTGGTGTGAGCTTTTTGCAGTTCATTTTCAAGCTCAGTCAGGCGCTGTCTCAGGCCAGAAGTAGCCTCTTTCTGCACCTTAAGTTGTTGCTCTAAATCGCTTGAAGCTTGGGCATATTGCTGCTTTCTTTGCAAAGCCTGACGGGCAAGCTCATCATTGTTCTGCTGAACAGCCATGGCTGCGCGGTTCTGCCAGGTTGCAGCTTGGTCTTTGTTCTTCTGAAGCTGTTGTTCTAACTGCTTTTCAGTGGCGATCGCTTGAGCGACGGCCTGACGAACTTGAATGACATTGTTCTGCAAGTCGTTATAGGTCTGTTCCAGCATCATCTGTGGATCTTCTACCTTGCCCAGAATGGCATTGAAGGCAGCCTTGATGATTTGTGCAAGCCGATCGAACATCTACTGATAACTCCTATTACCTATCTAGGCTAACCTAAGATAAAGACTTAATACTCATAGCATGAATTTGCTCTTAGCATTCAAACCGTACAGGCTTGGTCTTTATATTTTCACTTATGCCCGCTTTTGGCGCTCAACAGCTGCCTAATCTAACAACTATTGTTTAGGGTGTACATTAGAAACATACGGTCCCTATTGAACGCCAATAACCATGGGTATGTTGAAAACTTTATGAAGAATCAAACCGATGAGCCGATGGGTGGATTGGGCGCACAAATTATGATGGCGTCCGAACTGGGTTCGGCAATTGTGGTCTTGACTGTTGCAGGCTATTTCGCTGGAGCATGGTTGGATGGGCGTTTTCAGTTTTCACCCTACGGCGTCATTATCGGCATCTCGATTGGTTTTGGCCTTGGCATTGCCTTTGTTATAAAACGCTCAAACGACATGGATAAGAAACACTGAGCAGGCTTCGCGGCTTATTTCTACAATCTGCTGTTGCTCGATTGATGCGGCTTTTTGGCTAAAGTTCATCTGCTATTATTTGGAGCGTCTGCTCCTTAGATCTTCCTGCCAAGCAAGGCTGCGTAATCAAGTAGAGAGACCGAAGCTTAGCGCTTCGAAGTTTTTAACCACCAGTAAAAGAGCGGGAATAGCTGAATGTTAGGCGAGAGTTTACCCTTAAAAGAATTAGTGCACGACCCATCAATCACGGGCATTCAGTTGCCGTTAGGAATGGGCACTGTGGGCGATATTCACGCCGATACCATCATTCTCAGCTGGGCTGCCATGGCTCTCATTCTTCTGAGCTGTTCAGCGATTACTAGCAACCTCACGGTAGAAGGCCCAGGCGGAAAGGGCCAAGGAATTCTTGAGGGGCTATACACCTTTATTCTAGACATTGCTAAAGGCTCAATCGGCGACCACCGATATAAGCCCTACATGCCACTTCTTTGCGGTCTGTTCATGTTCATTTTGGCGAGCAACTTGATTGGCATTTTGCCTTACCAAGTTCTCGAGCATATGTCATGGTGGCCCCATGTTGATGGCAAGCATTTCGAAGTTGCTGCTGCTACAACTGACTTCAACGTTACTGCTGGTCTGGCTGGTCTGGCCATCATTACCTACCTAGCTTCTGGTGTAATGGCCCACGGTCATCACTATGTTGGTCTCTTCTTGTGGAAGCCAATCGCTCCTCTTGAATGGCTCGACCTTGTGGTTCGCCCAGCTACCCTCGCTCTTCGTTTGCTTTTGGTTATCACTGCTGACGAAATGTTGCGTAGTGCATTTTTAGGAATGTGCCCAGTTATTCTGCCATCGTTTGTCATGGCCTTTGAAGTCTTCATCGCCATAGTTCAGGCCTTCGTCTTCACCCTCCTTACATCAATCTACATTGGTGCAGCGGTGGCCGATCACCACTAGGCTTTAGTGGGTTCTCAAGAAACACTCTTGATTGTTCATTGTTCGCTGTTCGCTGATCAAAAAAAAGAAATTCAAGGTAGCCAAGAACTTCACTTCACTAGTGGTCTTGGCTACTTGCTATCTAAAGCGGCTGCTAGTGCAGTGTTTAGTTACTAACTTCGTTAGGAAATTGTTCACTTTAATTACGCCCTTTCTTGGCACTATTTAAATACTGCTCGGCCAAATTGGCTTGGACAGTGGGTTTTGTTGGTGCTTAATCGCTTTTAAGCGGCAATGGAGCGATTTTTCAGCCTTTCATCGACTGATATAATCAAATCGCCTTTTGAATGCGTTCCGCTTAGGAGCGATATTTCAAAATAGCTGGCGAATTTTTCGATTGTGTTAAGGAGATTTTCTGTGGACCACCAACTGATTGCCCAGGCCGGAGCCGTCGCGGGCGGAATTGATAGTCAAACTGTGATCAGAGCAGCAGCCCTAATCGGCGCAGGCTTGGGAGCTATCGGCGTAGGCGTACCTGGTATCGGTATCGGTATCGCTGCTTCTAGAGCTCTAGAAGGTATGGCTCGTCAACCTGAAATGCAAGGCAAATTGCTAATCAACGGCATCATTTTCGCCGCTTTGATGGAAGCTCTTGGTCTATTCGCTTTCCTAGTATCTCTTCAACTTTTTGGTCTAGGCAAAGCCCCTCTATAAACGGCTTCCTAGTGCAATGTTGTATTTAAGAGTTAGTAGTGGAATCAGAGAGTAATTCAACAAAATGCTCGAGCTAAACGGTACAGTCGTCGTCCTTTTGATCAGTTTTTTAGCCTTTATTTGGGCTTTAGACTTGGTCTTTGTCAAGCCCGTGTCCAAGGTTCTGGAGGCGCGGGCTGCCAAAATTGAGAAAGA
>JAKFVU010000026.1 GCA_021732025.1 Candidatus Obscuribacterales bacterium | reverse complement strand
GTGTTGCTCTGTCCTTTCACCTGTTTTTCGCAGGCTGTCCACGTCAAATGACGCTTCACAACGCCGTTTTGGTAGCTCAAGTAAGAAATTTGTGCTGGTGCATTCCCACGTCCAGACGACGATGATGAAGATGTAGACGAACCTGCTTTTTTTGCTTCGGGCAAAGGTTCGTCTTCTGGCAAATCTGTCAGGTCGACAAAATAACCATCGAGCGGTCCAGAATACAGAGGTTCGTGCTTGCCTTTGGATTGCGCTACGGCAATAGTGTCGCATCTCTCGTTACCGGCATAACCGGAGTGTCCGCGCACATACTTCCAGCTGATTGTGGCTGGTTTTATTAATGTGACCTGGCGTAAAAGTTCTTCCCAATGCTCACGGTTGGCTACATCTTTGCCTTCGGCACTTTTCCAGCCGCGAGCTTTCCAACCAAAAATCCACTGGGTGATACCACGGATGACGTAAACAGAATCAGTATAAATAATTACATTGCAAGTCAGTGGCGGCTTTAGCAATTGCAATGCGTGAATGGTAGCCGCAAGTTCCATACGATTGTTTGTGGTGCCTTGGTTATTGCCGCCAATTTCTTTGACGGTGCCATCTGGAAAAGCAACGATGCTGCCCCAGCCGCCTGGTCCTGGATTTCCTGAGCAGGCTCCGTCCGTAAAAATGACAATAGATTGCTCTGAATCTTTCATACCTGTAGGCAAATTTACTCCTGGCAACGCCAAAATTATATGGTTTCACTTAAGCAAGTCGAATTATATCATTTTTCTTGGAGTAGTTTGAGTGCCTTGGTTTGCCACCATATTTGGTGGCCAGCATTGCCTCGCGAATGCTCAGCATTATTCTTGTGGGGCATCGTCAAGTAGATAGACAGAGCAGGCTGAGCTTTCTCTTTGTCCCTGACCCGATGTTATGGTTTTCTTGAACAATCATGATATAAGAATGCTATCGCTATTGGTCAATTAAGTTTGCACTGGTTCCATAGCGTGGTTCAATGGCTCATCGCTAGAGAGGACTGGCAATGGAAATCTTTTAATAATAGGTTCAAAAATGTTAGGGCACCTGCCCCTTCGCGATACACTTGATCGTCTCAAGGGCCAATAGGGGATAGTCGTTGAAAATCAACAGGCAACTAATTTCTTTCGCGACTATTCCACTCATTTCTTTGTTGCTGCAATCATGCAACGTGCTGGCTCAAACAGAGAAGCAGCCGCTAGCTAAGCCGTTGTTCGTGATCAAAATTGATCGAAGTAAAACACTTGAGCCGTCAGCCGCAGGCGATCAGCGATTGGATAGTTTTTTTGCAGACGAAATCGAGCAGCCTGGCCTCAGTCGCGACCGTTTTGACGAGTTGCTGGCTGATGCCATAGTCAAAACCGAACCTGGTCAATCGCTAATTGGTATCAGAGATCATGATATTTCAGTCAAACTAGCTGACGGTACCACGGCTGATACTTTTACTGACAATGCCTGGGCCATCTGCAAAGACATTCCAGGAGAGCGCAAAAGATCTTTACGCACTTTTCTTTCTGTCTCCAAAGAAATACGCAGTGGCTTCGGCAAAAATAAGGGCACCATAAGTGATATTGTGCCGCTCATCCGCAGTGACAAGCTGATCGATGAGACACGAACTCTCAAGATGAAAGAAGCAAGTGCTAGCGCCAGTTCCCTTGACCTGGCGTGGTATCCACTTGCACCAGGCATTGTGTGCATCTACGCTTCAGATTCTCCAAATAGTCTTGCTATGTTATCCGCCGCTAAAGCAGCCGAACTCGGCCTCGCCGCGAACGATATGAAGAAAGGGCCCTTGCGTACACTGCGCTCGCATCTACCTACTGATGTAGCTGTATACAGCGCCAATGGCATATTTATGGCAAGCTGCGGAGGAGATTTTGAGTCTAGTCTAATTTTAGACGATCAAATTATGGCGGCGATCAAACAAAGGGTAAAAGGCCGGTTGGTGTTTGGGGTGAGCAATAAAGATGTGCTAATCCTGACCGGTGATGCTGACAAGACCGCTGTGGAGAAGGTGCGTCAAACAATTGGACGAGGCGCGCGAGAAGGAACCAGGCCCGTAAGTGACAGACTTTATTATTGGGATGATGGGAAAATTTCTCTCTGCCCATAACTCGATTAGGTTGGCTGCAGTCATTCGGTGAGGTACTGCGAGCTAATCTTGTTTCCAGCTGCGCAATTGAGGAAGATACATAATCGTTGTGTCTTCGCCAACAGAAATAGTTTTTCCAACCATAGCTCCTAAAAACACAACGCCCTTGCCCAGTCTTATGGTGGCATTCGGCGCATATATTATGCCTGTGAACTTAGTCTCGTCGCCTAGGCTGATGGTATCGGTGCCGTTGTACCAAATCTCTAGCATTGAGCGCTGCTGTATGAAGTCCCACGGACCGCTTTGGTTGATAAAGGCTCCATCGGTTGTTGTAAAAGCCGAGAGACTAGTTTTATCCTCGTAGTTGCCAGGTATTACTGCCTTCTTTGAGTTAGTTAATTTGCTATCGTTACTAGCAGAATTATCTTTGATGAAAATTCGCACTCGACCCGGCTGCGGCATTACTATTCGTTCGACCGTTAGCTTGTCGACTGTGTAATCGCCAGCTTTCAATATAAGTGACTTGCCATCGAGGGTAGTGCTATTTGCTGGCGCGTTCAGGGCCGGGCGGAAAGGTCTTGCCATCACGGCCGGTGGCTCGGTGAACTGCGGGGCCATAAAGCTACCATAAGAAGCCCCGCCACCGGGTCCTCCTACCCCTGTGCCCCCTACTCCTGGACCTCCTACTCCGGTACCACCGGGATGAAGCATCAGTTGTTTGATATCGATCTTTGGTCTTAGTGAGCCTTTCGGTCCATCGAACAGAAACGTAAGATTGCCTGCTTTGTGCATTGGCTGATGGGCGCTCATGCTCTCAAAGCAACCAGCAAATGAATAGTTTGGAGATTGAAATGGAAAATTGCCAGCTCGTTGTTTTACATATGAATTCTCTCCAAGCGATAACCTCGTGCTGGCTAGCGCTGCATAATCGAATTTGTAAGTGTCATTAACTTCCTGCACCTGATCTAGCACAAGTTTTTCTGCAGGGTCTGGCACCCATAAGTTTTCAACTTTATTCTCTTTATTCTTGGCGCTGTTTTCCAGGCTGTTCGCAACAGCTTCTGCCGGTAGTTTTTTCCTTGTGGCTTCTTCAACAGCTTTCTGTTTACGCTCACGCTCAGATTTACGAATATCTTCTTCGATTCTAATCAACTGCGTTGCCTGGCTTTCTAGCTGAACGCGTTGTGTGTCCGCTTCCGAACCGATCTTCTTATAGATTGTGTTTACTGAACCGCGATAGTAATTCCATTTTTGGTCACTTGGCAGTGTACTTTCAGCTTGGCGGCATAGTTCTATGGCTTCCTTCTTGTTGCCACACATGTTTTCGATTTCAGACAAGAACAGTAATTCTTCAGTCATTGGCTTATATGACTTCTCTGACTGAGCTTGTTTGAGCCAGCTTAGCGCTTGTCTCCGATCACCGGTTTCAAGACAAGCTTGAATCAAATATTTGAAGCAGTAAAATTTTTGCGTTGCCGGCGATGGGCTTGGGACGCAACCACCAACTAGAAAAGGTGAGTTGTGGGCTAGCATTTTGATACATTCTGGTGCAATAGCTTTTACTGCGGGCCAGTCTTTCTGTTTTACAGCATTTTCAAGCAATTTTATGCCAGAGCTTAATGCGCGACTGCTGAAGGGGGATTTCTTGTGCCAGTAGTCATAGAATTTCTGTGTCGCATCAATACTGGTATTGTCGGCAATACTCCAGTTTTTCTCTACTTCTTTGCGATTGATCTGAATTTGATCTTGCAGTTGCTTCAGCTCGTCTGTCTTTTTCTGTGCGTTGAGTAAGTCAAACATGCCAGAAACTGGCGAGCTGTAGAAAGAGAATGGGCTGCCTGTGTCGTACAGGTTTGCTATACCCATGGCCATTTTAAGATTCTTTTCGGCATCGGCAAAATTTCCGGCCTTTGTGTTTGCTTGGCCAATTTTGCTCAATATATCCATGGTGCGCATATCGTCAGGGCCATAGGTATTGAGGCGATTGATCAGAATTTTATTTAGCACTTCCATCCCGTAGGCGCGTGTTTCTTCTTTAATTGTCAATCCGAATGCCATATCTTCTGGGGAAGAGAAACGCCCTGACGGTGATCTTCCCAGTTCGAATTTTCGGGGATCTATAGCCAAAATCTGTTCTAGATACTGATTTGCAGTTTTGAAATCTTTTTGTCCTGCATACAAGCTGAACATCGCTGTCAGAGTCTGCCGATATTCAGCACTTTGCTTGCCGTACAAGCTATCTGCTTTTTCTAGCAATGATTTGCCAATAGCTTCTGCGTCTGCCTTCTTTCCTCCTTCTGCTAGAGCGCCAAGGGGTACCATGAGGGTACAAAAGAATTGAGCGTAACTTGTCTGAAGATTCGCCGGTTGCTTTTGTATTGTCGCGATGGCAGTTTTGAGATGGGCAATGGCTGAATCAAATTGCTTAGCGCTGACTTCTGAATTTGCCAATGATACCCAGAGTTGAGCAGCATTGTTAGGATTATCTTTCTGGGCTAATATTGCTGCGGCTTCTCTCATCTTAAATTCTGCAGAGTGGTCTACTTTGACCCCTGCACCAGGAGAGGTGGCATTTTGCTGGCTGCTTAAATTGGCAATTTTAAGAGCCAGCTGTTGCTTCGCTTGGCCATCGGCAAGCAAAGGAAATGCCTTGTTGTACAGTTCGAGCTGCTCCTGTCCAGATTCTGGGCGTAAAGAGTCCGCCAGCCTTGTATAAATCTGGGCCTGCTCTTCCCCACTAAGCTTTTTAGCTTTGAGAGCGAACTCAAGAGCCAGACGGCAATAGGTTTCTTTCAAATCTGGTTGCATCATTATTAGTGCTTGCACGTCATGATCGTACGATTCTTGGCTCACATCTGAGTAATCGAGGGCCGCAAGCTCATAGTCTTTTTGTGCAGCTGCAACTCTTGCTCGAACAAATCGCATCACACCAGGCACATTATTTTTGCTCGCTATTATTGCCTTGTCGAGGTAGGGGCGGGCGGCAGTGAAGTCTCCTCGGTCAGCTAGCAGGCGGCCATAGTAGTAGTATAGGTTTGGAATAGAGCGGTCTGGTGCACTTCCCCGAGATAGATCAAATACTCCCAACCAGCTTTTACCAGAATCTATTCGTGAAATAATTGTTTTGAGTGCTTCTTCTGCCAGTGCAGGTTTGCCTTGACTTCGGTAGCTCTGCGCTAGCTTTGCTGCCGTGCCCATGTACTGCCGATTGAAATGGTCCAGGTCTCGTGATAGTCCAGCAACTTTTGTAGAATCGATAGCTTCTACAGACTGTTTAAAATAATTCTGGGCTTCTGTGAAGTGTGCTTGAGAAGCCTCCAGCCAGGCCTTATCTAGGTAGAGAAGTGCTATGTCGCGCGACTGATTTTTGTCTGTTCCGGCTTTGCACAAGCTGATAGCTCGATCTATAAGAATTGATGCTCGAGTGGTGTCACCAGCAGTTGTATAGAGTGCTGCCAGAGCGCGTAAACCTTCGTACTCCTGATAGCCAGAGTTCCAGTTGCTAAAAAAGGCTTTCCAACTGTCTTCGGCTTGCTTTGAGCGACTGGCGTTCAGTGTTTGTTCTAAATCGATAAAGAAAGCAGAGGCGTCATTAGAATCAAAATCGTTGTCTGCTGCTTTTAGCTGATCCAGCAATTTATTGGCTTGCTCAAATTTACCTTTATCTGACAGCTTCTCTGCAATTGAAACCACTGCGCAAAATATATTTATTGGAGGTCGGGGGAATTCTGAGCGGATTTCTTCTTGCTTGTAGATCTCTAAAAGTTTGCTTGTGGCCCGTTGCACCGCAACGTAATCTGCTTTTTCTAGGGCAGAGTAGGCCGAGAGAGCGACTGTCGCAAATTTTATTTCTTTTTCGCTGGCATCGGTTTGGGCCGCAACTGGCCCTAAGTTGGCAAAAAGTTTGTTATCTGCTTTTTTGTCTAAATTTTTGTTTTTGCTTATGGCAGCTTCAATTTGATTTAGGCTAGGACTGAAGCCAGGAATTCTTTCAATTAATGCCAGTTGGTCTTTGTTGAAATTCGAACGATAGGTTTCTGCCGCCCGCTTCAAGTAGTCGTCAGCGCTGTGGCCGCGTTTGTTTTCTAGCTGTGCTAGCCGGACCAGCAAGTACGCGCGGAGGCGAACTGTATTTACGTCTTTATTTGCACCAGTGCCGGCAAAATCGGGTTTCTCATATTGAGCTAAGATTTTTTCATAGAGTGAAATGGCTTGATCAAATTTCCCTACTTTTTCAAAGTAATCTGCTAACCAGTATGAATTGGAATTTCTATTGAATGTTTGCTCGGCTATGGCTGACGCCGCGCTGTCAAAAGCAGCATTACCGCTGCTGTTAATTACTTTTGATAGGGCCATATAGGTTTGCAGGCGATTGTTGTTCGTATCGTACAAACGCTCTTTCTCAATGCTGAAGTTTGCATGCTGTGAGTTAGCAATTAGCTTCGTGCCGATAGATACCGCCTCCCGGTTCATGCCCCAGAGGTCTAACACTGGCATCAGTTTTGCATATTTGTCAGTTTCTCTGCGGCGCTTTTTAGTATCTTCTAGTGGGCCTTGCTGCAATATTGTGAGCACCTGTTTGGCGTGATCAATATTTCCAACCTGTAAAAGTATCTGTGCCGATTCGGCTACCGCGTTGTCTACGACTGCATTCGATGTGGCCGGAGAATCTTGGGCATCGAGAACGTGGCGCTCAGCCCAAGCACTTGAAAAGATTGGCAATTTATACAGTTCGAATTCGTCACCCCGAGACCCTGCTTCGAGTGGTCCATTTGTGCCGTCAAAGTTGTAGAGCATGCCGCGCACACTGCTCTTTTTTATTGGCTGTATCTGGTTGCGCCTGAGCATCTCGTAAGGAATCGAGAATTCTTTGTAATCCAGATCGCGGTTCAAAATGCCGAGTACAGCCGATTCGCCGAGCTCGCCTCGATAGAATTTCTTGATTTCTTGGGCTGATTTACCAGCCAACTGAACTCCGTTTATCGACAACAGATAATATGCTTCGCGAAATTCGGGATTGTCGTATTTCTCAGGCTGAGCGCGCAGGCCTTCATTTTGCACCTGACTGATACGAACAGGAAGACGGCTGACTTTCGTTTCTGTGTCACTTTCTGAATCTCTCTTTCGGCCTGACGTGCTTGCGCCAGAAGTTTTTGAGGCCTCTTGATTTTTCGCCGGCAGTCTTTCTTTTGAGAGTAATTCTTTTGCCAATAGTGGTGCTGTCAGGCTGAAGCTGAGGGCAAAAACAAGTCCTAATCTGGCACGAAGTCTCATTTGATTCCCCTGTGCTGCTCAAACGACGGAAAGAATTGGTTTTTCAATGACGCTAATATAATTGTCTGCTGTTGGCATTTTTCCATTATAGGCACCAATTGTCGCCTTCATTTAAATCGTTAGACTCGCCAAGAGTGCACCTTAGTGGAGTCAGATCTTAAGGCTTTAGAAATACTCTATAACCGTTTCGTCGAGTTGGCTTGAGCAAACTGCTTCCAAGCCTGGCCCAACTCGGCAACACTCTGGTAACGCTGGTCTGGATCACGCTCTAAGCAACGCTGAACAACTGCTTCAAGATCATCAGAGAATTTCAAATCTTTAGCGATAGAGCCCATAAGTGGTGGCTTTTCGCGCACTTTTCTTAGCATGGTCTCCATTGCATCCTTGCCTCTCAGTGGTGCAGCACCAGTGAGAATTTCAAAAACCATGCAACCCAGAGAATAGACTTCAGAGCGGCAGTCAGCCTCTTGCCCATTGCACTGCTCTGGGCTCATGTAGAGTGGGCTGCCAAAGATCTCGCCAGGCTGGGTCAGAGTCTGTAGCATCTCTGCAAGCTCTTTAGTCGGAGTGTCTGCCGACCAATCCATCGTTTGCAAAGCCGCCACACTAGATGGCCAGAATTCACCTGTTGTCGCACATGTTTTTGCTATGCCAAAGTCAACAATTTTAACTACTGGTGGGGCAGTACCGGCAATCAACATGATGTTGCTGGGCTTAATATCGCGGTGTACGATGTGAGACTCGTGGGCGAAACTCAGCCCAGCGCATACCTGCGCAAATATCGGCGCGAATGTTTCGATAGTTAGCCGCCCATTGGCTTCTATCATGTCGTCTAAATCCTCACCTTCTAGGTATTCCATCACCATGTATGGTTCGGAGGCTTCGGTCAGACCGAAATCGATAACCTCAACAATGTTGGGATGCTGTAGGCTACTTGCCAGTTGCGCTTCGCGCTCGAAGCGCAGCAGATTGGCGGCATCAGCCTTGAGGTGCCGGTGCATAACCTTAACGGCATAGGTTGCCTTGCTCTCGCGCTCGACCGCACGAAATACCGTCCCCATGCCGCCGACACCAAGCTCATTGAGCAACTTATATCGCTCAGACAATTTCTTCAGCTTCGAGCCAATGGAGCCATCCACTTGCTTTTCATGGCCATCAGGTGGTGTGACTAGTTTCTTGGTTCCCTCTGTGTTTTCAATCATGACTTATTGGCCCTTTTGAGAACTTAGGACACTTTATTATTCCCGGCAATCGTAAATCGTCAGGATTAATTCGTCTCTTATTAGCTATCTGACAGTTTGCGCCACTCCTGCAATTGTTCGATGGTCAAATGAGAGTATTTGAGAAATTGCGCCAGTGCATCAACATCGATTGCGCTGATAACTGTATCTGGACCAGGCTCGTCGTCGGCCAAATTGCAGATGGTTTCAAAATATTTTTCTAAGACTTTGAACATTAGAATGGCTTCTTCTGAGAAATTGAATGGCATGGCCTCGGCGCGTTTGATTTCGCTAAGTGAGACGCCGTCTCCATTCTTGTCGATCTTGTCGAAATTTTCTTTGAGTAGGTCAGCCAGTCGTGCGCCGCTCATTACCGTTGACGGGTGGTTTTCCTCGCTATTGCGAAAATCGCCAAAGAGATCTTTGTAGGCTGCTGCGCCCATGCGTCGTCTTTTTTCTGGAATGTCAGTCATAACGGCCCTATCTTAAGGTCACAATACAGCTCTAATGATAGTGCATTGCTACCGATTATTAGTCTCATCCTAATTCAGCTCGTCGCGCATGCTCCCGATAAGCTGCCGCCTCCGAGTTACGCCCTATTGCTTCACAGCACTCACTGAGGCCGACATAAGCAGCAACACAAGATTCATCGCGCTCGACAACAATTGCAAAATCAGCTATTGCATTCGGATAGTCTTGTAGACCCTGGAAGGAAAGAGCGCGAACTAAGAGAGCGTCCTTGCCACGAGTGACTGTGCCAGGGTATTCCTGATTACGCGCTATTAGATCGCTGCTTACATTGATTGCCTCCTGAAATCGGCCGCACTTTTGGCAAGCGTTAGCAAATATAAATAACAGTTGCTGATCGTTGGTTTTGGTGGCAATGGCTATTTCCAATTCTTGAGTAGCTTCAAAGTAGTTACCTAGCTCAACTCGCTCCATGCCTCGATATATGGCTGCTTCAATCGGATTGGCCTTCTCCCATTCAGGAGTGCGACGACTTGCCTGCGCCCTTAGTTGCTTGTCTCGTTCGGATAGAGAATCGTACTCGCTTAATGGCATGCCATAAATTATGGGTTCGCTGTATCCGAATAACTCCATCATCTGCCAGTACAGAGGAGACTTTTGATTAGGTGCAGCCAAAACTGCATGCACGAACTCTTCTGGCGGCTGGTAGCGGTGCACTTCGATGTAGTGAACAATCATCTCTGGTGCAACATAAAGACAGTTGTTGGCACTGGGTATCCAGAGGTTCTTATAGCCTGTCGCCTTGCAATTAGCTGATGGGTCCAATTTCAATTCGCAGTCGTGTTTCCCTCTCAGAGTCAGGGGCTGAAATGGGCTAGCGCACTGTTCTTGCAGCTTGGACAGAAACTCAGGAGGTACGTCGCCGGTTTCGAATGGGAAACGCGGATTTAACCAGCCAACCGCGCGCACATGCGGTCCTTCTTCAACCATGCAACTCGTGGAGAGATCCCGATAGTGGGTCATCTATTGCTCTTCTTCCGTGATCTGCCGAATAGAATTGTCATTGTAGAACAATCTCTTACTTTGTTTGAACCTACTAGTGTCTGCAACTGGCTGCCTTCACAGTAGAATTCCCACTAAAGTCCGGGCGCCGGTAGCACCGTACCTTGCCACGCCAGGCTATTTAATGTAAGGTGGCGGTCAGGTTAGGGGCGGGGGACTTGATGGACGGAATTGTAGCCATCCTGGGTTTTTGGCTTTGCATTTTGACTCTGATTGTGCGCAAGCCAATCATGAAGATTATCGAGCAAAAGCAAATGAACGGAGGCGACGCCACCAAGCTAGAAGAGCGTTGCCAGAAGCTAGAGGCGTGTGTTTCTGATGTTAGTGGCGAGCTTATCCGCGTAGCAAAAGAACTCGATGAAATCCGCAGCTCATCTGATTTTTCATACAAGTTGCTTTTGCAGCAACAAACTAATCTTGTCGCGGCCAGTACAAGGGCACAGGCCGAAAAAAATAGTGCTGCCATTGCAGCTGGTGGCAATGAAGAGCCATTGCTTTTGACAACAATGGCACCGCAGCCTGAGGATTTCGGCAAGCTCACTAACGACCATACAGTGCGTTTTGAGCGCACTCTGGCTGGAACTCCAGCACAAGTATGGAAGCACTTTACCGAGTCTAACTTGCTTGCCCAGTGGTTGGCCGAAGGCAAGATTGAAACCCAATTTGGCGGCGAAGTATCTCTTAATTTTGCACCCGGTCGCAACCCAGCTGGAGCTGATTGCAATGGACCCGTTAGCGGTCTTGTAAGTCGAGCTGAGCCGGGCAAGTCTCTTTGTCTTTCATGGAACGATGAAAGTGCAGGCATAACATCGCTGCTTTCAATTGATTTTTCTGAGGAAGGCGATAGTACTAAGGTCGTGCTTACTCACAGCCGTTTGCCGCAGGATCGCATCCACCATTTCATGGCTTGCTGGCATACATTTCTCGACACTTTGTCGGCCAATATTCGCAACATAACTCCTCCTGAATTTAATAAGCGCTTTAGAGAAGTGATTCAGGTATATCTCATACTTGTTGCGACGGTTTTGGCTGCAAATCCCGCCCTGGCTGAGAGCGCTAGCAATACATACAAGATAGTCACTACCGAAAAATCGCGACTGATGACAAAGTACGACAATCTATGGCGTGACGTAGACACTAAACAGCGTGAGATGGACACACTGAAGCGCAATAATCCTCCGGATGCGAACAAAGAACTCGACTACCTCGATAAACAGCTAAAAGACAAGTATCGCGACATCAAAGAAGTAGAGTACGAAATTAAGGACCTAGATGCTGCTGTGCGATAGGCTTGAGTCGCTAGCCTATGTTCGGCAACAACTTCTCTGAAGGTTGCAATAGAATCGCTCTAACTGTCTCAGTCTTTCGGTGCCTCGTAACCTTTGTAGAAGGGGTCTTTCTTAACGGTTGCAATTGTCTCTACCTTTCCGCTTTCAAGATCCACCACAGCTACAGTTGCTCGCGGATTCTCGAATTGTTTTGGTTTAGGTTGGAGTGAGTGTGTGCCTCGATCTTCGGTGTACGTGACTTTCTCCACTGAGTCTACTGCGAAAAGTCTTTCACTCGATCCACCGCCACCTAAGAAGCAATTGGTAAGGTAAAGAACGTTTTTGAGTTCGTCTTTCTCCATTGCCTCTTGCATTAGCTTTTTAGCGCTGTCATCGTCGTCCTTGAGAACTGCGTTTGAGAGATCCACAGCAGCTTTGAGTTGGCGCCCACCGGCATCTGTTTGCAGCAAGTATTTGTCTTCAGTTTTGTCAGGGTTTCCCTCTACCGGCACTTTGATAGGAGCACAGAACATGTTGTCTTTGTAAGCCTCATTTGCTAAGGCAGCAGAAGCGTCACTAGATGATTTTGAAAGTTCGCTGCCTGCATCGCTAGCTACTTCTGGCGCTCGAAATTGTGTTTGCATGTATTATTCCTCATGGAGAGCACCACCATTGGTGGTGCTCTTGGTAAATTTGGTATGGCTTGAGTTACTGGCCCTGTGTTTTTATCCGTTGATTAAGGTGTCAACGATGCACAGTTCGCTGTATTTCAGAGCAGGGTTGTTACAGATTCCGCCTGTTGGTTTAGCGTCTTTGAAGTCGTTCGACAGACCCGGTCTAAACTTAGGGCCTTCGTCCTCGTGAATGCCTTTGTATCCTTCACCTGGTTTTGCATCGGGATTGGGCTTGCCCTCTAGCGGCTTACCAATCTCCATTTCGACTTGAATCTTGCCGCCACCAAAGTGCACTATCACTTTGTCTCCTGGTGCTTTCGGGTTTTCGTTATGAATAGACATGCCTGGTAAGATTTTGTTTTCAACTAGAGTGTTGGTTCGATTGGCTATATCTCCCGCATTACCCATTGTGTTCATGCCTTTTTCCACTTCGTTGAACAAGTGGCCACTGGCGGCTGGTGTCAACCATTTGTTTTCATTGACCTCGGTTAAGGGAGCTGACTCGGTTCTCGGCGATACGTCGTGTGGCATTAGTAAATTCCTCGGTTGCTTGACATCTGCACGATAGAGCGGCCGAAGTTAAATCGACGTTTAGATGCTTTACGCCAGAAAATTCGATTTGCCTTACAACCACACCTGCGCCAGCGTCGTAGCGCTAAGCGTCCACCGGCAGGCTGAGCCAGAATGTACTGCCTTTACCGACAACGCTCTCTACCCCAAGGTTGCCGTTGTGGCTTAAGACAATTAGTTTGCATATAGCTAGGCCTAAGCCAAAGCCTTGTTTTGATGTCGGATCTGACGATTGAAAGAACTTGTCGAACACATGAGGAAGGTCTTTTTTGATAATTCCCTTGCCTTTGTCGGCTACAAATATTGTGACGCTGTCTGCTTCAAACTTACTGCTTACTTCAATCGACGAGTTGTCTGGTGAGTATTTGACAGCGTTTGAAATAAAGTTGTTCAGCACTTGTAGTATGCGCCCACGATCTGCCACCACTTCGCCTTGTGGAGCCATGTTCAACACTTGTATGTTGCGTTTGTCGGCTTGTGGCCGTGCTGTTTCTGCTGCTTCTTCTACCAGGGCTTTTAGATCGAACAATTCGAGGTCTAGTTCAAGGGTGCCTGATTCTAGTTTGTCGATGGCGAGCAGATCTTCCACTAATAAGGATAGCTGCTTAAATGTAGTGTTTAAGCGAACGGCTGTGCGACTGCCTGCCTCGCTTGACTCTATCTCACCAGCTAGCTTTTCAAGCAACAAGGTAGAAGCCATGAGCGGTGATCTTATGTCGTGAGCAATCATGTTCATTATGGCTTGCCGATTTTGCGAAGCCTCAAGCAAACTGTGAGAGGCATCGTGCAATACGCTATCGAGGTAGGCGATTTCGTCAGAGCCGTGCACGTGATCTTGCAATTCAACACCTTTGGGCAGGCTGCTGGCGTTGCTTACTAATATATTGAGTCGTTCGGTAATATTTTTGAGGAAGTAAAAAATCAACCAAGCTGTCAGTGCTAATTGCATGACGAAACCCAAAATAAGGATGATCTTCATCAAGTCTCGCTGAAACTTTTCAGCTGCTACCGCTTCGTCTATGCGTCTATGTTGTACAACTCCCATCCGATTGATTCCCACCAGCTTTTGGCGGGCAATGTGCAGATTGTCGCGTAGATATTTATAGCGTCTCTTCATTTCTTGAATCTTGGCTAAATCGCCAAACGATTCTGAATTTTCCTCAACGACTTTGAATGTCTCTTCTTGCACGTCACGCAGTTCTACTAACTGTCTGACGATATCGAGAAAGTCTTGGTCGGGATAATGCATCCCCCGCAGTTCTTCAAACTGTTTTTCGGTTTTTGCATGATATTCAGCTGCAGTCATTGAGATTGAAGAATTGTGAGCATGAATTGATGCTAGGCGATTGAGAATATTGCCCCAGGCTACTCCCGAATCTTCGAGATTGGCTGTTACTACGTGCATGAATCTATTGCGCATGCGCTCTTCGCTGGCTATCTGTTCTGCTTTGTGATTTAGAAAGAAGAGAGCACCGAACAGTAGAAGCTGAATGGTAAAAGGCACCAGCAGCAGCAGCAAACCTTTGTGAATGATACGTAGGTTCAAGGCGCGCTAGTCTCAGACTTATCTTTAGTTTCCAATATATAACCCGAGCCTTTAATCGTTTTTACCAGCTCTGGCATGCCTGCTAGAGACAGTTTGCGCCTAAGTACATGCAGATGAACGCGTAGGGTATCTGCTTTAGCTTCTGTTTCGCTCGGCCAGACCCGATCGAAGACTTCTGCTGCCGAGAACAACTGGTCAGGATGCCGGAAGAAGAATTCGAGAATTGATGCTTCAGTTGTTGACAATTTGACATCACTGTTAGCTTTATCCGAGGCCCTAGCGAGAAAGCGCAAGGTACGCAGTTTCATGTTCAGTTCGATGCCGTTGGCACTTAAATTTGCCTTAAAATCTTGAGCAGATCTTCGTTGTACCGACCGAATGCGGGCTAGAAGTTCGCGCATATCGAATGGCTTGGTTAGATAGTCGTCGGCTCCGGCATCGAGACCGCTTTCTTTATCGTCTACATCTGTTTTGCCAGTAAGAAAGATGATTGGGATTGTCCCACCACTGCTGCGATAGGTGCTTAGTACTTCCAGGCCATCGATGTCTGGCAACTGCCAGTCGAGAAGAACTAGATCAAAAGAAAAATTCTGCATAAGCTGCAGGCCATCGCGGCCATTGTAGGCTGTCTCAACTACCCAACCTTCTCCAGCCAAAACTCCATTTAAGAGTTCTAGCAATGTCAGGTCATCATCTACGAGTAGCAGTTTTGCCATAGTTTTGTGAGTTTAGCTGATTTGGGTGCTGAATTCCTGAAAATAGTTTGACAGCTTTGGTTTGTTCTGTCTTATTCTAAAAGCATACCTAGGCGATAACACAGTGAATTTCTTCGATGTCAAAAGCTAATAAAATGATCGCATTATCGAATATACAGCACACCTTAACAGTTACATGCCTTGCTGTCGGTATACCCATACTCATTGCTGTTGCTTACTTTGCCGGGCAGATCATATTTCAGCCTGACATCGAAAAAGGAATATTGAAGAGCAGCCAGGTTCTCACTTGGCACGGTGGTGAGGGGCGGGCGTTTACTGAACCATCTCCGCAGCAACGGGCCAAGGCTCAAGCAATTTTTGATTCATGGAGAAATTCTTCGCCGTCTACGCGATGCCTGGGAGCAGCCGATCTTGTAGCTGGAAAAGTTCTATTGGGTCGCAGTAGACTAGATTTGGTGGAGAATTTAGGCTCTGCTTCAAGCGCAATGACAGTGCCACCAAACCAACTCGGTTACGACATTAGTGGGCTTGATGGAGCGAGGTGGCTCATCGTTAGACTCAGCAATGAATCCGTTATTGACGCATATATAAAGGGCCGTTGATTTCAGGGCTTAGGGTCAAGTGTGCAATGGCTTTAGCACTGCCCTTCTGTTATTTGCCAAGAATAATATCTTCGGTAGAGGCGTCAAATTTTGCCTGAGCTTTGCGATCGTTCTCGGCAAGGTCTTTTTTACCGAGATGGTCATAACATTTTGCTCTCACTATGTATATGTAGGCCAGGACAATCTCTTCGCTGCTCTTGCTTTTAGCAATTGCCAGTTTGGCTATGCGTATTCCTTCGGTGCAGCTTTCAGCTGCTTTGGCCCAATCTCCAAGCTCGCCAAAACAATTTGCTCGACACAGCCAATATTTACCATCTGTGAGTCTTTCCTTGGCTGAAAGACCTGTGTTCAGCAGTGCTAACGCCTCTTTAGATTTGCCTTGGCGGCGCAAAATGTCACCGGCGGCTGTTAAGTAAGTACGTTGACCCTCATCTTTCAGCGAAGCCGCCTTTTTGTAGTCGGGAATTGCATCAGCAAACTTGCCTTGAGCGCACAAAAACATTGCTCGGTGGCCATAAAGAGATGCCGAAGGCTCTTTTGCAATAGCCACATTTGTGACTGCAATAGCCTTGTCGTATCTCTCTGCCTGGCAGTAAGAACCGGCGACATAATTTGCCCAGCTGATGAACACCTTCAGGTTTTTGCACTTGTCGAACTCTTCTACGGCAAGCTCTGGCTCCCTGTCTGCCCTAAATGACATACCTCGCCACATATGAATAAGATCGTTATTGGCGTCTGTTGGTTTGATTTTATCAATCAGCTGACGGGCAGCAGCTCCACGTCTTTTTTCGACCAATGTATTAATTCTAGACCAGGGTGGATCTCCTTGATCGTGCATGGGTGAAGTGGAGTTTCTAACAGCGTTCGTGGTAGTCAACGAAGGTGAAGGCCGGCTAGATGCAGGAAGATTGATACCCAGTAAAGTCGTCGTTAGCACTACCAGCGATACTAAGTGAATCTGAGGACGCGATTTCCAAGATAAATAGCGGGTCTTAAAAAGCATCGCGTCCTTTGTGGGTCGATTTGTGCGGCTAAAGAAATGGAGCTTACACAGTGGGAACTTTGATTATAGCGGCACTTCGGCCTTCGGGGCTTCAAGCATTGTCCGCCATGGGTTTTCGGGCTTAATCTGGGGTAAGTTCTGAAGCTGGGGTCGGCGGGTATATAGTATAAGCCAGACGGGGCAATTGGAATTTTAAATAACTGGGTGGGCAAAAGGCAGAGCAAACCGCTACTGCGATCATCTCATGCGAACAGCCTTACAAATACTAGTTGCAACAATTACAGCATTAGTATGTGCATCAGCAGGTCTTTCTGTTGCTGCAGGGCCAAGCTTTATAAAAGTGTAGGTCGATATGACGATGCCATTCGCGACCTAACTTGTTCAATTGATGAGCTGCCATCTGGTTCAACTTACCGAGAACGCGCTGAACTCTATAAGAAGACCAATCGCATAGATTTATACAAAAAAGACATTGCTGCTGCCGAGCGCATTTAGTTGACTGGATGATTGTGATAAGTGGTCTTAATATCCAATGACAAAATCCAGAATAATAGCGGAATGTAGATAAATACTGTAATTACTAGAAGCAGTTCGCATAGCCTGTGCAGGCACCCTTTGGCTTGGGCAAGTAGTGCACTAGTTAATAGTACGGCTATCCACGGTAATCGTTTTACTGTCTGCCGGTTTTGGTTGCAATGAAACACCATTGATAGAATCAAAGCTATTTTAGTTCTTGTAACATCTTTTGCATCAGAGCGACACGTACATTCATCACTCTTATCCACTACGCTTCCATAAACTCAGTTATCATCAAGTACGATGGGGGCATTATTTTTGTTCAGTCAGCGTCGGAGTTTGAAATTCACCACGGAGCCATATGAATCTAGATAAGTCGTTCTTCACATCTACTAAGGGCATAGTTATAACTCTGCTCAGTGTGATCACTGCGTTCATCGTGGTTCTGGCTGTGGTGGCCGTTTCTGCTTATAAGCAGATTGAGAGCTCTGACAGTTCGTTTGTGCTTCTCGGGCTTGGTGACGCATTAGATATTCTGTTAGATGAGCGGAAAGCCTCTCATTTAGCCCAGGCAGAGTTCGCAATTATCGAAGCATTTGAGGCATCAAGAAAGAACGACTATGACAAGATTCATAGAAGTTTTGAGACAGCTGTGTCTGAAATGTCAGACGCTGTAGGGGAGAAATCAACTCTTACTTGCATGATCATTACAACCCAGATGGCCGAAGAGGAACGCTTTGAGAAATGGACTATAGTCGAGGATCTTAGCAACCGCATGATAAAGGCTTTGCCTCGAAACAATAAATTCAAGCTGCTAAATTGGATTAGCAGGTATCACCTGAGGGCAGCACTTGAGCACCAAGGTAAATATGATCAGGCTTTGCAGGTTTGTAGCGATGATCTTGCCTATGCCGAAAAGAACGATTCTTCACCAGATAAAGAAGATGTGCAGCGCGAACTGAGGTCATTGGCGGAATTCTATGACAAATTCCAAGTCTACGATAAGGCTTTTGTGACTCAAGAGAAGCTGTTTTTGCTTTTAGAGAAGATACCAACAAAACACTCCAATAATGTGAGGTTATCTTGGATTTTGCTCGATATGGCTGAGTTTAAAAGAAAGGCCCATCAATTTTCAGAAGCGGCGGCTTTATATGCTCGTGCTATCAAATCTGATCCCATAGGTTGGAGCGCATATTCTCAGCGCGGATACATGTACAAGCATGATCTCCATCAGTATCCGCTGGCAATTGCTGACTATAGCAAGGCAATTGAGCTAGGATTGGAAGCTGAGAAACAGCTCAAAGATAAAACAACTTGGGCTTACAATCCAAACAGTCTTCTTCACTTGCGCCGAGCCGTGGCCTACAGTGAAAACAAAAATTATGAGGACGCACTGCGAGACTATTCCATTGCGCTTGCAATCGATCCCGATTGTTCAACTTATGCTCGCAGAGGTGAAACTTGCAGCAAAATGGGCGCTTTAGAGCGGGCACTTATCGACTTTGATAAAGCTAAGCAAGCATTGCGTGGTTCCAGTTCTGCCTCTATGTGTATGCTTCGTGGAGACGCCAATTGCCGAGCTGAGCGTTACAATGATGCATTGGCAGACTATGAGCAAAGTTTGCTGAAAGCGCCAGGCGATCCTCGCTCGTACATAAATCGAGCTGCAGTGCGCGAAAAATTAGGTAAACATGAGAGTGCGCTTGCTGACTATGCAAAAGCAGAAAATTGCCTAACTCAATACGGACCAAAGAAATTGTTGAAAAATACAATTGAAGACATGCCCGAGTGGAAGGAACGCATGGCTTTCACTCTGTATGACGGTCGCGCAAAAGTTTATGACGCGCTTAAAAAAACGAAACTTGCCGCTGCCGATCGGGCAAAGGCAAAGTTGCTTGCTCAGTCGATCTGACATAATAGAAATGTCCAGATAGCACGAGGAAACACATATGAGTTCAAATCGCGGCGTAGTTTATTTAGGCGATGGCAAAGTAGAAGTTCAAGACATCGCGGACCCTAAATTTGAAACTCCTGATGGCAAGAATATTGACCATGGTGTCATTCTCAAGGTTGTTTCTACCAATATCTGTGGTTCCGATCAACACATGGTGCGCGGCCGCACTAGTGCTGAAGTCGGCTTGATTCTTGGCCATGAGATCACTGGTGAAGTGATCGAGAAAGGTTCAGACGTTGAAATGCTAGAAGTGGGAGACATTGTCTCTGTGCCCTTTAACGTAGCCTGCGGCCGCTGTCGCACCTGTAAGGCGCAAGATACTGGGGTTTGTCTCACTGTGAATCCCTCTCGCGCTGGCGGTGCATATGGCTATGTTGATATGGGTGGCTGGATCGGTGGCCAAGCTAAATATGTCATGGTGCCCTATGCAGATTTCAATTTGCTCAAGTTTCCAGATAGAGATCAAGCACTGGCAAAGATTAAAGACTTAACTATGCTTTCTGATATTTTGCCGACTGGATTTCATGGCGCTGTCAGAGCCGGTGTTGGAGTTGGCTCGGTTGTCTATGTTGCTGGTGCTGGCCCCGTCGGTTTAGCTGCTGCTGCATCTGCCCGCATTTTAGGTGCAGCCGTCGTAATGGTGGGTGATTTCAACAAAGAGCGCCTTGCTCATGCAAAGAAAGTTGGTTTTACACCAATTGATTTAGCAGCCAGCGACAATCTTGGTGATTTAATTGCAGACGTTGCTGGAAGCAATGAAGTTGATAGCGCAATAGATGCTGTTGGTTTTGAAGCTAGGGGCCACTCAGGCGGTGAGCAGCCGGCAGTGGTGCTCAATCAGATGATGGAAATTACTCGTGCTGCAGGGTCCATCGGTATACCTGGTTTGTACGTTACTGAAGATCCAAAAGCTGTCGACAGTGCCGCTAAAAAAGGCAATCTCTCGCTACGATTTGGCCTGGGTTGGGCAAAAGCGCAATCTTTTCATACCGGTCAAACGCCCGTAATTCGGTACCACCGACAATTGATGCAGGCCATACTTTATGACCGCTTACCGATTGCTGAGATAGTCAATGCCAAAGTAATTTCACTTGAAGATGCCGCTAGCGGCTATGAGACATTCGATAAAGGTGCGGCAGAAAAGTTTGTCCTCGACCCGCATGGCATGCTCGCTAAATAGGCGTAGATGTGAGCGAGAAATTGCTATTGCTGCCAGCTGATTTCAAACTCGTCGTAGTTGATAGTCGGTATCGCAATTTCTTGCATCATCCCCGGCTCGTCTTCGAGGAACCAATCGTCTAAAAATGTTTCTTCGAATGGCAATTCACTACCATCGTTAGAGTCTTCTTTTGCCAGAAAGTCAAAGACGTGTCGGTAGCTCTCGCCTTCTGGCGTAAAAGTAATGATGCCATTCCACTCAATCTCATCATCGGTAGCAATACTGGCAATGGTGCCGATTAGCGTGTTTCCGTGGTAGAGGTTCATTTGTTGAGTCATGATTAGTTCTTCACTTGTCAGGTAGTTCGTGTCATCATACTGATTGTAATTGTAGCGCGAAGTACTTGTTGTGAATCAAGAGGGAAGAATAATCGTGAGCGTCTATAGCAGGGCCGCACTTATAGAAGAGATTGAAAAGGGACAAGTATTTGAATACTTGCTATTTTATGGCCATAAGGCTAGCACCGATGGTAGTATCACTGCTAGTTGTTGCAGTCAGTGGTTTCCTGCTCCGTTCACCATAGATAGAGTAGATTATTTGACTGCTGAACACTTCATGATGGCTGAGAAAGCCCGGCTCTTCGAAGATACCGAAATGCTCGAAAACATTCTTGCCTGCAAGACTCCTAAAGAGGCAAAAGCGTACGGTCGTAAGGTGCGAAATTTCGAAGGAGAGCTTTGGAAAGACCATTGCACTCAAATTGTAGTCAAAGCAAATCTAGCTAAGTTCACACAAAACCCTGGGTTTGCTGATTGGCTTGTGGCAACCGCTCCCAAAGTCTTGGTTGAAGCTAGCCTGTGGGACCGAATTTGGGGCATTGGCATGGCCCAGTCCAACGCTAAGGCCCGTGATCCAAAGCAGTGGAACGGCCAGAACCTACTAGGTTTTGCCTTAATGCAAGTGCGAGACCAGCTAACTTAAATCGATGATTTTGCGGCTTAGATAGAGCTAGCTACAGATAGTCTCGAACGTCGGCGTTCGTTGGCAACAGGTAGCTCTGTCAGGCGCAAGAACTGGCCTTCTTCGTGCTGATAGCTGAATACTTCGCCCGTCTCAATCTTATAGTTCCAAGCGTGCAGGTTCAAATGACCACCAGCTAAACGAGCTGCCACAGCGGGGTGGGTTCGTAAGTTTTCTAATTGGGCTAGCACATTCTCTTGGGTTGTGACGTTGAGCAACTGTTCTTCGTCTAGGCCCTTGTAGTTCTCGTGCACGGTGCGGCGAGTGGCCTCTGCGTGCCCGAGCCAGGCGGCAACCGACGGCATTTCTTTGAGTGCATCAGGATTCAACAATCCTTTCATAGCTCCGCAGTGGGAGTGGCCGCAGACAATGATGTCTTTGACGCCTAGGGCCGCTACTGCAAACTCGATGGTTGCACCTTCGCCGCCATTGGCTGCGCCATAAGGAGGAATGATGTTGCCCGCGTTGCGCAAAATAAATAGGTCACCAGGGTTTGTCTGGGTGATCAGGTTTGGATTGATTCTTGAATCAGCACAGGTGATGAACAATGCGTCTGGGTTTTGACCCATGGCAAGCCGTTCAAACAATTCTTTTTGCGACAGAAATATCTCTGACTGAAAGTGGTGTAGCCCTTTAATGAGCTTTAGCATGATAGGTGCTCCTCGCTTCTTTAGTTGAGATCAATTTCGATGTTTGACGCTGTTAGGCTTAGGCAGCGCAATTGCGTTAATCTTACCAGCATACCTAGGGCAATCTTTCAACAAGCCTTCATGTCAGGAGGAATTGTCAAAGCTGTTATAGTCTGGCCCCTTGAACTGACCCGCGTGTAGAATGCTAAACGGATTTAGCCTTGGAGATAGAAAACCGTGAGAAAGTCCATTGGAGCTTCCTTCTTAGTCAGTCTAGTCGTACTTTCAAGCACTTTGCTATCTGCCCAGGCAATGGAAGCGGCTAAAACTGAACCCTTGGCTATTTCCCTGAAAAATTGCCAAAGTGCAGCAGCTTACAGCGCTAAGGCGCGCGGCTACTCGATGCTAGTAATTGAGGATGGCAAGGTTATATTTGAAGATTATCCAAATGGCCACAAGGCATCTGAACCTCATGAGTTGGCCAGCGGTACGAAGAGTTTCACTGGTTTGTGCGCTCTTGCAGCCAGCGAGGATGGAATGCTCAAGCTCGATGAGAAAGTTTCAGCAACGATAACAGAATGGCAAGGGGACCCTAAGCGGGAGGATATCACTATCCGTGAGCTTCTTTCGCTTGTCTCTGGTATCAATTCGACCACAGGAATTGCGCCGCCTTATGCACAAGCTCTACAGGCCGACGTCACAGCTAAGCCGGGCGAGAAATTTCAGTATGGGCCGGCACCATTTCAGGTTTTTGGCGAGTTAATGGTGCGCAAACTGAAAGCGAAAGCGCCTGGTGAAGCCGGCAAATCTAAAGAGAACGCAGTCGACTATCTGACACGCCGTGTCCTAGGGCCAGCCGATATTCATGTCGGCCTCTGGCGTAAAGGAAGAGATGGTATGCCGCTGATGCCTCAAGGAGCTGCACTGTCAGCTAGGGAGTGGGCTAAGGTTGGCGAATTGATACTCAATGGTGGCATGGCGGGCGGCAAACAGATTATTCAGTCTGAAGATCTAAAAACTCTTTTCATTGGTACTGCAGCCAATCCGATGTACGGCCTTTCTTGGTGGCTTAATCGGCCAATGGACGATCATCTCAGAAGTGGAATTCGGACCTTAACCATGGCCTCAGATCTGCGCTACGGAGCACGCGGAGTACCAAATGATTTAGTCATGGCAGCTGGCGCTGGCAAGCAAAGGTTATATGTTGTCCCGAGCATGAAACTGGTTGTTGTGCGGCAAGCTGACGTAAAATCAGAGATGATTCCCGGTGCGGACACTATAAAATTTTCTGATGTTGCTTTTTGGCAGTTGTTAACATCTGGGCAAACAGACGTTGCTAGCCGTTCGTCAAACAGATCACGAGCATTGCCGGGTATGAGACGGGCTGGGGCGTCGGCTGGGCCTGATGCCTCGGCTGACGGTAGCACAAGAAGCGCAAAAAGCGGAAGATTTATGCGCATACTCGATCGCAACCATGATGGAGTTGTCGACGAGCAAGAACGTCAGGTCTTCAGAAACTTTTTGCAGCGAAAGCAACAGGCTGGGCATTAGATAATAGAGGCTCTGGCTGGCTCTATTTATGGGGATCGATCAGTCTATGACTATCAAAAGGCACCGATCCAACAGTGCACGCTGTCACGCTCTAACTATCGCCTTGCTGTTATTCGTGTGTTCCGCTCAGCCAGCAATTGCCGATGATGATAAATTGCTAGCGCAGGCTTCTCAGCCAAAAGCACCCTCGAACCTGATAAGAGTTCCCATGGTGCGGCAATCAACTGATTTCACTTGCGGAGTGGCCGCGCTTCTATCGGTGTTTGCGTATTTTGGAGATGAGTATCGAGAAGACCAGCTAGCAAAAGAGCTAAAGGCCGTACCGAAGGTTGGCACCAGCTACCTTGAGATGGTGCGCTTGGCCAAGGCAAAAGACTATTCGGTTAAAGTCTTGAAGGACATGTCGCTAGCTGACCTGAACAAACTGATTGATGCTGGAAAACCGGTCATCTGTTTGCTTCAGGCATGGGCTGATAAGCCAGCTGACTATGCAAACGACTGGCAAGATGGGCACTATGCGGTGGCGATTGGCTATGACACTAAGAATGTCTTTTTTATGGACCCATCAACTCTCAGCAATTACACTTTCATTCCAACAAAAGAGTTTTTAAGTCGTTGGCATGATACCGATGGCAAAGAGAAACTGGTGCACTTTGGCTTGATTTTAGAGAAGGCTAAACCGAAGTACGATTCTTCCAGTTTTATTAAACTCGAATGATTTGCTACTTTTGGAAATCAAATACAGAGTTTAGTTCAGTAGGCACTTTGCGCGGCTTAGTTGCAGGGGCAGAGATAATCAGGTCATTGCCTTTCCACTTACTCTTTAGCACAGCTGTTTGCAGCTCAGAGCGATCTTGTAGAACTTCGGTCTGCACTGATTCTTTTAAACGCTCAAAGGCTTGGCTCAGAGTCGGTTTGCCTGCCCTCAATGCTTCGATTAGTTGATGAGTGAAGACGCCGTTTTGATAGCGCTTAGACTCCCACGATACTTGGTTAGGTTGGCTGCTACATATGATCAGTTGGCCTGTGCCCTGCGAAAGCGCAGCACTATCGATATTGCCAACTTTGGTAATTCCTTTGGCCGTATCAGCAGCACCACTGTGACAAGCATCGATTATTAGCACCACTCGATTGGAGTGCACTCGTTGCTTAATGGCCGCTGCTAAATCTGATAAAGGAAGCCCGGTGGCATACAAACTTTCTGGATCAGTATTATGCATGACGAGATAATTCAAGCCCTCAAGATCCGCTTGAGAAGGGCTGCCGTGAGTCGAGATGAAAATCAGAACGAGGTCATTGGGGTGTGCCAATCGAGGCAACCATTTGTCGCCCAGCTCTGCTAAAACTCTTTCTTTTGTCGCTTGTTCGTCAAGCAACAGTTTGACGTGGTCGGGCGCAAAGTTAGCTTCATTGACGAGATAGTTGGAGAGATCTTTTGCGTCTTTTGCTGGATATTTTAAGTTTATTGATGCTTTGGCAAATTTGCTTACACCAACGATGAAAGCCCATTTGTCTTCGATTGGCGCGTTAACAGCAGCAGAGTCTTCAGAGCGCAAGCTTATGTCATTGCTTGCATCTCTATTAGATGCTCCTCGTGCGTCTGCTGATGAGCTAGCAAAAGATGTGGTTTGCATCGACGGCAGAGCTGAAGCTATTTGCGAACTAGAAAATTGAGAATTAGTATTTTGAGTAGAAGATTGTGAGGACGAAACATGTGCGTTCGGCTCAACCGTGGCTAGTCTAGTTGGGAGGCCTACCGGATTTATTGGCCCACCCAAGCTAACTTTGTATTTGACATGAATACCAACATTGACGCCAAGCATTATTTGCATTTTGATCACCTGTTGTTTTGTCAGGTGAACCTTTGCTGATGTGGTGGCACCATTGCCAGTGGCATTGAGATTGACGTTGGCTAATTCAAGTCCTCTTTCGTCGCGAAGAATCACGCGAGTACCGGCAGAATAAAAATCTGTCTCGCCATCGATTTTGATATTGAGATCGCCAGGGCCGCCAGTGAAAATATAATAGTAACTTTGGCCTTTCGCTTCGGCCTCGCCTTGCACTTGATTTGAATCGAGCGGCGTTGGTGCAGTGCTATCTATAGATTGAGCAGAGGCAGCTAGCGGTATGCCGTGTGGCCGACCGCTGAGGCCAACTAGCAGCGTGCCTGATACGATTAATTTAGCTGCTAATTTGCGCCAAGCCGCCTCTGCCATACAACTTATTCTTCTGCTGGGATGAATTTCCATCCGAACTTATCAGAGCCATCGCTAGGAGAGAAGCGAGTTTCTGTATACGATGATGCAGCTTCGTGGATGCGCAAAGCGTCACCATTTTTGGCAACGCTTTTGACAATGAAGCCACCATCCACAGGTGATAGAACCATTATTGACTTGTCGTTGTTGAGCAGCGACTGCATTTCTGCCACCGGGTGTGGTTGGAAAATCAGTCCAGGTGTCTCGCCTGCGAGGCTAATTGTGTAGCGGTTGGTTGGTTTATTAGTCTTTAAATCGATCTTGCGATCGAGTGTCCATTTTTGCAATCCAGCTTTGGTGAATTCGCGCATGGCGACATATTGTCCAAAACCGGCTTGACTGGCTGTGAGAGCCTCTCCGTCAGATAGATTGACGATGAAATAGGTGCCACTATTCGGTAGAGGCGGTACTTCTGCCATGGATGGCGCAATAGATGGCGCTATTGACGCTGCAACTATAGATATTGCAATCGCCATCTTTTGGATAATTTTCATGCCGTAGCTCCTAAGCCTGACCTGGTAAACGTAATGCTACCGGGGTAAGTGGGAATTAGAAGGGTATTGTAGCAGTTTGACAA
>JAKFVU010000051.1 GCA_021732025.1 Candidatus Obscuribacterales bacterium | reverse complement strand
GACTCGCCTGAGTTCAATAGCTGGAGACGAAAATGTTCGCGATTGTTGAAGCCTGCGGAAGGCAATATGAATTACACGCTGGTCGTTATATCGACATCGATATGTCTGGCGAAGAAGAAGGTTCGGTTCACGTCTTTGACCGCGTGCTAATGCTGGTCGACGGAGCAGGCTCCACTATCGGCGCTCCTTATATTCAAGGTGCGAAAGTGACCGGCAAAGTTATTTCCAAATTGGAAGTTAACGAAGTGCACGGCCGCATTCAGTCGACAATCAAAGCTAATAAAGTGATTGTCTACCACATGAAATCTAAAAAAGGGACTCGCAAGAAACAGGGTCACAGAGTTCAATCGACTCGCGTGATGATTGAATCAATCGAAGTCGACAACAAAGTTGTAGCTAAAGCTGAAAAAGCTGCCGCCAAAGCTTAAGTAGAAGGAGTTACCTCTCAATGGCACATAAGAAGGGCGCGGGCTCTACAAGAAACGGCAGAGACAGCCAACCGAAGCGCCTCGGCGTCAAAGTCTACGGTGGTGAAGCAGTCACCTCTGGCAATATTCTAGTAAGACAACGCGGCACTAAAATCCATCCAGGATTCAACGTCATGCGCGGTTCTGACGATACTCTTTTCTCTGTTATTCAAGGGATAGTTCGTTACGAAGAATCTAGAGGACGCAAGTTGGTAAGTGTCTACCCAGTTTGATACACCAGCTCCAAAAGCTTTAAATCAACTCTTGTCAGAGCTGCGCCGCGATAGCGGGGCGGCTCTTGCAGCAAGAGAGGTACCTGCAAGCTCAGCTTCCAACGATGCCGCATCTAGTGATAGCCAAGTCACCGGAATCGCTTATGACTCGCGCCATGTCGAGCCAGGCAATGCCTTCTTTTCTATTGAAGGCTATACCGTCGACGGCAACAAATTTATTAACCAGGCCATTGAAAAAGGCGCCAGCGTCATCTTTTCAGAAAAAGAATCTGGCCCATACTCAGTTCCGCTTATTGTCGTCAAAGATGTCCGAACTGCAATTGCAGCGGTTTCCAGCGATATTTTCGAAGCTCCGAGCAAGAAATTGCGGCTGCTCGGTGTCACCGGCACTAACGGTAAGACCACAACCACTCACTTAATCGAACAAATCCTCAATGCCAATGGCAGCCCGACAGGCTTAATTGGCACTTTGGGTGCCCGCATTCCATCATTCAAAGATGGAAAATATTTGGGCGAAAGCGAATATTTAGACGTCAAGCACACAACTCCCCAAGCATCTGACCTGCAAGCATTGCTCTACACCATGGCCAATCGCGGCGTGAAACAAATTGCTATGGAAGTCTCAAGTCATGCCCTTGCTCTCAAGCGTGTCTTCGGCTGCCATTTTGCTGCAGCATGCCTAAGTAATGTCACTCAAGACCACTTGGATTTTCACAAAACCATGGAGCATTACTGGCAATCAAAGCGCCAGCTCTTTGAGATGCTCGGCAAAAGCGCGGTTCATCCACGCACCGCTGCGATCAATCTTGATGACGAATTAGCGCCAGAGTTTATCAAAGCAACCGCTAAAGACATCAATCTAATTACATACGGATACAGCGAGAAAGCCTCTATTCATGTCAAAAAGGGCAACTTTGACTTCTCCGGGATGAAGCTTACCCTCGCCACCCCCAGTGGTGTCATATCATTTTCGACCAAATTGACTGGCCGCTTCAACCTTTACAACATCATGGCTGCCATGGCTGTATGCATGGGCGAAGGCCTAGAAAAAGAAGCGATCGCCGAAGCCCTGACCGACTTCAGTGGCGTCTCCGGTCGCTTTGAAGTTGTGCCGCCGCCTCCACATTTGGCAGCGCAAGACCGCTCGCCGCTCTGCATTGTCGACTATGCCCATACACCAGACGGATTAGAAAATGTATTAAAAGCTGCTCGGGCACTGGTTCCCGAAGACGGCAAACTTATAACCGTCTTTGGCTGTGGTGGTGACCGCGATTCATCCAAGCGTCCACAGATGGGAGAAATCGCTGAGAACCTATCGGATGAAGTGGTAGTCACTTCAGATAACCCTCGCTCGGAAGATCCGCAACAAATTATCGCTGACATCCTCACCGGCATTAAGCGCCTCAAGGGTGTCACTGTCGAAGTGGACCGCGCCAAGGCTATTGAATCGGCCGTTCTTGCCGCCAGCCCTAAAGATGTCATAGTCGTAGCCGGTAAGGGCCACGAAACCTATCAAATATTGAATGACCGCACAATCGACTTCGATGACCGCAAAGAAGTGGCAAAGGCTCTCGAACAGCGCTTCGAAACCCTCAAGAGCAAGTAGTTTTATAAGCTTTAGCGGCTCCGTTGCCATATAATCTATAAGGTACTGGGTACTATTGATTTGGCGGACATAACTAGCTAAACCAAGATAATCCAATACCCGGAACCAACGTAGCAGTCGGGAGCGTTTGTGGGCATCAGCTTTCACATAACATCTGTTAGAGAAGGCACTCTCTTTAATGTCATGCAATTTCTCAGCCTTGAGAGAGTGACAGGCGTTCTTTCGATAAAATTTGGGCGGCAAATTCCTGAAGTTACTATCTACTTTGTTGCTGGAAACATTACCACAGCTGAATTTGGGGCCTTAGTCGGAGACGGCGTGCTCGACATGTTGCTCTGCCAAGAATTTGCCGTCAAAGAAGTGGCTTTTGCACCGGGCCGAATCAATCAGGTGAACGAGCAAGCCATTATTGTACGCTCGACTAACATTGCTTCAGTTCTTTTGAACGTCTCGAAAGACGTAGATAAGTGTGAGTCAAGACCCTTTATCTATGGGCTTCTTCCGGTCAATACAACTTTTGGTCAAACCTCTCCGTCAATTCTGCACATACTGCACGATTTTGATTTGTGGAATGAAGAACTAGCAAAAGCACCAAAAGGTGAGCGCGATAAAAAGGCACCACTGAAACAATGCCGCTTGATTCACCGGGCTCTTTCAAGAGGTGTAATTGCCTACCAAAGGCCACTAATATCAGTAAAAATGCTCAAGCCTTTACTCACAATTCTCGACCCTCTTACAGAAAAAGAATCGAATAACTTGCGTGGATATTTGCGCTCCTTGCTCCCTCACCCGAAAGCTACTCACCTCTCGATAGAGCGTTTCTACGCATTCGCTAGCGCCATTGAATCTATTGCGCAGAGGCGATCAAGTGAAGTGGGTGAGCGGGCTCGCAGAGCCATTCATGCCTTAATTCAAAATGCCACAAAAATGTCTTCAAGCAATTTAGGTGGCATAAGTGAAGTTGGTGGAACTGGTGATGTCGGTGAAACCAGTCATGTCTAATTCTGATGACGAGTTGAAAGACAACAATCGCGACGAAGAAGTCGTCGAGCCAGAATCAAGCTTTCTACAATCGAGCAAAGCCAATCAATATCGTACTGGCACTCACGATTTTGAAAATCGCTTGCACAAGTTCAACATGACTTTCTTAAGAGCATTGGCTAAGCCAATATTGCCTGCTGGCTATTGGGCGAAAAACCGCTATACAAGACACGATGAACAGACTCCAATCAATCTTACATTCGACGACGGACCAGATCCGACCACAACAAAAGAACTACTGGTAGTGCTAGACGACGAGAAAGTCAAAGGCACTTTTTTCTTTATCGGTGAAAACATCAGACGTTATCCCGAACTAGTAGAGGCTGTGCATAAAGCCGGTCATACAATCGGCAACCATTCAATGACCCATGCCTTTTTACCGAGGCTCAACACTAAAGCAGTAGAGAAAGAAATTGATCAAACCAATCAACTGATTACCGAAATTGTTGGTGTTAGCCCCACTCTGTTTCGTGCACCTTTTGGCATTCTCGACAAGCGCTGCGCTGAAATTTTGAAAGAGCGCCGCATGTCAACAGTTTACTGGGGTGCTATGGCCGATGACTTTCGACCAATTGGAGACGAGGCTGTGGTTTCTCGCATCATGAAGCAGATTCCTGGCAACGAACTAGTGGTCTTGCACGAAGGCCACCACGCCAGCCAATGTATTAGCTCAACTAGAGAAATTATCAGGCGCAGTAAAGAACTTGGTTTTACTTTTGAGCCCATTCAATAATTAAGGGTTTAAGGTTTTCGAGCGGTTACAATTTTGATCTCGCAAAAAGTGAAACAGAGGTCAAAATGCTCGATTTTCGCCCGCCATTAGAAAGCCCTGCCCTAATCTGGTATGTAAATCTAGTTCTGCCTCTTTACATGAAGTTGAAGTTGCACGACACCAGAGTGACGATTGTGGACGGCGCCCTCGAACGCTTTGCCAAATTAAAGGGCAAACACGCCATGATTTGTCCCAATCACTCAAACCGGCACGACCCTCAGGTTGTCGGCATGTTTGCCAGAGCTGCCGGCGAGCATTTCAATTTTGTTGCCGCGCGCGAAGTATTTGATTACGACAACGGCGCCAATGGTTGGTGGCTACAACACCTTGGTGTTTATTCTGTAGTGCGCGGTGCAGCTGATCGCGAATCATTCAAAACCACACGTCGAATTCTTTCTGAAGGCAAGAAAAAACTAGTTCTCTTTCCGGAAGGAGAGCTCTCAAGACAGAATGACACTGTCATGCCTTTAGAGTCTGGAGCGGCTCAAATGGCCTTCTGGGCCATGCAAGATATGGAAAAGAACGGTGCCACAATTGGGCCTGGTGACAACGAAAAAACTGTCTACATTCAACCGATTGCTATGAAGTACACATATCCATATGATGTTTCAAGCTCACTACGCGAGACATTGAAGACTTTAGAAAACAAGCTAGGCATCACGTCTCCGGAAGACTTTAGCTTCTACAATCGCATGCGTGCACTGGCAGAAAGAATGTTAGGCACCATCGAAAAAGAATATGGCATTGCCGGCAAAGCGGAAGTCGGCATGAACGAAAGACTTAAATATCTACGCCGACATATTCTAAATAATCTTGCTCGCATTCTAGAAATCGAGCTTCCAAAAGATGCCCGCGATTTAGAGTGTGTGCGCGTTCTGCGTAACAAGCTCGATGATTTCATTTTCGAAGACGAAAAGAAAATGACCGAATACGAACGGCATGTACATGAAGAAAAGCAGCGAGTGTACAAAAGCTACTACCGCGACCTCAATCGCGTCGTCACTTTCATATGTATCTATGATGGCTACGTCACTGAGCACATGACGCAAGAGCGTTACTCAGATGTAATCGAGCGCATGGAAATTGAAATCTTTGATGGTGACCCTTCTATCAAAGGTCCGCGCGAAATCATTATTGATGTGGGCGAAGCCATAGATTTAAGCGTCTACTATGCCGATTTCAAAAAAGAGAAGAAAGCAACAATCGCCAAAGTTACCGATCTAATATTCTCCGAAATCTCAACTATGTTGGCTAAATTAGATGCTGGGCGCACTCACCGATTTATTGATGCGAAGACTTTGGTTTAGTTTACTTATTCAAGCTCGTTTATTTAAACCTGTACTGAAAATCGGAGCCTTATTGGTACCCCTTTTGAAAATACTTGAGTACTCAAGTATTTTGATTGGCTATATTCTTGCTTTCCATTGTCGAAAATACTTGAGTACTCAACAAAATGAACAAAGACAATAATGTGCCATTGCAAAATTACAAACACATAATTGAAAATTGCACCTGCATGCACAGTAGAAGAAGCTCCAGGGCTGTCACTCAATACTATGACGCAGTGCTTGCACCAGCTGGTTTATCGAGTACTCAATTGACTTTACTAGCAACAATTTCTCTTGGGAAATCACAGTCACTTAAAGAAATCGCCGATAGAATCGGCATGACTCCTTCAGCCCTTACTCACATGCTGAAACCAATGTTCGAGCAGGATCTGATTGAAAAACTCGCGATCGTGTCTCAAGTACCTGCCGTCATCGTTGATTAGACCTTCCAGATTAAGAAAAACTTCTATAAAGGCATTGCAACCTTCTCTTAGCAACCTCCCCAAACGGTGGTAGGATAATGGTTTGCTTTTAAGCTTAACAATTTGGTGGCAGCACGGTAAATTATGCAAAAACTCGCTCTTATTGGCCTCGGTGCCTCCGGTCTCTTCGCTCTCAAGGAGCTAGCCGGCGCAGACATTGAAGTACACGTCTTTGACGTCGGCCCAACCTACGAGAAGCGTTATGCCTGTCCAATTGACCAAGGAAAATTGACCGTATGTCCGCCAAAAGCTTGCAGCTATTGCGCTCCCGGCCAATCAGCTGGCAGCTGGAACGACTTCAAAGTAATTCTTTCGGCATCGCCTGTAATTGGTGGTCGCCTTTATGACCTAGTCGGTGAAGCTGAACTGCAAAAGCGCCTAGACATGGTCAGAGCTACAATCTTGCAACATGCGCCATGCGAAATCCCCGTGGTTAAGCCTAATGCTGATGATCTCGACTGGATCAAGAAAAAAGCCACCATGGCTGGCATGGTTTATCACTATCAAGAACTTTTGCACTGTGGTTCAGACAATGCTCCGGCTATCAACACCAGCATTCTCAATGAAATCAAGGCGAAGGGCTCGAATATAGTCTTTCATTTCGACAAAAAAGTGGTGTCAGTAGCACGTCGCAATGAGAAGTTTGCTGTGCGCTCTGATCGCTACAGAAAACCAGAAGAAGAGGTCGAAGACGTCTTCGACATGTGTATCGTCTCGGTTGGCCGTGGTGGTGCGGCCTGGTTGACTCAGCAAGAATTCTACAAAGCCCTCGATATAAACCCAGGCCAAGTCGACATTGGTATTCGTGTTGAAACAAGCGCCTTCTTCACTGAAGAAGTAGACAGACGCTTCTATGAGCCTAAGCTCTACTACAGAAGCCGACACTCTGGCGATGTGGTGCGCAACTTCTGCTCGAACCCGAAAGGCTTTGTCACTCCAGAAAATCACCGCGACTACGTGCTGGTTAACGGCCACTCGAAGATGTATGAGAAGTCTGAGAACAACAACTTTGCAGTACTGGTCTCAAAAACATTCACCCGACCATTCAAAAATCCGCAAATGTATTCGCAGACTATTGCCAAAATCGCCAACATGCTTGCCGGCGGTGGCCCACTAGTTCAGCGTTTGGGAGATCTCAAAGCAGGTCGTCGCACCAAATCTCTCACAAACAATTTGATCAAACCCACACTTGAAGCAGAATGCGGAGACATCTCCTTAGCTTATCCCCACCGCATTTTGGAAAGTATTGTCGAGTACCTAGATGCCCTCGACAAGATTTGTCCTGGTGTCGCGGGCGAATCAACTCTGCTTTATGCACCTGAATGCAAGAGCTACCCTGACTCGATTTCTGTGAACAAGAACATGGAAACCAATGTTCCAAACCTGTTCATCATCGGCGATTCAAGCTCATGGACACGTGGCGTAGGACAGGCTGCGACAAGCGGAATACTTGCCGGTGAAGGTGTGCGCCAAAAGCTCAAGGTGGGCATGCCTGGTGTGTCTAAGCTAGTTCCAGTTAGCTAGCTCTAGTTAGTTAGTTCGAGTCAGCTAGTTCCAGTTACCTGATTCTAGTTAGCTAATCGCGCCACAAAATCTCGGTGGTGTCGTCGTTTTCGTCATCATCTAAAATGAGCTTGCGCTGTAGGGCGGCATAGCGCGCCACTAATTCTGCTACTTCTGGATGCTCAGCACCCAGAGCCTTCTCGCTAACGCCCAGGCCCCAACGGTAAAGGCGATCCGCTTCACTAAAGTTCTCTTGCTCTTCATACAGATGAGCCAAGCGACGCAGAGCCTTCGCTACAGTTGGGTGCTCGTGACCCATATTCTCTTGAATAATTTCCACAGCTCGCCAGTAAAGCGGCTCGGCTTCGGCATATTTCTCTTGGTCGTGATAGACCTCGGCTAAAGAATTGAGCACCTCAGCCACATGCATGTGCTTGGGACCCCAGTCTTTGGTGCGAATCTCCAGCAGAGATTGATAAAGAGGCTCAGCTTGGTCGTACTTACATTGAATATGAAACAGTAGAGCGAGATTGCTTAGAGTTTGCGCAGTACTGGGGTGCTGAAGGCCCAATACGGTCTGCCTTATCTTCAGGGCGCGCCAGTGAATTTTCTCAGAGCGGGCAAAATCACCAAGCATGCGATAAAGCTCGGCTTGATAATTGAGCACAGTGGCTACGCTTGGATGGTCCGGCCCCCAAGTCTCTTCAAACATGCGCACAGCTCTGGTATAGAGCGGTTCAGCCTGGTCGTACTTGCCTTCGGCGTGATAGAGCAAGGCTAAATTATGCAGGTAGGGACCGATAGAAGGATGATCTGGCCCTAAAACCGATTCACGTTTGGCCAAAGCCCTCTGGAATAGAGGCTCGGCAGCATTGTATTTGCCATGCGCGCGCAAGAAATCGGCCAAATTACCAAGCATGGTGGCCACTTCAAGCGGGTCTTGCTGTTCCAGGTCTTCGCTTTCATAAATTGTAAGAGCCCGGCGCAGAAGGGCTTCGACCGAAGAATATTTGCCTTGGGCGCGGTAAACAGCTCCCATTTCAGTAAGACAATCGGCCACAGGTTTGCATTCTTTGCCCAAGGTGCGTTCAAACAAGTCTAGGGCCTGCTTGAGGAAGGCTTCGGCCTCTTTAAATTTCCCTTGCAACAAATAAAGTTCGCCCATCTTGGCAGAGATGCGAGCCACGCCAATCTCAGACAGCTGAGCATTGTCGGCCACAAGGGTTGTAGCAGCACTGGAAGCAGCACTGGAAGCAGCACTGGAAGCAGCACTAGAAGCTGCACTAGAAGCAGAACTAGAAGCTGCTGAATTACTCTCAGCAGCGGAAGCACCCTCACTTGCCGTGCCAGATTCAGTCGCAAGCGCTGAGCCAGCGCCTTGAGCCCCGTCCTGTAGCTCTTTACGAGCTTCCATCAAGGCTTTTTGAAAAAGCTTTTCCGCGTCATCAAAGCGGCTTAGGCCCAGGGCCTTTGATCCAGCCGTCAAATAGGTTTCCCAACCGATCGTTTCCTGCGTAGCGTCCATGAGGTGAACCGTAATCTTTGATCTGTAGAGTAATTCCAAGATTTTAGCATCATGCCCAATCTGTCAGCCGCTGCTAACAGGCAACTAGATTTGGTTAAGTTGAATCTTCCAAAGCGCCGGTCTGTTGACATCGAGGGCATTGAGGGCACCTAGAGCGTTAGCCTTTGCTGTGTCAGAATAACTCCTATGAAAATACAGTGGAAAGCTCTTATTGTCGCAAACTTGTTGCTTGCCGCATCAGCAATTGGCACACTGTCTACCTTCGCAGATACTAACTATTCATTGGCAGCGCTCTCATTTATGTGTGGAACCTGGCGCGGAGCCAGCGAGAGCCACTCATCTATAGTTGAGGAGTACTGGTCTGAAGCTGACGGCAATACTATGATTGGCTGCTACAGGTCCATTAAGGGTTCCGATACCACTTTCTACGAACTACTTGTTATTCAAAAAGTCCCTGACGGAATAGAGCTCAAAATGAAGCACTTCGATCGCGAACTGGTCGGCTGGGAGAGCAAAGAAAAAGCCCAGGTCTGTCGCCTCACTAGCCTTTCTGCTGACGAGGCAACGTTCGAAGGAGTCAACGAAGGCGAGTCTACAAAAATTGTCTACCGCAAGACGGCGCCCCATTCGATGACCGTGGCAGTCGATATTTTCAATGCTCAAGATAAAAACAAAGACGACATCAAGAAACTGCGTTTTCAGTTTAATCGGTTAGGCGCAAAGCTCACGCAATAACTTAGTTCTCTTCGCAGATGGCCTTCCAACACTTTACAAATTGTCTGATCGGCAACTGACTCCGAGTGTCGGACGATAAGATGGATTTAGTACCGAAATAGTTGTTAGAGCAAATCACTGTTACGCAGCGAGAACTAATTTTGACACCACAAACATCTAGCCAATCGACAGATAGTGAGCAAGAAGCATCATCTGAAGCGCAGCCACCACTAAAGAAAACCAAGCCAAACAAATTCCACTGGAAAGAAATCGTCAAAGCTATTGTGCAGCTTTATTTGCTATACGCTGCCTTGAGCCTGCTTTTGCTCTTTGTTTTCAAAGACTTGGCGGTACTTCACCCTCTCTACGACGTGAGCTGGAAGCCACAGTTGAAAAAACTCGATGAGTTATTTAAAACCAAAAGTCGCGAGCTGAAAATACCTCTGGCCAAACGGACAAATGACAAAGGTTTTGAAAAGCCAGAAAGCTTGGCAGCACTACTGGTAGAAAAGCCAGGCAGCGAAAAAATCATACTGGTATCACACGGAAATGCTGGCAACATTGGCCACCGCGTAGGATTATCGTCTCTACTCGTCAGCAGTGGTGCTTCTGTTTTTCTTTATGACTACCAAGGTTTTGGTGAGAGTGGTGGCAGCGCAACCTGTGCCCACACACTGGTCGATGGTCTCGCTGCCTATGATTATGTCGTTAATACCCTGCACTACAAGCCAGAAAATATCATCATCTACGGTGAATCTGTTGGCTGTGGTGTCACTACTCATATTATGAAAAATCGAAAAGTCGGTAAGGTAATTCTGCAATCAGGATTCACTTCACTTCTACAAACAGCGCGCGACAAATTATTCTTTCTCTATGTGCTTCCGCCGAACCTTGTGCCAGAGCCAAACTTCGACAATCTAAGTGCAGTGCAAGAAGCTCATCCACCAATTCTATTTATGCACGGTGACAAAGACACAATTTTGCCTTTTGCCTATTGCGAAACTATGTACAGTAAGGCGTTACCGCCCAAGCAGATGTATACATGCCACGGCGAAGGACACAACGACATAGGACTCGTCAATGCCAATGGATTTGTCGGCGCAGTCAAGCAATTTATAGATCAGCCCTAGACTACAAATTCAGGAACAATCAACTCTTTGTATATGCCAGTGTCGTAAGCCTTTTGGAAGAAGAGCCGAACAGCCTCGCGCCCGCGTTCTCCACAATCAACAGTTAAATCGTTGACGTACATGGTGACGAATTTGTCAGCAGTGGCTTCGTCCATATCACGAGCAAACGACATTGCATAATGCAATGCATCAGTACGATTGGCTAAAGCATACTGCACCGAACTTTTAAACATGTTAGCGGCTTCATGCATCATCTCATCGCCCAAATCTTTGCGCACAGCATTACCACCCAAAGGCAGCGGCAGTCCGGTTTCGCTCTGCCACCAAACACCAAGGTCAACTAGTTTAGTCAGACCTTCTTGGGCGTAAGTCAACTGGCTTTCATGGATGATCAAACCAGCACCAACTTTTCCACTCAAAACTTGTTCGACAATCTGATCAAAGGGAACTGCCACCACATTTAATTCAGGTAGACCAAGGCTGTGGAGCCAGAGGCGCATAGTGAGAAAGGCAGAAGTCTCCTTGCCAGGAATTGCCACTGTCATTTCTTTAAGCTGATCTATAGTGGTGCCTGGTAATGCCACCACCATTGGCCCATAATTTTCACCCATACTTGAGCCGCAACACATGAGTTTATAAATGTGACGCACGCTCGGATAAGCAGCAAAGGAGATCGCCGATACTTCGTAGGTGCCTTTGACCGCTTCCAAATTAAGCGACTGAATATCCTTCATCACTTGATTTACTTTAATGCCGCTGGTTTCAACTGCGCCCTTGAATAGACCGTAGTACATGAAAGCATCATCGGTATCAGGACTATGAGCAATTGTCATCTCTTGAATCTTTGCTTCTGTAGCAGCCACGACTATCCCCCTAATTAATGACCAGCGCAGGTTAACCTCTGACGGGCTTCCCACAATATGAATTTTGCACCTTTTATTGACTAAATGGTATGAGCAATTTCAAAGGAAAGCCTCATTAATTGCTATGGTATCCTCATCCGCCTCCATGGTAATAAGTAAAAATCTACAGGAGATATGCATGAAACTCTTAGCATCACTGGCTCTTGCCGTGATTTCAACAGTAAGCGCCACGGTGGTCCAAGCGGCCGACTCAAAAGCCTCCGCAAAAGGCGAATTGTATCCCAAAGTGTATGACGCCAATTACGTGTGCGTTTCACCAGCCGGCAAGACCGAAATGCGCTTGACCTCTGATGGCAAGGGCAAATTGCGCTCAGAGAGCAAAGCAGCAACATATAAAGTAGTCTCAATCAGCGACTACCCTGGCAAGGTGTGCTATTCGATCATGGAAGCACAAAAAATGATCACCAAAATGCCTCTTAAGCAGGGTTATGAAGGCAATATGGACGCCGAAACAGCCAAGAAGAAGAATGCCAAAGACCTTGGCGTGAAGAGCATAGACGGCCGCTCTTGCCACGGCTGGAGCTATAAAGAAAACGGCGTGGAATCAGAAGTATGGGTCGACAATAGTGCCCAAGTCTTGGTCAAAAGCACAACTAAGGCAAGCGGAACCACCACTACTATGCAATTAACAAAAATCAGTACTGCCGCACCGGCCGCTGAATTGTTTGTGATTCCTAGCGGTTACAAAGTTATGTCGATAAACTAATGCCTGTCAGCTGATGCCGCTCGATTAATGCCGGGCCGGTCAGTTAACTCCAACTAGTTAAATAGTGGTCGCTGGTCTTCAAAAGCAAAATACTTGAGTACTCAAGTATTTTGCTTTGTGCTTACTACCTAACTGTGGATTTTAGAAATAGAGTCTGAATCGAATTCAGAATCAGAATTAGATTCAGTTTTAGTTTAGTAGCTAGTCGCCCACTCTAGTGGCTGCTCTAGGCTGAGCCCAGGTGGGCTAGCCGGAGCTTCATAAATTCGCTTTAGAGTATTGATATCACGGGCGCCTATACCAGGTAATTTAATAGGAGCCTTCTTCTTCGCAGCAGCAGAAGCGCCAACAGAGCCACCATTGTTAGCGCTGGCACTAAGATTGGAGCTACCGTTTTCAGCGGCATACATCAGATCGCTAGACTTCTCAGATTTGCCGAATAAGCCCAGTGCGTGCCCCATTTCGCGAGTAAAGACCCCGCCAAGTGTGCGCTCTGGCACATCGGCAGCATAGAAACTCGGACGCAGAAGGTACACCCAGACCTGCATTTGGCCATTAACAATATTGAGGCGACAAACACCAAGGGCTTTGGGAGGGAGCTGGTTTACCCAGAGAACATCTACATTTGAGGGCTCACTAGGCAAGGCAATTTTTACTGGCACATATTGATCCCAGCGGGCGATTACAGCTTCAAGGTTGCGCTGCCATGACTCAGGAGAGCCAAGGGGTAAACGAACCTTCACCGGAAACTGCCGCCAATGAGCGTATACAGGACCGCTGTTATTTGCATTCAAGCGCCTGATCGAACCTAAGTAATCACCAGCCTGAGTATCGTAGTTGAGCGAATTGGCAACGATTGAAGCATCGATAACAAGAGAACTGGCAACTGGCGCTTGCGGAACATAGTTAGGTGCGCCAGTGTTCTGGGCGATTCTATTATTGGGAATCGGGTTGGCATTTTGGTTATTTATAGCCGGAGGCCGGTTAGGCGCACCCACATTGCCATGGTTCGCTGTATTAGGGAACCCTGGCCTTGAGACCGGAACAGGGCTGGGAGCAGGACTTGAGCTAGAGTTAGGGCCTGAACCAGAATTGAGACCAGAACTAGAATTTGGACCAGAGCCCGCTCTAGAACCAGAATTAGCTCCGGTGCCTTGACCTAGACCATAAGCACGGGGTGCGAAGTTTGGCTGATTATTCCAAGCTGCAGGCACTGCCACCTGCCCTGGTGGCAAATGGTTGCCGGGAATCTGAGGGCGCTGAGCTGGAGGCTGGTTGTTATACATTGGCGCAACAGCGACCGGTGCAGGATAGGCAGAAGCTGGCACCGGCACATAGCTATTTCCAGGAATATAGTTATTTCCAGACATGTTTACCGCTGTCATATTGTTTGCGGGCACAGCCGCCTGTCCGGCTGCAGTGCCGCCAAAGGCGCCACCGAAAGCAGTGCCACCGAGCAGCTTTTGCTCTAAGCGAGCAATGCGTTCAACTGTCTGTCCATCGCTCTTTCCGCCAAGGACTTCCTTCTCCAAATGTTCCAGTCGGTCATCAACTTCATGTTCCGGATAAGTATTGCCAAAGGCCTGCTTTTCCAGTCGAGTAACTCTCTGCTCATCGGCTGGACTTACCATACTAGGCGCCGCCGAAAACTGGCCTTGGGATTGGCCTGGCGCTTGGTTTTGAACTTCAGACTGATCAAGCTGTGGGCTCAACATACCAGGCATAGCTTGCATGGGCTGAGCCTGATTTGGAACTTGATTAGAAGGTTGTTGATATTGCTGTGGAGGTGAACCGAGAGGCCGGCCCTGAATACCACTGTTGAATGGATTACTCTGGGCTCTACTCTGATTGAATTTGCGACCTGGATCGACAGAAGCTTCAGGCGGTGGCGGCGCGTCAAGCTTAGCAGCAGAAGGGTCAATTGCTCGCAGTACAGGTTGTGCACCCTCAGAAGCTGCGTAAGCGTTCTCACTAGCAGTAACGAGAGTCAGGCTTAAAGTAATTGCTAATGCGATGGGTAGAGTTTTATTTGCCACGGATACCATTGGTCTAAAGGGCAGGAAATATCTAAAGGGCAAGAGATGTCTAAAGGGCAGGACAGGTTGCTTGGAAGGAGCTAGCAATTGAGCAAATCCTCTTTCAACTCTCCTCCCAACCTAAGGCTAGACTGCAAATCGAGTAGAGGCTCAGTAAGAATGGGTGTAAATGCGGTTTCTGGATGTTTCACAATCTCAGTCAACATTTTATGAATAGCGGGATCCAGCTCTTTCAACAAACGACGTCCTTCCGGAACAGAGAAGGCCGCAACACTTTCGGCCCAATACTCAAATTTGCTGGCTTTGGCATAACCAGATACAAACATGCGGTTTGGTACATACTCAGGTCTAAGTATCTCTGAACCACCTTCGTACCCGGCTGGAGTAGGACACATCTTCAAAGAGCGCTTGAGACGGGCGCTATAAAGTTCGGCCACTCGATCTTGCAAAGCCTGCGAAAGGCAGAACTGCAGCTGGTGTCCGAACTCGTGCGAGACAACGAGATTGATACGTACCTCAACATAAGGCTGCACACGGGTTGACACTACCGCTAGTGCGCCAAAACGTTTAAATAAATCGATGTCACGATCAAACTCTTCTAAATCGAGATCAACCATGCCCGAGCGAACTCTTGTCACGCCCGCCGCACCGTGTTTGACATTGCCCAAAGCCGCGTTACCTTCAGACTTTCTCACGACTTGAAGGATGCCACTGGCAGACCAAATATTTAAACTATCAACGACATATTTTTTCTGCAAAACACTGAGGCGGTCAAAATCTTGAAAATAGCGAATAATTTCATTTTCAGCATAAGACTTGTCTTTGCGCACCAAGGGTCTGTTGTATTCGTACTTCCAGGCCGAGCCATCTGATCGAACACCATCAAAGTTGAGATTGAGAATTGCACTCTCGTCTAGTTCGCGCCGAGCAACTTTTGTATAGGGATCGCGCACCGTGACTAAACCGGTGTCATGAAACTCGCCTACAAGCTTGTGCTCTTCGGTGGCTATACGACCATTCAAGACGTTATAAGTGCAGCCGTTATAAACAAGCTTGCCTGTTGGTCCGCCATATTCTGAGGTGGGAATGACAAGCTCAAGCCCGGCTGAGTCGATTCCGCGAAAGACACATCCATCTAAATCATCTATCAGACGCCATTGCGAGTCGCCGCTATCAGATGAGCTACCGTTTTTGAGCAGGCCATCTTCATAAAGAAAGCCCACCACTGTGTCTTCGAGAAAAACCTTACCGAAGTCAACAACCAAAACATTGCCGCCAAGCTCTAGAAATCCGCTTGGACCAACGAGCCGCTCTTGATCGTCTGATTTGTCGACCGCCGACACCACCTGCACCGTTACCGCCTTTCCTGAAAATTAATGGATGGCTACCAATGGCTTCCCATGACTACAAATACGTAAGAATGAGACCGAATTGATTACTAAAGATTCCTGGATATTGAGCTTAGATGCGATTAATAGGCCCATGAGGCTTCTTGATTACTTGCTTTACTTTACCAAAACCTGGTTCAGTTGATAATTGCCGGTAAAATCTAGCTCAAATGTTTACAGAAACCCAGTATAGCTAATCCGCTGGCGGAAGATGCAGGCTAATATTGTCACTATGTGGTTGTAAGTAACCAATTTCCTGGGATGAGCGCTTGAGCCTTAACGACAATAAATTTCATTTTCCTTCTGCACCGCAGATTTTGCTGGCCACAGCAATAGGCGTTGGCATTGGTCTATTGGCCATGAACCAGTTAAAGAGCTTCTATGGCCACACTCCTCTGAGCGGCAAGGCCAACCTCTCTCAAACCCTTCCCACCCAGGTTGCTGCAAAAAGCGATAAACCCAAGGGTTTAGCTGATTTTAGCTTGTGGCCAAAATTAGAAAGCCGCATGAATGTTCTTCTAATGGGTGTCGACAGTAATGGTCGAGATACAGAGCGCTTCACTGGTTGCCGCTCTGACACAATGATCATTGCCAGCTTAGACCCAGAATCTAAAAAAGTTTCGTTAGTCTCGATACCACGCGACTCAAGGGTGCGTATCGCTGACAATCACGGCGTGGACAAAATCAATTCGGCCCATGCCTTTGGTGGGCCAGAACTGGCAGTTAAGACTGTTGGTGAAGATTTCGGTGTGCCAATTGATCACTACTTGGTCATCGATACTCAAGGCCTGAAGAAAGTATTTGAAGCTCTTGGTCCTGTGGAAATTTTAATTGAAAAACCGATGCACTATAGAGATAGAGCCGGTCGTCTCAATATCGCCTTAGAACCAGGAATTAACAAATTAGACGCCGCTGGCCTGGAAGAATATGTGCGTTACCGCCATGACGCCAAAGGCGATATCGGCCGCATCGAGCGCCAGCAGTGGTTCTTACGTCAGGTTAAGAAGAAACTAGAAGAACCACAAGTGCTACTTAAACTACCAGAACTGTGCAAACTAGCTGAAGAATATGTGCGCACCGATTTGAGCGTTGAAGACATGCTCAAACTAGCGGCCTTCAGCAAGGAAATTAAGACCAATAAAATACAAACGGCTATGCTACCCGGTGAACCAGTCACTATCAGTGGTGGCAGCTATTGGGTACCGCAGCCTGAGGCGAGCGCTCTGATGTTGCACCGCATGACCGGTGCTCCGCAATCGGTTAGCGTGATTGCCGCTAATACCGGTGCTACGATTCACTCAAGGCGACGAGCCCAAGGCGATGAAGCATTAGCAATGGATGCCAGTGGAGAACTCGGTGCCAACGGCATTGCTAACACCGCCACAAACGACAATCTTACGGCTGAATGCGCAGCAGCATATTCAGACAAACCTGTATCAATCATATTGCGATATCCCAAAGGAAGCGAAGCCACTGCTAAAAACTTAGAAGCGCGCTTAAAAGAAAAGGGCTACAACGTTAAGTATTTGCAACGGGGCGAACTCAGCGAGTGTCAGCATGAGCAAGTGATTGCAGGTAGCTACCGAGCTGACGATGACCTTGTATCTAAACTAAAAGACTCGATGACAGAACTTGATAGCTACGCCGTCGTAGTGCATTTAGAATCTCGTGCGCCAGCCGATTTCACTATTGTGATCAGCCCGACCACAATAATTACGGCACCGGCTGTGGTGACTTCAGAGAGCGATAAAACAGGCGAGAAAGCAAGCGATAAAGTAAGTGAGTTGGATGGCAAAACAGCTGTACCTGAGCCAACAAAGCTAAATACTCATAAATAAGCGCTTCGAGCGGTAGTAATCGGTAATAAACCCTTCCCAACACCTTCAAGGTGCGCGACCATTCTATTGTTAGCCTTTATTCTAAGAGCTAACAAGTAGACTCATGCCAAGGGGATAGTCGTGACTAAAGCCCAGACTAAAGCGGAAACTAAGACTAGCACTCAAACAAATTCTCAAGGCACTGTAGCAATTAGCTCGTCAAGCGCCAGCAGTCGTCCGTTTAACTTCAGCGCTGGCCCAGCCGCACTTCCTGAAGAAGTTTTAGAGATTGCCAAGGCAGAAATGCTCGATTGGCACGGCTCTGGCATGTCGATCATGGAAGTGAGCCACCGCGGCAAAGAATTTGGCCAGATAGTAGAACAGAGCCAAGCCGACTTGCGCGAACTACTCAATATTCCATCTAACTACAAAATTCTATTTTTGCAAGGTGGCGCCACATCGCAATTTTCGATGGTGCCTTTCAACTTACTGCGCGGCAAAAACAAAGCCGACTACGTCAATACTGGCTTCTGGTCTGAAAGAGCAATTGCTGAAGCAAACAAATATTGCCAGGTAAACATCGTAGCTTCTGGAGAAGCTGGCAAATTTACAACAATTCCAGATCAAGACTCATGGCAGCTCAGCAAAGACTCTGCCTACTTGCACTATACTGCCAACGAAACAATTCATGGAGTTGAGTTCAAGTACATTCCTCAATCACTCGATGCCAAAGACATTCCGCTAGTGACAGACATGTCATCAAATATGCTCTCTAGGCCATTTGACGTGTCGCAGTTTGGACTCATTTATGCTGGTGCCCAGAAAAATATTGGACCAGCGGGTCTGACAATAGTAATTGTTAGAGACGATCTCATAGGTCAAGTTGATGCTAAAGCACCAACACTTTTTGATTATCAAAATCTAGCCAAAAACGATTCAATGGCAAATACTCCACCCACTTATAGCTGGTATATAGCAGGTCTCGTGCTTGCTTGGCTGAAGAAGAACGGCGGCCTTAGTGCCATTGCTCAAATCAATGAGAAGAAAGCTGCGCTGCTCTATTCAACCATTGATAAATCTGAGTTCTATCAAAATCCAGTAGCTACTCAGTGCCGATCGCTTATGAATATTCCGTTTATTCTCAAAGACCCAGCACTCGACAAAACATTTTTAGACGAAGCGAAAAAGGCAAATTTGTTGGGCTTGGCTGGCCACCGCGCAGTCGGCGGCATGAGAGCAAGTCTCTACAACGCTGTCACCATCGAGGCAGTAGAGGCTCTAACGACATTCATGAACGATTTTGCCCAACGCCACGGCTAAGGTCAACTTGTAGAAAACTTGCAAGAAAAACTAGTAAGGAAACACAATGTTCAAAATACTGAATCTCAATAATATAAAAATCGCCGGGCTCGAAAAACTGCCGCGCGAGCGTTATGAGATTTCATCAGAAATGCAAAACCCTGATGCCGTGCTGCTGCGTTCGGCCACTATGCATGAATGGCCCATTCCAGAAAGTGTCAAAGCAATTGGTCGAGCTGGTGCTGGTGTCAACAATATTCCTGTTGATAAATTTAGTGCCTTAGGTGTTCCCGTTTTTAATACTCCTGGTGCTAACGCTAATGCTGTTAAAGAATTAGTGATAGCTGGAATGATGATGGCAGCCAGGCAAATTGGCCCAGCGTGGGACTTTAGTCGCAGCTTGAGTGGTACCGATTCTGAAATCGACAAGCAAGTAGAATCAGAAAAGAAACGCTTTGTCGGCATTGAACTTGCCGGCCGCACTCTGGGAGTTGTTGGTCTTGGGGCAATCGGTGTCAAAGTAGCCAATGCTGCATTTTCACTTGGGATGCGCGTGGTTGGCTACGATCCACACATCACGGTTAGCAATGCCTGGCAGTTGCAGTCTGAAGTGAAATCACTGGCGAGCGTTACTGAAGTATTAGCTCAATCAGATTTTATTACTCTGCATGTGCCTTTGCTCGATGACACTAAAGGTTTAATTGATGCCCGCCGCTTATCTAAATGCCGCGAAGGTATTACCATATTGAATTTCTCGCGCTCGGCCATTGTTGATGAGAAGGCAGTATCGGAAGCAATTAAGTCAGGCCGTGTACGAGCCTATGTATGCGATTTCCCTAGCAACCAATTGAAAGATCAAGAACGGGTGATCACGCTGCCTCACTTAGGCGCTTCGACAGAAGAAGCCGAAGAAAATTGTGCAGTGATGGTGGCAGAGCAGATTCGCGACTTCCTTGAAAAAGGCACCATTCATAACTCTGTTAACTTCCCCGAAATGTCATTGCCAGGTAAGCCGAGCAATCGATTGATCGTGGCCAATGCCAACATTCCTCACATGATTGAGCGCATTTCAGCCTGCGTCGCCAATGCCAACCTAAACATTCTTGATATGTTGAACCGCTCCAGAGGCGACGTTGCTTGCACATTGATTGATTGCAATGGCGATGTAACTGATGATGTTTTGAAAAGCATCAGCTCTATTGAGGGCGTACTCAAAGTGCGGCTCGTAAAGTCGTAAGGCGCATTCTCTCGTTTAAACTTTATAGCGATCATAAAAATTGCGACGGTCGCCAGTGGTGAGCACTCGGGGCATGACGTAGCCAGAACTGGCTACTAGTCCAAGAAAGCTGTCGTTGCGCGAGAGTGTAGCCGGAAACTCAAAGAACGGTTTAAGCGGCGAGGAATCAATGGAAGAACGAATTGAAGTTGCGAGGGTAACTTTAGGAGCTGGTAATACAGACTCAAAGGGATTTTTCGGAGCAAGGGCACGCTCAAAAGCAGAGCCATTTATTTTGCCGTAATTCCCAGCTAGCTCACTGGAGAAAAATCTCTGCGAGATGGTAGCAGTAGATTTCGGAAAAGCATCAGACCAAACGCTGCGACCACCGGCAAACCCGGCCATACCGACTGCATAGTAAACTAGCCCTTCACCTACATTTTGCCCTATGGCTTTTCTTGCTTCAGCGTCGTTGGCACCGCTCTCCCAGGTGGCAGCCATGGGAGCGCCGATGCGGCCACCCCAATCCATTGCCATCACACCCAAGCCGGCCTTCTCAACAATGCCAACTCCAACTTTAAAAATGGGGCTAAAAATGGCACCAAAAACATTAGGGTTGTTCCGAATTGCCGCTATGCCTATACCTGTGCCGAAAGCCGCACTAAGCTTCAGAGCTAAGTCGCCAGGGTCTTGTAAAGTTTCGACAGCCGCTTGCAGCGCAGCGCCTGGCATTTGGGCCAGCAAGCCCACTTCTCGACTGAGCTTTCCGGCCAAACTCTCGTCATATTGACCGTCATGATTGACGACATCAGAACTTGAATTATTGGCTTGCCTGTCTGATTCAAGAATCGGCATCGATTCAACCTCAAGTTATTGTGGGTTAGTAAGTGTCGGCTGTTTTCAGTGGGGAAATTCCCACTTGGCATGCTCAATTTATACTGCGCCAACTAGACATGAACTGGACACTGCACTCACAATCACCTCATTTCAAACAGGTATAATCATGGGCGAAACATGGGTTAACCCTCAAAAGTCGGAACAGGCATGAATTTCAGCAAAAAAATCGCTCTGGCCACACTGGCCAGCCTCACCACTCTCTCAGGCTCTCTCACACCCGCATGGGCGGCAATGGGCGATGCTGAAGCGAAAAGCTGGGATGCGGCCCTTGAGCAAGGACGCACTCTGCGGGACGACAAGAAATACGAAGAGGCCGCCAAGCGTTTTATTGAATTACAGGATAGCGCTGAAAAAAGCGACGACAAAAAACGCACGCGCAAAGCTATGACTGCCTTGGCCGCCAATTATTTTTACCAGAAAGACTATGCCAAAGCCGAAGAATTAGACCGCAAGGCCCTCGGGCTGGCCGAAAGCATTACTAGCGTCAACGACGGCACTGTAGCAATCTGTCTGAACGACTTAGCCGAAACTCTAGTTGAACAAAAGCGTTTTGATGAGGCCCTTCCACTTATTAAGCGCAGCGTCGCTTTATCAGAAGAAGTATTTAGCCACAACCATCCACTACTAGGCACTCGCCTCAACTTCTTGGCCGACTTGCTAGAGCGCATGGGTCACAAAGATGATGCCGTACTCTACCGCAGCGAAGGTCAAGGCATAATCAATGCTTTTCTCTCAGTGATGAGCAGAAAAATCAAAGCGGCCTGGAAGCCACCAAGATGTCTCTACAGTTACAGTGCCAATGTCGGCTTTGAAGTAACCGATCACGGTCTGGTTAAAGACGCTCACATTGTAGACTCCTCGGGCAATACAGCTAATGATGAAGCGGCTGTAGAAGCGGTTAAGAACGCTCAGCCCTTTGCCGACATCAATTCAAAAGCTGACGATGACCAACTCAATTTGTCATTTAAGTTCGATTACAACTTCCACCAAGGTAAAGAGTCGGGCACAAGCAAAAGCAACAAAGAATCAGACTCTGCTAGCACTAGTGCCGACAATGCCAGCCAGAGTGCTGCAGAATCGAAGGCCAAAATAATTCAAGAGAAGAAAAAGCTTGATCAGATTTTGAAGACTATCGAAGAAATTAAAAAAGATAAGAACCACACTAGTACTACTCTTGCAGAGTCTTACGGACAATTGTCTGACACACTTATGGTTCTTGGCGAACATGGAAAAGCAATTGATTATTTGAAAGAAGCCTTGGACTCACCTGACTTCAAAGACAAGAGTGCTCCGGGAACACTGATGCTACTGAGTGAGTTAGGTTGTACCTATCTCAATTCGATGAGACCAGCGCTGGCTGAAACCACTCTTAAAGCAGTGGTGGATGCACCTAATTTTGAGCAGATACTCGACATAAAACTGAAGCAGCAAGCTCTCGATGATCTAGGCCATGCCCTATCAAACATGGGTCGCTATGCCGAAGCGCAAAAGTATTACTCACGCAAACGCGATTCAATTTAGATTGCTTTTCAAATAGTGCATAGAACAAGCTATCAGAGGCAGCGTCAATTGCGTGATTAGACAAAGAAAAAGGCCACTGCAATTAGCAATGGCCTTTACTCTAAACCTATAAATTAGGGCGTTACTATTCGCGCGGCAGGGCCTTACGCAAATCGTCAGCGTCATTTATTTGGGCACCGCAATCGCCACAGTTTGGTCTACGGCCAGCGGTCCATCCGCCAGTTGGCAGAGTGTGTCCGTAAATACGGCACTGATGACTTTTGGGTTTGAAACTATAAACAATCTGAGTCCAAATATCGCAGACGTAGTCCCATACGGAAGCTCTATTGTTGTTATCAATTTCTTCAACACGCTGAACTTTTGCTTTCAGGGTTGTGATCTGATCTTTTGAAATAGGGGCTGTATCTGGATGCCTGCGACCGATACGGCTGTACTTAGTCATTACTTCCTCGCTTGGTTGCCATAATTTTCACTAACGGTGAAAAATTGCCATCACTATTGTTGTCGCCAACGCCATTTTAAAAGTGCACCGGCTCTCGCCAATGTCTTTTGCTGCAGATTTTTTTGCTGTAGCTACTTTACATCATTACCGAGGCGATATCATCTCCTCTTTATCAGTTGAAAGCCTTTTAAATTTGAGTAGTCAAAAAACAAGGCTCATCCAGCGGCAATATATCCAACGCATAGGTGAAACTGATAAAGAGTTCACCTAGCCAAGAATCTCATATATCTACTGATTAGACAAGCACCCTATAAGTGGAATTCCCATGACAACCCAATAAATAGATCCCAGAGAATAGAACCCAGTTAAAGGAACAAGGGGTGGGTCACATTGCCCACCCCATGATTCACTTTCTAACTTTAGTGCTTGAACTAAATCATCTCTTCGACGATGTTGGCCCAAACTTTAGGATCGGTCTTGAGCGATTGCTTGACCAATGCACCTTTTTTGAAGGCCAGCTCGCTGTCTTCATAGGTAGGCATATCAGTTTCGTAAACCACGCCCAAAGGAATTTTGTCGCCCCACTCGAAAGATTTGGCCAAGCTGGCATGGAAATCGGTGCGATCCCAATTTTCATCTTCTAGCTTGTAGACCCGTTCTTTGAAGAATGGATAGGTATTGACCTTGTTGTAGGTAACGCAAGGGCTGAAGATATCGACAAGAGAGAAGCCCTTGTGTTGGATAGCTGCAGAGATTGTGTCAGCCATGTGCTTAGGTTCACCAGAGAATGCTCTAGCCACGAAAGTAGCACCAGCAGTGATTGCTAGAGCTAGTGGATTAAGTGGATTCTCGTGGTTGCCTTGCGGAGTAGACTTGGTCTTTTGACCGGTACCAGTTGTTGGTGATGTTTGGCCAGTGGTCAAACCATAGATTTGGTTGTCCATGACGATGTAGGTAACATCAAGGTTGCGGCGCATTGCGTGAAGCAAGTGACCGATACCGATACCATAACCGTCGCCATCACCACCGGTGATAACACATTTAAGATCAGTGTTAGCTAGGTGAGCACCGGTTGCTACAGGAACAGCACGGCCGTGAAGGCTGTGGATACCATAAGCATGAAGGAAGCCAGGCAAGTTTGATGAGCAGCCAATACCAGAAACCACCAGAAGATTTTCTGGTTTGATGCCTAGTTTTGCTGCAGCTGTCTGAACGCCTTTAAGTACGGCGAAGTCGCCGCATCCTGGACACCAGTCTGGATCGACTGGACCTTTGAATAATTCGACTGGAAGCTCGATTACAGTTGCCATCTCGTTTTTATAAACCTCTTAAATCAATGATGTGAATGCTGTTGCAGAAATAAGAAAGGAGAAAGATTTATTTCTCTTCTGCCAGCTTCTCGAAGCTATAAGTGGCACCAGTAGACACACCCACTTTCATGCGTGCAGCCAGTTTGCCGGTAGCCCGTTCAGACAATTCAACATTCCATGTAGGTTCGCCGTGTCCGTTTGAAGATTCACGAGTTGCAGCTGTTGGGCGCAACTTCTCTTGAGCATGGGTGCGGATATAGTGATAAGCCATATCTTTAGCTTCTGCTTCAGTTACATCGTAATCGAGTGCTACACCGGCAAGAATGCGTTTAACATGCCCGACGATATAGAGTGGTTCCATTGGTTCACCATCATATCTATTGATGTGAGCATCCATAGATATTCCGGTTTCGGCTTTGATAAAGCGAGCCATTTGGCTAGTGTAGTTAACTTCAACAGAAATCTTCTTCTTAGCCTTAGACATAATTGCTTCCACTTCTTTGGTGTGGAAAGGAGCAATATATTTGATATTGAGCAAGTTGGTTTTGATACCTTGAGCGGTGAGAAGCTCAGCAGCTTCTTTCACTGGGCCCCAAGTAGAACCCCAACATACTAGAGTCAAATCAGCATCAGCTGGCCCTTCTAGCACTGGAGCTGGAAGTTCTTTCAAGAGATTTTCAATCTTACGGCCGCGCTTATCCATGATTTTGCGACGGGTAGCTGGAGAAGTGAACATATCTGAAATCAGAATGCTTTCTTCGTCTTGCTCGTCTGAAGCTGATACGAAAGCGGTGTTCGGTGTACCAGGAAGAGTACGAGGCGAAATGCCTGATTCAGTGAATTTGAAGCGCTTGAACTTGCCTTTTGATTCTGGCCATTCAGTAACAATTTCGCCGCGGTCGATAACAGGATTGCCGTTAAAGACTTCAGGATCAACAGTTTCAGGGTGCTCAGATAGAAGCAGGTCAGACATGAGCAGAACAGGCAACTGATAGCGATCAGCTAGGTTGAAGACGTCAACTGTAGTGTTGAAGCAATCAACAATGTCGCGAGGAGCAACAATCAAGCGAGGGAATTCGCCTTGCGAAGCACCATAGACTTGCCACAAGTCAGCTTGTTCAGTCTTGGTAGGCAGACCGGTTGAAGGGCCACCACGTTGAACTTCAACGCAGACCACAGGCACTTCCATGATGCCAGCCATACCAACTGCTTCGGTCATCAAAGCGAATCCACCACCGGCGGTTGCGCACATAGAACGAGCACCGGCAATACCAGCACCAATCGCCATGTTAATTACAGATAGTTCGTCTTCGCATTGCTTGACGCAAATGCCAGTTTCGGGAGCGTGGTTAGCCATCCAGTGCAAGATGGTTGACGCTGGGGTCATTGGATAAGCTGAATAGAATTTGCATCCAGCAGCGTAAGCACCAATAGCGATGGCTTCGTTACCGGTCAAGAAACAACGTTTCTTGCGGCTGAACTTCCAATCTTTAGTTACTGGTTTGAAATTGGCTTTAGCGAACTCGTAACCAACTTTTAGCAAGCTGACGTTGAGGTCAATAACTTTCTGACCCTTGTGGGCGAAAGTATCAGTCAATACCGAGCTAGGTTCTTCTACGCCAACGTTAGCAAAGAAGGCAGCAGCACCCATGGCCACTGTGTTTTGCATGATAGGCAGAAGAGCGCCATGCTCTTTCACAACTTCTTCGGTGATTTGCTTCATTGGCAAACCAACGATTTGCACACCAGCTCTTACTTGGCTGACATCGCAATTAAGACGATCTGAGTTGAAGATTACGGCGCCGCCTTCTTCAACTTCTATAGAGTGACGTTCAATAGAATCTTGGTTCAAAGCAACCAATACATTGAGGTTATCGCCGTGTGAATAAACTTTTTCCTCACCAATGCGTACACGGAGCCAAATATGACCGCCCCGAATGATCGACTGGTAGCAGTTGTATGCGTATACGTGGAGACCAAGTCTGCTGCATGACTTAGCCAAGGTATCGCCAGATTTGTCTAAGCCGTCTCCGGCTGCTCCGGCAATGCCAACTGTAACTTCCTGCATTCAAATATCCTCAAAGAGTGAACTACAGACCGTTGAATCAACGGCTTATTTGATTGGAATTCTTGAACATCCAAT
>JAKFVU010000005.1:8541-28856 GCA_021732025.1 Candidatus Obscuribacterales bacterium | reverse complement strand
TCAATGTTCTAAATGGTTGCGGGGGTAAGATTTGAACTTACGACCTTTGGGTTATGAGCCCAACGAGCTACCAGGCTGCTCCACCCCGCAGAGCTATCTTACACTGACTTGATGGGATAATTCGAGGGGGCGGTCAATAAAAATCGCGAGCGATCGTTTTGCTGACCTGCCAAAAACCCCAATACCTAGACCAGTACAGGATTTTAGTCTATGAAGGCAGTGTTACAAAGAGCTTCACGTGCTAGCGTGGTGGTCGATGGCCAGACAATTAGCGAGTTTCAGTCCAGCAACGATCGAGCCTGTGGTTTGCTCATACTTTTAGGCGTAGAACAAGGCGACAGTGAGGCTGACAGCGTCTACTTGGCTACCAAGGCCACTGACTTGCGAATCTTTGAGGATGAGAACGGCAAAATGAATCTTGCGCTGCAAGAGGTAGGCGGTCAGGTGATAGTTGTCTCACAATTTACTTTGCTGGCCGATTGGAAGAAGGGACGCCGGCCTGGTTTTACTCAAGCGGCGGCACCAGCTGAGGGCGAGCGACTCTACAAGCATTTCTGCGAGGAACTACGGGCAAAGGGTCTTACGGTCGGCACTGGCGTTTTCGGTGCTGAAATGAAAGTAAGTTTGCTCAATGACGGCCCCGTCACGATTTTGCTCGAAGCCCGTCAGGGCAAGCCAGTTTAGTAATAAGCTAGTACCGCCAAATCGACTTGCCCGTCGAGGACCGCCACTTTAGCCACTATATGTGGTGTGACTGGCCTCTAGTGTTGGCCCTAAAATTAACCTTTTCGCCTTATCAGATTCGCTATTCTGTGGCTAATATGGCCTTCCTGAAGCAGCAATGGTGGCGCGAAATGAGAATCCCTTTTAAATTCGTTCCTGGCATTGTCGGCCGATTAACTGTGATTTCTGCAGTCGTGTCGACATACTGTTCAGCGCCTCTTTTTTGCCTAGCTCAATCAGAAGATTCTCAGAATTCGCCGACAAACGCATCGTCAGTCAATTTGCTAAGCGCCCCTAAGCCTGATTCTACGGCTGACTCTAAAGCTGTGCCAGTTTCGGTTATAAAAATGAAAGCGCACTCGAAAGTGCAGAATATAGGTGGGGAGCCGCTGCCCGATATGGGTGTAAGTTTGAACCCGATTAATTGGGTCTTTGCGCCGGTGACCAAGCTGGAGCAGCAAACAGTAAGGTTGCAGCATCAAATCATTGGTGTGACTGAGCCTTTGACGGCTGTAAAGCCTCTTATTCTCGGTTTGCATGAGCAGGTCGTTGCAACGCAAAAACGCTTGAATGCTGTTAACGCTAACTTAGATGCAGTGCAGGGTCAGTTGGGTTCTGTCTCATCAAAGATGAGTTTGATCGACAAGAGTATCGAACAGACAAATCAACGTATGAAGAGCCTAGAAGATCCTTTGCGCTCTGTGCAAGCACGCATGGCCAGTGTGGAGAAATCAATTAATGGTACTTACCAGTCTCTAGGCGGAATTCGGTCCGACATTGGTGACATGCGACAAGATATCACTGACATTAAGGTCCCCATCATGGGGATACAGAGACCACTTGAGGGTATAGCTGCACCAGTGAAAAATCTCGATAAACAGCTTATTAACCTTCATAGCCAGCTTGCTGGTGCTCACGCAGAGCTGCAGGAGGTGCACAGTGAACTTGGAGCCATACGTAGTCCGCTTAGTAATATGGAGCGTCCAATTACCAATTTAGACGGTGAGCTGGGTGGCTTACACAAAGAAATCGCGGAGCTGAGACGCCTTCTTAGTTTAATTCTAACTGCTATCTTCTGCTCGGCAGTTTTAACGGCAGTTGGTACGCCATTGGCCGGTGTTTTGATTTGGCGAAATAGGTATAAATTTTTGCCTCCTCGCTCTGAGTGAGAAATAGAGGTCTTAGTTCCCTACACGCCTGTATGCAGCTTCTTGTCTGACAAAATTGTGGCTAGCTCTTTCCGCAGTGTCTTTTGCACCACTTCTATCGGGTCATCGGCAGCAATGGTCTGAAAATTGTATTCGTCGGCCATGCGCTCGTACTCAAACAAAATTTGAGATTGGTAGAGCTTGAACGATTGATATAGGTCGTTGGACATTCCGATATCTCGACCAGATTCATAAAAATCTAGGCCACCGCGGGTGGTGATGATGCGACGCAAGAGGGGCTCTAAAGGCATTTTTAGATAAACAACTAAATCTGGTTCGACGGCGAAGCTATAAAGCTCGCGTACCCAGGCGGGGTCGGCCCCTCTAACCACGTCGCGGGCCAAAGCGGTATAAAAATAGCGGTTGGTGATAACAATGTGACCAGCTTTAAGTGCCGGTATGATGATGTTGTGTAGCCGATCGGCTAAGTCTGTGGCGTAGAGCAGAGAAAATGTGATGGTGTTGAGGGCATTTTTTTCTTTTGCCTTATCAATTACTCGTGTCATCAATTGCGACGACTTCCACTCTGTTCTTGTTACTCCATAACCCTCGACGTTAAGCCAGTTTTGCAAAAGTTGAGCTTGAGTTGTGCGACCAACGCCGTCTGTTCCTTCAAGCACAATGAGCTTGCCGGGATATTGATGTTTCGGATTTTTACCGCTGCTCGTGCTCTTTTCGGCCATTTTCTGTCTTGATTAACCTATTGACCTATTAAAGTTGTGGCGATTTCTCTGAAAAGCATTTGTTGTTCATGTATCGGTTTTGTCGCAGGCATAGTATGGAAGCCAAATTCACTCACCATTTTGTCGTATTCATTGATGATACGTGACTGGAAAAGCTGAAAAGATTCCATCGGGTCTGCCGATAAGCCAACATCCATTCCCGCTTCGTAATAGCCTGGCATGCGGCTATTGGCTATGCGAGCTAACGAAATGTCTACGGGCACCTGAAAATAGAAGGCGCCATCGGGGCGAATTGAAAATCCATACAAACTGCGCACCCAATCGGCGTCGACGCCTCTTGCCACATCTCGGGCAAAGGCGGTGTAGCAATAGCGGTCGGCAAGAACTATCAAACCGGCCTTCAGGGCTGGAATAATAATGTTTTCAAGGCGATCGGCAAAGTCGGTGGCGTGCAACAAGCTAAATGTTGTGGGAATGAGCGAATTTGAGCGTTTCGCTTGTTTAATTGTCTTTGAAATAAGTACTGACGAATTCCATTCAGTAAATATGACACTTTGGCCGCGCGATTCAAGCCAGTTGCGCAATAGATCTAGCTGGGTTGACTTGCCAGAGCCGTCTACGCCTTCTACTACAAAGAGCTTGCCAGGAAAGTTATGTTTGTTATTGAGGCGCATACTTAAACGTGCTTTATCCTTAGATGTCTCAAGTGAACTCTCATGTGAGCAATTTCACGGTGATGTTTGAGAACATCGCTATTATATAGGTTCATTCTGATTTCCAGGGCTCTCAATGACTTCCAAATTGAATTCCGGCGGAGCTAAAGCTCTACTTCTATCGCTTTCTTTGTCTATCGCTGTTGGTACTGAGGTAAGTGTCTTTCTTACCCCGCAGGCTGCCAGTGCCTTGTCTCTGAAGATGCCGACCTTCAAGAAAGCTAAAGATGAGCCAGCTGCCGCAAAGCCAGTGGAAAAACCTGCTGAAGAATCACCAGCAAGTAAGTTTCACTTTGGCTTCGGCAAGAAAAAAGATGCTGCTCCTGAGTCTGCCAATCCGGCTCCAGAAGCCAAGCCGGCCGAGCCGAAGCCAGAAGTTAAGCCTGAACCGAGAATTGTACCCGAAGAACAGTCGCAGTCTGAACCTGTTCCGGAAGCTAAACCCCAAGCAAAGCCCCCGGCAGTAGAAGCAGCTCCAGCAGAAACTGAACCGGCTGAGAGCTCTAGGGCGCCAGTTCCTGGCTCAAATGCTGCTGAATCATCGGCACCTGTGGTGCCCCGCACCGAACCGCCAGAACCCCTAGAGAAGACCGCTCCCCCTGCCACTACTCCCAAGGCTCCTGTTCCTGGCGGCTCTGCTTCAGAAGCTGGGTCGACTGAAGCTCCAAGAACTGAGCCACCCGAACCTGTCAAGAAAGCTGCTCCGGCAGCGCCAAAGGCTGTGCCGCTAGACGAAGAAGCCGCTGATGAACCAGTGAAAAAAGGCACCGATAAAAATATAGAGATGGCCCCAGACCAAGTGGAAGAGGCCGATGAAAGCGAGCCTGCTGCTAAGCCAAAGGCTAAAGCGAAAGCTAAAGATGAAGATTCTGAAGATGATGGTGAATCCAAAGATACCGCTGAGTCTAAAGATCCTGATGAGATTGCACGAGAAAAAGAGAAAGCTAAACGCAAGTTCCCTCGGCGCAAAGAAGACATCGATGACGCCGCAGAGATGGAAGAAGCCGAGTATCGTGACGAGCAAGAAAAGAAGAAGAAAGAAGAGCGGTTGCGCGAACTGACGGCACCGTCTGTGCCACCAGCGCAACGTGATCCAGAACCTCACTTACTTAAGGCTCAGCGCCTCACCCGCCAAGGCAAGTTTAGTGATGCTCTTAGAGAAATCAACATTGCCCTTAGCTTGAAACCAATGTATTGGGAAGCTCAGTATCAAGGTGCTCTGATTTTCCAATTACAAGAGCGCAATAAAGAAGCAATTGAGCGCTACCAATACATTGTTGATAGAAGGCCCGACTATATGGAAGCCTTTATCAATTTGGGCTCGTTGTTAGCCAAAGAGGGCGAGCTAGAGGAAGCCGAGCACGCTTACCGTAAAGCCATTGATTTGCATTTCAATTCGATGTCGGCTCACTATAATTTGGCCAATTTGCAAATCAAACAGAACAAGCTCAATGAAGCCCTGAAAGAACTAAAGATTTGTTTGAAGTTGCAGCCACAAAATGCTTGGGTGCACAATAACCTTGGCGTCATTTATCTTAAGCGCAACTATCTTGAAGAAGCAGAAGAAGAATTCACTAAGGCAACTAACCTAGAGCCAGCCAACAAAGCTTTCTCTTCTAACTTAAATCTAGTAAGAAGCAAGCGCCGCAAGCCGGTGCAAGTCTAGAGCTTCGCAGCTAGTTTATTTGTACGCCCAGATCATTTGTTAGTTGCACTTCTAGCTCTTGGCCAGGTGCTAGGCTGACGTTGTCTCCCGAGCGGAAGATGGCGATGGCGGAGCCGCCAATTGCAGTGGCTATTGCTGGGGCGCCTAAAGTGGCAACGTTGGCAGCAATGAGGGCACCACGGGCGGTGCCTGTGGAGGATAGCCCTGTAACGGCGCGAACATTGCCTTCAACTCTGGTGCCAAAATTGGTGCCTGGGTCTAATTGTCCTTTTTGATTGGTCAGGCCCTTTTGAAATTCGAGGGCGGCATCAAGTGGAATAACTTCGCCGGAAGGAGTAACTATCTGTTCAAGTCTTAAGCCAATTTTTGCTGCGCGGCTAAGCAAACGCGGTTTGGTGACTTCGAAAACTCTTCCACGCACCAAACTGCCTTTGGCTAGCAAGAGGCTTGTGCCGTAGAACAAATCGTCTTTGACGTGGGCTTCGAATAAGTCGCCAGGATTGCTCGCTTTTGCATCGACTGATGTTTCAAGCACAAGTTTGAGGCGGGTTTGCACTGGTAGTGAGGCGGAAGAGGCGTCGGCCTTCAAAGCCGTTCCAGAACCAGGGCTGTTTTGAGCCGAAATGCGCGAACCAGACTGACTATAGCCACTTGCTGCTGCAGGTGAGTTGGGCGGAAACTCAGGAACGTTTTTGGGATCCATTGTTTCGATGCGGCTATTTGTGCTCTGTGGGGCGTAACGCGGCTGTCTTGAGTCTGGCCGAGCGTCGGCTGCAGAGCTAGCGAAATTTGACCAGCTCAATAGATTTAGAGTTGCCGCTGTTAGTAGCACAGCGTTGATAATCTGATTGTTTCGCACTTCACTCTTCCCTAAGTAGCCAACTAGATTGTAATACGTTTCTCTATCTTTGCTTGATTTTGAATGTCAAGCGGGCAGTCTGAGGAACTTGTCGACCAGGCGTTCATATTGCGGTAGAAGCTCTTCTAGTATTTGGCTGCGCTCGCTAATTAAACTTATAGGTGTATGGCGCAAGGCAATTTTTTCGCGCTCTTGCACTCGTTTTTTTGCTTCATCAACACTGCAATCAATGAAGTGCATTTCTACCTGATAGCCTAGGTTTTTGACAGCGGCAATGAGTTGGGGATGCTGCCCATTGGTGGCACTATGGTCAAAGAAAATGTTTTTCTGATTTTCCACTAAGGCTTGCAACAGGTGATAGCCGATGGCGCGAGCCGGTAATTCCCAAGTTTGAAATGCTTTTTCGATGCCAAACTCGGCGCAATCTTTCTTGTAGCCAGTGAGGTTTTCCATTATCGAGTCGAATTGCACCAGGCTAAATTTATTTTGGTTATTAGCCAGAAATCTAGTTGTGTAAGTGGTTTTACCGCTGCCTGGAATGCCGCACATGTGAATGAAGAGTGGTGCGCTAAGTTGTTGGTGAGTAAGTTGGTGATTAAGTTGTTGTGTCTGTTGTGGTTGAGAGAGGCATGGGGCTTCTTTGAGCGCTTTATCTATAAGCACTTGAGCTTCGCCAATCAAGTCGTGACGTACATCAGCAAAATCAATTAGCTTTGCGCCTTTGATCATGCTTTTAATCATGCCCTTGATGCTGAATATAGAATTTCTTTGAGTGCCGCTGGCTCGTCGTTCCAGCTGAGCAGGCTATATTGTTGCCCTTGGCCGTTCAGCAAGCTTACTCGGCCGGTACCCATTTTGAATTGCTTGCTCGCTACACGGCGCTCAAATTCGCCAGCGATGAGCTTGAGAAAATAGCGCAATCTGCCGTTGCTGCTTACTAACAGAACGGTTTCGCCACTGTGTTTCGCCTCTAGTTCGGCAACCAACGATTTAATTTCGGCTGTCACTTGTGCTTCACTCGATGCCCAGTGGCAGTTGGTTGGCCAGGTACTGGTGTTCATCCAGTTTTGCAGGCTGTCGCCAAATTTTTCGGCAATTTCGTCATCGCTTAGACCACTCCAGTCGCCATAATCTAGCTCTGTGAGACGGTTGTCGATGACTGGGGTTATATGGTTTGTATTGTGTGCTATTTGTTGTGCCGCTACAATTTCGGCGAATTTCTTAGTTCTTAGCAGTGGCGCGCAGTAGATGGCCGCCAGCTTGGTGTTTGCCAGAGCCGCCGCCGCCCGTTCAGCCTGCTCTAAGCCTGACTTTACCAAGGGCAAGTCATTAGCACTACCAACCCAAGTTACTTTGTCACCGGGGCCGAAAGTGTTGCCGTGTCTAGCTAGTATCAGTTGCATTTTTTGATTCTCTACTTAGTTTGATGCTTGATTCAGTTTGATGCTAACTCAAAGAGTTCACCTTGTGCGGCGATTATCTCTTCTACTCGCGGTACATCGGTGGGGCTGTCTACCGAGCCATGGGTGCGGCCTTTGTAATCTACGAGAACAACTCTTATGGGTATACCGTTTTCTAAGGCGCGCAGCTGTTCAAGGCCTTCGATTTTCTCTAGGGTGCCAGGCACTAGCGAGAGATACTCTTTCAGAGCTGATGCAGTATAGGCATAGAGGCCGATATGTCTGTACAGTGGCGGCTCTTCGCCTTCGGGCAAGGTGCGCAAAAATGGAATTGGTGATTTGGAGAAATACATCGCATCGAGATGTTTGTTGAATACAACTAGTGTTCCGCCGACAATGCCTGCTGCTTTTTGGGCGGCCAAGTCTTTGTATTCTTCTATTGAGATTTTCACAGCCGGAGTGGCAATGCGCACTGACGGGTCGGCTTTCATGGCCTTGATAACTTCGCTCAGTATCCAAGGAGGCGTGAGAACTGCGTCGCCCTGCAAGTTAACGATGATCTCTCCGTGGCCTTCTAGTTGGCTAACTGCTTCATATGTTCTTTCTGTACCGTTTGTACAGTCCCGGCTAGTGCGCACAACTTCGGCTCCGAAGGTCTTGGCGTGGTCTTCTATGCGGCTATCGTCGGTGGCGATTACTACGCGGTCGGCTAGAGACTGTTTGGCGATGCGCCAGGTGCGCTCTAGCATGGTTATGCCGTTTATCTTTACTAGCGGTTTGCCAGGGAACCTCGACGAGTCATAGCGTGCCGGAATGACGATGATAGATTTCATCAAGTGCCCCTCGTACTAGGTTTAGCCTAGGTGGATGTATCTTTTGAAGCATTTAATTATACTCGATGATTATTATCGGCCTTGGCCGGGCAGAATGATTAGAACTAGACAGAGTTTGTGTCTAGCCTTTGGGTGTCTAATTAGTAAGCATACAAAATTGGGGAATACTCATGGAACATAGCTCAGCCAGCTGCGATTGTTGCGACCGCAAGACCATGAATGCTCAGATTAGAGAAACCCTTGTCGCCTGCGAAAATGAAGTTATCGATGGCGCCCGTAAGATTGTCAAAGGTGCGGCAGACCCGTTTTCTGGTGTAATCAAGTTTCTAGAAGGGCGCCCCGAGGGTGCTTCTTTGCATGGCTATCTCGTCAATCGGGTACTGATGGAGACCTTTGGCTCCAAAGAACAAATTCCTGGTTTGATTCGTGCCATTGCCTCTCATGTGCGAGAAGTGATTAGGCAGTCAAACGTCATCAGCATTATCAATGAGCATCCCACTGCCGAACGTTGGGGCACATTTGTCATTAAGCAGAAAGAAAAAATTAGATTTGAAGTCGGTCGCGAGAAAGACTGCCTTGTGCTCAAGAATATTGCTGGCTTAGTGGGCAGCGAACATGGCGTCGAATGTCCTCTTGAGAAAATTTTGGTGCAGAACGGCAAGCTTGTAGTTACATTAAACATGGGCTTCCTTCATCCTCAGAAGGTGTTAGATCTCTAAAGTTGAAGACATCAAAGTATTTGCCCATAGAGGCGGCCGAGAATGGGCGCCGGAGAATACTCTTGCTGCTTTTAAAAATTGTCTCGAGCTAAGCGTCGACGTTATTGACCTCGATATTCAGCGCTGTGCTAGCGGCGAGCTAATTGTTCTTCATGACCAAGACCTTGGTCGCACTACTAATGGTGCGGGTATGGTTGCTGACGTTACTTATGATGAAATACGCAGACTAAGTGCTGGTCTCTGGTTCGATATTGGCTATAAAGAAGAAAAGGTGCCGTTGCTGAGCGAAGTGCTCGATATTGTGGCCGGCAAATCGACAATCAATATTGAGATTAAGAATGCACCGCATGCCTATCCCGATATCGAAGAAGAGCTTCTGTCCCTGCTTTCTGACTATAGTTACAGAGAACGAGTTATTGTCAGCTGCTCTGATCACTATGTTTTACAACGGCTGCGTCAGCTCGATTCTCAAGTGCAACTGGCTATGCTGGCTGATGGCGTCTTGATTGACATGCCAAAATATGCCATTGATCTCGGAGTAAATTATTTGAATTTGTCTTTGGCTTCTTGTCGCGACGACATTGTCGAAGCCGCCCATGAAGCCGGTCTTAAAGTCAATGGCTTCACGGCCAATGGCCGGCGTGCTTGGCTTGATACCATTAAAATGGGTGTGGACGGCATCATCACCGATGATCCCGCTGAGCTAATGGTGTTGCTGGGACGCGCTATGTTGCTTGATTGAACACTTTTGTTTTGCTTGATTGAACGAAAAAATTTTACTTAGTTTGTATTTTATCAATGCCTTTTTGCGCTAGTTGTTTCAAGCGCAATGGCGCCAGCTTATCATCTAAAACTCGCTGATAGTGCTCAATGGCCTCGGGGTTACGGCGTAGCATTACTGCCGATACTCCCATCAAATATTGCAATTCAATAGCGGTTGGCTTGCGCTCATACATAGTTTTCAACTGGTTGAGAGCGGCTTCGTAGCGGCCTTCTCGTATGTCTACTAGAGTCGTCCGAATGGGACTGTCAGGCAAAACTTTGAAAAAACTAGCCTCATTTTTGTTGGCGGCAGGCTTATCGGCGTCGGCTTCGGGGCCGAATAACCCTGGCTTTTGACGAGACGGATCTAACACACCTTCTTCTTTAGCTAATTGCTGTGCCTTGAGCAAAGCCTCTGCTGCTCCTGGTGTGTTGCCTATTGAGTCTGCTGCCCCAGGGACGGCTGTTCCTGCGCTTCCTGTTGTTCCTGCGCTTCCTGTACTTCCCGTTGTTTCTGCTACGCCGCGTGTCACCGATGCCGGAGCAACTGCTGCGCCGTATTCGTTGGCACCGGTTTGTAGGTTCGGGTCAACAGGGGCGTCGCTATTTGCAGTGCTAGAGCTGGTCGAGGTATTTAGGTCTGGAAAATCGCCGACTCTAGACGGATTTGGGTCATCGGGGCGGCCAAGGCCTTCAAACGGATTACCGCCATTGATGGCCTCAGGCCTTGGTGGCAGGATGCTTTGGGCGTTTAACGGAGGGGCCGTGGCGACGCCAATTAACTGCAAAATGATGAACAAACTGCATGCTTTTAGTTTTCGAATAATTCTTACTCTGTATTCAAGCATGTCTGTAACCTAGACTTAGCCTAGCGTGTATTGCTGCGAACCAATTTAGAAACACCGGGTATTTCTAGATATTTGCCCCGGAAAGACTGCACTACACCAGCAATTACTGCGAGTAAGTAAATTAGTTGTACACCTTGCATAACAAGGATAATTCCACTTCCGACGATGCCACTGGCGCCTGCGGCGGCTGGGCCAAACAGTCCAAGAATGCCGCCGACTGTGTTACCTAAGGCGCTGCCCATCCAGGAGATAAAGGTGTTGAAAATCGACAGCAAGATTGCCTGGACAAAGTGAAAGCGGAAAAACATATTCTTGCTATACCGACCGTTTGCGATTACATAAATCAGACCAGCAATTCCATAGGTGAGGTAGCTTGCTGCTGACATCACTCTCATCATCGTCTCTGAGTTTTGTTGAAACTTGGCTGGCATCTAATTTAATCCACCGATTATTGAGCTTTTCTTGCGCAGTTTTTCACCGCAAATTCATTTTACAGTGAAATTATCATCCCTGTTGGGCTGAAAGATCGCCTAAACTGATTGACTGGCTGTATTTGGGGAACATTTAATGGCAGATATGTCTGACCATGAGCAATACCCGCTAATAATTGATCTGCTTTCGGCTTTCGAGCTTGAGGATGTGATGGAACGCGTGGGTAATTTGCTCGTTACGGTCAGTGGCGCTCAATCTGCCGCTATTTTGATGTGGGACGCCGACCTTGATACTTTTGCTGATCGAGCCTATGTGGGCGATAAGCAGAAAGATTTGCGCGCATTAACCGACGCCTTTGTTGAAGCCTATGACTGCGACGGCTTTGATGCCGGCGATGTAGAGCTTAAAGTCGAAGACCTTCTCGAAAACGAAGATATTACTTTGCCAGCCTCGCTGCTCAAGAATCTTGGCGATGTCTATCTTTTGACAGCTATCAATCAAGGTGAGCGTCGGGCTTTCGTTCTCTTCACCGGCACAGAACTGCCTGCTGTGAGTGTAGTCGAAGAAGCGATTGCGCCGTACCCTGTAGCTTTGGCTCTAGCCCGCGGTTGGGAAAGCAAAGAGTTGCAGCGCGAGAATGAGCGTTTACGCAGTCAGTACGAAGAGATTGAAGATAAGACCAGCAACATGGAAGAGCAAACACGTAAGCTCATCCACGATATCACCGCTCGTGATGCCATTCGCATGAAGCACCTAGAGCGTGAGCGCTTGGTTTACTGGATTAGTAATGCCGTTCGCAGCTCAGTGCATATCAAAGAAGTGCTTGATACAACCGTTGAGAAAATTGGCGCTACATTTGGCGTCAGCCGCTGTCTTTTGCTGCGGCCCCACGACAGGCTGACTGAGCTTGATGTATTTGAATACACTCAAGTCAATGTAGCTTCAGTGAAAGAGATGTTTCACAGTGATCTTGGTCGCGATTTCACGATCAAGGCCTTGAGCAAAGAGACTCCTGAGAACATTGAAGACCCCGATCATGATGACCGCACTACTTACGACCGGGGATTCTTGAAAGAGATGTCATTGCGTAGCGGGTTGATTGTGCCGCTGGTGATGCGCGATCAGGTGCTTGGTGCCCTATTCTTGCAAGATACAACTGTGAGCCGCGACTGGAGCATCGATGATATTTCGTTGATTGGTTCACTGGCTGATAATTTGTCAGTGGCTATTGAAAATGCCGAGCTGCACCAAGAGCGTGAACGGCAGGCTGTGATGGATGGACTCACCGGAGTCTTTAACCGCCGTGCCTTCACTGAGGCTTTGCACAAAGAATTTGAGCGGGCTCGGCGCTACGAACATACTCTCTCTTTGATTATTATCGATCTCGATTTTCTCAAGAAGATCAACGACAATTTCGGTCACATGGCTGGTGATGAAGCTATTCGCGCCATTGGCCAAGTGCTCAGGCAGTCATCTCGTTCTATAGACTTTTGCGCTCGTTATGGTGGCGAAGAGTTTTGCTTGCTTCTTCCTAATACCGAAATCGATATGGCTGAGCAGCTAGCTGAGCGTCTGCGGCGCTTGATCAACGAAATTGCAGTAGAAGGCTATGGCAACATTTCGGCGAGCTTGGGTGTGGCTAGTTTCCCTCTACATTGTGACTCTGCTGATGACCTCTTTCACAAAGCCGACGAAGCTTTGTATTGCGCTAAGCAAGGTGGGAGAAACTGTGTCAAAGTATCAACAGCACAAGGTTCTGGCCACAAATCTGCTGAAGCGGGGAGCACCGCCGAAAATACTCCTGGAAGCACGCCTGACGCTGCTCCTGAGATAGTGACAAATTAACTGTTAAAGCAAAATATAGTCAGGTTCGCTTTGTCTTGAGCAAGGTATAAAGTGGAGTAAGAGCCGTCTTTACTGTAAGGGAGTGAGCCCACTGTGAGCATCATCGATAACGTCATCAATACGGTTACCAAAGAGGTAAACAAAGTACAGTCGCGCGCCCAAGAAGGTATCCAAGCTTTTAATTTGGCTAATCAAATCAAAGAGCTCGAGCGCAAAAAACACGCCAAGATGGCAGAGATTGGCAGACTTGTTTTTGATAAGCATCAGAACAATAAAGATGTCAGCGATGATCTATTGAAAGAGCGTTGTAGTGAAATTTCGGCGATTGATCACGAAATTTCTGTACTGCAGTCTGAGTTAGATCAAATCAAGATTAACCACGACCCTGATGCCACACCTTCGCAAAAGGCAGAGGCTAAAGCTGGTTACAGCACCTCAGCGGGTTTCCAATGTCATAGCTGTGGCGCTCCGGCCAATCGTGAAAAAGCTTTTTGTCCAGCTTGTGGAGAGTCTCTGAAAGCCGATGACGAAGGCGATAGCAAGAAAGCTAACGCTGGTACTGATGAAGTGGAAGTTGAGCCAGAAGACGATTTGCCCCATACGCCGACAATTTAGAACTTAGAACGACTATTTAAATCTAATAAAAGAAATTGAACTTTTTTAGCTCCAAGAGCGTCCAGTACTATATGGATAACTCTTAGGAAGTCATGAAGTCAGTTCTTAAATCAGCGTTTAGTAGTTCGCTCGCCGTCTTTTTGCTCTCAGGTAACTGCTGGCCTGCTTTTGCTCAGGTACGTTCCGAGCTGCCTAGTTCTACGACAAGTTCAACAACCCCTAACCCTGTTATTGATCCGGCTGCTGGTCTGGCACCTTTTGGCCTGACCAATCCACCCGGGAATGCCACCTTAGACCAGCTCTATCCAGAGCCTAAGGGTGGTGCGCCCTTCTCTTCTAGCGTTCCTGACATGGCCTTAACTGGTTCAGACCTAGACAAGGCGCGTTCAATTTCTCTTGGACAAATCAATATGTCTGAGCTTCTTCCTATTGGTAAGGGAAAACTGCCGCCAATTAAGTTAGAAGCGGCTTACAACGAACAGCTCGGCCTCAAGCAAGCTTTGCTCTATGCATTGGGCAACAACTTGCCCATACGCATTTCGCAGGCGGGCTATGAAGCTCAGCGCTATCAATTTTTGGGTTCTTTAGGCAACTTTTTGCCTGACTTTACCCTCACCTATCGTGGTCAACGCACAGATACTCAGAGAGGCACTGGCACTCCGTTTTATACAAATTCTGCCACCATTCGCTATCCACTATTTCAAGGTGGAGGAGTGCTATTTAATTCGCTGGCCAATATGAACCGGGCTAAGGCCGGCAAGAACGCATACTATGCCAGCGTCAATGACACTATGTTTAGTGTCTATCAGCGCTATAACGATCTGCTTTTGAATCATTTGCTTTTGCGAATTAGGGTTAAATCAGTTGAGCTATCGCGCGCTCAAGTCGCTCTCAATCAACAGCTTAAAGATGCTGGGGTGGGTACCAATTTTGCTATTTACCAGTCGCGCACCCAGTTAGCTTTAGACAAACAGGCCTTGCTTGCGCAACAAGTAGCATTGAGACAAGCGGCATTGCAGCTTGCTCTTCTGCTCAATACTAATATCGCTATCAACTTTTTACCCGAAGAAGAAAGAGTCAGTGAGGCGAAGCTGTTCAATAATCAAATAGATGTAAATAAACTAGAAATGGCTGCGGCCAAATACCGGCCTGAGTTGAAACAGTTTGAGTTTCTTCGTCGGGCTGCCGATCGCAATATTCAGGTGGCTGCTGCCCCGCTCTATCCTACTTTCCAATTCTTCACTACCAAAACTGTAACCAAGTCTGGAGGCAGCGGTGGTAATAACAATAATTTGACGGGCTCCACAGTAATTATTCCAACGGGGTCAAGCGGGGGCGGAAGCATTGGTATTAGTGGTGGTGGCGGCAGATCATTCAGTGCTGGCTTCGATCTGACCTGGAACCTCAATGGCTTTGGTGTTGTAGATACTGGCAACACCCTTGCTGCTCGGGCTTTGGCCAGGCAAGCAATGCTGCAATCTAATCAACAGATAATTACAGTTTTACAGCAGGTACGCAGTTCGTACCTCAACATGCTTACAGCTGAAGCCCAGGTTGATGTGGCCGGTGAAGCAGTGGTTTCTGCCACTGAGCAACTACGCTTAGCGAGCCTGCGGCTAAGATATGGCCAGGGGATAAACCTGGAGCTCATTCAAGCCCAGCGCGAATATATTAACTCCCTCACTCTCCAAGCTCAGGCTATCATTGCTTACAATGTAGCTCAGGCACAATTACTGCGAGATACCGGTCTAATATCTGTAGCTACCCTTACCGCTGAAGCCAGGCCGAATTTATGACGATGCAAGATTCTACTAATAGACAACCTCTCCCAAGTGCAGCGGTGAAGCCCGGCGCCCCTAAGAAGTCGCAGAAGCGTAAAGTCATGATTGGCTCGCTAATTGCCGTTGTTCTTGCGGCCTCTGCTGCTGGTTATTTTTTCTTCGGACAAACCAAGGCTGAAGGCGATTGGAAGAAGAATACAGTTAAGGTAAAACGCGGCAAAGCCGACATAACGGTGGTGGCCACCGGAATTATTCGTCCCGAGCGAGAAGTTAAGATCAGCCCCAAAACCACTGGGCTGCTTAAAGAGTTATTGGTGCGTCAAGGCGAGCGGGTTAAGACCGGCCAGCTCTTAGCTCGAATGGACGACAGTAATTTGGTCGGTCAGGCCGAGTCGGCAAAAGGAGCTTATTTAGCTGCTCTAGATAACTACGAGAAAATGAAAGCAGGCAACCGCCCGCAAGAAGTAGCCGCATCTTTTTATCAAGAACAAAAAGCCCGGCAAGGTGTGAACAATGCCGAGCGTAATATTAGTCGTTTAAAAGCGCAGATGGAGGCAATTCGGGCTACTCTTGCCCGCGATGAACAGTTTGCTGTTACCCAAGCATTTTTAGCTAACAATGGTGCTATTTCAGATCAAGATCGTATTAACGCTCAGACGCAAGCGCGAGTTTCGCGTTCAAATTTGTTGGCCGCTGAAAGTGAGTTAGCCCAAGCACAAATGGCAAAGTCGCAGAGTGAGACCGATCTTTCGACCATCCAACAGCAAAATAATATGATGAAGTCTGGTTTTAGAAAAGAAGATGTTGCTGCTGCTCAGCATAACGCTAGTCAGGCTAAAGGCAGTTTAACTCAGATAGAGAGCCTGATGCGCGACACTCGCATATTGGCTCCTTTTGATGGCATCATCACACAAAAGTATGCGGATGCCGGTGCAATTGTTACGCCGACAACATCTTCTTCTACCACCTCAGCCACTTCCAGTTCTATTGTCGCTTTAGCTGGTCGTCTTGAAATGGTGGCTCAGGTATCAGAAGCAAACATTACCAAAATCAAAGTGGGCCAAGATGTAGAAATCACGGCTACTGCCATGCCTGACAAAGTATTTCATGGCCGAGTAACACAAATTGCTCCTGCCGCTATCGTCACTACGAATGTGACCACTTTTGAAGTGCATGCAGCTTTGCTAGAGAGCGCTGAAGAAGAGCTTCTAGCCGGTATGAATGTCAGTGCTAACTTCAAGGTTGGCCACGAAGAAAATGCCTTAACAGTGCCAGCCGTATGTGTGGTGTCGAGAAAAGGACAAGCAGGAGTCTTTGTGCCTGATGCTAAAGGTGAGCCCCAGTTCAAAGAAATTAAAACAGGAGCGACGCTTGGTCGCACAGTTATTGTCTTGTCTGGTTTAAAAGAAGGCGATGTTGTTTTGAAAGGCCTAAATAAGGCTCAACTGGGGGCGGAAGGCTATGGCGGTGGTCCTGGTGCTGGCCGCGGTGGGCGAGGTGCCGGTGGTATTGGTGGAGGTGGCGGCGGTGGTGCCTCGACGCGTGGGTTCGGTCGTTAGATGGGCTTTGCCGAATTATTCTTAATTGCTTGGCAAGGAATATTGAGCAATCGCTTGCGCAGTGGTCTGACTGTGCTTGGTATCGTCATTGGTATCGCCTCTGTTATTACTCTTATGGGTATTGGTGAAGGGGCTAAACTCGAAGCTGAGAAGCAGGTACAGGCTCTTGGCGTAAACTTGATTTATATAAGGCCTGGCTCAATCGGTACTTCTGGTGTTTCTATGGGGCAAGGAACCGCACCTACTCTTACCTATGAAGATGTTCTAGCAATTAAAGAAAATTGCCCCGCTGCAGAAGATGTGGCTGCTCAATATACAAGCTCTCTGCAAATTCAAGTTGGTGAAAAAAATACACTCACCACTGTTGTTGGTACCGACCCATCCTTTCCTGATATTCGCAATTTCCATACTGCCCAAGGGCGCTTCTTCACAGTACAAGAGGCTAATGATAGTGCTCGGGTCTGTGCTATCGGTGATGGCGTGGTGGCAGATGTTTTTTCTGGTGGTTCGGCCATTGGCAAGCAGATGTTGATTCGCGGTGAATTATTTACTGTGATTGGGGTCATGGAGCACAAAGGGGCCAATGCTACCGGTGACCAGGACGATCAAGTGTTCATTCCGATTCAGACGGGCTATTCAACTTTGTTTGGTCTCAATCTCGTTTCAGGACGCGCGGTGAAAAGCATTTTGGTGCAGGCCAAATCTGGTGAAGACTTGCAGGCCCAGTTTCAAATTACTAATTTGCTCAGGCTGAGACACAATATTCAGTCGCCTGATGGTGATGACTTTACCATTCGCACACAGATGGATATCTTGCAAACAGCTCAATCGATTACCGGTGTGTTTGCTCTCTTGCTCGGCGCCACTGCCTCTATTTCGCTACTAGTAGGTGGCATCGGTATTATGAATATCATGCTTGTTTCAGTGACTGAACGAACTAGAGAAATTGGCATTCGCAAGGCTATTGGTGCTAAGTATCAAGATATTTTGATGCAATTTGTTTTCGAAGCGATTGTGCTTTCGCTCACCGGCGGCATTTTAGGCATTCTGCTTGGCCTAGCTAGTGCCTACTGGATAGGTAGTCTCGGTCAATGGGTGACAGTCGTCACGCCATCGTCTGTGGTGCTCTCTTTTCTTGTTTCTTTGGCTATTGGATTGTTCTTTGGCATCTATCCGGCCCGTAAGGCTGCGCTGCTTGACCCCATCGTTGCTTTGAGGTCAGAGTAAATGGATAGTTCTAAGTCATTAATTGACTTGCGGTCGGTTAACCGCATTTATGAAATGGGTGGAGAGTCTGTCTATGCTCTCAATGACTTGACCTTGTCGATTGATTCAGGTTCTTATGTTGCCATAATGGGCACGTCTGGTTCTGGCAAGTCGACTTTGATGAATATTGTCGGTTGTCTCGACCGTCCTACTTCTGGCACTTATTCACTAGATGGCGTGGACATTTTGAGTTGTTCTGATGACCAATTAGCTGAAGTGCGCAATGCCAAAATTGGTTTTGTTTTTCAACAGTTCAATTTATTGGCCAGTATGACCGCCATGGAGAACGTCATGCTGCCAATGGTCTATGCCGGAATACCTAAGGCAGAGAGGTTCAGCCGCGCTTCTCAGGTGCTAGAGCAAGTTGGCTTGGGCACGCGCTTGCAGCATCGGCCAAATCAGCTATCTGGCGGACAGCAGCAACGGGTTTCGATTGCTCGCGCCCTGGCCAATAAACCAAGCATATTGCTTGCTGACGAACCAACGGGAGCCCTCGATAGCCACACCGCTGAAGAAACAATGAATTTGTTCAATGAGCTGGTTGGGCGCGGTATTACAGTAATTCTGGTAACCCACGACCAAGATACTGCCGATCACGCAAGACGTATTGTGCGCATGAGAGATGGGCAAATTGTCGACGATAGTGATTCCTCTAGCAGTGTGGTTTAAGAGTCACGATTGTTAGATTGGCACGCTGGCTGGGCAGGTTTAGGATAGCCCTGAAGCCAGAGTCAGAAGCGAGAAAATGTCCAAACAGATTCTTATTCTAGGTGGTGGATTCGCCGGGGTGAAATGCGCTCGCCGGTTGCGCACTTTATTGAGCGAGAGCGAATATAACATCGTCCTTTTCAATCGCGAAAATCATATGGTCTTTCATCCACTTCTTGCTGAGGTGGCATCTGCTGCCGTCCAACCTAAAGATGTAGGGGCGCCACTGCGACAACTATTGAACAATGTACAGTGTCGCACTGAAGATATTTTGAATATAGACCTAGACAATAGCTTAGTTGAGTATGAAGCCCACGACGGCAAGCGGCGGCAAATGAATTATGACCAGGTTGTGATTGCCTGTGGTAATTCACCAAACATGGCTTTAGTTCCTGGTATGGATGAGCATGCTTTTGGCTTAAAGACTATTGGTGATGCCTTGGCTCTGCAAGCGCATATCATGCAACAGTTAGAGAAGGCCGAAGTGTGCGACGACCTCGATCGCAAACGCTGGTATCTTTCTTTCATCGTAGTTGGTGGCGGCTTTAGTGGTGTGGAAGTGGCCGGTGAAATAAACGATCTATTGCATAAAAGTCTGCGCTTTTTCAATAACATAAAGCCTGATGATATCTCAGTTGCTATCATTCATTCGCGCGATCAGATCTTGCCTGAGGTAAGCCAATCTCTGCGTGTGCGGGCTAAAGAAAAGATGGAACAAGCCGGTGTGAAAATTCACCTCAATGCATACGCCAGCAGAGCTACACCCGATGGCATTGCCTTGAAAGATGGCAGAATTTTGTCAGGTGCAACAACTGTTTGCACCATTGGTACTAGCGTTTTGCCAATCGTAGACAGACTCAATGTGCAAAAGAAATACAATCGCATTGCTGCTCAGAGTGATATGACTGTGCCCGGTTACAAAAATGCCTGGGCCATTGGTGATTGTGCCGCTATTGTCAATGCTCTAGACAATCAGCTCTGTCCGACGGTGGCTCAGTTTGCTGAGCGTCAAGGTGTACAGGTCGCCGACAATATTTTGCGCAGTATAGAAGGAAAACCGACCAAGCCATTTTCGTTCAAGATGCAAGGGCAGCTTTGTTCGATTGGCGGTCGCAACGCTATTGCTGAGATTTCTGGCTTACACATTTCAGGATTTATAGGCTGGTTCATCTGGCGCGGTGTTTATTTGATGAAGCTGCCGTCTATATCCCAGAAAATCAAAGTCGGTTTAGAGTGGGGCTGTGACTTGATATTCCCCCGCACTCTTGCACATTTGCGGGCAGACCCTAGTAAGCGAGTCTCGCGTGCGTTTTATGCCGCAGGCGATTATATCTTTAACCAAGGTGATGCTGCTTCTGAGTTTTTTATGATTGAAGACGGAGAGGTGGAGGTCTTAGTATCTAGTACTACTAATAGTGCTACCAATAGTGATGCGAATTCTGGTGTTGCTAATTCTAATGGTGCGGTCGAAGTTGTAGCTGTGCTGGGTCCCGGCGACTTCTTTGGCGAAGCCGCCTTAATGCACGATAGGCCGCGCAACGCTAGTGTGCGAGCCCGCACTGATGTTGAAGTGGTGGTGCTGGGTCGCAGCATCTTTACTCAAATTTCTGTAGCCTTGTCGCCCCTGCGCGATGCCGTGGCCAAGGCTGTTAAACGCCGCTCTTCTCCTAAAAGTCTTGATGAATACCGCCATGT
>JAKFVU010000005.1:0-7707 GCA_021732025.1 Candidatus Obscuribacterales bacterium | reverse complement strand
GTGCTGTAATCCATTTCTTCATAGCTATCAGCTTGTTTAAGAAACTCCTGACTGCTCATTTGTTCAAACACTGTTTTTGAGCCAGCTGACAGTTTCATGTGAGCGTTGAGGCAGATATTGACGTCTTGAGCAACCAGCAATTCAGCTCGGTCGGCCGTCATTTCAGACTTGCGTGACCAATCAAATAGGGCAATGCGCAGACCAATTTCAGCTATTCCGCGAATGGGAATAAATTTGTCAAAGAAGAAGATAATCAACATAGCCAAACTGCGATAGAGCACATGGCCGGCCTTAACGTGACCTAGTTCGTGGCCCAAGACGGCCATAAGCTCTTGGTCGTCGAGAAGGTCAACTAGACCAGATTGAATAACAATGAATGGTCTCTCTACACCAAAGGTGTAAGCATTGACGATGGGGCTTGAGGCGAGGAAGAGGTCGGGTTCATGGACGTCTAGAATTTCGCAAGCTTCTTTGAAAAGCTTGTAGACCCGGGGGCATTGCTTCGGCGTGATATGAACAGCGCTGCCGAGCAACTGGACGCGGAAAATTTTCTCCCAGCCAAATTCAAACATTTTGCGAACTAACTTATCGAGGCCTGGAACTTTTCTCAGAGCTTCGAGAGCCTGCCGGTCAGCTGGGTGCTCGAAAGCACTAGTACAAAGACGCGGAAAGCGCCGACGAGTAGACGTTTCGCTAGGGCTCATCAATTAAACCTCCAAAGGCGCTGGCTGCTTTCAAACCGTAGCAGCATGATATGGATCTACCCACTTTTATAGCGCGCATTGAAAGATATTGCTTAATTCGAAAATTTAAGAGACCGTTAGCGCGGCAGGCTCAACTGGCGACTCTGTCGCCTTTTCTTCGAAGACCCCTTCCCAGCGGGCCATCACTACAGAAGCCAGGCAATTGCCCAGCACGTTAACTGAGGTGCGTGCCATGTCCATCAAGGTGTCTACACCCAGAATCAAAGCTACTCCAGCCAACGGCAGGTCAAAGGTGGCTAGGGTGCCAGCCAATATCACAAGAGAGGCCCGTGGAACGGCGGCCACACCTTTGCTGGTGAGCATCAAGGTAAGCAGCATCAGCACTTGCTTTTCTATGGGCATATGAACGCCGGCGGCTTGGGCGACAAATACCGCCGCCAAAGACAAATATAGAGTAGTGCCATCAAGGTTAAATGTATAACCGAGCGGCAAGACAAAGCTAACAATGGGTCGTGGTACTCCCAGAGCTTCCATATTTTGCAAAGCCTTTGGTAGAGCGGCTTCAGAGCTTGTTGTCGAGAAAGCTATCAAGAAAGGCTCCTTAACGGCCGCGGCGAAGCGCTTCAATGGCACTTTTGCTAAGAGTGCGACCGGAACCAACACTAATATGATGAAGATGGCCAACGCTAGATAGAGCGTGCCTACAAGTTTGCCCAGTGAAAAGAGTACAAGCAGTCCATGCTTGCCCACGGTACTGGCCATGGCGCAGGCCACACCGATGGGAGCGACTTTCATAACGTAGCCTGTGTACTTAAACATCACTTCGGCTAGGCTCTGGCACAGATCTACTATCTGGGTTGCTCGCGCGGCTTTCACGCCAAGAGCAAAGATGATCGTGAAGACTACAATTTGCAGTACATCTCCTCGGGCCATCGAGTCAATAATGCTGGTCGGGAAAATATGAGTGATCAAATCACCAGCGCTTGGTTTTTTTGCTAAAAGCTCCTGCGCTTCTCCGGCGTTGAGAGCGCTCAAGTTAATACCGGCACCAGGTTGGCAAACGTTGACTACAACCAAACCTACAATCAATGCAAAAGTAGTAATCAATTCAAAATAGATTAGGCACTTTAAACCAACTCTACCAACTGAAAAAGCACTGTTGCTGCCGCTGTCGCCGTGACCGTGTCCTCCAGCAATGCCCACAACCAAAGTCGAGAAGACTAGTGGAGCAATAATTGTTTTGATCAGGTGTAAGAAAACATCAGCGCCGGGAGCTGATGCCATGCCCACTTGCGGCCATAGCCAGCCGACCAAAATTCCTAGAGCTAGACCAATGAAAATCTGAGTGGTCAGCGCTGGTGCTTTTAGTTTCACAACTATTTCCTACTGATTATTGATCTATCTTACTTAGTGGCTGTCTCTAGCTTAAGGACAGTATTTCTAGACCACGACCGCCTAACACGGCCAGTTGATCTCTAATCGCCACTGATGAGACTCCTTCGATCGCGGGCAAGTTCGCAATTATTTGCGGTGCGCTACTCTTCTCAAAATTGATAATGGTGGCAACATCCTTACCGTCAAGACCGCGACCGACAGCCACTGCACGAGTGCCTTGGCAATTGATGGCAAGACCGTCGTGCGGTAAGTCGATTGAGCCTAATACATGAAGGTCTTTGTCGCTTCTTTGCAGAACTAAGAAGAATCCTTTTGAATTTTGATCGATAGCTGTAACCACGACTACTTCGTCACCAAAGGCGATATCACGAATGGCCAAATTTTCAAAATGTCTAGAGCTGACTTGCTCTAGCGGCGAGTTGCTATCGATGGCGCTGCCATCAGCGCTGGCTTTTGCTTGGCCATAAATGACAATGTCATTGAGGCCGCCGAGCATAAGCTGCCCTTTCGATGCCTGACAGCGGTTGAAGATACCAGGCACTTCAAATGATTTGAGCAGCTCTAACTTGTCCGAGAAAAGTTTGACTGGTTGAATACGGGTGGTCTTTTCTAAGAACTTGATGGCAAAGGCTTTGCTCAGGCTGGCATCGAAACAAAGCTGATTGGCGGTGAGCTTTGTAGTCGTGATAACAGTTTGCAATTTCTCCATTTTGCGCAATGAAATTTCGTCTTTCGAGAGACAGACAATGAAACTTCCTGCCCCTACCATAGCTTTGATGGCCTGCTGTGGTGCCGCTGAATTCATCATGATGGGCCGCTCGGGGCGCCCTACATGGTAAAGCTGCAATTCTGCGCCGGCCAGTACCACTAGGTCTTTCCAGACTGCTACACCGGCTGCTGCCAGTTTAGGAATGCTATATGACGAGGTTATAGCCCAGCCTTCTTTGGCTCTGGTTAACAGCTGCACACCAGACCAGCCAGTGGCCACGTACGCTGATAGATCGCGCATAACTACCGATGTGTTTTTGCCACCATCGGTTTTAGCCGATGGAATATTTATTGCTTGTTCGCGTGTTAGATTGCGACTCTTATCGACGGTCAGCGAGATAACTAGGCGTTCGCTTTTATTGCGACCAACGACTAAGAAGCGATCTTTTTGCGAGGCCGCAGATTCGATGGCGGTGAGCGGCTCAAGGGTAAGCGAGCTGCCTAGGTGAGGCGTACCGCTGGCGACAATTATTTTCGCTTGAGCAAATTTACTAGCTTTAGTGCCGCTGCCGCTCTCTAAACCGGCCACCAAAATTAGTTCTTTGAAGCGAGTTAGAACGCGGTAGTCGCCGTCGAGAATTAGTGATTTTTGAATTTCAGGCGAATCGGGGCTGACCAAATTGACGATATCAACCTGTGATTTTGCACCACCATTGGCTGACGAAAGAATAGTCAATTGTTTTTCAGTTAGGTCTAAGGCCCGCACGGGCAGCTGCACTGATAAACTGGCGATATAAACTGGTTCTTTGCCGCCGCGGCTTTTGGGTGCACTATATATGGAGACAAGATTTTCTCCGGCAGCACTGAGGCCGCTAACACAGATCAAGTCACCACTAGCTACGATACTGCCGGCTTCGGTGTAACGACCGAGGCGAATATCACTCAGAATTGACGGTGCTTCAATGGGAGTGAGTGAGACTGAAACTAGGTCGACTACAGGTTCTGATTGGTCGCCTTCGCGATAGGTGAGACCGTAAGCGGCAAATGGTGTAACGGCAAAATCAACAACCTTATTGCCTAAACCGTTTAACTCTGCCACCACTTTTACCGGTGTTTTGACCGATACTGGTTTGCGCATGTCGACTACAGCCAGGCGACCAAACTCATCGGTGAAACAGAGATAGCCTTTGTCGGCGATTCCTACATGATCAGGCACAATGGCCGGGGCCCAGTCTTCTCTTGAAAGAGTGTGGGGTCCAACTAAGCTTGGTTGACTACGCGGGGTTTTCTTGGCAAAAGCTGGTATCAGAGCTAATTGGTCGATAAGTAGCAGCGTGCCGCAGGTGTATGAAAGAGAGCCAAAGAGAAATGAGCGTCTAGATTGCATTGAGAACTTTCGAGCTTTCTTTTATTGAAGGGCAGTATTTGACTTTATGGCGATTTGGCGTAAGCCAATAATTAGTGCAAGACCGATCTAGTGCTAGACCGTTCTAGTGCAAGACCATGTGCAAACCGTTTTGCACAAAGTTCAAGAGCACAACCAGTACGATTGGCGAGAGGTCGAAGCCACTAATAGGTGGAACTATGCGTTGAATTGGCGCAATTATTGGTCGAATAATGTTATCTAGGGTGACAAAGGGCTGGTCTTTCCAGTTGATGTTGGGAAACCATGAGAGCAAGCACCAGAGAAATAGTGCCATACTGATGAGCTGAATAACACCGTCTAAAATTTGCAAAACTGGGTTCATAACCGCACCACGCAGAACTAACGTCGTACGCCAAATTGTAGCATTTAGATCAATGGCAATGCTTACCAGAGAACAAGTACTAGTAAAGAAGATAAAAGAATGGACAGAAAGCTCTTTCATCGGAGACGACTGTGCCGTTTTAGCGGGCGGCAAGCTTGTTAGCACCGACACATTAGTAGAAGGCACCCACTTTCGCCTAGACTTCACCGATTGGCGGCAACTGGGCTGGAAGAGCTGCGCCGTTAACCTTTCTGATATCGCCGCCATGGCTGGGCGACCACGTTATTTGACTGTGGCTCTAACTTTGCCTCCTGAGAGCAATTTCCCCGGCGGCCACTTAGAAGAAAGCTTGGAGCAGTTCTATCGAGGCTTTGGCCAATGTGCCAAGACTTTTGGAGCCGAAATTGTGGGTGGTGACCTGACTGTAGGCCCAACTCTTGTAGTAAACGTCACAGCCATTGGTGATAGTCATGAAGCGGGAGTGCTGATGCGCAGCGGAGCCCAGCCCGGTGATGTGGTAATTGTCTCGGGCAACTTTGGCTCAAGTGCTGCTGGGCTTGAGATTTTGCTGCGAGGAGCTAAATCTAGCGGGCGCCAAGAATTGCTCGCCGCCCATCTTGAGCCATCTCCACGCTTTGCCGAAGCCTGGCAATTGGTTGAACAAGTGGGTAGCCGCGGCGCCTTGATGGACGCCAGCGATGGCCTGGGCGACGCCCTCTGGCAGATTGCCGAACAGTCAAAAGTTGACATAGAAGTAGACCTAGCCGCACTTCCACTGAATGCGGTTATGACCGATTTTGCCCGTGCTTGTCAGGTCGACCCCTACCAATGGGCCCTTTACGGGGGAGAAGACTATGAATTAGTAGCTACAATTTCGGCTGCTGACTGGCAAAAGAATGAAGCAGATTTTCCTTTTAAGAAAATTGGAGTTGTACTTGCTAGCCCCGCGCAGGCTGGTGATAGTGAGGCAGAGTACGCCAGGGTGAGGCTTTTAGAGGCTACTGCTGACGGTAAAAGTGCCAACGGTGTAGTCAACTTAAGCAACTGCTTTAAGCATTTCTGATAAATTTGATGGTCTTCAGAAGCTACTAATTGCGAGATTATTCATGGATTCATCAACTTTGTCAGCGGCGTCGAAATCGGTAGACAAAATTATTGATGGCAAAGCCATCGCCCAAACGGTCAAGAACGAACTTGCGGTAGAAGTTGCTGAAGCGAGTCAGGGTAAGAGCCGCAAACCCGGTTTGGCAGTGGTTCTAGTCGGTGAGAATCCGGCATCAAAAGCTTATGTCAAAAGTAAAATCGCCGCTTGTAAAGCTGTCGGGATTGAAAGCTTTCTCATAGAAATGGCTGCCGATGTTGCCGCTGAGGCTGTGGCTGAAACTGTGAAGAAGCTCAATCAAGACCAAGCTGTGGACGGCATATTGGTACAGTTGCCTCTACCTAATCACATTTCGTCTGCCACTATTTTGGCTCTGATTGACCCGGCCAAAGACGTTGACGGCTTAACTGCTGTCAATGCTGGGTTGCTCATGCAGGGAGCCAGTGGCCTGTTCCCGTGCACTCCCCTCGGTGTGATGCGGCTTCTTGAGCAACACAAAGTCAGTTTGAAGGGTAAGCAGGCTGTAGTAGTAGGTCGCTCGCACCTAGTTGGAAAACCTCTGGCCATGATGCTTTTGCAGAAAGATGCCACGGTCACTATCTGTCACAGCAAGACTGCTAATTTGCCCGAAGTCTGCCGGCAGGCCGATATTTTAGTGGCGGCCTGCGGCCAGGCCGAAATGGTCAAAGGTGACTGGGTCAAGCCCGGTGCTGTTGTTATCGATGTCGGCATAAACCGCGTCGAGTCGGCCGATGGCAAAGGGCGCTTGGTCGGCGACGTTGCTTATGACCAGGCTTTTGCCAATGCCAGCTTGATCACGCCTGTACCTGGTGGGGTGGGGCCAATGACTGTGGCCATGCTTTTGAGCAATACCTTGCGCTCTTACATCGTCTCAATGAAGCAATAAAAATGGATAGTCCTGCACCAGATATATCCAACCCGTTGCCAACGGCAGGACCACAGCTAAAAGTTAGTCGGCCAATTAAGGTGCTGGCGACTCTAGCGGCCTTAATTATTGTGGCGGCGGCTTCCGGTATTGCTGTTGGCATTGTCTCGATGCGCAACTTCTTTCTCCAGGCGATTGACCCCAAATACATGCGCGAAACTGCTGCATTTGTTACAGGCTTTGCCGACCCAGTACCAGAGGCGGGCTTTAAGCAGGTGATGGCGGCCCGCATGACTAGGGCCGTAATTTTTCTTGAGAACCCTAAAGACAAAACCCAAGTTTCTTTCTGGAGTTACAAGGGCGAAGACATAGATGCCGTGCAAGAACTTGACAGGGTCTACGATATGGGGATTTGGACCCCTTCTACTTGGGCCAAGTTTCAATCTATTACCAGTAAAGGCAAGAAAGAAATCAATGGCAAGAAAGTAACTTATGTGCAAGGACCCATGAAAGACCAGGCTGGTGATACTTACGAAGGTTTAATAGCCTGTACAATAAGTGCCAATAATGCCGAGAATGCTGAAGAAGGTGGCGCTAAAATTGTCTTGTTGCAGGCGCTGCAGCCTTCTGACCGGCCATTTGATACTGATAAGCTCTTAGCTTGGCTGGCGCGGCCGTTGTAAATAGTGGTCTAGAAGTGAGGCAGCCAAGTGCTTATACTGAAGAAAAGTTTTGACAATTAGGAGATCAGCAGGGAAATGAGCGCAGAGACACACAATGATCCTTCCAAAGTTTGGTTGACACTGTTTATGGTCGCTTTCTGTTGCACCGTTTTGTCTATTGGTGTTTGGGCCATGTTCAACTACAAAGTAGATGCTGTTGAAGCACCTGCTGCAGCTGGACACCACTAAGGTCAGTCGTGGCAAGAGCAGAAATCTTGTGCATAGGAACCGAGCTTTTGCTTGGCGATGTGCTTGATACCAATTCTCAATTTTTGGCTCAACAACTAGCTTTGTTGGGCCTTGATTGTTTTTATCGGGTTACGGTTGGTGATAATCCTGAGCGTATCAAACAGTGCATGAAAGAGGCACTTGAACGCGCTGATGTCTTAATTACTTCTGGGGGCCTAGGGCCAACAGCAGATGATTTGACCACCGAGTGTTT
>JAKFVU010000039.1 GCA_021732025.1 Candidatus Obscuribacterales bacterium | reverse complement strand
GGGCGATGTCAGTAGCCTAGAATCACTCATGAGTCAAGGCAAGGAGCCTTTGAAGGGGTACCGTTAAGTGAACAGTTTGGCACAAACAAGTTTGCTGGATAGATTTATAAGCGCCAAGAAGGGCAGCGCCAGCCGCAATTTCTTTCTTTCAGCACTTTGGTGGTCGTTATGGGGAATGGGAGCTGGCATGTTGGCCGGCACCGAATTCTCAATGCCCGACCTCATTAGAGGCGTTCCGCAGTTGGCTATGCCTCACCTAAGAATGTGGCACGTCAATGCTGTAGCCATTGGCTGGTTGTCGATGGGTTATGTGGCTTCAATGTTCCACATGATTCCGACGCTCTGTAAGTGCGATTTGTACAGCGAGCGGCTCGGCAACTTTACGATGTGGGCCTGGAATATCCTCATGATTGGGGCGTTCTGCACACTACTAAATGGCAACACTGAAGGTCGAGAATATGCCGAATTAGGCGCCATTCTCGACGTTATTGTTGTTATAGGTCTGGTCTCAGTAGCCTTCAACCTTTATATGACGATCGTCAATCGTAAGGTGAAAAAGCTCTACGTTTCTCTTTGGTACTTCCTCGGTTCATTGTTCTGGTTCCCCTTGGTATATGTAATCGGTCAGCGCACCTTCGTTGCTCTGCCTGGTCTGAACGATGCCATCATCGGCTGGTTCTACGGCCACAACATCCTTGGCATGTGGTTCACCACTGTCGGTGTTGGCATGATGTACTTCCTCATTCCTCGTTTCACCAAAGCTCCTCTATATAGTCATGGTCTTTCAATGTTGGGCTTCTGGGGTATTGCTCTTTTCTATGCACCAACTGGTACTCACCACATCTTGCAGTCACCAGTTCCTGAATGGTTGAAAGCAATCGCTGTAATTTCTTCTATCTTCTTATTGGTTCCTGTACTGACAGTGCTAACCAACTTCTTCATGACCATGAGAGGCAAATGGGGCCTGGTCGTCACAGACTTGCCGCTACGTTTTGCTGTTACCTCATGCATGTTCTATTTGATTACCTGTACTCAAGGACCATTCCAAGCAACTCGCTGGATCAACTGGTATATCCACTTCACTCAATGGGTTGTGGGCCACGCTCACCTGGCCTTGCTCGGTACGTTCTCGTTCATTCTTACTTCTTCAATGTATTACTGCATGCCACGTCTGACCGGCAGAGAGTGGCACAGTCAAGGATTGATCAGAGCCCACTACTGGCTCAAGTTCTTAGGTTTCACTTTGATGATGACGTCACTAACTACTGCTGGCCTAGTGCAAGCAGCTGGTTGGGCCCTTGGTTACCCTGTTGACCAGTGGGGCTTGGCGCTTGCACCGTACTGGCTCCTGAGAGCGATAAGCGGCTTTATGATCGTCACCGGTCAATTCTTGTTCGCTTACAACACATATAAAACGCTCTTCACACCTAGAGCTTCTGCCGACTCAACGGTTAAAGCTCGGGAGGTCAAAGTCTAATGTACGGTTATCGGCTTGGTGCAATTGGTATTGTCACCACCTTCTTTATCATCATCTTCTCCACCGTTCTCATGCCCATGGTGCTCTTCAACCCGAAAGCGTCTGGTCGTGGAAACGACTACAAAGTAATTCCACTCGCTGTTGGTGACGCTGCTCGCGGTCGTCAGATTTATGTGAGAGAGGGATGTTTCTACTGCCATACGCAGTTCACTCGTATTCAAGATCGCGGCTACGGCCCATTGGTCAAAGAAGGCGACTATGTGTATGAAACTCCTCACCAACTAGGTACTGCTAGAACTGGTCCCGACCTTACTAATGAAGGTGGTCGCTTCCCGTCTCAATGGCAGAAAGCTCACTTGATTTCACCTCGCGCAGTCAAGCCCGGTTCAATCATGCCTAGCTTCAGTTATCTTTCTGAGCAAGATATGAACGACCTAGTTCAATACATTCAAACTCTTGGTAACAAGCGTACAGTGACTGCCTTTGTCACACCGCCAGATGAGTACCTGCCTACTACGCCTCAAGGTCGTGGCTTGGCTGCTCGTAAAACTGTTGATACCACATCTGATGCGGCAGCTAATGCTGGTCGTGGTATCTACACGCAAAACTGCGCCGCTTGTCACGGTCTAGAAGGGCTCGGTAACGGACCTAATGCCATCACGTTAGAGAAGAAGCCACCAAACCTCACCCGTGACTACTATAAACAGTATCCTGATGAGCACTGGTTCTACCGAATCTCTGAAGGTGTAACTGGTACGAGAATGCCACGCTTCCAATCTGTTTTGACAGAAGAGCAACGTTGGTATCTGGTAGCCTACTTGAAGACCTTGCCGAAAGAGCATGAAGAGACAGTCAACAATCTTGACCAGCTAAATGTGGTTGAGCCGACTCACCTCCCTGTGCTCACCAAGCAAGTTTACGAACCGCACCACGGTAAAGAATAAGGAGAGCGCTATGTGTCCAAATTGTGTTCTTAATGGAGCTAGTCTCGGTTCTGGTCTGTGGGTAGCATTCGGAATCTGTGGGCTCTTCTTCATCATCGCTGTGGTTGGGGTTCTCTGGGCCTTCAAGAATGGTGAGTTTGAAGATCTCGAAGCTGTCAAGTTTGAAATGCTCGATGACAGTGAAGAGTTGGTGCTTGGTAGCAAAGCCAAGGCTGCTGTTGAAAAATTGCGTACTCAGGGCGAAGGCGCTTAAAACCTTAAGTGCATAGAGGAATGGAGAAAAATGGCTGAAGAAGTCAAAAAAACAGTTAGCACGCCGGTAGTCGAAGACGATGAGCACTACGAAGTCGTTTCTGAATACCGCATCGGTGAAGGCGCTCCGCCTCCTTTTCTGGTGATTTGTTTCATCCTGATCTTTGTATATGCAGCGGTGTCTTGGATTCCCTTCTTTGGTTATTAGAGGAAGATGTCACTTAGTAAGTTGAAATTGGTTTTCAGTAACCAAAAAAGTCTCTCCCCCGCGTCATCTCTTAGAGTTGACCTAAAGTCCTCGCTTCTTTTGGCGATGATTCCTGTGATTGTTGGCTTAACTGCTTGCAACGACAGTAAAGTCACCCTGCCATCAGCAGACGACGGTTTGGTTAGCACTAAGGTCACTCTCGGTGACAAAGAGCCAATCTGGCCCAACGACGACCCATCAATTCCTGATGGTAAGGGCGTTTATGCTGCTCAGAATTGTGCTTCATGTCACGGATTAGACGGTAAGCCTGTGGCTGGCAAAGCTGCTGTTGACCTATCTAGTAAAGAATGGGGCAGAAAGCAGAAACCAGTTGAGCAGTACGACTTCATTACATTCGGTAAAGAAGGTTCAGATCACCCATCGGTGCAATCAAAACTTCGTCCACCAGATATTTGGAACCTAGTCTTCTATGTCAGAAGTCTTTCCACTCCACCATTAACTGATGCTGAAATACTTGAAGTACAGCCGGTCTTCGGTGCCAACTGTGTTGTTTGTCACGGTGCTAAAGGTTATGGCAACGGTCCTTTGATGAAAGGAAACGTACTGGAGCCCTCACCAGCAAACTTCCAATCTTTCCCTCGCTTTTACGATCGCACAGACGAAACATTGTGGGATCACATCGCAAACGGGATAAAGTGGGAAGGGATGCCTAACTTCCTTGGCAAAGTAGATAGAAAATCAGATAAAACCAAGGTGACTAAGTTCGACGAAGCGTATATCTGGAAGCTAGTAGGCTTTGTCCGACACTTCCATGAAAGCAATTTGACCGAAGATGCAACCCAAGCTCTTCATGCTAAAGAAGACAAGGAAGAGAAGGAAAGCAAAGACGGCGTAAAGAGCAAATAGACCACTAAAAACTAAGATTGAGAGCAATACTCAATTAACAGTACCTAAGACCGAAGGATAAGGATCATGACAGACGGAGTCAGAAGAAGAGTCATTTTAAAAACGGTAGCTGCTCTACCGCTTGCAGCTACATTTGGGCTTTTGATATCTCCATTTCTCAGATATTTGCGACCAACAATGAAGCCGCTAGACATCCTTGGTCAATCTGACCAACCTTTGGCTGAGCCGCCAATTCCGACATTTACAGACAAAGATTTCCCAGATCCGTGGACTTGCCTTCCATTCATGTTCAATCAGAAGTACGTCGAGTACAACCCTGAGGGAGCTGAAATCCGCAAGATTCCTGGCTTCATCGTTAAATTGCCCACTGGCGATGTGGTTGCCTATAGCCGCATTTGCCCACACCTTGGTTGCATCTTCAACTTCGTCAAAGACCCAGATGAGTGCGCTAAAGGTTACAACTTCAAACCCGCTGGTCCAGTATTCGCTTGTCCTTGCCACTTGAGCGTCTATGACATTGCTCAAGCCGGAAAAGTAGTAAGCGGACCTGCACCTCGCCCACCACGGAAATTTGAAGTTAAGCGGGTAGCTGGATCGTATCAGGTGGTTGCGTTGGAGGCTGGTTCAATTGCCTAGTGTAGTACAGGATAAAAGCATTGCGAGTACCCTCACCGCTGCTGGTGACTGGGTAAAAACACGCATCAACAATATCGATATCTTTGATGAGCACCATCAAATTGAAGCGAAGACTAATCCATTCTATGCATTAGGGCCGATCTTCTATTTGGTTTGGTTCATTGTTATGGCCACTGGTCTTATTTTGATCATGTGGTACGTACCAACAAAATCAGCTGCATTCGATTCAATTCTCAACATTCAAAACGGCATTCCGATCGGCGGTCTCATGCGAGGCATGCACAAGTATGGTGCCGATGCCATGATCATCGCTGCCACCATGCGTCTCTATCGCATGTTTATCAATGCTGATTACAAGCCATCTAAAGAGTTCAATATAGCCATTGCCTTGATTACCTTGCTTCTAGCGATGTATTCAGGTCTCTCCGGTTATCTCCTTATCTGGAACCAGCGCGCATTTTGGGCGACCAAGGTGTTTGCTACATTCCCGACCTACATGGACCAATTCGCAGTGATGGGAGACTTCTATCAGCCTCTCTACAAGTCATTGCACTTAGGTTGGAACACAGCTGAAGTATTACTTGGTGGTGGCGCTGCTATTACGCAGAACACCATGACCAGATTCTTCTCCTTCCACCTGTCCTTGTCGTTGATTCCGTTGATTTTCGTTGAAATCTATTTCTTCAAAAATGCCTATGTACGCGTGCCTTTGAACTGGACCAAGCGCTCAATTTTGATCTTGATGATCGCTTTTGTGGCAATTGCTCTTCCAGCCGCTCAAGGCTCACGGTCCGATCCAGATGTCACTCCGTTGCCGATTCTTTCTGACTGGTATTTCTTGGGCTTGTATCAGATGTACAAGTACTTGGAGCCGGTGGTGGCAACTTACATCACAATGGTCATTCCAGTTTCAGTAATTCTCTTGCCTTTCCTTGATACCTTGATTACAGGATCAGAGAAAGACATCATGAAGCGTCCATTCATCTTGATGATGACCTTCATGGGTGCGGCTTGCTGGATTGTGTTCTCGTACCTGATTATCGTCAACATTGCCGACATTCACTATGACCCGCCTTTCTGGAGATCATTCCTCTACGGCACCATCAACATTGGTGTGGCCTGGCAGGCAATATTGATGATCCGCAACAAGAACTTGCAAGAGAAATCTAAGCAGTTCGTGGGCGCTATGGTGATGTTGGGATACTGTCTGATTCAGACATTTGCTGGCTACACCTACTACTATATGGCTTTGACAGAAATGTTCATTGACCCCATGGGTCACGCTGCCCTCTATAGTCTGGCTCGCCCAATGATGAGCAATGCTAGCGAAGTAGAAGCTGTTGTGCGCAAACTGCACAGCACATCTAACTCAGGCGTTCCGCTCAACAAAGAATATTGGAACTACCACGTCACTCTAGACCCAGGTTACATCGCCAAACTAGGTGAACCACCTGCTAAGCCTGACTTGGAAAAACTGGCTCAACTGGCTAAAAATAAGACTCCATTAGACCTCATTTCGAAATTCATTCCGACCTTCGAAACTCCAGCAGGTCCTAATGGTGCCTATGACGCCGTTAAGTTCACAGATCCAGTAAGAGGTCCTCACCCAGAGTATGAGACCATGACTGATTTTATGGTCAACAACCGCTGGGCTTGGGATTACTGCACAATGGTTGATCGTCTGACACCAGGACTGGTGAAGGGTGGTTATCCATTGAAAGTTCCAGATAACGACTGGTGGTGGATGCTTGGTGGACCTTTGTCGGGTGCTTTAGCTCTCATAGCTGGCATTCAAGCAAAACAAGCCCAAGCCAAATTGGCTGCGCCAAAGCCGGCTGAACCTGTAGCTGCTGCTTAATTAAGTGAGTAAGAAGAATCCAAAAGTGAACGCCGCTAGCCTAAACAGCAATTTGAATAATCAAAATGCTAAGCCTGAAAATGGTGCTAGCGGCGCTTTAGCTTCTTCTTCCGCTGATACTTCTAGCAAGAGATTGAAGATCAAGTTTGTCTACAAGTTCTTTGCTTTTGTGTTTTCAGTGGTGGCACTTTCATGGTTCTTTGAAGGAACCAGACAGATACAAGCAGGACTGTCCGTTTCAGCCATAGTCTATGTGCTTGCAGGAAGTTTGCTTACTGTGGCATTGATTGGTGTACAAGCCTTCTTTATCTATGCTGAAGAGAAGTCTAAAGACAATCGCACACGCAAGATTAGGCTTTTTGACTCTATTTATGAGCGTTTGAATAGACCCGCTAATACTGATGAAAAGAATGGAGATGTTTAGTCGTGGGTAAAACAATTGACATTGTTTTGGTTGTTGTGGGTGCCATCGCTTGCTTAGCCCTTACAGGTTTAATGCCATGGGCAGAACTAGGTATGACTGGTGCTCCTGATGCTTGGCCACTCTGGCTGCGTTGGATCAACCAAAATTTAGGCATACCACTTCCTAGTTATGATCAAGTTGCTAGTCTTTCGACTGGTTGGTCTGAATACCTGAAAAAAGCTGGGGCTGAGTCTAGTTTTGGTGACTATGCTTACTCATTAGTTATGGGCCTAGCAATGGTTGCTGCAGCCATAGGCATCGCCGCAATTGGCCGCGAAGAAGCTGAAGAAAAGACTGTTTTGCCCGTCAAGAAATAAGTACTGGGAGTTCTCAATCATGTACACGTCGATACCGAAAGGCCTAACTGACCTAACGCTCGCAATAGAAAAAGGAACTAATGCTGTCATAAGCAATAGATACAATCCTTTCTATTATCACGGCGCGCTTCCTCAGTTCTACCTGTGGGTGCTCTTCCTGTCAGGGCTTTTGCTTTTCGCCTATTACATTCCAACTATTGATAATGCTTATTTCTCAGCTAACCTGGTGAATGCCTGGACATCGGTTGACTACATCACTGGCAAGTTGCCGATGGGAGCTGTAGTTCGTGGTGTACACCGTTATGCCGGGGACGCTATGGTCATTACAATCGTCTTGCACGCCCTACGTGTGTGGGTGACTGACCGCTATCGTCAATACCGCTGGGTTCAGTGGATATCAGGTATCGTCTTACTTTTGATGGTGCTCTTCATTGGTCAAACTGGTTACTACCTAGTTTGGGATGAGCGCTCGCTAGTATTGACCCGTATGACCGTAAGTGCTTGTGAAGCTTTGCCGATCATCGGACCTGGTCTTAAAGCGTGGTTCTTGAATGGTTCAGCCATCACCAACTTGACCCTTTCTAACTTCCTCTTTATCCACATTGGTTTGTCCTTCACTCTCTTGTTCGGTTTGTGGGTGCACTATGTGCGCATGACAAGACCAGTGATCACTCCACCACCAGCTATTAACTACATGCTGATGGCAGTGCTTCTACTTGTAGTCTTCGCCTACCCAATCACAAGCGGCAAGATGGCTGATATCAATAGCGCTCCAACGAGCTTTGATATTGACTGGTTCTTCCTCTTCCCTTATTGGTTAATGGCTAAGGTCGACCTCACTACTTACTGGGTCTTGATGATTGGTGCCACTGTTGGTCTCTGTTTGGTCCCGCTACCAAGCCTCTACAAAGCCGCTGCACCGATTGAAGCTGCCGAAGTAGTCTTGACCAAGTGTGTCGGTTGCTCACTTTGCGCCAACGATTGTCCTTATCAGGCAATCGAAATGGTTCCTGCGCCAGCTGGTTCGCGTTTCAAACTTTTGGCGACAGTCAAGCCTTACCGCTGTTCTGGATGTGGTGTCTGTGTTGGTGCCTGCGCCTTCGATGCCATTGACTTGCCTAACTTACTTGATTCTGACGTTACTGCTCAAATCAGAGCAATGGCCGAAGCGAAACCTAACTAATCACCTAATTTCAAAAAGGGTAGTCTAAGAAAATGTCCGAACAAAAGGTAATTACTCTGATCTGTGAACGTGCATGCGATCTCGATTCGGTGTGCAATGAACAGGGCGAGGTAAAAGAAGTTGATGGCCTGCACGTGGTCAAGCTTCCTTGCAGCGGAATGATTCAACCGCTCATGATTGAGGCTGCTATGAAAGCAGGTGCAGCCGGTGTAATCGTGACCGGATGTCAGATTGGCGATTGCTACTACCGCGAAGGTAATCGCATGATTCGTGAGCGTTTGCTCGGTCAGCGCCCACCAGGTCTGAAGAAAACCGTAGACCGTCAACGTGTTTTGGCTCTCTGGCTTTCTCGTCCACAAAAAGATCGCTTCTTGAGCGAAGCCAAAGAGTTCGTGGCCTTTGTCCGCCAGCTTCCTGCTCCACCACCACCAGCTGCTAAACCAGCTGCTAAGTAGTTTTTGAAATCAAATTTGAATCTGTAGGAGATCTACCACCATGGCCGACAAAGCTAAAAAACTAACAGAAGTCGACATCATTTACAGATGGGCTTGGTTCTTTGTCCTCTACTTCGTCTTTATTTTGTTAATCGCCTCGTTTGGCTTGGTGGCTGAGTTCTAACCAGCGTCATCGATTAAGTACGCTATTGAAAAGGGCCTCGCTTTTGTTAGTGAGGCCCTTCTTATTTTAGCTTGAGCTTGTTCTACTTGAGATAATCGCGCAGGCTGCCTGTGCTATCCATGTTGCGCAATTTCAGTAAGGCTCTAGCTTCTAGTTGTCGGACTCGGTCGTCACTGAGAGCCAAGACTTTCGCTACCTTCACCGCTGGTAGTGGCACTCCTGTGTCCAACCCGAAGCGCAGACGAATTACTTGAGCCTCAATACTGCCTAAGCGCGCCACTAGATTGCCTACATCCTGTTTGCACAGTTTGATGGTGGCTTCCTCTTCTGTGGCTAAGTGATCAAAATCAGCCAGTTGATCAATTAATGGATCACCTTCTTCTGAGGTGGTGGCATCAAGTGATATTGGTTCTTGAATTGATTGCAAAAGTGACTTAATTTTGCCTTCAGTCATTCCTAGTTCTTTTGCTAATTCACTCGAGCTAGCTTGCCTCCCTTCTCTGAGAACAAATTCGCGCGCTGCCTGATGCATTTTTTGCACAGTCTCACTCATATGCACAGGAATGCGTATGGTGTGTCCTTTGTCTTGCACCGCTCTAGAACAACCTTGGCGAATCCACCATGTGGCATAGGTCGAGAAGCGAAATCCACGAGTGGGGTCAAATTTGTCCACAGCTTTGAGCAGACCTAAGTTACCTTCTTGAATCAAGTCACCTAGAGACAAACCGCGTCCGAGAAAGCGCTTGGCGATACTAACCACAAGGCGGAGGTTTGCTTGGGCAAGTCGACGCTTGGCTAGATCGCTACCTTGCTGCGCTTGGGTGCCGAGCATCTGCTCTTCTTCTTTGCTGAGCAAAGGATAGCGGCCCATATCTTTGAGATAAGCCGATAGTGCTTCGTCGCTATTGTTGTCGACAGCGATATTGATGAACTCTGATTTTTCTAGGGATAGATCTGAGTCAAGAATTTGGAAGTGATCAAAAGCTTGACCTGGCTTAGAATGTTTATTGCTTAGAGATTGCATTTCATCACCTTTTTTCAGAAAGTGGGGCTGGGCATTGGCGACCACTTATAGTTGTTGAACACTACAATCTCTATTCAATCAGTTCCAAATAGACCGTTCTAATTGGATAAGCTTCTCTTAATCTTCGTCCTCCAACTACCTTTGAGGCCCTATGAAATTAATCGATCTCACTCGTCCTTTAGAGCAAATAGACATTAACGAGTTTCCTGATGTCTTGAAGCCACTCTATCGAATAATTTGTCCGCAAATAGAATATGTTGGCCACTCCCACGGTGCCAAGATAATGTCGCAGCTCTTTGGTTGTTGCCCAGATGATTTGCCTGAAGGCGAGGGATGGGCCGAGGAGAATCTCAGTATCAGCACTCACCTTGGAACCCATGTCGATGCACCATGGCACTACGGTAGTAAAACCGGTAGTGAGAAAGCTTTGACTGTTGATCAAATTCCTCTTGAAGAGCTTTATTTAGACGGTGTAGTGCTCGATTTGACCGCACTAAAAGGAACCGGTGCTGGTATCACTAGAGAGCATCTGAAAGAAGCGCTAAACCGCATTGATTACAAACTCAAAGAAGGCGATGCCGTGTTGCTGCGTACCGATCACGATTTGATGCCTCTCACTTCGCCGCTGCGCTATAACTATCCTGGGCTGACAGCCGACTCAGCTACTTTTTTGGCTGAGAGTGGAGCGCTGGTAGGTGGCACCGATGCCCTCGGCTTTGACCGGCCTTTTCACTTGATGATTGCTGACTATCAGCAAAGTAAAGACAAAGCTCGCATCTGGGACGCGCACTATGCCATGCGCAATTATCGTTTTTATGTGGTGCAGCAGCTTGCCAACTTACAAGCTTTGCCACCATGTGGTTTCAAAGTTGCTTTCTTTCCACTTAAAATCGTCGGGGCCAGTGCGGCACCTGCTCGAGTGGTTGCGTTTGTCGAAGATTAGCTACAGCTGTCAGCTTGTCTTTCGTAAAGGTTGCCGCCGTGCAAGTGGTTAATCTTTCTCGGTATTCGCGAGATACGGCGGCGAGTTAATAGACAGCTTAACCGCTTAGGTTGAAAGCAAACTACAGGGTTTTTACTGGTATTTTTCTCTTGGCTAGCCGAATAGAGCTATTTATGTAGTTATCAGCAGCTACTGGAGAGCATGCCAATCCCAATTGCCTACTACTTCGCTGCTTGAAATCTGATTTCGAAACTGGCTTTGTCGTCTTTAGAAACGCCAGCAACCGGTGGCCCGATTTGGATAATGCAGGTGCTGCCATCTTTGTCGCTGCCTTGCACCACATCTTTTGAGGTGTAAGTAATATTCCAGCGATATTGACGCAGGCTGGCTAGCCACCAATCTCTAACTTGCGGTATAGATTCTTTAGCGTTAAAGCACATTACATAGGCTGGGCCTTGTTTCTGATTATTTATATGACTGTAAACAAGGCCATGAAGGTATTTCGCTTTGCCTGTATATTCAGGCACGTTTGGCAGCGAAACTTTGTCTTTTAGTCGATCTGGTGCCGCTGCTACTAGTTCATTAGCTTGCTGCTGCCCTTGCTGCGGCGCTTGTGCTTGAGCTGAAGTGCCAATCGAGCCAAACGAGAGAAGTAGAAATGCCGCTGAACAAAGCGCCACAGATGGTGCGCCGGAACGCCCTTTGCGTAAAGAGCTGTGAAACACTAGAATCTCCCCCTTTGAAATGAAACTTACATCTTTAATGCCATGGTTCTTTAGATATGAAACGGCCACCTCTTTAATTATAGAGGTGGCCGTTTCTTAGTGCGTTATTTTTCGCTCTGCTTGCTAGATATTAGTTAGGTTTGCAGAATGTAGCTCCTTCAACAGTTTGTTGGAATTTCAATTCACCAAGGAGGTTGTTGTAACCAGAAGCTGGGTGCCATTGGGCGGTATCAACGCCGTTTGGTGAGCTATCTACAGAGGTGAACGGTACTTCGTGGTAGCTACCATCTCCGATCGGTGCTCCAGCGCCTTTGCTGGTGTTAACGGCCCAGCCGTTCAGAGGGTATTTGCTATCACATTGGTTAGCACTACCGGTGGTTGGTGCAGGTCCATCAGCAGCGATTGCTGTGTCTGTCCAAGGCAACGATGTGTTCATTCTAGGTTTCTTGGTGCTTGAATCAACGTAGAGGTACAACTTGCTTCCGCCGCTACCAGTTGGTGCACCTTGCAGTGTCAATGGATAGCTAGTGTTGCCTAGGGCAGCTTCAACATCAGCTTGAGTCACGGTTGGCTCAACTTGTTGCATTCTCTTGGTCATTTGGTCCAATATCGCATTGGTTGTGCAGCCTGGTGATGTCACTCCGGTGCCACCATTCAGTTGTCTGAGGTAGGTGAGAGTGGTATCAACCTTGAGGTAGTTAACCTTGGAAGCGCCACCAGTGTAAGGGATTGCAGAACCAGCGGTACCAGACTTAAGTACTGTAGAACCAGATGTTGGCCAGGCCTTGAGGCCAGATGGTGCGAGTCCGAAACCAACAGAAGCGCAGAACTTGCCACCTTTACGTCCAGCGATTTTGCCGAGCAAATCAGCCTTCATGTATTCAACGTTAGTGAAACCACCTGGTTGTGTACCACCTGAGTAGGTAGGAACGCGACCATAGTTGTCCATCCAGTTGGCAATGTTGCCAGCGCATGGGTCAGTTGGAGGCATTGTATCGTCGTACATTGTGTGTGTGCACTGTTTCTGACCACCACCGCTCTTGCCCAGAGCCACTAGGTCAGCAAAGCTGGCAAATTGGCCGTGAGGGTTTGTGCCATCAGTCGATCTGATGTTGTGGGTGGCTGAGCCGTATAGGCTGCTTGGCTTCAAGTAAGAACTGAGGTTTCTTTGCTCCCAGATGTATGGGTCGCCAGCACCGTAGTTAGGTGAAGACTCATCAGTGATGTTGTTGACGCGTGGGTTGCCCATGCCGTCCAGAACTGGGTTGCCACTTCCGTCGAGCATTGGACTGCCCTTAGAATGGTGACCCATGGTTGGTACATATGCAGCCCAAGCAGCTTGTGCAGCACTCAATTCGGATGCATCAGTTGAGAACACTGCAGCACCACCATTGGCACCAGTACCGGTGCTACCAGCATTGGCGGCGAATACGCCGTTGCCTGGAGGTGAGAAGAGTTCGTTGTTGAAGATATCGTTGCTACCATCACTAACTGGAGTTGCAAGAACGCCATTTTTGGTTTCAGCATCTTCGCCGTTAAGTACTCTGACGAATCCTCTTGGGATAACAGCAGGGAACTCTTTGTTGATCACGCCAACGATGGCGCAAGCAACCGATGTACCCATGGCGCCAGATTTGGCTTCAAGGGCTCTGGAGTTGGTGCGGAAAGCGTTTGGTGGAGTATCGGCATCAACAGCTGCTGTGGTGAACTGACCGTGGTCAACCAAGTGGGGCTTGGTTTGTGGCAGTACAGGTACACCGAACAAGAAGTTAGGATTGCCGTTTACGTTGAATGGAGTGTAACCAGCTAGGTACTTGGCACCAGGATCGCCCTTGGCACTTTGTGTTGCTAGTGGAGGAGTCCATCCGCCGAGAGCGTCTAGAGTTGCTTGTGAGAAGTAAACGTTGGTCGAACTGCCAGTCTTCATGTAACCGCTGCTGACAGCGCCTACTAAGCTAACGGCTGGCCCGTCCCACATTTTTGTATTGTTCTGGCTAGCGATGCTAGTGAAGTCTGAAGCAAAGTTAGGTTCAGATGCCAGGTTATTCTTGAGGGCAAGACCGATGGTTCTGACATCAGCTCTCAAGGTATTGGCGTGGCCTACAGCGGAACCGCCTAAGGTTTCAGCGTTCTTACCAACAATCAGAGCTTGAGCAACTAAACGGTTATAGGTAACCAAGTCTACTTTGCTGTTTGGAGGCTCTGTTAGTTCGCCGAATTCAGCCAATAGGCCGCCGGTTAGGGGAACAGCACCTCTTCTGACGGCTTGCTTAGCCACATTCAAGACACCGGCATCGGTAGCGTTGGCGACTCCTCTACCACCACCGATGATTTTGGAGAGGAAGAAGAATCCGACCCCCACTAGAATTACGAGGAATACGCACGCCGCTACTAGTCCTAGCGTGGCCCCTCGTTGTCGTCGAAGTTTCATAATTTGCTGTCCTCCTGGAGCCGACTCGTCGGCTTTGTTGAGTATTGCCCGGAGACTTATTTGTCTTTGGCGTTATAGATTCCTGGACCGGAATGAAATGGATTAGTAATGCTCTGTATATTATTGTCGTCTAATGTTCGACGGTCGTCAAGATGAGGCTAATATTAGAGTATTTATCCAGAGTGCCTGACATTTGGAGCATCTCCAAGCTTTGGCTTCTATCTATATTCCCAATTAATCTGGAAACTAAAGATTAAATTAGTACGACTTAATAAAGAGATCAAAGTTAGTATAATGCTTGCACAGCTTTGATTTCCGGCAATTTTAGGCTAAATTGCCTTGGCATTTATTAACTTCCACCAATGAAATCAAGAGGTTTTATGTGAGGGAGTTAATGAAATTGAGACCAAACCAGCCACGACTAACCAAAACAAGAACTGAACTTGGGGACGGTAAAAGACTGTATCTACCAGGCCTTGAACAACAAGGCCGGTGAGGGCAGCCATCAGCCCAAGGGCAATCCAGCGAAGATTGGCATTCTGCCAGAAAGTTAAGTGAGCCCGTGCGTAAAGGCTGACGGTCAATAGCAGGGAGGAGATTATGCCAAGCAAGCCACATTCAACTCCTATCTCTAGGGGCACGCAGTAGGTTCCTAGGGCGTCGAAGCCGCTCTTCATATATAGACCGTAGGCTAACGGGAAAGTTGAGTTTCCTGGGCCTACTCCAAACCACCAGTTGTCCATAAACATTCTTGCCGAAGCGCGCCAGACATAAATTCGGTAGGCATTCGAACTATGCTCCGAACCAGCAAAGATAGAAAGTATGCGACTTTCAAATGCAGGAAATTTGAAGTGCACCAAGAGCGCGCCTGCTGCAGCGGCCACAACCATCGCAATGACGATGGGAGCAATCAGCTTTTTGTGCTTAGCCACCACATAGAAAAATAGTGCAGCGACGATGACAAAGGCCATGCCACCAAGGGCAAGAAAGGCTCCACGGCTGCCAGTTAAGACTGTAGCTAGGGCAATGGTCATGGCCATGCCAAAACAAAACAGAGCAGAAAACCATCTTATATATGTACGTTTAAATAGACCGGCAGTTTCACTTAAGCAGTTGACGGTAAGGGCAAGTGCTAGTGGAAAAAGCGGAATGAGATAGCCAGCCAATAGATTGGGGTTGCCTAAGGTTGAATAAATGCGAGTGCCCTTCGATTCAACTGTAGGGTCTTCCCATGTGGCCAGCGGTGCCACTCCAATTTTGTATTGATAGAGACCATAAAGACTGACGACAAAGCCGGCCACAACTGCCGCCAGAATGAGCTTATTGAGCCGCTTAGGCGTGCTCAAGACACTGGTCAGCAAAAAGTAGTTGATGATATAAACGGCCACTTTGCTCAATCCTTTTATGCTTTGCACCAAATAGTGCGAAGAAAAAGTAGCAATGATATTGGCCGCTAGATAAGTAAGAACAATGGCATCGACGCTAGAGAATTTTCTCTCTTCTTTGCCCCCAGCTAGTCTTCCTACTAGCCAGAGCACCATCGCCGCCGTCGACAATAACGCCAAAGCTCCCTTGTCGTTGGCAAATTGTGGCAATGCCAGCACCAGAAAAAGCAGACAGCTTAAGACAAAGGCCAATTGCTGCAAGATAGAACCGGCGCCACTGGTTGCACTCTGAGCAAAATTCGAACGTATGCGATTAAACAAACTAGCTAGCCAACCAAGCAGGGTTGAGTTGGTTAGAGCTTGACCCCAACTCTTGTCTAGAGCTGAGAAGCTTAAAAATGAGGCAAGTTGAGTAAGCATTTTTAGAGAGCCTGATTGATGTCGACCACCACTCCTTGCACTCTGTATTTGAAGGCTTCTAACTCAATTTGGTTGCCTAACTTAATTTTGTTGCCGCGGATGACATAGCCATCGTCAGTGGCATCGGCTTCATCTTGCACTGTGACATAGAAGTCATGGGCGATGCTGTTGGCTGGATCGGGAAAAGAAACCGCTTTCTTGCCGTCAGGGCTCATAAAGGCGACTTGCTTCTGTTGATGATTAACCTTAACTATTGTCATTGGGGGCTGAACTGGCTGGTTGCGGATAGTAATCGAACTCTTATCACCAACCTTAAATAGATCGACGTCTTTTGTTTTTAGCCCAGTGATGAAAACTTCGATATTGACTTTGTGGGTACCGCGAATTACTTGATTAACCCCGGCGTGTCCGGCTTTTGCCAAGCCAAAGCCAGTAGCTGAGAGTATGGCAACGACTACTAAACCGCAGTCGAGTATATTCAATTTGCGCTTGCTGGATATCTTTGATTCAGGCGTGTGCATTATCTTGGCCCCTCTGACTAATCGAGACCATAATACTAGAATCAAAAGAAACTGCCCTAGCTCTCAGCTGGAGCTTTCTTCTTGGCGGCCTTGGGTGGCTCATCTTTTTCAAAAAATATGGAAACAGCGCCTGTGACTCGCCTAACCAGTCGGACCTTTTCAAATTCTATTTCTTCACCGTACTCAAGCTCGTCTTGAGCTTTCTCCTTAAGCAGGGTGATTAACAAGGCGCGATCTTGCTCCGAAAGCTGGACTGCCCCAACGTGGTTATCGTTGGCAATCTTGAGCAGTTGCATTGTCGACATGTCAGGGGCGATAGCTGTCATTTTGACTACTTTATAGAGAGCATTTTCAATTGTACTAATTACCTTTGGACATGGGTGCAAGAAAGATTTTTTCAAAAAGCATGGGGATTCTACGAAAAGCCTTGTCGAAGAATTCGCTAATGTCGATAGACCTATGCACGCGAGGGCGACACCCCAAATTTCTAGAGGAATTACTAATCATGGCGATTGAAAATAACGAAATTGAAGTAGAAAGAGTCGAGTCTAACCACAACCCAAAGTTTCACCAAGAATTACAGGCCGAATCAATGGCAGAATCAGCAGCTGACAAGAATAACCCAGAGGCAATGCGCATCCGCGAAATGCTGCAAGCTAATGAGCGCATGATTGAACAAATTATGACTCACGGTTTTCAGGTTGCTGACAGAGCTAGTGAAAGTATTGAAAGACTGCCATTTCACATGCAACGTGAATTCATGGCTTCAATCGCTAAGTTCAATGACCCAACCGACCTTGTCTACAACAGAGTTAGAGCTAACTACGAAAAATCACAAAATTCCTAATTAGGCAGTTTTTTAGATCACTCATTTTGTCATTTCTCTACGGGCTCTGATCAAAAAATCATTGGTCCATTCATAGTCTGGTCGCTCTGGTAGTGTCGTCTGATCAAAGGCAGCAGCAAATTGGTTGTGCAGTTCCATCCGCCAGTTATTTACTTCGTCCCATGAAGTCTCGCCATTGCGAATAGCGAGCAAGCGCTCTCGATCGCCTTCAATTTTTACAGGTACGAAACCTTCTCTCAAAATCGTAATTCCAGACGAAAGCAGCCTTACTAGGTGCATTACGTGCTTCCATTTCAATTCACCAGAGACACGCAAATCGCTTTCTAGCTTTTTAAATTGAGATAGTATGTAGCCGTTGTAGGTTTGATATACCAGCTTCGAGAGCAGCTTAGAGCGCTCGTTCAGAAGCTCAACCGCCAAGGGCGAGGCCTCTTCTACCAGTGGTGTGTAGAGGCATTCTAGAACGTTAGGGTTGGCCTTGAGAGCGAGTATCAAAAACTTTTGTAGCTCCCAAAAACATTCTTGATTTTCGTCATTCTCAATTTGCTCTGGCAGCCCGTACAGCGACCAGTGTAAGTCGGCTGGGGGCAGGTAAATGCCTCGTCTATCTGTATCAGAGCCAGCGACGTCAAGACCGTACGCACGAGAGCCAACAATGCAGCGGTAAATTATATACTGACTGAGATTTGAGTTGTCAGCCAGAGCCTCGGGTCGATCAAAATTAAGGCTCTGTACTTGTTTGCGAATGGCTATTTCTTGCCGATGCAAGCTTACTTGTCCACCATCTGGAAATTGAATCAAGTATGAATGCTTACTATCGGTCGGGCTTTTTATTATTTTGCCGACAGTTCCTTTGCGCCTAAGCGCTTCTCCCTCTAAGCCGCGACACTCTACCACCGTAACCACTTGAGTGCCGGCAGGAAGAATTAGATGAGGCTTGATGATCTTGGTCATTGTTCGTTAGTCGGTGGGTGGGTGGATAAGTATTCTAGTCTGTAATTGGTTGAAATTTTGGGGATTTGGGCATGTTAAAAGGAAGTAGTCGATCAAAATCGACATAAAGTTTTAGCGAGCTAAAGCTTGTTCTCAGTGGCATCTTTTTCTAGTGGAGGATTGCTTATTGAGATTTGCTTGTCGTCGTGGAAGGCTCAAATCAATCAAGAGAAAGTGCAGAAGCACTTCAGCTGCTGTGTTGGTTGAAGCGGTAGTGTCTACTTGCATTTTGTTGCCAATCATAATTTTGACAATCTGGGCCTGGCTTGAGATTTCATACGCTTACATCATTGGCATGAACATGACTGAAGCAGCCAATCTTGCTTCGCGCGCTCTAGCTGCAGAATATTTTCGAGATCCCTCAGTTGCCCGCGATTTGGCTAAGCAAAATCGTGTGCTTTCTCGTATTCGCATAGATAACATGGTGGCGAGCAACGCCCAGTTCACAATTCCAGACGGAGGCTGGCAGATCAAGAAAGCCATTTTCAGCTCTCCTGAATCAGTCACCGTGATCTGTACCTATATTCCTGGTGAAGGAGATCCACCACTACCTAAGTTTCCCAATCCAGACCCTCTCAATTTGCGCGACAAAGTAAATATTAGCTCGTCAGCCACAGCATTTATATATTGATAGGTAGCATTTGAGATTCCGTCGCCGAAACCGCCCTCAATCTGCCCAGATGATGCCTGAATTCACAGCATCTCTAATCATGATTGTGCCTCTAATCGTAATCTCTATATATGTGATGATTGAGGCTAGCGAAGCCTACGTTATTCACTGCACTCTGAAGCAAGCTGCTAGTACCGCTGCTCGCAAGTTAGCAATGTCGTATGGGCTCGATCCAAAATACACGGTTGCACGCTGGTGTGAGATCGTCTCTTCTATTGATTATCCCGGGGTGGTAAACAGCTACAAACAGTTTGAGCTTGGCGGCACCGGCTTCAATGAAACATCCAATCCGCCAACCGTAACTGTCAAAGTGCATTTCGTCTCAGATGCATATGGTTGCAGACATTTTCCCGAGCCAGATATTCTCGGTCTGGGCAAGGGTTTTGAGATTGTGGCCGAGTCGACCTGTCGTCTTGAATAGCAGACCGTTAGAAAAAAATTTGAATAGCCAGTAAAAGGCCCAAGATAATATGCATGATAGTAATGGAGTCAATTTTAGTAAAACGGCCGCAAATTAAAAGGCGAATATAATGAGCTATCACTCAAAAGATTTGGCTGCAAAATTGCCTAGAATACGCATGCTAACTCGCAATCGCCGCAGTGAGAAAGGTGCCCTTAGTTCGGTTTTTTTATTGGCTCTGATTTTTGGCCTCTTGATTCTCGGTTCTATCGCCGTTGATTTCGTGCACGGTTTTCATGTCAGAAAGCAACTGCAGGTAGCTGCCGATTCAGGTGCATTAGCTGGTGCCTACATGCTGTCTGCGCCTATGGTTAGTTCGTTTCAGCAGAAGAAAGCACGTGATTGGGCTGCCGACATGGTGGCAAGAAATGCTTCCGACAATCAGCCTCTAATCGCTGATGGCGAGAACGTTTCTGTAGATGTTGATATTAGTGCGATTGCCATGAAATATCCACACACCTGCGAAGTGACCATCACGAGGCAAATGCCTACAATCTTCGCTAGATTTGTTGGTTTTCCCAGTATGCCAGTGAGCGCGCGTGCGGTGGGCGGTGCCTATTGTGGGTTGCGAACCATTTCTCCCAATCAGATATTGCCGATTGGTATTTCTTCTAAGGCCTCAGGTGGCATGTTGCAGCTTGATCCCAATAAGCCTAAACAAAATGCTACTTGGATTTCTGGCTGGAACGGCATGGGTAACCCCAGTCTGGATGTCGGCTCAAGCCCTTTAACCATCAACGGCAACAGCGACCACGCACTTCTCAGCAGTTTGGTCGGTGGCACATATTTTTGTGCGGTAGTGAAAGCTTCTACCGATGATGGGCCGCTGCCAAAAAATCAAGAAGTGCTTGGTACAACCAAAATAACCGTTAAGAGAGTTAAGGGCCCTAACGATATCGAGGTAACTGTCTCTGGAGGCGGTTTCTTGAGAGGTCGGCCGGGTTTCCCCAATTTGCCGACGGCAAGTTCTTCCGATTTGCAGTTTGCTTTAAATTCTCAGTCGTGGCGTATTTTACTAATCGACAAATAGATTACTCAGGCAAATTGAGCTGCTCAAGATGCTGTAGCATCTCTTTTTGACTGGTTACTTCTGTACCTGGTTTGCGCACCACTATTGATGCGGCCAAATTGCCTAGAGCCATTGCTTCTGGCATACTGGCTCCTGATGTTAAAGCTAATGCCATAGTGGCAACAACTGTGTCTCCAGCTCCAGTAACGTCAAACACTTCTGAACGGTTAAAGGCGGGCAGCTCTACCATCGGCTTGCCTCGTTCGAAGAGCACCATGCCATCGCCACCGCGGGTGACCAAGAGTGCTTTTACTCCTGATTTGGTCAAAAGCAATTCGCCAAGCTGTTTGAGCGATTCTTTTGAGGTGATTTTGATACCAGAAGCTGCTTCTGCATCGGGTTGGTTTGGTGTCATCAAAGTGCAATTGCCAAAGCGCTCGAAACTATTTTGGGCGTCTACAATTACCATGGTGTCGCGGTTCTCTGCCAGCGCTCTGACTGCAGCGATGACACCATCAGTGATGACACCAGCTTTGTAGTCAGAGACGATAATGGCATTGAATGATTGATTGGCTGTGTTTATCTTTTCGATTAGTCGCGATTCAATCTCGCTATTAATTTTGGCGTGAGATATGCGATCGATACGCAGAAGCTGTTGCAAAAGAGAGTGTGATTTGGAAATCACTCGACTTTTTACTGTGGTGGGTCGACTTTCATCTTCGATCAAGTCATAAGTGATGCCGTAGCGCTCAAGTACTGAAGCCAGTTTAGGTGCATAATCGTCTTTGCCGCAGACACCTATTGCATGGCATTTGCCTCCAAGAGCTGTGATGTTATGGGCGGTATTAGCTGCTCCACCAGGAATTAGTTCGGTGTCGACATGCTCAAGCACAAGCACCGGCGCTTCGCGTGAAATGCGCTCGGGGCGGCCTTCGACTAATTCGTCGATGAGCAAATCGCCTACTACAATAACTTTGCCGCCGCTCAAATTGATAATGCGATTGCGCAGGGCTGATTTAGAAAAAGGAGAAGGCTCAAGCGATGTCTTCAGGCCCAGTTCAGAAATTTGCACGCGTTCTAGTTCCTTTAAAAGCTGCTTGCCCATGATATTGTCGGGATCAATACCCAGAGCAAACAAAGTCGCTCTTTTTGCCTCTTCAATATATCGTAAATGTTGATAGAGACGAGCTAGATGAAGTGCATTTGAGAGAGCATCTGCGACATTGTCACAATTAAGTAAGCGCTCTCTCGTTTCTGACAGACCCTTAGACTCCGCCCTGGATAGGCCTGGGCCGTACTCGTGGTCGCGGCTCGGTGCTGTCAGGTCAAGTAACTCTTCGATTCGCGGCTTAAACCTTTCAAAGGTTTTATCTTCTCTGCGCTCTGGAGTAAAGCCAGATTTGCGAGAAAGCAGTTCAGGCCTCAAGTAGGCTGGAAGATTGGCAATCTGAGCCTTCTCTGTCTGGCTCATGACTGTGAATTCTCTACTTTTAACCCCAGCATTGCTATCAGGCCCTATATAACGGGTCATTTTCGCGTCGAGTTCTAGCTTGTCTTTGGCTTGAGCGGCACCATCGTCTCTCGGTAAACCGTTTTTTTCGCCAGTCTTGTCAGTCATGTCGACTGGTCTGTCTTCGGAATGTTCACCACTGTTGGACATTTGTTCCTCGGCTTCAAGTCTAAGCTAGCTTATCAATGATAAAATCCGAAAGGTTGATTCATACAATTGAGACTAGCAGATGCCATTTATTCAGGCGAACTTTCCGGCAAGCACCCTGGCAAAGAAACTACCAGTTTTCTTGGCATTAACACTATCAGTCTTGGTAACAAACACTTCTTTTGCGGCCTTTGCCCAGACCACTGCTCCATCAGCGAGCCTTGACCTGCGGCCACCGCTTAAGTCTGCTGCCAGCGTAAAGGCCATCCGCACCGATACCGCTACAGCCGTAAAAATGGCTCGTATGCGCTGGTTAGACAAAATGGTTAGTGCAGATCCAGGTTTGGTTGCTGCCATTTGCAGCCATGCTTCATCAGCCCGTGTATTGGCTGCTCATCCGCATTTAGACAAGATTGCCGAGGCCGATCATTATACTTGCAGGCGAATAACCAAGTGGGGCTCTGCCGCCGTGGTTTTGACGAAGAACCCACAAGCATTGCGGGTTGTCACGCTCGATCCTGAAGGAATTTATAGAGCAATCAAGCACGATCGTACAATTGCCAGACGCTTGACTAAGAACGCTAATTTCAACCAAATGGTTGTGGAAAATCCAGATCTTGGCAAGCTTCTTGCCAACTACATGTAGCTTTGATTTTTCCATTCTCACCGATTGAAGTTGTTCAGGCCCTTGCCATCGGTCTTGCTACTGGCCTACTGTCTGGCACATTTGGCATTGGTGGCGGCATCGTCTGCACCCCTATGCTGCGCCTTCTAATGCATTTAGATGCCCACATGGCTATCGGCACTACTTTGGCACTGATTGTGCCTACATCGGTGGCCGGGGCAATAAACTATGTCAAAGAAAAACTAGTCGACATAGAAATGGTCAAGATGCTGGTTCTGCCAGCAATTATTGGCACGTTGATTGGTGCTGAATTAACAGTGCATGTCGATGGTCGCATTTTGATGCTGCTCTTTGCCGCGCTCATTACGCTAGCTGCAATCGACTTGCTCTCGGGCTTCAGCCACAAGTTAAAGCAACAAGCAGTAGCTAAGCCAGAGTTTGATCAGACCAAAGTTTACCAAGCGATACCAGACCTCGCTGAAGTGCTTCCAAAGAAAGCTAGCTGGCTTAAAGTCTTACCAGTAGGTTTGCTCACAGGGCTATTGGCCGGCTTCTTTGGAGTAGGTGGTGGCTTTATTCTTATTCCGATCTTGTTAGCTGTTTTTGGCATGAGCGCCAAGTCTGCCTTTGGTACGTCTCTGCTGGTAGTTGCTTGCCTTTCCGTGCCCGGAACAATCGCTCATAGTATTAATCATCATGTAGAATTTTCGCTGGTTCTTGTGATGGCGCTAGGCGCGGTGCCTGGCTCTATGCTTGGCAGTAAATTGGCTTTGCGCTTAAAAGACTCGTTGCTCAAGCGGGCTTTCGGTGTAATCATGTTAGCAATGGCCGCTTTCATGGTCTATAAAGAACTCTAACCAGTGTTTAAGTGACCCCTCAATGTTGCATATCAAGCTACTCGAATTAGAATCAGAAATTATTGCCAAGGAAGAGGCTGCTAGAGCCAAATCATTGGCGGTATTGCCTGCTGAATGCGACTTGCTTAAGCAGGCGGTAGAGCATGAAATTGGTATGCATCTTGCTGATGTTACTGCTATTGACTGGCGCGGTTGGCTCACTTATCGCAGGGGCGCCAACGAACTTATCATCATTCGTGGCCGCGCTTTTAAAGAAAGCGGCATGTTCGGTAAAGTAAAAGCGGGTCTAGACTTTTCTGGTGGTCTCGATTCCATAGCTGATTACGGGCGGCAATTCGACGTTTCGGCACCGCAAGATTTAGACCATTTGATGATCAATTTTGGTGTGGTGCCAGATGATGATTCAAGCACTACAGCTGGTGCGCGCGTCTTTCTTTGGTACGGTGAAAACCTTGCGCCCTATCGACTAATTTTTGAGGACGAAGTTTCAGATGACCCGGAACACAATTTGTTGAATGCCGTTGCCGAAGGCCTTTCATGGGTTGTAGCAAAACCGAAAGATTTGACCCTACCGCAGTTTTTGAAACAGAAAAAATAGATATCGCTTGCCACTTTATTGCTTTTTGATTGGCACCGCTTCTGCTACTTTCTCTTCTATTTTGATCTTGTTTCCTTCGTCTTCTTCGTTCTCGTTGCGCATATGCTGCACAGCGGCTTGGGCAAATTGCATTAGTTCAATTGGTACAGGGAAGATAAGAGTTGAGTTTTTCTCAGCTGAAACTTCAACCATTGTCTGCAACTGGCGCAGCTGCATAGCACCAGGAACTGTGCCAATTACTCTGGCCGCTTGGGCTAACTTTTCGGCAGCTTGGTGTTCGCCCTCGGCCGCCACAATTTTTGCTCTTCTCTCCCGCTCTGCTTCTGCTTGCTTGGCCATTGCTCGCTTCATACTTTCAGGAATTTCAACGTCTTTAACTTCAACTGAAATTACTTTGACACCCCAGCCTTCTGTCTGTCTGTCGATAATGGCTGAGAGCTTGGCGTTGATAACATCTCTTTCAGTGAGAAGCTCGTCAAGTTCGTGCTGTCCCAGAACGCTTCTCAACGTGGTCTGAGCGACTTGAGAGGTGGCGTTAAAGGGGTCTTCAATTTTGGTCACAGCCTTAAACGGGTCGACCACCTGAAAGAAACAGACAGCTGCAGTTTTGGCTGACACGTTATCTTTGGTGATGATTTCTTGCATCGGAATCGACATTGTAATAATGCGCAGATCGACTTTTTTTGATGTTTGAAACACCGGGAAAACGAGCTGTAGGCCTGGCCCACGCACTCCGTCGGCGCGACCGAGAGTAAAGACGATAAAGCGCTCGTATTCTTTGATGACCCTTAGCGATGTGAGCAAGTAGCACAACAAGAAAAACATAAGAGCAATGCCGATTTCCATCTAATCTCCAGTATTTATCAGAAGCTATACGGGATACCATTTAATAGATACCCGGCTGGCTGATAGGCTAGTCGCTTGCTTGTGATCAGAGTTATTGAGCGTTGGCCGTCCGCTTGGTCTCAGCAAGGCGCTCACGCTGTTTTGATAGATAGTCTATGTTAGCGAAAGAATTGCCGGCTGCCACAGCGACTAGGTAACCGTTTTCGTTGTTTCTTGGTGGATTCTCGCGACCGAATTTCTTTTCGAAAACGTCTTTTACCGCGGCATCCGAGTCCAATGCTTTTCCTGAAACACTTACCGTTTGTTGCATATTGAGGTTGCCAAATTCCTCGCCTCTAAATTTCACATTCGTACCTTCGACAGTATATTTTCCTTCTCTACCGCCGCCCATTTCTGTACCAGGCTGGAATCTAATAGGATAAACGCCGTTGGCTTGTGTGGTTTTTGAGTGTTCAGGTGCAAAGGCATCAGTTTTGCCGGTTTTAGAGTCTGCTGAAGCTAGTTCATGGTTAGCAGACAAAAATTCTAGACTGAGAGTATCCTTGCCTTCGTTTGCGGCTGAATGAAGGACTTCAACGCCTTGGCCTTGCAGTCTTTGAATTGCCTTGTTGGTATCGACCTGAATTTTGCTCCAGTTTCTAACTACTTGTGATTGGCTTGGATCGTCAGCTACTTTACCAAGGCGCTCAAGAATGTCTTTTTGCGTTTCTGGGTTTTTCACATTTTCTGGAGTTATGGTGTTGTCTTTGTTAGAGCCAAGCAGCTGGTTTATTTGGCCGAATGGTAGATCGACACCACCCATGCTAACGTTGACTACATCGCCTTTGCCGAGTTTGAGTTTGCCGGAATCTACCTGGTCAGCAATGCCATTAAGTGGTTTTGAAAAGTCAGGAATACCATCGCTGTCTGATGTGTTTAATTGTGCTCTGATGGCGTTGAAACCATTTTCTTCAGCTAAACGGGCGCTAAACTCACCATGGGTGAAACCAGTCTCTGTTTGCTTCTTTGTCCCTTTGTCTGTGGTTGAGGCGACGCCGTTCAATGCTATCTCGCTGGTTTGGGAGATTACTAAGCTCTTGTCTTTAGGGTCACTGTCGAGAAAAGGTTTTTTCTTGTTGAAGTCGTCTAAAAACAAAACAGAGGGTTTGTTTGGATCGAGCTTACTGCTGTCGTTGAGAACTGTGAAAGGTTCTTCAACAGCTTTCTCACCGGGCTTAGCATCTGCTTTTACTTCTGATTTTGCGTCTGATTTAACGTCAGATTTAGATTCTGGCTTTGCAGCGCTAGATTCTTTTGGTGCGCTCTTTTTGCTATTCTTTGCGCCGCGAGTGAGGTCATTGTCGCTATCAGCAGCAGCAAACGGGTCGTTCTGTGAAAAATCTAGAAAGCCAGCTTCTGTATTGTTTTTGAGCCCAACTGTATCGCCTGATGCAGCTCCAGCTGGAGCTTCTTTCTTTTCAGACCTAAATAGATCAATGCGGTCAATATTCTGGGTGGGAGAATCGCCTTTAGGCTGATTCTCCTTCGGAGCATCAATGCGAGCATCGTTTGCTTCTGCCATGTCTTGACTCTGGTTGTATTAGTAAGGGGGGTGGTTGGACCCTCCTATTATTAAACCGACCTTGTGAAATAGACGTGAAAGTAGCTGACGACTAGATGCTAGGGCACTATCCCGGCATGCTCATGGCAGACGATCTCGTATTTAATGCCGTCAAGGTCTTTGAAGAAAACGGCATAGTAGCCAGGCGGAACGTATTCTGGATACTCGCGCGGGGCGCTTACGATGGTTGCTCCTATTTCTTGCAGTTTGATATGCAGGCTATCCACTTCGGCCCGAGATGCTGCTTTGAAGGCAAGATGATGCAGCGCCCCAGGTTTTCTGCGGTTAATAGACTCATCTTTGAATGCTTCTCTTGGCGAAGTGATAGCAAAGCACAAGCGGGGGTGCTGCCATTCCACAACATGAAAGTCATGCTTCTCGATTACACCCTCGGACCGCTTGGCTGGGTCAAAACCTAATAGTGGAAGAAGTTTGTCGTAGAATGGCACAGCAATGCTCATATCTTTGACTGTAATTTGGATATGATCAATTATTGGTTCCATGGGTTTTTACCAAAAAGTGTTTGTCGGGTGAGGGCGCAAATATTATAAAGCCATCTATTGCTATTCTTGCTTTTGGTTTTATTTTGGCAACAATGTCATTTTTGCATCCCGCTGGAATAGAGGGCGCGCTGGCAGCACAAGGTGTTGTCGAAGAGAACAATGGCAGATTATTTAAGCGCGATTACTCTGTTCATCCGATTCTTGGCACCACTGCCGGTGCAGATCTTGCAAAGGCGCCTTCAATAATCACTTGTCGAAGGTTGGCTGATATAGCTTCTGATCCTAATTACTTTGAGCACTTTAAAGCTGAAGCCTCGGCTGCACAAACTTTCTGCGATCTTGCATTGAATGGCAGCCTTCCTGAATACAAAGCAGAGGAAGTGAACGACAATCATGAGCGCCGGCATGATGTGCTTTTTGGTTACAATCAAATACCAGTGCGAATCCTATATCTCAACGGTAAGATCACAAAGGCAGAGGTTCGCTGGAGAATACTCGAATCGGGCAAATTTAAATCTACTGATGAGAACACCATCCAGCAGATTCAGGTGGAGAGAGCAAAGCAATCAATTTCATTGCGCGATTCTTTAATTGGAAAGAGCAAAGATGAGATTGTGAGACTTTATGGTGAAGCTCCATTAAAGCTGGGTTATAACGATATTTGGGAATGTCGGAAAGACATAACAGCAAATTGGTTTTATTGGTCTGGGCCATTACATCCTCTGCGCTTAGCTTTCAGCGGTGAGACCTGTTTTGATGCCTGCCTACTTACTCATGCACAGATCCTTGACATTTTGAAGTGGAGAATGTGTCAGTTTCACGGTTCCAAGAATAGTAATGTGCCTGCTAATCTTGCTCACTGTGTCCTACCTGTGGCTGGCCCCCAAGGTAAGACCATCTCTGAGATTGTTGCGATATACGGAAAGCCACAAAGGATAGAAAAGTCTGGCGAACAGCAGAAGATGATTTATCCGATGGCTCCCAATGGTTATTGCGAACTAAATATAACCAATGGAAAGTGTGAAGAGCATGTCGCCATGATGATGCAGACAGGGGGCGGGGGAGTACCATACAGTGAGAGGGCTGATTAGGCTGGACCAAACAGGTGTACTTTAAAGTAAGTGCTTTAGGAATATAGAATGCTGCGATTTTTATTAGTATTGGCTTTTATAGTTTCGCCACTGTTTTGCGACTGTGCAGCTCTTGCACAATCTACCGAAGTCAGTTCAGAGCCTGTCAGTGCGAAGCGCAATGATGAAAGTGCTATTGAGAATGATTCGGCAAATTCGTCAAAATCCATTCCGCCATCAGATGTGGTTGCAGATACTGATTCACAGGCACGAAATAAGGACGGCTCTCGTCTTAAATCAGCCAGAGGTAAGGACCGATCTCTGCCAAACCTCATAGCGCTAATGAATATCATCGCAAATGGTATTGAGATACTGTGCCTAGCTTGGGGGCTACCGGCTTGTCTGTTAGTGCCTGTAGGACTTGTTCTTGTTTGGATTAAAGGCAAAAGATGGTGGGGCGCAGCAATGATTTTATTCGGCCCTATTGTGGTCATAGTTGGGCTAGCAGCACCGGGTGTGATAAACATTTTGATGCAGGCGCTCGTAGATACAGCAATATTGGATTAGAGCTGGTTTTTAATTCGCGTTGATTGAAGTAGTCGATATCAATTGGGTCTCGCGCTGGAACAATTATTCTAGTTTGTATCTAGGACCACACGCCCACGGGTGCCCTGGGACCAAACTAGCTCTATCGCTCAAAAATTGAGCCTCACTGTGCTTTCCAGATTCCTTAAGACAGAATTCTAGGCCTCTATCGCTACCCGAAAACCACATACCGCCTGGTATCAGGAATTTAGTCTTGATGGCATTGGAGCGCTTTTCCAAAACAGTAGCCTCTTCTTTTTTGCCCTGCCAATATTTGCAACTGGCGAGCTCACGCAGGCTGTTGCCGATTTCAGGTGCGAATTCATACAAAGCAGATTCTCTAATTTTAAGTGAACGGGCATAGCACTGGGAGCCTCTTTCCTGATCCTTGACCTCATCAGTATAAAATCTACCTAGAAACTCTAGCTGATTGGCTACTTCCGGATCGTTCTTTCCTAAAACATCTTCAGTGACGTCCACTGCCTGCCTATACAATAACTCGTTCTGCTTAATCCTCGAATCTGTTGCTCTCCAAGGGGGTGTCCCTGCCAGCCAATGTAGAGATTCTGTAGCGTGCAACCGTTCTTTGCCGCTTTTCTTTAGTGCTGCCTTAAGCGCCCGACTCCACAGTTCGTGTGCGCCACTGCTGTCAGTGCTCAAAAATGTTAGGTAAGCCATGATATTCAAGGCCTCAGCATCGGTAGGATCT